>JAKQEQ010000031.1 GCA_029556545.1 Candidatus Hydrogenedentota bacterium
GACTCCTCAGTGATCGTGGCGATGAACCGAAGTGTTCCGCCGCACCTCGGGCATTCGGCACGTACGTCGAACACACGGCGAAGAAGAGTCGCCCAGTCCACGTACGTACCCGCGGCCGCGACGCTCCCACGATAGGTTCGCTGTGCTTCGGGCTCCGCGGTGGGAGACGTGCCCGCAAGCGTGGACGACACGTCCGTGGTCTTGGTCAGCGCCGGGGGTTGCGGCTTGCTCGGGCGTTCTTGCCGGTGCTTGGTGTCCTCGGGTTTGGGCACGACGTGCTCACGCCATCGCGACGCGCTCGACAGCACGCCCACGTACCGAACCAACGGATGACGCGGTGGGGGTACCAGGCTCGCGAGACGTGCAAGAAACTGCACCGGTTCCATCAGCAGATGGGTCCTGCTTCCCCTTGGGTACTTCATCTGGTAGGCGACCCGCCCGTCGCTCGTGAGGCCAAGGCGCGACAAGCTGATGGGATGACGAAGCACGTATCGACATAGGTTCTCCCGGCCGACGGCGTCGTTGCCGCGCACGGTCACCCCAGCATGCAGACTGTATCCGTCGATGTCCGCGCACCACGGCTTGCCTCGGCTCGCGAACCTCGCGTCCAGGTCCTCGTCGTCGGGCTGCACGCGGCCGTGCGCATCCACGCGCCCGAGCTTGCCGAGACGCAGACTCAGTTGGGCGCAGCCGGAAATCGAACGCCCTTCGCATGTCAACACACCCTCCGGGTCACGTCGTCATGTCCGCGTGGAGGCAGTCTCGACGGAAGCAGGGCGGATTCATGGAGTGAGCGCGAAGGGAAGACGCACCGATGCGTCGCCGCGCTTGCCCGCAGCGAACACCCTGGTGCCCTCCGCGACCAGCAGCTACGCCACGGACAGCACCGGGTCGAAGTCCAGTTGTGGGTCCGGAGCGCGTGCGCGCCGAAGGGGTGGGCTCGAGGCAAACCCAAGGCTATCGAGAATCTTGGTGATCGCCGACTCCTCAGTGATCGTGGCGATGAACCGAAGTGTTCCGCCGCACCTCGGGCATTCGGCACGTACGTCGAACACACGGCGAAGAAGAGTCGCCCAGTCCACGTACGTACCCGCGGCCGCGACGCTCCCACGATAGGTTCGC
>JAKQEQ010000046.1 GCA_029556545.1 Candidatus Hydrogenedentota bacterium
GATACCTGCTGCTACGGTCACCACTGTATCAAGGTGCCGAGGTGTCCCGGCGCAGGCGAGGGCGAGGGCGAGGGCGAGGGCGAAGGCGAAGGCGAAGGCGAGGGCGAAGGCGAGCCGTGTGCGACCGACTTTGATTGCGACGACGGCGACCCTTGCACGGAGGACTTCTGCAATCCCACGACAGGGTCCTGCTCGCACATCCCTATCCCGGGTTGCGAAGGCGAGGGCGAAGGCGAGGGAGAACCCTGTGCAACCGATTTCGACTGCGACGATGGTGACCCCTGCACGGAGGATTTCTGCAATCCCACGACAGGCTCCTGCTCGCACATCCCTATCCCGGGTTGCGAAGGCGAGGGCGAAGGCGAACATGATCCCTGTGACGTCGTCATCATCTGTCCCACGCAACCGCTGGTGCGGGGCGCGGCGGCGCAGATTTGCGTCTCGGGCAACTTTGACTGCGTCGGGACAAATGTCACGTTTCAGTGGTTCAGGAACAGCGTACTGATTGCCACGACCACCGGCCCGTGTCTCAATATCCCGGTGGTCTCCTGTAACGACGCCGGAGTCTACACCGTGCAGATCACCTGGTCCGGCGGCAGCTTCACAACGGCCCCGTGCAAAATCAAAGTGGCCCCCTGCGCGCATGCGAGCGACCCGAATAACGACGGTACAATCAACCTGACCGAGTTGTTGCGCGGAATCCAGTTCTTCAATTCCGATGGACTGCATTGCGACCCGGAAAGTGAGGATGGGTTCGCGCCCGGCCCGGGCAGCACGGATTGCGATCCTCATTCGGGCGATTACGACCCGCAGGATTGGCGCATCAATCTCACCGAGATGCTGCGGATGATTCAGTTCTACAACTCGGGCGGCTACCGTCCGTGCCCGGATGAGGGCACGGAAGATGGGTTCTGTCCGGGATCGGTATAGAGGGAGCGCAGTGGCCAGGTATGCGTCCAAGACGCGAGGGAAAGCGGCTTCGCTTTCCCTCGTTGCTTTTGGGAGTTTCTTCCGTTCCGTGCAATGATCGAGGCGGGAGCGCCAAGAAGCGGTGACGCGCCGTAGCGGAAGCCCGCGTGAGCAGCGATATGGCTCAACTCTGACGGCGTGGCAGGACGAGATATTTCAACCAGTTTGCGAATTCGCGTTCGCGGATGCCGTCATCGACAATGCTGTCGTCGATCTTGAGTTGCCAGCGAATGTCTTTTCTGCTCGGGTCCCGGTGCACCGCCTCCAATGCGTCCACGTAGTGGCGCACGTCGGCGCCGTCCCGGAAGAATCCGAACTTGATCAGACGTTCTTCGCGCGCGAGGATCAGCGCGGCCATCTCGTGGAGGTTGTATTCGGGATGGTACTGGGTGGCCCAGAAGATGCCGTTCTTGTACTTCACCTCGACAGCCTGCACGGGACTCCAGTCGTTGCCGGCGAGGCGCGTGGCGCATTCGGGGAGGCGGACGACATGGTCGTCATGGCTGACGAAGTGGGAGTAGACCTCGGGTTTGCCCTCCATCATGGGGTGGGACTTCCCGGCGTCTGTAAGGCGGATTTTCGCGGCGATACCCATCTCGCGCCCGCCCGGGTGCGCCTCGGTCTTGCCGCCGGCGACGGACGTGGCAAGCTGGATGCCCCAGCAACTGCCGATTTGGGGGAGCCCGGCCTCGTAGACGCGGGCGCAGAGTTTCAGATGTTGCTGCACGCGCGGATCGTCGTCGTGGTAGATCGTGAGGTTGCAGCCGGGCCAGATCACGGCGTCATAGTCCGCCAGTTGTTCATCGGTCGGCGGCTGCGCGCCCGGATCGCTGCTGTACCAGATGTCATACTCCGCGTCAGGCACGTATTTCTGAAGCAGGTCGCCGTACAACACGGCGGCGAGCCGCATCCCGACCTGATTAAACTGTTCCCGACTCTCGATGGGGTAGCCGTCGGGGATGAAAACGCGCAAGCGCTTTGCCATTGTCGCTTCTCCTAAGTCGCGGTTTGCCTGGCGCCAATTGGCGCATCCGGACACGTGATCCACGGGAACCGTGGTCGATTACGAAAACGAGTAGGAGTGCGAGTATGGGTGACGTGGGCCATGTTCACACTTCGAGCGCGGCCAGGATGGCGGGCAGCTTGGCGTACTCGTCGCAGACGGCGTCGGGCGTGTGCCCATCGAGCGGGCGCTGCTTGACGACCGTCAGCAGCACGCCCCGCGCACCCACCGCATGGGGGCCGCCGATGTCGTTGTGCGGGCGGTCGCCAACGTGCACGATGTCGGAAATCGCGATGTTGAAGTGCTTCGCGACCGCCTCGAACACCGACGGGTGCGGTTTCGAGTGGCCGTTCTCATCCGAAAACACGAAGCAATCGAAATAGGGAAACATGCCCGCGCCCCGGAGCAGTTCGCGCAAGCCCCAGCCGGGCGTGTAGACCGTGTCCGAAACGACGGCCAGCGGATATTTGCCGTGCAGCGCCCCAAGCGCCTCGACCGCGCCGGGGGCCGGGTCCGGGCGATAATCGAGTTCCATGGTTTCATAGACCTTGACCAGGGCATCGAGTTCGTCCTGGGGAAGCGTCAGGTTCAGCCCCTTCAGCAGAACGTTCAACCGTTCGACTACGCGCCATGTCACGTGCTCATCATGCCAGACCTTGCTGAACGCCGCTTCCATGACGTTATACGCCGCGTCGGAGACCGCGCGGTCCATGGGCGCATGTTTCCCCACGGCGTTGAAAAAGGCGTCACGACGCGCGACGGGCTTCGGGGGCAACCCCGCCGCCTTGCGTTTCGGTTCGTCGGTGTCGTCGCGGAACAGGCAGTCCCACAGGTCGAAGGTCACCGCGCCGATCCGCCGCCGTTTCATAGTCCGGTCCTCAGTTTTCATAAGTGGGTTCTTGAAGAAAAGCCGGCGACGCGAAGCCGCCGGCTTGCTGTTCCTCAGAGGAGGGCATCGTAGCACAGCGCCACGGAGAGAATCCAGCGATTCGCCGAACCGGCGCGCCGGGACGCCTCAGTCTTCCGGGTAACGGTCAAAGACCTCGCCGTGTATGTCAATCGCCTCGTAGGTTGCGGCGCCGTCGGCCACGGTGACCAGCCAGAAATGCGGCGTGCCAGACGCCTTTTCGAGGTACCACGCCCCTTCGTTCTTGATCTCGCGCGGCGGAACGCCCATGCAGCCGTCTCCGAGATACACCGTGCCCTCGGGGTCAACCTGCCCGCCCCGCAGCGGCTTCGTGCGCTTGAAGGTGTGGTCGTGATGCTCGAAGCCGGCGGCCACGCCGTGGGCGTCGAAGAGCGGCAGCCAGTGTTCACGGCCCGCTACGGAAAGGCTGCCGTCGAATCCGCGATGACTGGGATAGAACGGCACGTGGTAGACCGCCATTTTCAACGGCACGTCTTCAAGTTCCTGCAAAGTGGCTTCAAGCCATTCCTTCTGCGCGCCGTCATGGGGCACGGTATGGCCGGAATCGAGCATTATCAGGGCCAGATCGGGACCGAATTGCAGCGCGAAATAGGGCGATCCCCCCTGCGCGAAGAACCCGAAGAAGAACGGGGCGTTACGTTCCGGTTCCTCGAAATCGTCGTTGGTCTCGTGGTTGCCTAGCGCGAACACGCCGGGAATCACCCGCTTCTCTTGGGTGCGCAACGAATTGCGCCATATCTGCAGCCAGTAATCCCAGAGCCACAGGTTCTTCGGATCGCCGTTCGCGTAGGCGATGTCGCCGCCGATAACCACGAAATCCGGGTCCGTGGCGGCGGCTTGCCGCAGGAGCCGCCGCGCGCGCGGATGCACGCTCACGTCGCCGCCGACCACGAAGCGGACCGGCGATCCGTCGTTCGGGACGGTGCGAAACTGCTGCGGCGCGGAAAACCGCCTGCCCTCGACGCCGTAGATGAAATAGTAAGTCGATCCCGGCTCCAGATTGGCGAGTTCGACGCTGTACACCGCGCGCTTGTCCTCGATGCCCGGCACCCTGTGCGGCGCGGCCGCGGCGCGGAATCGGTAAGCCTCGAAATCCTGTCCGTGCGGTGCCGTGTCGTAATACACAATGCCTTCGGGTGCGGCGCGGGGCGTCTGGAAGTTCACCGTCATGGTCGTCGACGGATCGCCCTGCCAGGTCAGGTACATGTGGTACGGCGTGGCGCAGCCCGGCGCCAGAAAGGCCGCCGCCGTTACAAGCAGCACAAGCGCCATCAAACGTTGATCGTCATGTCTTGAATTGATCATTGTACATTCCTTCGCTTATCGCGCCGGACGGGGCCGACGCCGCCAAGTCGTCTTTTCGTGTTCATCCCGCCGCCCGATACATGGACCGCCAAGACGCTCAAGAGGATTCAATCACGCCTGCGGGCGTTTCCCGCCGATCCCGCTTATAGGGCGGCAGCGAGCGCAGCCGCGGGTCCTCGACCGGGCCGCCGATCGTGAAATGATAGAGCGACTGGTATCGTTGATCACGCAGGCCGAAGCAGGCATGCACGACGTCATCGAAGTAGCAGCCGATGCCCGTGCCGCGCACGCCCGCGCGCTCCGCTTCGAGATATAACACCTGACCCACCATCCCGGCTTCCCAGAACAGGCGGGGATAACGCCACGGGCCGCCCGGCGAATCGGCGGCCCGGTCGTCCATCCTGGCGAACATCGTAACGCAGAACGCGCCGTCGCCCGCGATATCCTGATGACAACTCGCCTCGGTCGCCGCCCGGCGGTAGTCGCCGGTATCGAGACAAAACAGGGGCAGCGCCGCCGGGGCATCTTCGGGCTTCTTCCACAACCAAGGCGTGCCGGCTTGCCCCGATCTTCCCCGCATCGCCTCGCGCAGGGCGCCTACTTCGCCGGGGTCGCGCGCGAGCAGATACAGACCCAACGGTAGCCCGGTCACGCGGTGCACAAACAGCCCGAGGTGAATGCGCGGTTCGGGGGCGACGCTCCACCACGGCGGCCGCGCCGCATCCGGCATGGTCCTCTCAAGGATGCGATAGAAGGCCGCCGCGGAGATGCCCGTCGCGCCGTCCATGTCCACCGCGCTGCGCCGCTGCTGGAAGATGCGGCGGGCCGACGGCCCCGACGCGGGCGCGGCCTCACCGCCGCTACCCGCTTGCGGCGGCGCATAGCCGCGCATTCCGGTCCGCGGTTTCCGGCACGCCGTCGTGACGGTCTCGATGATGTCCCACGGCACATGATCGGCGCTGAGTCGATTCGCCGCGCCGGTCCAGACGGCTCCGGCCACCGCCCGCACCACCGCCGCCACGTCTGTGTCCGTCCGTGTGCGTCCGTCCTCGTCCATCCACAAGCCGTTGGGAATCGCCGCCGCGTGATTCGCCGGCGCGACCGCCGCCAACAGGTCCGGGTGCTCGATTTCCGCGGCGCGGCGGTCCTGTTCGCGGTCGAGGCCGAGCAACGCGGCCACGTCCTCATCCGAGAGCGCGTCCAGAAGCGCGACGCGCCACCCGAGCGCGGCGCCGGAACAACTCAATGCGGCCACGGCATGCCCCACGTCGTGATTGCAGTACCGGTACGCCCGCTCGCCGTATTTCCATATTTCGCGCCACTGCACGGACGTGAGCCCAACGAAGTACGCGCCTTCCGGAAAACCCGCGCGCAGCGCCCGCCATGCCGACTCCGCAAATACGCAGCGCCGTTCCAGACCGTGCTCCTTCGGCGCGTAATGATAGACGGCGGGCGGTCCCGCGAAATCCGAGATGAGATAGCCTTCGGTGGGGTGAAGATTGCCGCTCGACGGATTGCAGCGCAACTCCCACCTTGTCCCCCGGTACTCCTTCCACGCGGAAAGGCCGAGCGCGCACTCGAAGAACTCGCCGATGGACAAGGCATCGACGGGGCGCGACGGAATGCCCCTCGGCGCGTACAGCCGGTCAAAGGCGGGCGAGTCGTCGGACTCAGGGAACGGCAACAGGAACAGCGGCGCGCCCGCGTAGCGGCGAAACGGATTCGGCTGATTCGCCAAGTCCATGTAACCGAGCGACCGCGCATAACGGTGGGGATGATGCTTCGTCGCTTCGTGATAGGCCAATGCCGGCCCGAGCCCGGCCTGCAACGCTAATCGTTTATCCGGCGTCGCCATTTGCTGAAACCCACATAGACCGCGGACGGAATCGTTGCGTGATTATGTCCTTCCGGCCCGGCAATTTGCACGCCGATTGCCAATAATGTTACGACGGAAGACATATGCGGATGCGTCGCCGCGAAAGGGAGCCATTATCATGAAGCCTCTTCTGAGTCTTATCACCACGTGCTGTGTTGTAGGCGTGAACGCGGACGGCATCGCCGCGGACCGATTCGTGCAGGATCGCTTCGTAATCGGCTTCTGGGTGGACCCGCCGCTGGACGATCAAGCGGATGAACGGTACCGCGAGATTGCCGAAGCCGGCTTCTCGCTGGTGATCGGCTTCCAAGCACGCACGGAGGAGGCGGCGGATCATCAACTGCGCCTCTGCCGCAAGTATGGGCTGGACGTGCTCCTTCCGATGGTCACACCGGACCCGACGGGTCTGCCCGACTCGCCCCCTTGCCGCGGATATCTGGTGCGTGACGAGCCAAATGCACGGGACTTCCCGGCGCTGCGCGAACAGGTGGACGCGATTCGCGCCGCGCGACCGGGAAAGCTAGCCTACATCAACCTCTTTCCCAACTATGCGAGCAAAGAACAACTGGGTACGGAGACCTACGAGGAACACGTCGCGCGATTCGTCGCGGAAGTCCAGCCTGATGTGCTCAGCATGGACCATTACCCGATCTTCAAACCGGGCGCCGACGGACGCGCCGCATATTGCGCGAATCTGGAGGTTATGCGCGCGCACTCGCTCGACGCGGGCATCCCCTTCTGGAATTTCTTCAATACCATGCCATACGGACCCCACACGGACCCGACCGAGGCCCAACTCCGCTGGCAGGTCCATGCCACGCTCTGTTACGGCGGAAAAGGTGTGCTCTACTTCTGCTACTACACGCCCGGGGGCGGCGAATTTCCCAAAGGCGGCGCAATCATTGCGCGGGACGGACGCAAGACCCGCCATTATGAACAGGCTCGTCGCATCAACCGGGTTGTCCGCAACCTCGGGTCCACCTTGATGCGGCTCACGTCAACCGGCGTGTTTCGCGTGAAGCCGGGCGATGAACCCGCCGCCGTGCTTGCGGGAACGCCGGTGAGAAGCCTTGGCCGCGTGGACTATGACCCCGAGCATGACCTGCTCATCGGCGCGTTTCGACACGCGGACGGACGGCGCGCCGTCATGATCATGAACTACCATTTTGCCTACACTGCGTGGCCCACCGTCGAATTCGACGCGGAGATCGACGCTGTTCGTGAAGTGGACCCGGCCACGGGCGAGGAATGCGCCGTGACGGACGACAGCCCGGACCTCGACGGCCTGCAGATCTCGCTTGACGCCGGGGAAGGACGCCTGTTTCTCCTCCCATAGCGAAATCCTCAGGAGGACAGGATTGCCAAGGCTTCCCGCCCAGTCATCCCGGCTCGCACCCCGAGCGCGGCGGCCTTGCCCGTTACATCCGCGATCCTCGCATTGAGCAGGTCGTCCGTCGTGACGAGGGGGTGTTCGGGCGTGCCGCGCGCGATGGCGATGGCCGCGCCGAAACGGTCCATGACCTCCTTATCCACGACACCGCAGGCCACGAGGCCCCTGTCCGTCACGATCAAGACGAACTGGCCGTCGGCCCAGGCCACTTCGAGACTGAGCGCGGGCGCGCCCTCGGTCGGAACGGGCGATACGCGAATCATTTGCTTCTTCCTCCATGGTTCACGCCATGCGTCTATCCAAGCCGGTCTATCGTACATGAAATCTCTTCCCCGGGGACTGGCACAAGCGAGTCCGCCGAAGGCGGGGGAGACGTGCCTGTCCCCAAGCCCCAAGCCGCAAGCCCGCGCCCCGTCCCGCGCGCCGCGGGACGCCTGTCCCCGAACCCCGCTTCCTTGTCTGGCCGCGCGCGCTGTGTTTCAATACTACGCGCGCGCAGAGCGCAATCAGGCGCGAAATCGATGACTGAAGAGCCTTGGTCGACATACACCGAACCCGTCGCATACGGGACCGCGCCCTCCTTGGGCCTCGTCGAGGAGCTGAGCCACATGGGCAACGTGCCCGACGAATGCCCCTACCTTCCCGACCGCGTGGCCACGTTCCGGTTGTGTGACGGCGTACTGGCCGCACCCCATTACGAGGCGCTGCTCGCCGCGGGTTATCGCCGCAACGGCGGATTCGTATATCGCCCCGCATGTCACGCCTGCGCCGAGTGCAAGACGCTGCGCGTGCTCGTCCGGGAGTCTCGACGCACGAAGGAACAACGGCGCATCTGGAACCGGGGCAGCCGCGCGTTTCGGGTGACGTTTCATACGCCGACCTACACGGACGAGAAAACACGCCTTTATGCGGCGTATCTGCGGTATCAGCACCGTTCGGAGGACAAGACGCCGGACGCAACGTCGTACACGCGCTTTCTAGTCGATTCCTGCCTCGGTCCACGCACGCTGGAATTCCAACTACGGGCGGGCGACCGCCTCGCGGGCGTCGGCATTCTCGACCGGCTCGAAAACGCCTTGTCTTCAGTCTACTTCTACTTTGACCCGGCGTTCGCGCGGTACAGCCCCGGCACCTATTCCGCCCTGTACGAGATCGACCTGGCCCGTCAGTGGGGCATGGACCATTACTACCTGGGGTACTACATCCGCGATTGTCCAAGCATGAACTACAAAATGCGGTTCTGCCCGTGCGAGTACAAGGCCCCGGACGATCCCGCATGGCGGCGGGTCGATCGTTGAGCGAACGCGCAGGCGACCGTGATCGGAAGAACGACTTGGTGAGATTGCGTCGCGCCCGCGGAATGTGGAAGATCAAGTCTCACACGGCGGACGGCGCCCGAGAGCGAGGTTTACGATGGGCAGGACACTCAGCAGACGCGATTTCCTCAGTGCGGCGGCGACAACGGCGGCCGCGACATCATTAACGCGGTGCGCGACGGTTCGGGAGGCCGCCGTGCCGGCGCCGGACCGTCCCAACGTGCTGTTTATCATGACGGACCAGCAGCGGTTCGACACGATTGCGGCGCTCGGCAACGAGAACATCTATACGCCGAACATGGACCGACTCGTGCGGCGTGGCGTGACGTTCCTGAACGGCTATTCGACGTGCCCGGTGTGCGTGGCCGCGCGATACACCATTCGCACGGGTTGTTTCGAACCGACCACCACTATTTACGGAAACGCGCGGCCCGATCCCGTGCCGGGTCAGGCGGCGGACATGGAAAAACGCTGCGGGCTGTATCTCGCGCGGACGATGTCGCGGCTCGGCTATCGCACATTTGGCATTGGCAAGTTCCACACGATGCCCTGGGACGAAGACATCGGCTACGAAGTCCACCTGCACAGCGGGGAAATGTACGGATCGCCCGAGCACCGCGCCCGGGACGACTATGCCTCGTTCATTGCCAACGAGTACCCCGAGTATGATTTCATCGAGGCGCTCATGGGCGAGCGGACGGAGATGTATTACATGCCGCAGATGAGCCCGCTGCCCGCCGCGCTCGGCGTCGAGGCGTGGGCGGCGGACCGCGCCGTCGAACAAATCGGCGTGCGGGACAAGCGCCCTTACTTCGGCTTTGTCTCCTTCATCGGGCCGCACCCGCCGCTGGCCCCGCCGATCCCGTTCAACCGCATGTACGACCCGGACCGCATGCCGAACCCGGTCCGGGGCGACCTCGCGCTGGACCACATGGACGAGCAAGTCACGTGGATGAACTACGCCATCTGGGCCGAAGAGATTAACGATCCCCACGCGCGCGTGCTGCGGGCGCGGTACTACGGCGAACTCTCGTACATCGACCAGTGCCTCGGGCGCATCCTCGACGCCGTCGAGGCCCGGCCCGACGCCGACAACACGGTGATTTGCTTCTTCTCGGACCACGGCGACCATCTCGGCGACCACAATGCGTGGCAGAAGGAAAGTTACTTCGAGGCGGCCTGCCACGTGCCGTTTCTCGTCAGTTGGCCCGCGCGGCTGCAGCAAGACGCGCGCCGCGAGGAATTGGTGTGCCTGGCGGACCTGTTCGGTATTGCCACGGGCGCGGCGGGCGCGATCGATGCGCGCGAGGGCATCGACGTGCTCGGGATGCTTGACGGCAGCGCTTCCCCGCGCGAATACCTCATCGGCCTCTACGGCAACCCGGCCACGCCGTTGTTCAAGGTCATGGTGCGCCGCGGACCCTGGAAATACATCTACATGGCGAACGGCGGACGGGAACAACTCTTCAACGTTGCCGAGGACCCGCATGAACTTACGCAGCGGCTGAACGACGCGCCGGAAGTAGCTCGTGAATTGCGCGCGATCGCCGAGGCGTCGCTGGCGCGCCCGAATGTGGACCGCGCGCTCGAAAACGGACGTCTCCGCGCGTATCCCTTCGCGCAGCGCCCCCGCGAGCGCATCTACCAATTCGACGGTTCCCGCGGCGTGCGCGGCTTCCCGGAACATCCCGCGGACGTGCTGTCAGGATCGCGTTTGTAGTAAGAACTTGACGACACGCTGAAGCGTGTACTACGAACCGTTCCGGAAAGGCGCTCGTTCCCAAGTTGCACTTGGGAACGAGGACAAATCCACATTTTACCCCCACTACTGGGACCGCGCGCTTGTGCGATTGAGCGAATGGCACGGCTCTGAAGGAGCCGGATAAGACAGCCCAGGGCAACGCCCTGGGAAAAGGAATGGCCAGAATATACAAAGCCCTGAAAGGGCGGAACTTGGCGGCTTACAAAGGCTCTTTGACTGTTACGCCCTTTAAGGGCTTCACATCGAGGATGCGCGTATTTTCCCAGGGCGTTGCCCTGGGCTATCATGTCATGGGCCTTCGGCCCAGGATGCGGGAACTCCAGCGCGCGGCGCGATTCGGCGTCAAGATCGTCACGCCGCGGGCGTTCCTGGACCAGATTGGAGAGAAAGGATGAGCACGATCAGTCTGCGTTTGCCGGATTCGTTGCATGAGGAAATCCGGAAACTGGCCGAACGGGAAAACGTGTCCATCAACCAGTTGGCCACGCTGGCCATTGCGGAGAAAGTGGCCGCGCTGGAAGCCGCCGAGTACCTGCTGCAACGGGTCTCGCGAGCGGACCGGAAAAAATTCCTCCGGGCCATGTCTAAAGTGGCTGATACGGCTCCCGATAAGCAGGATGCCTTGTGACGCCGGAAGCCCGGAGAGATGGGGCGGTTCATACTCGTTCCCAAGTTGCACTTGGGAACGCGTTTTTCATAGGAAGCTGCGCTTCCGATTCCCCACGCCGCCTGACGCACTACACCCCCAAGCGCACTCCGAGGTCACCACACATGACACCAACGGATTGATTCCGATGGAGTCCTTAAGGATAATCAGACCGTAGCGTACGGAATGCCGTTTGCGGAGGTGTGGTCCATGACCGTGGCAACCGACGAATTGATTCGGGAAATGGCCGCCGTCGTCGTGCGCGAGGTCGAACCGGAAGCCATCATTCTTTTCGGCTCTCACGCGACGGGCAAGGCCGTCCCCGGGTCGGATGTGGACTTCCTGGTGGTCGAGAACGGGCCCTTCGGACGCGGCAAAGACCGGCGGGCGGAAATGACGCGGCTCTGGCGGGCCCTGGCCGGGTTTGCCGTCGCGAAGGACATCCTGGTGTACACTCGCGATGAAGTCGAGCGTTGGCGCGGCGCGCGCAATCACATCATCGCGCGAGCATTGCGCGAGGGGCGGATACTGCATGGCAGCCTGTGACGAAGCACGGCAACTCATCCAGGCAGCCAAGAAGGATTGGCGCGCGCTCGGTGCTATGACCGACCCGGAAGTATTCGCGGACGAAATCTTTGGTTTTCACGCCCAGCAGCTAATCGAAAAGGCGCTCAAGGCATGGCTGTGCTTGCTTGATATCGAGTACCCACATACGCACGACATCTCGCTATTACTGAGGCTAATCGCGGAACGCGGTTGCTCCGTGGAACCGCTTCTTGACCTGATCGCGTTCAATCCGTACGCCGTTCAGTACCGATACGACGCCTTCGACGAAATGGGAGAGACATTCGACCGAGACGCGGCAATTGCGCGTGTAGGTGAGGTCTTGGGCATGATTGAGGGAATGATTGCCGATAAATAGGGGCGCTTCCCATTTATTCGGGCTTTCCTTCCTTGGCTCGTTCCAGGTTGCACTTGGGAACGCGTATTTCACTGGAAACCTGCGCTTCCCGTTGCCCATGCCGCCTGACGCGCCAGACCTCCAAGGACATTGAGAGGTTCGTCCTGCAAGACCAAAGGACACTCGCAACGCGCCGACGGAAAACGCACAGCATTTCCTGAAACGTGGGTTTCCAAGTACAAGTTGGAAACGAGGTAATGGAGTGCAGCTTGGGAACGTTGGAAAGACACGCTGAAGCGTGTACTACGAACTGGCCTGGAAAAGCGGCTTTGTTTAGTGCGATAACCTTCGAATCATGGCGGCGAGGCCGTCGAGCCAGGCGGGGTGTGCGTTGAGGCAGGGGACCTGGATATAGGCGTGGCCGCCGTGGTCGAGGAAGGTCTTCTTGCCCGCGATGCCGATTTCTTCGAGGGTTTCGAGGCAGTCCGCGACGAAGGCGGGGCACAGCACGGCGAGGCGCTTGAGTCCGTTTTCGGCGAGCAGCGCGATGGTTTCGTCGGTGTAGGGCTGGAGCCAGGGTTCGCGGCCCAGTCGGGATTGGAAGCTGATCGAGTAGTCTTCCTCGGCGAGGGCGAGGCGGTCCGCGATGCCGCGCGCGGTCTCGAAGCATTGGCGGCGGTAGCAGTGCGTATTGGCCGTTGTTTGCGTGTCGCAGCAGTCGGGCCGGACCAGACAATACGCGCCCGAGGGGTCCCCTTTGCGAATGTGGCGCTCGGGGAGCCCGTGAAAACTGAAGAGGACGTGCTCGGGTTGAAATTCGTCGAGGGCCGGGCGGGCCGTCTCCTTCCAGGCGTCGAGGAATTCGGGCGCGTCGTAGAACGGCGGGATCACCGTGAGCGCGGGCGCGTTGTACTCGGAGGCGGCCCGGCGGTACGTCGCTTCGAGCACGGAGCCGGTGGTGGCGGAGGCGTATTGCGGCAACATGGGCGCGACGAAGATGCGTTCGAGCCCGCTTTCCATGAGGGTGTCCATAGCCTCGCCGATGGTGGGACGCCCATAGGCCATGCCATATGTCACGACGGCCTCGGGCAGGCGCTCGGCGAGCCCGGCAACCACGTCCTGCGTGATCGCAATGAGCGGCGATCCGCGATCCGTCCAGATGGACCGGTAGGCGTGGGCGGACCGCTTCGGACGGAAGGGCAGGATGAAACAATTCAGGATGATGGCCCGTTTCCAGGGGGCAATGTCCAATACGCGGGGGTCGGAGAGGAACTGGCGCAGGTAGGCGCGGACCGCGCGCGTGTCCGGTTTGTCGGGAGAACCGACGTTCAGCAGCAGGACGCCGAATCGTTTTGCGGGATTCGTCGTCTTGCCGTCTTCGCGGTCGAAACTGCAAAACTCGTCTTGCATGCCGCAAGGCCCTTTCAATAGCGGTAGAGACACCGTTAAGGACGCGCGGCCACAGTACACCATCGGTTGCGCGCGGCTCCACCGCCGAGGGGTCTTGTTTCGCGGAATGTGTCGTGTGTGCTGTGCTATACTCCGCGCCCAGCGGCCCTCCTGATCTGCTCTGGCTGAGGGGGGCTTAATCAAGCTGTCTGGAGATTAACCGTGAATGTCGATTCGCCAAGGGGATTGGCAGGGTGAGCCTGAATCTCGCTGAATGCCTGGAAATATCCGCCGCCGTCACGCCCGACAAGACGGCCATCCTCTTTGAAGACTGGCGGTATACCTACGCGGAACTGGCCGCCGCGGCTCGCCGCGTGGCGAACGTGCTGCACCAAAAGGGCATCCGCCCCGGCGACCGTGTCGCCATGATGCTGCCCAATACCCCGCATTTTCCGATGGTCTATTACGGTATTCTGCTTGCCGGCGCTGTGGCCGCGCCGATGAACGTCATGCTGCGGAAACGGGAGATTCTGCACCGTCTGCGCGACGCGCAGGCCAAGGCGTTCTTCGTTTTCGACCTGTTCGCGTCGGAAGGGGCGATGGCCTTCGATCAAGCCCCCGACTGCGGGCATTTCATCGTCGTCGAGGCCGATAATTGCCCGACCGCGCACGGCGCGGGCGAATCCTTCACCGCCTTGATCGAAGCCGCCTCCCCGGAATGGGACGCGGTCCAGACCATGCCGGACGACGTGGCGGCGATCCTCTACGCTTCGGCGGTGGACGGGCGGATGCGGGGCGCGCAGTTGACCCATTTCAACCTGTTTCAGAACGCCCATACCGTCAAGGAATACGCGCTCGGGTACTATCGCGCGGACGTCTGCGTCACCGTATTGCCGTTGTTTCACGGATTCGGGCAGACCACCATGATGAACGCGCCCGTGCTGGCGCAATCGACCATGATTCTCTTGCCTGCGTTCGAGCCAGGCAGGGTGCTCGAGTTGGTCGAGCGCGAGCGCGCCACGATCCTGGCCGTCGTGCCCACGATGGTACACTTCCTTGTCCATCACAAGCGCGCCGCCGAGGCGGACCTTTCCTCGCTGCGGTGCGTCATCACGGGCGGCGCGGCCATGCCCGTGCCGCTGGCGGCGCAATTCACGGAGCGTTTCGGGGTACCCGTGCTTGAGGGCTACGGTCTGACCGAGACGAGCCCCGTCGCCTGCTGGAATCCAGACGCCGAGCGCAACCGCCCGGGTTCGATCGGGCTGCCCATCTGGGGCGTGCGTATGCGCATCATGCGTGAGGACGGGACCTTCGCGGCGCCCGGCGAGCAAGGCGAAATCGTAATGCGCGGGCACAACGTCATGAAGGGGTACTTGAACCTGCCCGAGGTCAATGCGGAGGTTTTTCGCGGCGGTTGGCTGCACACGGGCGATCTCGGGTACGTGGACGAAGACGGCTATTTCCACATTACCGGGCTCAAGAAGGACATGATCAATCGCGCGGGCATGAATGTGTATCCCAGGGAGGTCGAGGCCGTGATCCTGGAACACCCCGCGATTTGCGAGGCGGCGGTAGTCGGGTATCCCGATGCCGTGCGGGGCGAGGAAGTCATGGCCTACGTGGTGCTCGAACCGGACATATCCCTCACCGCGCGCGAGGTCACCGAATTCTGCCGCGAGCGGATCGCCGCCTATAAGGCGCCGCGCCGCGTCGAGTTTGTCGCCGAACTACCGCGCGATGCCGCCGGTCTCGTCGATAAGCGACGCTTGCGCGGGCTTTAACACCCTGTCGCGCGGCGTGTTATACTAAACCCGTCGGTCCCCGGGAATACGGGGCTCGGCGTGCTCTTGGCGGAAACTCGTTTCGCGCACATAGGGGCCCAGTGCAACGAGGATGGAGAATAGAGGCCTTCGCCCGCGACGATCATGCGAATTCTTGACAGGATTGATACTCCCGCGGATCTCAAGTCGTTGTCCATGAGCGAGCTCGAAACGCTTGCCGTGGAGGTGCGGCAACAGATAATCGACACGGTAAACCGCAACGGCGGGCATCTCGCGTCGCCGCTCGGGGTGGTCGAACTGACCCTGGCGCTTCATTACGTCTTCGACGCCGGGGCCGACCAACTGATCTGGGACGTGGGGCACCAGTGCTACGCGCACAAGCTGCTCACGGGCCGGCGCGACGTGTTCGACAGCCTCCGCAAGGCGGGCGGCATCAGCGGATACCCGAAAATAGCGGAAAGCCCCTATGATTCCTTCGGCACGGGCCATAGCTCGACGTCCATCTCGGCCGCCGTGGGCATGGCCATAGCGCGCAAGTTGCGCGGCGAACCGCACCGTATCGTAGCGGTGATCGGCGACGGCGCCATGACTGCGGGCATGGCCATGGAGGCCCTGAGCCACGCGGGCGATCTCGGCCTCGATCTCCTCGTGGTGCTCAACGACAACGAGATGTCGATCTCGCCGAACGTGGGCGCGCTCTCGCGCTACTTCAACCGGCTCATTACCGCGCTTCCGTATAAGCGCGCGAAACAAGACGTATCCAGCTTCGTCAAGATGCTGCTCAGCGAGCGGGCGGTCCGCCGCATCCAGGACATCGAGAAGGCCGCGAAGGGCCTCATTACCCATGACGCGTTCTTCCAGGAACTGGGCTTCAACTACATCGGCCCGGTGGACGGGCACGACCTGCCGCTATTGATAGCCGTGCTCTCGAATCTGAAGCTGATGAGCGGCCCGATACTTTTCCATTGCCGCACGGAGAAGGGGAAGGGGCTCGACGCCGCGGAGCGCGACCCGCTCGCCTATCACGGCATCAAGCCCATGGCGATCAAGCAGGAGGACGAGGAAGGCCTGCCCCGTTTCCCAGAACCAAACAACGTCAAGCCGCCCGTGCGTACGTTCACGGACGCCTTCGCCGACGCCATGCTTGAAGCCGGGGCGGAAGACGACCGCGTCGTCGGCATTACCGCCGCCATGCCCACCGGCACCGGCCTCGCCAAGTTCGCCGAACGCTTCCCCGATCGCTGTTTCGACGTGGGCATCTGCGAGCAGCACGCTGTCACCCTCGCCGCCGGCATGGCAGTGCGCGGCCTGCGGCCCGTGGCGGCCATCTACTCGACATTCCTCCAGCGCGCGTACGACCAACTCATCCACGACGTGTGTCTCCAGCAACTGCCGGTCGTGTTCGCGGTGGACCGCGCGGGACTCGTCGGCGAGGACAGCCCCACGCAAAACGGGACCTTCGATCTGTCGTTTCTTCGAAGTGTCCCGAACATGACGGTGCTTGCGCCGCGCGACGACGTGGATACGGCCCTGATGCTGCGCTGGGCGCTCCGCCAGGACGGCCCCGTCGCTATCCGTTATGCCCGCGGCAAAGCGCCTACCATCGGCGATGTCCAGGGACGGGATATTGCCCGTGGGGAAATGCTGCGGCAGGGGGGAGACGCCACGTTCCTCGTGGTGGGTCCGTGCGTCGCGGCGTGTCTCAAGGCCGCGGAAGCTTTGGCCGATGAGGGACTGGACGTCGGCGTGGCGGACGTACGCTTGGTAAAGCCGCTCGACGAGGCGCTCCTCGATCAACTCGCGGATCGGCCGATTATCACGGTGGAGGAGAACACGCTCGACGGCGGTTTCGGTTCAGCGGTGCTCGAACACTTCGAAAAGCGCGGTCGATTGGCCGACGTGCGCGTCCACCGGATAGGCATTCCCGACGTGTTCAGCGAGCAGGGGACCCGGGAAGAACAATTGGCCGCCCACGGCCTCGACGCCGCGGGTCTGGCCGCCGCCGCGCGCCGTTTCCTCGCCGGCGCTTCGAAAGCGGCGCGTCCTCACTTATCCGTCTTGTGAAACGCCGGGGTTATCCTGGGTGACCGAGGGGGGCGGCATGAGTTCCAGTGCCTCTTCCACGCATATCGTATCGAGCGACTGTTCCCGTTGCGGATTTCCATCCTTCTCGGCAAAATAGTCGGCGATAACGCGGCGCGAGAAGCTGGGAGGGTAGTTAGCGTATCGCGCGAACCGGGCCTCGATCTCGGGTTCCGAGCGCAGGGGACAATACTCTTCGCGGAGGATTTCCAATACCCGGTCTTTGCGCATCCCCGTGTAATGCGAGTTGTTGTACGACTCGTCAAAACCGGGCGTGATGTATTCGCGCAGGTCGAAGGGCCGCGCCAGGCGCCATTGCCCGTCGGCGAGCCGGAAATGCGCCGTTTCGCCCTCGCAGCAGGCACGCGCCATCAAAAACCCTTGGAAATTGGCCTCGAGGTCTCCGTGGGAGAAGATGCCGTCCACCAATCCCCCGACGATCTTGCGTTCCAGCGCGACTCCCCACAGGACTACGCGGCGCATGGCTTCCTCTTCATCCATGCCGTCATCGCGGTGGCGCAGGTAACGCTGAAAATAGCGCCGGCCAAAACCGAAGAAATGGCTGATCTTGTCGGTGCCGAAATACACGTCGCCCACGCGAATGGTCCGCGCCATCGGCAGGATGAACGGGAACGCCGTTAGATCGCGGTAAATGCTCATGCGCTGATAGGCGAATACGGAGACGCTGCTGTCGGGAAACCGGTCCACTTCCGGCGCGCGATTGACCCATCCTCGAATGCGCGAAGAATGGATGCCCTGAAAGAAGTACAGATAGAATTCGGTGGTCAGTTCGGTCACCGACGTAATGGGCCTCGTCCGCCGGTTCACCCGTTCGAGAAACGTCTCCGTCTCCGTGTTGACGAAGTGGTTCAGGGCCTCGGCGCTGTCGGCCAATGTGACGGACCAACTCAGATACTGGTCCGTCTCGGCGCCGCCCGCGGCGATTGCGATCAGGCAGGCGGCGACACCGAGAATAGCCGCCGCGCGGGCCGTGCCGCGCGGTTTGGGTGTCGTTTCCAGGATGAGAAGATCGTTCAAGATATTGGGACTCCTGATAGGATGGCGTGCGGCGCGGACCGATGTCATCTCGGGAATACTAACATAATGCGGGCGACTTGAGAAAAAGCGCGGTTTTTCAGTTCGCGTTGCGCCGCCCGAATCAGGTAAGCTTGCGCCTGTCTTGGTGGCTGGGAGTTCTTCCGCGGGAAGCAAAGGAGGAGTTGTCTCATGTCAGGTTTGCTGAACAATCAAGTAGCCATTATCACGGGCGCGGGACGGGGCATCGGCGCCGCCGCGGCGACGCTGTTCGCCAAGGAAGGGGCCAAGGTCGTCGTCAGTGATCGGGACCCCGAGCCCGCCGAGGCCGTAGTTGCCGAGATCAAGGCGGCAGGCGGCGAAGCGACTGCCTGCAACGGCGATATCACGAATCCGGCGTTTCCCGCGCAACTCGTGGCCAAGACCATCGAGACCTTTGGCAAGATTAATATCCTCGTCAACAATGCCGGTTACACCTGGGACGGCATGTCGCACAAGATGTCGGACGAACAGTTCCAGGCCATGCTTATGATCCACAATGTGGCGCCGTTTCGCCTTGTCCGCGCCGCCGCGCCTTATATGCGCGACGCGGCCAAGCAGGAACAGGCGGAGGGCAAGTCGCCGGAGCCCCGCTGCGTCGTCAACGTGTCGTCGGTGGCCGGGCTCCACGGGAACGCGGGCCAAATCAATTACAGCGCGGCCAAGGCCGGCATCGTCGGCATGACCAAGACGCTCGCGAAGGAATGGGGGCCGTTCGGCATTCGCTGCAACACGGTGGCGTTCGGATTCATCGATACGCGGCTTACCGCGGCGAAGGAGACCGCCGAATCGGTCAAGATCGGCGATCAGGAAGTCCAGTTGGGCGTGCCGTCGCACCTGCGCGACATGGCGCTCATGGTCATTCCGATGGCGCGCATCGGTACGCCGGAAGAGGCTGCGGGCGGCATCCTGCTGCTTGCATCGCCGTATGCCTCCTACGTCACCGGCCACGTCCTCGAAGTCACGGGCGGCATGGGCATCTGAGGAAGACGGCGCGCTGATAGGGGAAGCTTCCCTGGATATTCCCGAGGTGCAACTGAAACCCGTCGTTCGCCAGGAGCGCGGCCAGAGACGCCACGGTCCGCACGTGGCGGCCGCGGTCCAGACGGCAGAGTAACCGCCCCGGAACGTTCCAGAGGACCGGCAAGACGGCGTCGATAATCAGTGTGGCGCCGGTCTCCTTCGTGACCCGCGTCATTTCCCGCGCGGCGGCGCGCGCCTGATCATCCGAAAGATGATGAAAGAGCCCCGCCGCGAAGACAAGGTCAAACGTGCCGTCGGCGAAGGCGATGCGCGTCGCGTTCATCGCGACGAAGCGGCGTCCGTGCCGCGCGGACGCGTACTTGACGTAGCCGGCATTTTCGTCGATGCCCACGTACAACGTCGCTGTGGCAAACGCATCGGCATGCCCGCCAATCCCGCAGCCGACATCGAGAACCCGTTCGTGTCCGGGCGGCGAAGGAAATTCGCGAAGAAAATCGCGCACATTGCGCCTGCCGAAGGACAGCAGGCGTGTCTTCAGCCTGTAGACCAGCGGCTCTTCGAGGAGATTATCCAGCCACATACAGGGTACTTCTGAGTTACTCCTGGGTTTGCCGCGGGGCGCGAGGCCCGTTGCGTGTTACCCTTGCGAAAGCGGCTCGAATCCCTTCTCGCGCAACGCCGCCGCGATTTCGCCTAGGATAGCCGGGTCGTCGATGGTCGAGGGCACGCTGTACGATTGTCCGTCGGCAATCTTGCGCATCGTGCCGCGCAATATCTTGCCGGATCGCGTCTTCGGCAGCCGCTTCACAACGGCGGCCTGTTTGAAGCACGCGACGGCGCCAATCTGATCGCGGATGCTCCGGACCAGTTCCGCGACCAGTCCCGCTTCGTCCCGCTCGACGCCCGCCTTCAGGACCACGAATCCGAACGGCAGTTGCCCCTTGAGGTTGTCCTCGACGCCGATGACCGCGCACTCCGCCACGTCCGGGTGTTGGGCGACCACCTCTTCCATGGCCCCGGTCGAAAGCCGGTGCCCGGCCACGTTGATGACATCGTCGACCCGGCCCATCACGTACAGATAGCCGTCTTCGTCGAAATAACCGCCGTCGCCCGTGAAGTAGTAGCCCGGGAACGGGTCCAGATACGACTCAACGTACTTTGCATCGTTTTGCCAGAGCGTCGGGAAGGTACCCGGCGGCAGGGGCAGGCGAATTCCAATCACGCCCTCTTTCCCCGGGGGCAGTTCCCGGCCTTCGCCGTCCAGAATGGCGACCTCGTATCCCGGTACGGGCGTTGTCGGCGATCCGGGCTTGATGGGCAGCATCTCGAGGCCCGCATAATTGGCCGCGATGGCCCAGCCGGTCTCGGTTTGCCACCAGTGATCGATGACCGGGACCTTCAGCAGGTTGCTCGCCCAATGGTAGGTGTCGGGGTCGAGGCGCTCGCCCGCGAGAAAGAGATACTCGAACCGGCTCAAGTCATATTGCTGCAAGTACTTGCCTTCCGGGTCCTCCCGCTTGATGGCGCGGATAGCCGTCGGCGCGGTGAAGAGCGCCTTGACCGCATGCTGCGAGATGACGCGCCAGAACGCGCCGGGATCAGGGGTGCCCACCGGCTTGCCTTCGTAGAGCACGGTCGTGCAGCCGTAGAGCAGCGGTGCGTAAACGATATACGAATGGCCGACCACCCAACCCACGTCCGACGCCGCCCAGTACACTTCCCCCGGTTCCATGCCGTAGATGTGCCGCATACTCCAGTGGAGCGCCACCGCGTGGCCGCCGTTGTCGCGCACGACTCCTTTCGGCAGGCCCGTTGTTCCGGAGGTGTAAAGGATGTATAGCGGGTCCGTTGCCAAGAGCGGCACGCAGTCGGCTGGTTCGGCCTCGGCCAGGAGCGTCGTCCAGTCCAGATCGCGATCAGGAACCAGCGGCGCCGTCGCCTGCGGACGCTGGAGGATGACGCACCGATCCGGCTTGTGGCCAGCCAGTTCGATGGCGCGGTCGAGCAATGGGTGATACTCGATGACCTTCTTGCCCTCGATGCCGCAAGACGCCGACAGCATCACTTTGGGCTTGGCATCGTCGATGCGAACCGCCAGTTCGTGCGGCGCGAAGCCTCCAAACACCACCGAATGCACCGCCCCAATTCGCGCGCACGCCAGCATCGCGACGACCGCCTCGGGAATCATGGGCATGTAGATGATTACGGTGTCCCCCCGCGCGACCCCGAGGCCGCGCAGGACACCCGCGAATCGCGCCACATCGTCCCGTAGTTCGCGATACGTAATGTATCGGACCACGCGCGTCACGGGGCTGTCGTAGATGATCGCCGTCTGATCGGCCCGGCCCTGCTCGATGTGCCAGTCCAACGCGTTGTAGCAGGTATTCAGCTCGCCATCCGGGAACCAGCTATAGAAAGGTCTTCGGGAATCATCCAGAACCCGCGTAAATCTCTGATACCACTGCACGGCCTCGCCCGCCGTGCCCCAGAATCGCTCAGGATTCCGGATGGATTCGTCATATGCCGCTTGATACTCCCCGGCCATGGCCTCTCCTTCCTGCTATGTTTCCGACCGCGTTGCGATCCCCCCGGCGCGCATTGTACCAGTCCGCAGCCTAGTTCCGCCCCTGCATTCGGATGTCTCGGAAGAACGTCGTGAGCAGACCGCCGCACTCGTCGGCGAGAATGCCGGGGAATACGGCGGGCCGGTGGTTGAATCGTCCGTCCGCGAGCAGGTTCATGAGCGAGCCGGCGCAGCCCGCCTTCGGGTCGAGCGCGCCGAAATAGACCTCCGGAATGCGCGCCAGGATGATGGCCCCCGCGCACATGGGGCACGGCTCGAGCGTGACGTACAGCCGCGTGTTCTCGAGACGCCAACTGCCCAGCGCGGACGCCGCGGCGGTAATCGCGATGATTTCCGCGTGGGCCGTCGGGTCTTGAAGCGTCTCCCGCAGGTTGTGGCCTTTACCGATAATGCGTCCCTCGTGCATGATGACGCATCCGACCGGCGTCTCGCCCGCGTCTCGGGCGAGTTCGGCCTCCCGTATGGCGTAGCGCATACGGCGTTCGTGTTCGTCCTGCATTGGGCGCGATTCTGGCGGTGATTCGCGGGACAAGTCAAACGCGGGGCCTTGCCCGTATTCCACGGGCAGGACGTCTGTGCCACGGGTCGCAATATTCCGTGCCTGCGCCGTGTTTTTCCGGTGAGAGACGGTGAACGCCCTGATGTGCGATCCGAACCTCGGGGGGCGGGGAAATCGCGTCCATGCGGCGGCCCGGGCAGGCGGCGACCCGCCATACCCCGTTACGCCGGCGGAGGACGCCATGAATCGTTTGACGGTCTGACTTGTATTGATCTTGCCGGATAGGTAGCCTAGTGAGTGTAAGACGGCTACAGGGCCGAGGTGCAAACTGCAGGTGAATCGGCGAACGACGCGGTAGGGTGACTATGGCCGACGTGCGTGAAAACAGTCTCAGCACGTATCTGGCGGAGATATCGAAGATTCCGCTCCTGTCTCCGGCGGAGGAAATCCGCCTGGCGCGTCTTGCCAAGCAAAACGACGGCGCCGCGCGGCGCAGGCTCATTGTATCCAATCTACGGCTGGTCATCAGCATCGCGAAGAAGTACCTCTACTACGGCTTGCCGCTCCAGGACCTTATCGAGGAGGGGAACCTCGGGTTGATGAAGGCAGTGGACCGTTACGATCCCGAGCGCGGCTGCAAGTTCTCGACCTACGCGACCTGGTGGATACGACAGGCGGTCACGCGTTCACTGTCGAACCAGGGGCGTACCGTGCGGATTCCGGTGTATATCACGGACAATATCGCGCGCTATAAGAAGGTTGCGGAAGAACTGTACATCAGGGCCGGGCGAGCGCCCACGGCGCAGGAGGTGGCGGAGCAGATGGATATCAAGGTAGCGGAAGCGGAACGGCTGCAGGAATTTGTCAGCGCGGTCATGCCGCTCGAGAACCTTGAAGCCAGCGACCTCGAAGGCCGGAGTATTCCCGAGGCTCTTGAACCGCCCTTATTCGACAAGGCCATCGAACAATTCGAGATGGACCAGCAGATGGAAGCGCTGATGAGCCAGCTTACGGAGCGGGAAGCGAATATCGTTCGTTATCGCTACGGCTTGATGGACGGAAAGGCGCATACCCTCGAGGAAACCGGCAAGCGATTCAAGCTCACGCGTGAACGTATCCGTCAGATCGAGAAGGACGTCATGCGCAGACTCCGCGGGTACGTGGCCGAGCACGTCGAGGACTTTCGTTAATAGGAGCGGGGACAGGGGGAAAGGCCGCTTCCATCGGCATGAGCCGCTACACGGAGGTTTCTGAACATGAAAGCGCGTCGTGTGAGAGTCAAGTGCGCACGGACAGGTATCGCCTGTCTGGTCGGTATCGTGCTGATGGCGAATGCCGCATACTCGGACTCGGAAGAGCAGGGAAAAGCATCCATGACCAACGGCGAAAAGCACATCCTGATCGTTACCGGCCAGGACTATCCGGGCCACGTCTGGCGCGAGACGGCGCCGGTGCTCGCGCAAGCCATCGCGGCGGATCTGCGGCTGCGCGTCGAAGTGACGGAAGACCCCGCCGCGCTTGCGTCGTCGGAGTTGGACCGGTTTGACGCCATCGTGCTGCATTTCATGAACTGGGAACAGCCCGACCCAGGGGAGGAGGCGCGCGCGAACCTGAAACGATTCGTCGAGTCGGGGAAAGGACTTTGTTTGGTGCATTTCGCGTGCGGCGCGTTTCAGGAATGGCCGGAGTTCGGCAGTCTCGCGGGCCGCGTCTGGGACCCGCAACTTCGCGCCCACGACCCTTTTGGCGCGTTCCGCGTCGAAATCGTGAACAAGGAACATCCGGTCACCGCGGGTCTCGAATCTTTCGAGACGACGGACGAGCTATACACCTGTCTGGCGGGCGACCGGCCCATCGAGTTGCTTGCGACGGCGCGGTCGGTGGTGGACGGCAAGGACTATCCCATGGCCTTCGCCTTCACGTATGGCGCAGGGCGCGTTTTCCACAGTCCGCTGGGCCATGACGCCCAGGCATTGGCGAATCCGCCCGTCGCCGAGTTGTTCCGGCGCGGCTGCGCCTGGGCAGCCGGACTGCCGCCCGCGCCGCCGAAGAAGATCGTCATGATTGCGGGCGCGGACAGCCATGAGGAGGGCGCGCACCGGCACGAGCAAGGGCTTGCATTGCTGAAGCAGTGTTTGGACACGGCCTCGAACGTGTCCGGCATCGAGACGGTGCTGGTGCGGGAATGGCCGGAAGACGCATCGCTTCTCGATAACGCCGCCGCGATTGTGGTCTATGCCGACGGCTTCGAGGGACATCCCCTCGTTGCAACGCCGGAGCGGCTTGCGCGGACACGGGAGTTGATGGACCGCGGCGTGGGATTGGTGTGCTTGCACTTCGCCGTGGCCCCGCCGCGCGACGAGGCGTCCGAGCGCCTGTTTGGTTCGTGGCTGGGCGGCTTCTATAAGGACGGCTATTCGCAGAACCCGATCCACGAAGTCGAGGTCACACCCGCGTCGCCGGAATACCCGATCAGTCGCGGCCTGGTCCCGTACGTGACCCGTGAGGAGTTCTACTATCGGGTGATGTTCCCCGAGGGCGAGGAAAGCGTGACTTCCATCGTCACGGCGATGCTCCCCCCAGACGCGCCGCGCCGTGAGACGTTGGCCTGGGCGGTGGTGCGGGAAAACGGCGGGCGCGGCTTCGGCTTCACGGGCGGGCATTACCACGCCACGTGGCGCGTCGAGCCGCACCGAAAGATGGTCCTGAACGCGATACTGTGGGCGGCGGGCATCGAAGTGCCCGAGGGCGGCGTGCAGTCGAGCATTGCTCCCGAGTGATTCTCGCCGACTACGGTTCGAGCCTCGTCACCGGCAGCGTCAAGTGCGACGGGTATACCGCGTCGTGGCGCACCGTGTTGCGGGCGGGGACCGTCCGCGTATGGCGGCGGAACGGCTCACCCGTGTTCGGGTTCGGGTCGCAGCGCGGGTCGCTGCACGACACGATGTCGAGCCGGATGCGATGGCCGGGCGCGAAGGTCAGCGCCGTATCCCATAGGTCAATGCGAAATTCATATACCGTTCCCGGCGTCATGAATTCTTCCTCGTGAATTGAATCGCGGTACCGCGCGCGGACCATGCCCTCGTTCATGAGCATCGACCGGCCATCGGGATATACGTCGCACAGACGCGCGCCGAAGTCGGTGTCCACGGCGTCGGAGGAAGCATAGAGCGTCACGCTGATTGCGCCGATCACCGTGAGCGGTTCTTGCAGCGGTTCCGTCTCGAAGACCAGCACGTCGGGCCGGGACTCGATTTCGCGCTGGTCATGGGGGCCGCTCGGGGCGTACAGGTTGTTGCCGCCGAGCGAAGGGGTCGGCGACGTGGGATCATAGAGGTAGGTGGTGGCGGATGCGGCGACCTCGGGCGGCGTATCGAGCAGTCTGCCGCCTTCGTGCAAATACCATCGCTTCTCCGTTGACGCAGGCGGCCAGTTTTCATAGAAGCGCCAAACGTTACCGGGCGCGTCAAGCGCGGCTTCGTCCGTCATGACGAAGAGCGTGACCGCCGGTTTGTCCTGGATGCCGTTGTCTTCGCCCCTCAGCCAGTAGTCGAACCAGTCTTTGATTGACCCCGCCACGGCGTCGATGTTGGTGTTCTCGCGGTCGGGGAACGCGAGTGTGCCCGACGGCGCGGCATGCGCCAGCGTGTTCATGAGCAGCTTGCAGTTGCCCCGCGCGGGGGGCAGGCCGTCGTTGTGGACGCGCTGGAAAAAGGCCGTGGCCGACCGCTGTGCGAGGTCGAACCAGCCGGAGAGTATGAAAACGGGCACGTTCACTTTGTCGGCCCGCGCCCTGGCGTCGCGCGCCGCCCAGAAGGCGTCATACGTTGGGTGACGCTCGAATTCCGGGAGCATGGACTTGGCCTCGGCCCACCCCTCTATCGTGTTCCTACGGTAGCAGCCCCGGGGAAAGACGAGTTCGTAGAAGTTGTCGGAGGCGGCGTTGATGAAGGCGCACTTCACGCCGGGCGGCTGCGCCGCCAGGAGCAGTTGCGCGCTGATCCCGCTCGCGGAAAAGCCCGCAAGGCCGATGTTCCCATTGCACCACGGCTGTTCGAACACCCAGGCCACCGTGTCCAGGCCGTCCCGGCGGCCCGGCCCGCCCCAGCCGTCGTGGCCGAAGACGTCCCATTCGCCTTCCGATTCGCGCGTGCCGCGCAGGTTCTGGGTCACCACGGCGTAGTCGTTGCCAAAGAACTCGATGGCGAGCGTCTTCGCCCGATTGTACGGGGTGCGTTCGAGGATCACCGGCCAGGGACCGTCTCCCTTGGGAAGGTATACATGGGTCGCGAGCCGCGCGCCGTCGCTGACGGGGACCATCGCTTCAATTGCGGGCCGGGGGTGCGCCGACGCAGCGCAACCGAGACAGGACGCGCCGCCCAGCAGCGCGGGCAGCAGCCAGAGAAGCGCGAATCGTGGCGCCCGTAGTTGTCGCATGACTGGATCTCCCGTAAGTGCTATTTCAAAAACGCAATGACCCGATCCCGGACCGCTCCGATGGTCCTGACGGGCGTAGGCAGTAATTCCTCAAGGAACGCGCGGCAACGCCCGACGCGGCTTGAATCGGCGTCGGGCATCTCACGTAATGTTCCGTTCTCGTAAATGATTTCGTGCGGATGGTCGCCGTCCGACGCATATACGGCGGCTATGCGCCGGTCGTAGCGGAATCCCCGGCCGTCAACGCGCAGAAACAATTGCAGTTGGAAGGCGTTGAAGTGCTTCATCGGGACGCGGTTCTCGCCGTAAATCTGGTCGCGGGCCTCGTCGAGGTCGTCGGCGTGCAGGTTCGTCGCCAGCAGGTGACCCTGTTCCGTCAGCGCGCAGTACGCCCGCAATTCGCGGCCCCAGAGATAGGCGAAATAGGGTCCCGCCCCGATTTCATGGCAGATGAAGCATCGCCGCGGTCCTGTGGCGCGCGCCACTGCGCCGTCCGTGGCCGCAACGAGTTCGACGTCCGCGGGAAAGAGGTTCAGCAGCGCGCACATGACCGTGGTCTTGCCCGCGCCGCCGGGCCGCGCGCCCACCAGGAACGAGACGCCCTGCGTCATCCGCGCCATGAGATAGGCGGCGAGTTCGAGCGACACCGTACCGGCGTCGATCAAATCCAGGACCGACAACATCCGACCGCCGCGCTGATTGCAGCGCTCGATTTCGGCGCAATGCCGGGCTGTCAGAAGGTCCATGACGCTTGTATCTCCGGCGGCAAAGTATCGACACAGGGGGGTGACAAGTCAACGCGCGTGGGTTTCATGCACAGAGTTAGCATAGGTCATATAGGACCTATACGTCATATAGGGCCTATGGCCCTCCTGCGGCAGGCCGCGCGCGAGGAACTGTTTTCCCTTTGCTGCATTCACGCCCCTTTGAGGAGTACACTTCTTCGTGTGGCTGAAGCGGAGGCTGTCATGAAACAAAGAATTCTCTTGCGCTATCTTGTGCTGTTCACGTCGGCATTGCTGGTCTCATTGCCCGCGACGGCGGACGACCTGGATGCGCTCCTCGCGGAATTCCCCGCGGAGACGCCCGAGTCGGCGGCGGCGCTCACCGAGCGGCTTCTTGAACGCGGCCCCGAGGCGATTGCGGCGCTTTGCGATCGCCTGGTGGCCACGGGGGCGGGCGAGGACCATGGCGCGCGCTGCGCGCTGACGGGGACGGCGGGCCACGTCATGCAGCCGGGCCGGGAAGAACAGCGGCTGCTCTTCGTCGGGACAGTGCTGAACGCCCTTGCAACACAGGAAGATGACGAGATACGGGCGTACCTTGTCGAGCTGCTGCGGCTTGCAGGCAAAGA
This sequence comes from Candidatus Hydrogenedentota bacterium, assembly GCA_029556545.1. Lineage (GTDB taxonomy): Bacteria > Hydrogenedentota > Hydrogenedentia > Hydrogenedentales > JAGMZX01 > JAGMZX01. The sequence goes on from JAKQEQ010000046.1 coordinate 28,281, forward strand.
CGAGTGCGTCGGGCCGCTCGCGCGGTTATTGACGGACCCCGCGCTATGCGATCCTGCTGCGCGCGCACTCTCCAGCATCGGGACGGATGCGGCCGGTCGGACGCTGTTAGATGCCCTTCCCACGGTGCAGGGTATCGCGCGGCTTTCGGTGATCAATGCCTTGTCGACGCTTGTCTATGCGCCCGCCGCCGCCGCGTTGTCGCCGCTTGCCGCGTCGGATGATCTTGCCGTGCGCGAGGCGGCCCTCGATGCCATCGCTCGGATCGCCCCGGCGGAAGCGGGCGGTCTCCTCGAATCACGCACCCATGACCCGGACCCGGCGGCGCGTTCGCGGGCCATGGCGCGCTGTCTCGTGTACGCGGAGCACCGTGCGGCTGAGGAAGATATCGCGACGTGCCGTCGGATTTGCGCGGACCTCCTCGCGCGGGGCGCGGAGGATGCCCCGGAACACATCGTGTGCGGCGCGCTCGCCGTGGCGGCCAAGTCCGACCTGGAGGAGGCAGGGGCGCTCCTGATCGCGGCCATGGAGAGACCCGAACGTTCGGTGCGGCTTGCGGCCCTCGAAATTGTCGCCGGGATGCCGGGAACGCAGGTATCCGAACGGTGGATCGCGGAACTGCGGACCGTCCGCCCCGAGGTGCGTCCTGAGATTGTGGCCATGCTGGGCAGGCGCGGCGACCGCGTCGCGCGCAATGCGTTGATCGACGCGCTGAACGCCGAAGACCCGGTGCTGCGCCTCGCGGCCATCGAGGCGCTGCCGCGGTTCGGTGGTCCGCGCGTGGTCGAGGCGTTGGTGGACCGCATGAAACGGGCCGAGGCGCAAGACGAGGTGAATGCGCTTCGGGAGGCGTTGCTGCAATTCCCGGAGAGCGCGTCGGCGCGGCGGATAGGCGCGGCGCTGAACGAGGCTTCGCCCGTGGCGCGCAAGGCGCTGCTCGAAGTATTGGCCGCGCGGCGCACGGCCTCGCAGGCCGACGCCGTGTTCCGGTGCGTCGCGGACGCGGACGACGCGGTCCGGCTTGCGGCGCTGAAGGCGCTGAGCGACGTGGCCGGCCCGGCGGACCTTGATCGCGTGCTTGCCGTGCTGCTCGAAGCGCGGGACGACAAGGAACGGGACGCGGCGGTGCGGGCTGCCGCCGCGGTCGCGTTGCAGATAGAAGACGCGGGGCCGCGCGTCGAGCAGTTGCTCGGGGCGCTTTCGAAAACATCCGGCGAGGGACGGGGGCGGGTGCTCGCCGTGTTGCCGCGTATCGACGGCGGCGGTCCGGCGCTGGACGCCGTGGTGGCGCGGACGACGGACGGTGACCCGGTCGTGCGGCAGGCGGCGTTGCGCGCGCTGGCCGATTGGGAAAGGCTGCAAGCGCTTGGCCCCATCATCGAGACGTGCCGCGCGAATACCGATCCCGCCGCGCGCGACATGCTGCTGCGCGGCTATGCGCGGCTCGTGCGGGGCGCGGACCGGTCCGAGGGCAAGAAGCTTCAGCTACTTGCCGACGCCATCGCGGCGACGGAGACGGCGGACGAGCGCCGTATCTTCATGAGCGAGGTCAACCAGTACCGCACGGTCGCCGCGCTGCGTATCCTCGCGGGCTTCCTCGATGACGCCGCACTTCGCGAGGACGCCGCTGCGGCCATGGCGCGGATGGCGTGTCCGCGCGATGAGAAGGATGCCGGGCTACGCGCCCACGCCGTCGCGTCGGCGCTCGAGAAGGCGCTTCCCTTCCTCGGCGACGAAGGATTGCGGGAGAAGGCCCAAGCGCATATCGCGGCCATGCCGCAGGCAGACGCGGAAGGCTTCGCGCCCTTGTTCAACGGCGTCGATCTCGCGGGCTGGACCGGCGACGTTACCGGTTACGCGGCAGAAAACGGCGCAATTGTCTGCACGCCCACGAGCCGGGGCAATCTCTACACGGACCTGGACTATGCCGATTTCGTGTTGCGGTTTGAGTTCCGGCTGACGTCCGGCGCGAATAACGGCGTCGGCATCCGCACACCGCTTTACGGGCACGCCGCCTACGACGGCATGGAAATCCAAGTGCTCGACGACAGCGCGCCCGAATACGCGGACCTGAAACCTTACCAGGCGCACGGTTCGATTTACGGCGTGGTCCCGGCCGAACGCGGACACCTGAAGCCCGTCGGCGAATGGAATGCGCAGGAGATTACCGCGAAGGGAACGCGCATCACCGTTACCCTGAACGGCGCCCCGATTGTGGACACGGACCTCGAACAGTTTCGGAACCAACCGACGCCTGATGAAAAAGCGCACCCGGGCCTCTTCAACCCGGCGGGGCGCATTGCGTTCCTGGGCCACGGCGCTCAGGTCGAGTTCCGCAACATTCGCATCAAGGAACTGGAATAAGGGCGCTCAGGCGCTCGCGCTCGTGTTTACGCGGGCGAGCGCCTGCTGCGCGAATGAACGGCAAACGGTCTTACGCGCGCTATTCGCCCTTGGCCTCGTACTTGAACGACAACTTGACCTTGACCCGATATGCCATGACCTTGTTGTTCTCAAGTTTCATGTCCAAGTCCGTGACTTCCGCCACGCGCAGATCACGCAGGTGCTTCCCCGCCTGCTCGACGGCGCTCTTCGCGGCGTCCTCCCAGGACTTCGTCGACGACCCCACCAACTCGATGACTTTGTACACACTGTCCGCCATGATTCAACCCTCCGTTGTTGATGCTCCGTGACACCTGTCGCGCGGCACGGGCAACTTACCCGTGGTCCATAATCACGGGCGGGACGCCCGTACCACTCAGTGTAGCGCGTCCGCGTTGATTCGGCAAGTGGCGTGTCCTTACTGCGACGCGCTCCACTTGAAGACGGCGATCACCGGGTAGTGGTCTGAAGGATAGCGCCCCTCCGCGTTGTGCGTAACCGTCTCGCAGGACAGGACCTCGAAGGAACCCCGATACAGTATCCAGTCTATCCTCGCGTCCCCCTCGGAGGCCGCCCCCCGGAACCCGTGGAACGTGCCGGTCGGTCCGGCGGGGTTCGCGGCGGTCTGCCAGGCATCGCGCAGGCCGCTCTCGATCAAGGTTTTCCAGGGCGCGCTGCTTTCCGCCGCCGTATTGAAATCGCCTGCCACAATCACCGGCGCGCTTTCGCGCAGACCGCGAATGCGTTGCGCGATCAACGCGGCGGACTGCTCCCGCGCCGTAGCGCCGCGATGGTCGAAGTGGGTGTTGAAGAAATGGAATTGCCGGCTCGTCGGCCGGTGGTGAAATAACGCCCACGTCGTGATTCGCGGCAGGCTGCTGTCCCAGGATTTCGAGGCAATCTGGTCGGGCGTCTCGGAGAGCCAGAAATTGCCGGTCTCCAGAGGGGAGAGTACGTCCTTCTTGTACAGGACCGCCGTCATTTCGTCCGCAAGCGCGGGGCCCTGCGTTCTGCCCACGCCGAACCACCGATACGCGGGCAATTCCTGGACGATGTGTTCCGCCTGGAATTCCAGGCATTCTTGTGTCCCGATGATGTCCGGATCGTATTGCCGAATCGTCTCGATCAGGATATCGCGCCGTTTCGGCCAAGCGTTTTCGCCGTCCAGCGCCGTCCCATAACGCACATTGAAGGACATGACCGTCAAGCCGGCTTCGCCGGGGGCGTCATCGGCGGCCAATGCGCCCGCCAGCAGTACGAGCCCGAAAAACATCATGATTGCCTCCTGGATAGGGTTCAAGCATCAAGGCGGGCATGATGGAACACGGGCGCGGCGTTTTCAAGTTCCGCGAAGTCGGGGCAGCGGGTTGCGGCTACGAGGTGGGGTCCGCGTCCAGATCATCGGGCGCGTCGCCGACCGGCTCCGGCACAGGGGGGGCCTCTATTATGGCCGGATTCCCGCTTGCCGCGCCACCGGCCCGACTGAGGGTCTCCTGTGCTAAACCCTCACCCAAACCCGCTTCCTCGGGGAGAGGGGGGCGTTCCTCCGTAATGACCGGACTCTGCCCCTGCGTTACGGGCGCCCGTTCGTTCCGGTAGTGGCCGACGACGCAAAGGACCACAGTGGCCGCTATCACGCAGGCCGCCAGTGCTCCTTGAATCGCGCGTCGAAGCCTCACCGTAGGAATCCTCGTTGTGCGGAATTGTACCATAAGCAGGGGCAGCTGTCAAAAAACTGACAGTGCCGGCTGCAAGACCGGCGCTGCGGCCTGGATGTGGAATAGTGGTCTCGACATGGGTGTTCCAAATCAGGAGTCTTTCGTCGGAAGTGTCCGCTATACTTGGATTTACAATAACACGATTGACTTGCCGCCAAGCGTATTGATCTGTTGGGCCGGTCTATGCTTGGATTTCTAAAGCGGCGCGTGGACGCTCAAAACGGGGTGTTCCGCATCAGTCTGTCCTGTCCGACTGGCCTGACGGGTCCGGTGGCCCGGAAGGTGGTGCGTCGCGTCGCGCCTGCATTGACAGCAGCACGGAAGGGGACACACGGTGCAGACCTTGGACGAGGGATTTCGCGAGCATATTCGGGAGAAGTTGCAGCAGGCCAGATTCATTCGTCATTTGGGCATTGTTCTTGCCGATCTTGGGCCGGGATGGTGCGAATCGACTTTGGAGGTGGCCGACATGCACCTGCAACAGGACGGATTCGTGCATGCGGGCGTCGTGGCGACGATGGCCGACCATACGGCGGGTGTGGCGGCCGGGTCGCTTGCCGTGCCGGAGGTGGTGGTGCTCACCGTCGAGTTCAAGATCAACTTGTTGCGTCCCGCCGTTGGCGATAGGTTGCGCTGCCGGGCGCGGGTGCTTCGTCCCGGTCGGCAACTGACGGTTGCGGAATCGGAGGTGTTCGCGGGCGGGGACGACGGCGAGAAACTGGTGGCGAAGGCGATGGTCACCCTGGCCCACGTGAAGGCGAATAACGATAGCGCTTGATCCATGAACTACGTGCTGCTGGCCATACCGGTATTCTTCCTGCTGATCGGCATCGAGTGGCTGGTCAGCGCGCTGGTGCTTCGGCGCGCGGTGTACCGCATCAACGACTCGATCAACGACATCAGTATGGGGATTATCGATCAGGTGGGGGGCGCGTTTCTGAAGACCCTCGTATTCGCGGGGTATCTCTACGTCTGGGACACCTGGCGCGTGCTCGATATGGGCGCGGCGCATCTCTGGGACCCGCGGGCGCCGATTATCGTCTGGGCGGCGTGTTTCCTCGGGCAGGACCTGATGTACTACTGGGCGCACCGGGTCAGCCACGAGATGAACCTGGGGTGGGCCACCCACATCGCACATCACCAGAGCGAAGAATTCAACTTCGCCGTCGCGCTGCGTCAGGGCGTGTTCCAGGGGTTGTTCTTTTGGGTGTTCTACCTGCCGCTGGCGTTCGTGGGTTTCCCGCCCGCGGTCTTCGCCGCCGTCACCCAGTTCAACGCGCTCTACCAATTCTGGATTCACACGCGGACCATCGGCAAGCTCGGCCCCCTCGAATGGGTCTTGAACACGCCGTCCCATCATCGCGTACATCACGGCTGCAACGCGAAATACATCGACCGCAACCACGGCGGCACGCTGATCGTCTGGGACCGTCTGTTCGGCACATTCCAGGTCGAGGAAGAGGAGCCGCAATACGGGATCGTGACGCCGCTCAAGAGTTGGAATCCGGTCTGGGGCCAGGTCCACTACTTCGTGAAGCTGTTCGAGACCGCCCGGCGCGCGCGCGACTGGCGCGATTGCGTTCGGCTCTGGTTCAAGCCGCCCGCGTGGCGGCCTGAGGGCGTCGAGGACGATGCCGCGCCCGAGACGCGCCGCCCCGGCTACCGCAAGTACGACATGCGCACGTCGCGGGGGCTGGCGGCGTATGCCGCCGTGCATTTGACGATCATCCTGGTATTCGCGGTCGGGTTCATAGGCGCGGAAGGGAGTATGGCCGTGGGAGAACGCATCCTCGCGGCGCTGCTTATCTTCGCGACCGTGTTATGCCTCGGCGGCATTTTCGAGGCGCGGTGGTGGACCCCCTACCTCGAAGCCGCGCGGCTCGCGGCGCTGGGCGCGGCCCTGCTTATGTACGGCGGCGAGTTGTTCGGCTGGCCGGCGTACCGGGGATTGCCCGCCGCCGCCGTCACACTCACCGCCGTTGCGTGTTCCTTGGTCGTCCTTTTCGCGCAACGGGCCCGCTTCGTCTCCGCGCGGCAATAGCGCCTCGCCGCGACGCCGGGGGAATGATTGCCGCCGCGTTTCATGCGCAGGGCGCTTTCCTGTACCCTGTATGCGCAACGAGGAGGGCGCGTATGGAACGGATGACCTTCGACGCGGACGTGATCGTGGCGGGTTCGGGACCGGGCGGCGCGACGCTCGCGCGGGAATTGGCGCGGGCGGGACGGCGCGTGCTGTTGCTTGAACGCGGCGCGGACCAGCGCGGGCGCTTCTACTACGGCACGTATCTCGGCGCGCTGTTGTATACGGACCGCGCGAGTCTCCTTTTCACGAAGGAGGGACTCAACATCGTTCGTCCGCTGCTCGTAGGCGGCGCGACGAGTATGTTCTGCGGTTGCGCCGCGCCGCCGCCGCCGTGGCTGAAGATCCGTTACGGCGTCGATATCGACGCGGAAACCGCCGAGGCCGCCGCCGAGTTGGAAGTTGCGCCGTTGCCGGAACCGCTGCGCGGGACTGCCTCGACGCGCATCGCGCAGGCCGCGCTCGACCTCGGGTATCCCTGGGAACCGCAGGCGAAGTTCATGCGGCCCGCCCGGGCGCGGCGCGCGTTCGACTGCGGCGCGCGGTGCATGCTCGGCTGCCGCTGCGGCGCGAAGTGGAGCGCCGCGGAGTACGTGGACGACGCGGCGGCGGCAGGGGCGACACTGCTTACCCGCGCGCGCGTGGACCGCGTTGTCCGTGAAGACGGGCGGTGTGTCGGCGTGGAAGGACGGCGAGGCGGCCGCGCCTTTGTCGCGCGGGCGGAAACGGTGGTGTTGGCCGCGGGCGGCATCGGGACGCCGCGCATCCTCCAGGCTTCCGGTTTCGACGAGGCCGGGGTGGGCATGACCATGGACACGACGGTCATGGTCTACGGGTTCGGCAAGGACCCCGGCATCGGGCGCGAGCCGCCGATGACGTGGTCGTGGGAGAACGAGGCGGAGGGCTACATGCTCAGCACGCTGGCCGACCCGTGGCTCATGTATCCGCTTATCGCCGTGCGCAAGGGACTCGGGCCCGCGCTGCGATGGGCGCAGTGGCGCCGGTTACTCGGCGTGATGATCAAGCTCAAGGACAACGTCTCGGGCGGCGTCTTCCCCAGTGGCGCGATCAGCAAGCCTATGGTCGGCGACGACGCCGAGCGCATGCGCCGCGCCGAGGAGGTGTGCCGCGCGATTCTCGTCAAGGCCGGCGCGGACCCGTCCACCCTCTACGTGACGCCCCAGCGCGGCACGCACCCGAGCGGCACGGTCCGCATCGGCACGATGGTGGATGCAAACCTGCGCACGGAAGTTCCCGGTCTCTACGTGTGCGACGCCAGCGTCTTCCCCGAGGCGCTCGGACGCCCGACGGTGCTCACGATCATCGGGCTCGCCAAGCGGCTCGCGAAACACTTGATTACGCGGACAACGGAGGGGATGAATGCGATACCGCACGCCGTCGCGTCGGCCAGGCTGTCCCAAGGAGGTCCCCTATGAGTGCTACCGAAGACATCCGTTGGATACAGCGCTTCAACAACTTCATCAAAGCCCTTTCGCAGTTGCGGGACGCCGTGGCGCTGGCGGAAGAGCGCCCGCTCTCGAAACTCGAGGAACAGGGGCTGATTCAGGCATTCGAATTCACGCATGAACTGGCGTGGAATACGTTGAAGGACCTTCTGGAAAGTCGAGGCGTTCGGAGTCTGTACGGATCGAGGGATACAACCCGTCACGCATTCAAAGCGGGTCTGATCGAGAACGGCGACGTGTGGATGGACATGATCGCGAGCCGAAACCTGACCTCGCACACGTATGACGAAGCGACCGCCGCGAAAATCGCTTCCGCCATTCGCGGGACCTACCGCGCGGAATTCGAGGCGCTGCGAATGACGCTCGAAACGCTGAACGAGGGGACGGGCGGATGAAATACGGTCTCTCGGATTCCACTATCGACAAGATTCGCGGCGTTTTCGGTCGCTATCCGCAGGTGGAGGCGGCGATTCTCTACGGATCGCGCGCGAAAGGCAACTACAAGAACGGTTCCGACATCGACCTGACACTGCGCGGCGGCGCGGACCTGACGCTGAAGGTGGTCTTCAGGATTCTCGAGGACATCGACGACTTGCTGCTGCCGCACACCGTCGATTTGTCCATCTTTCACGACATCAGCGACCCGGATATGATCGATCATATTCAGCGCGTTGGCGTCACGTTTTACGAGAAGGGGGAAGTGGTTTCGGAAGCGGTCGAGGCCGGGCGCGCGGAGAGGCTTACTCGCGGGGACTGACCACACGGCCCGACCGAACAAGGGAGCGGAAAAGAACCGTGCTGCACGTTGTAGCGTTGATGATTGGCGTCCTGGCGGCGCCGCCCGCGGAGTTGGAAGTGCGGGCCGAGGCGACTTTGCGCAAGGCGCTCACGGCGATGACGGTTCGGCAGCGCAGCGGCGGCTGGGGCATGTCCTACGCGCAAGACGACACGGTCATGTGGGGCGAGTTTCGCCCCGTGCCGCGCGACTGGATCACCATCCAGCCGCCCGCAACGCCCGGGGTTGCGGAGGTCTTCCTCGATGCGGCGCGCCTGCTCGATGACGCGAAACTCGCGGCGCCGGCCCGCGCGGCGCGCAACACGCTGGCGGCGATTCAGACGCCGGAGGGCGGCCTTCCACATGAGGGGCCCGTTGATCGGGACTGGAAGAAGCGGGGAACCTTCGACGACGACACCACGACCGCCGCGCTGCGTTTCCTTATTGCGTGGTGGAAGTACACCGGCGCGGAGGAAGACCTGCAATTGGTGCGGCGCGTGGGCGAGTTTCTGCTGGTCTCGCAATACGAAAACGGCGGCTGGCCACAGGCGTATCCGCCCGGCGGCTCGGACTACGACCGCTGCATCACGTTCAACGACAACGCCATGGTGAATGTAATCCGCGCGTTGTTGCACCTTCACGAATTGCTGGGGGACGCGCGGTATCTCGAAGCGGCGCGGCGGGGCGGCGAGTGCATCATCCGCCTTCAGGGCGGGCCGGGCGAAGCCGTCTGGGCGCAGCAATATGATCCGGAAACACTTGAACCCGCGTGGGCGCGCGCCTTCGAACCGCCGGGTTACACCCCCGCCGAGAGCGTGGGCGTGTGCGATGTGCTGATTGATCTGTACCTCGCGACCGGCGAGGAGCGGTTTCTCGAACCGTTGCCCAAGGCGTTCGCGTGGTACGACGAGTGTGTGCTGCCGAACGGTAAGCGGGCGCGGCTATACGAGCCCGGCACGCACCGCCCGGTCTACGGCCATCCCAAAGAGCGCGTGATCGTTTACGACGTCGCCGAAGCGCGCGGCGGCTACAGTTGGCAGGGCGAGTGGTGCCCGCACCGCGCCAAAGCACTTTACGAGGCCATCCGCGCGAAAGGCCGCGACTTGGTGCGGCGCGAGGTCGAGGCGCCGGAGTCGCCGCGCCCGCGCGAAACATTAGCGGAGCAGGTGACCGCCGTTTGCGACGCCCTGTCGCCCGAGGGCGAATGGCTTACGCCGCCCAGCGCGGGAGAGCGCGCCATTCTCGAAGACCGCAAAGCAAGCCCGGATCAGATGCTCGTGCATACGCGGGTATTCGTCAAGAATGCGCGGCCGCTGCTTGATCTTCTGCGTCCGCAATCCGCGCGCGGCGAAGAATGACGGCCGCCGCTTTGCAGCAGGCTTCCGGCGGTATCAAGAACAGGTGGCTGTCCCCTATTCTTTGTGTGGGGGACCGGGATGCCCCGCCTCCGGTTACAGCGTCAACGCGGACAGTAGCGCCACTGCCGTGGCGGCATTGCGCGTTACAGGCGCAGTGCCACGCTCTATGTAACGTACGTAGTCCACGTGGCCATCGAGGTACAGCACGTTGCTCCCGCCCGGAATGTGATTGAAGTTCTGCGTGGATGTTGCGACCTGGTCGAACATCACGTAAACCGTGCTCTGCGCCTGGGCGGTCGCCGCCGGGTTGTTGATGTCCGTGATCAGGAAGCGCTCGATGCCCTCGCGGAGCCGGTACACCGTGTCGCCGCCTGCATTGCCGAAGCTGACCAATTGTGCACCGGAAATGTCGGCGTCCACCGCCCGCTGTATCAGCGTGTTGCTGGGTGGATTGCCGACAGCGCCCAGAACGAGGTCTGAATTCCCCATGAGCACCAGCAGGCTGCGCACGATCTGCGACGGGGCAACCGCATCCGCCGGGGGCAGGTCGTTGGGGTCCAGGGGCAGCCCCGCCACGGTAATCAACGAAATCACGCCGCCAACGGTTTCCGCGCCCCATTCATCGCCAGTGCGGTCGAGCACCCAGCCGAGATAAACGTAGCTGGCGTCCACGGCGGAGGCGCACGATTGCGCGTCGGGACCGGCCACGCCCATGCAGAACTCGTCCGTGCCCGGGTACTTCATGCGTGTGAGATGCTCCCGGTACTCCGCATCGGACGGGCACAGGATGATCATCGGGTCCGTGAGGTACTCGGGGTAGGACACGAACAGGTTCGGGCCGATGTCCACGCGCACCTGCAAGACCCCCGAGGCGTCCGGAAACGCGCCGAATTGCATCGAGGGCCAGCGTTCGCCGGGGTCTTCGTTCGCGTACATCTTGAAGACCAGACCCCATTCCTTGGTTGTTCTGGCAACTCGCGCGGCGCGCCGACTCGCGCGCGCGGGCAAGCGCCGGCAGGAGTATGGCCGCCAGAATGCCGATAATGGCGATGACGACCAACAGTTCAATGAGGGTAAATCCACGTCTTATCATGCCTACGGTCCTCCGCGTTATGCGCGGCGTCGCGCCGCGCCGACAAGCCCTTTCTGCATTCCCCTTCCGTAATCCTGGCGCAAGGCAAGGACCGTTCCCACATCGTATACAACAAGGGGGAGCGCCTAAACATTCTCGGGGATGCGGCGCCTGTGGCGCGCCGGGGGTCAAAGCTGCTTCGGCGCGCCGTACCACTGGCTGCCCGCGTGGTCGAGGTGGAGGACCACCTTCCCTTCGAGGCGTGTCTCGGGACCCTCGTACACGACCACGCTTTTCCCGAAAATCCAGTCGGAACCTTCAAAATGGTCGAGTTCGTGGTAGGGATGTCTCTCGATCACGTCGCGGCGGACGCATTGGCAGAAGCCGATGGGGATGCGCGACGCCTCGCGGAAGCGGTACTCGGGCGCGGCTTCGGCGAGTTCGTCAAAACACTCCCACGGCCGGACCTGCCCGAGCAGGATGCGGGCGGTCGTCTCGGGCGAGAGCATCTTACGTCCGTCCGGCGCGATGAAGTGCGTGTGGTCCGCGTGGCGGTCGACGTCCGCGAAGAAGTCGGGCGGCACGATGACGTCTGCGTCGAGCAGGATGATCCAGTCGCCGGACGCGATGCGAACACACTCGTTGATCATGAAGCCCTTCGATCGCACGTTGTCCGGCGAAAACGGCGCGCGAACGATGCGCAGGTCGGCGTGGCTGAGGCGGATCGAGTCGAGCAGGTCGTCCGTGGGGTCGATGCCGGGCACGTACCCTACGACGACCTCGACGCGGCTCATGTCGAAGTCGCGCTGATGCGCTAGGGCCAGGAGCGCCGCCTGCAAGCGCCGCGCGTAGCGCGTGTTGATGATGATGACCGAGTATCGAATGCGGTCCCAATCCGCCGCGGCGTCCGGCCCGCGTTCCCACAGCAGGAGCGTCTGCGTCACGACGAACCCGTCGATGTTATTGATTGCGACGCGCGGTTCGAGACAGCCCGCAAGTCGCACGGGCTGCCGCCGCTCGCCCTCGAACTCCGTCGGGCGCACGAGGACATTGTCCCTCAGCAGCACGTAGTGGCCCAGCGCGTCCACGTGCAGGGTGAGGCGATGCGTGTAGTCGATCATGGGGCACATGACCTTCGCGTGCCTGCCGAAAGCGAAGCCGATGTGCTCGGCGATGCCGCCGCCGAAGGTGAGGGTCATGGTGAAAGGCGGTTCGATGCGCGTCAGCGGCGTGCTGCGCAATTCTCCGGGCGCGAAGGAACACCAGCGGACCGCGCCGGGCATGTGGTGCGTGTAGCAGCCTTCGATGTCATACGAATCGGCGGTGATCTCGCGCGTATGCGGATCGCGCGGCGTGATTTCGCGCGCTTCCGCCGCCAGCGCGCGCAGGCGCTCGGGCACTTCCAGGCGCGCGGCGTCGACGGCGTCGTAGTGCCGCGGGCGTTCGCGCGAGAAGTACAACGGCGACACGACGGGCTCGCCCGGGACCGTGCGGACTCGCACGCCGGGGAATCGTCGCCGGAAGTCCTCGGATTCGTGATCGCATATGCGCCGATAGCGGCACGCCCGGCACGGGGGACTCAACGCGCGTAGCGCCTTGCGCCGGAGCCGCTCGATCTCGGCCTCGGCGGCGGTCACGTCCTCCGGCAGCGCGCGCGCGCCCCGGCGCAGGCGTTTCAGGTGGCGCGTCAGCTTGTGGAGCATCCAGACGCGCACGTAGACCTTGGGATGATAGAGAATCCACGGGAAGAGGCGCTGGTCGAGCGTGCTGTGTATCGTCGTGAAGCGTGCAAGCAGGTTTTCGACGGCCTTGCCCATCCACGCGGGGCCGAGCCCGTGCATTTGCAGCGCCATTTCGTAGGAACGATGCTGATAATGCTGGTGGTCCAGGTGGAACTGCTGCGTGTTCACCGCGCACGGCAAGTTGGCCTCGTCCACGAGGCAGAACGGCAAACCGATGAGATGGGTCTCGATACCCTGCTCGGAAAGGCGGCGCGCGAGCCCGTTCATGCGCGCAATCATTTCCGGGGCCGCGTCGCGGGCGATGCTGGCCTGCGTACTTGAAAACGGATCGAACGCGGCTACGTTTACGGAAGTCGCTTTCGCGAGCACCGGTTCCAGGGCGTCGAAGTCGGTCGGGATCGGCGTTTCGAGTTGGACGCGCGCCGCGACGCCCGCCTGAGCGGCCGCATCCCGCCACGCGCGCAGCCACGCCACTTCGTCTCCCGACGCGCAAAGAAAGACATCGAGCAGTTCTTCCGCGATTGCGGGCGTAAAGATCGAGGCGGGAACGGGCGGCGCGACGCGCAACGACACGCGCAACCCCTCTTCCTTCGCGGCGGCGAGGAGTTCCGGAAGCATTCGGGCGGCTTCGCCCTCGACACGGATATCGACCTTCTCGACCTTGAAAACGCCGGCGCTCAGGCGAAGCCACTTCCTTAGGTCGGTGAGTTGGAAGGCGCGCCCCCGCGCATTGTGCGTGCAGACAAGCCCCCGCGCAGGCGCGAGGCCCTTGTCCACGGCGGGCGCGCCGCCCGCCTCAGTCTGCTGCATCGTCGTCATATCCGTGCGCGCCTGTCTATCCCCGCTCTGATCGCGGCCGGTCTCCCGATCTTTGTTGTGGCTGGTCTCCCGACCGCGCCACGGCCTCGACCGAAGGTCTCCAACAGCCAACCCTTTCCCTCGGGGAGAGGGAGCAGTGGTCCCCCTGTTCCGGACCGTCTTGCATCGCGACCGGCCCCCGGTCTTGCCTTAGAGCGCCCAGCGTTCGTCTTCCGGTTCGACCAGTTTTTCCTGGTCGCGAATGAAATACAATGGGTCCGTCGTCTCCGGCATGTCCGTGATGGGAGCGGCCTCATCGGTGCCGAAGAACCCGGCATAATCGCCGTGGAAACCGTCGCAGATGTGACGCGCGTGGCACGAACGGCAGGCCTCGTGATACTGGTAGGCGCAGTCGTCCTCGGCGCGCTGCTCGGCTTCCTCGATGTAGAGGGCCGCCTTGCCCCGGCGCAGTTGGCGCAGGCGCGCGAGCACGCGCTGTGCGCGGAACTTAATCGCCATCTTGAATGGTTGGGCTTCGCAGCGGGCCAGCAGCGCGTGCGGGTCGCGCTTGTACAACTCGTGCGACCGGTACCCGATGTGGAACGGCGGCGTGGTGTTCCCGTCGCGCATCATCTGCGTCTGCATCATCGTCCACAACCAGCTCGCATAGTCCCACTCGTGATGGTCGTAGCTCAGTTGCTTGTAGTTGTAGAAGTTCTTGCGATGCCGCGGCTCCGCCATGCACAACGGCATATAGCGCACGTTGACCTCGATGCCCGCGTCCTCGAGGAGGTCCATGGCCTTGGTCAGTTGTTCCTTGATGTCCGAATAGCGCGCCACGTTCCGCGCCGTCCGCGTGCCGGACTGCTGGTCGCCGAAGGGGTTGAACGCGATGAAGTTCACGGCCAGCGCGCCGTACTCGATGGCCTTTTGCGCGACCTCGGGCAGTATCTTGACCACCGGCTCGGACATGGTGCAGTTGAACCGGAACGGTATGCCCAATTCGCGCATGCGCTCGATGGCCGCGATGATCTTCTTGTATCCGCCCTTGACGCCGACCACCTCGTCATGGATTTCGCCGATGCCGTGCAGGCTTACAAGGAAATCGCGGGTGCCCGCGTCGCGGAACTTCTCGAGCAGTCCGGGCTTCCCGAGCATCAATCCGTTCGTGATGAGTGTGGGATAGAGGCCGATGTCGCGGCAATGGCGAATCAGATCGAAGATGCCCTTGAAGATCGTCGGCTCGCCGCCCTGAATGTCGATGGCGGTGTTGCCGTAGAAGTAGCGCAACGTCGAGCAGATGTGCTTCGCCTTCTCGATTGACATGAACGGGTGTTCGGGGTGATGGTGGTCCTCGATCCGATTGATGAAGTAGCAGAAGTAGCAGCGCGCGTTGCAGGTCTGGCCCAGCCACATGACGCCGCGCCGCGACAAGGTGCGCTTCTTGGTCCGCTTGAGGACCCGCGCCGGCGCTGGCGCATCGCCCGTCTCGAGCGCGGGCGCGCCCGGGACCGCTTGCGTCGTTGTGGCCATACCTGAAAACTCCACTGGTTGTCCTTATAGGACCGATCCGACAGATCGGACCGATCCGTCCGATCCGACCGAAAGGACCGACAGGGCCTATGTTTCGTGTTTGGGCCTGACCCGCACCTGGCCCGCAAAATACAAGTGACGGCCCGCCTCGAATCGAAGCGCGCCCATTTCCGAGGGGCGCAGCGCCTGCAATACCCGCGCGTTCTGATCGGGCCGCGTGTTCAGCGGCGTCATGCGAAATCCCAAGTCCCGCGCCGTAGCCTCGAAGATAACAGACGGGAGCGTGGAACTCAAGGCTTTCGCGCGCGAACCCGGCGCATACGAACGGTTCAGGTGCTTCCAGACCGACAGCGCGGGGTCGAAGGGCGGGAACGCGCCGGATTCATGATCGGTCTCCCAGTGATCGTATTCCGGCCGGATCACGACGGATACGTGGTACTCCTGAGCCTCGAACGGTTCCCACGCATCGAGGTATATGCGCAGGTCAATGCCGTCTTCGACGGCCTCGATTTCCCACTCCTGCCGGAACGGGAACCGCCGCGATTCGCCCGAGACCGTCATCCGCCGCCCATCGGAACGCACGGGGCTCCACTGAAGGCTGAAACTGTCATGCCAGAGATGTTCGATAAACATGGACGAGTAAAGATGAAGCGACGCCGTCAACTCCTGGTCGTCGAAGGCCAGGCGCACCTTGCCCAATTCGAAGCGCGCCGAAAGCCGCCCCGAGCGCACGCTCCGCTCCGCCCGCACGCGTTCTTCGATGCGCGCGCGGTCCGCCGAGGTGTCTATTTCCAAGGTCAACACGTCGTGTCGCCCCGCCGAGAAGGTACAATCTTCCTGAGGAAATCTCGCATAAGAAATCAACAACCGGCTGAAGGACACGTATTCCGAATTTGCCCAGAGGAGGCCCATGTGCCGCAGGTGCGGCGTGACGCGAATCAGCAGCGGCGGCAGCGGCGCGCCTTCGGCGGGCAGCGCGGCGGCGTCCCGCGCCGAGACTTCGGGCGCCACAATCACGTTGCAGCCGGCGTCGGCGGGCAGGATGTCCGGGAAACGGCCCGCATAGTCGCCGTAGAGCCAGTGGAGATACGACGTGGGCAGGTAGAGAATGAGTTCGATGAGCGAGAGGTCCGTCGCGTGTTCGCATTCTATGGCCGCGCGCCACGTCAGCTTGCCTTCGGCCAGTTCCATGCGCCACTCGAGTTTGAGGGGCAGCCGCGTCATCCGCCCCGAAGCCGCGCAGGACGCGGCCCCGGCCTCGGTGACGTCCCACTCCGCGTCCGTCGATGCATGGCGCTGCCCGAGCGACGTCAGGGCCATCTGGCATCCCAGCGACGCGGTAATCTCTTCCTGCCGATGAAACAGCGAAAGCCGCCCGTCGCAATGAATCGCCTCGAGTGCCCCGTCCGTAAACGTGTGCACGCCCCGGTCTCGGCCCACCTGCCGCAAGTAGAAGTTGATGGTCTTCTGCGGCGTGTCGCGGACGACCATCTCGCCCTTGTTCAGCAGCACCACGCGCTGGCACAGCGTGTTTACGATGCCGAGGTCGTGCGACACGAAGACGATGGTCTTGCCCTGTTCGCGCAATTCGCCGATCTTGCGCCGGCACTTCCGCTGGAATTCCTCGTCGCCCACGGAGAGCACCTCGTCGACAAGAAAGATATCGGGGTTCGTGTGGGCGGCCACGGCGAAGCCGATGCGCACGTACATGCCGCTGCTGTAAGTATCCACTGGCTGATCGATGAATTCCGCGATGCCCGAGAACGCCACGATCTCGTCGAATACCTCGTCCACCTGCGCATGCCGCATGCCGAGCAGCCCCGCGTTCAGGTACACGTTTTCGCGCCCGGTCAGCATGGGGTGGAAACCGGCCCCCAGTTCGAGCAGCGACGCCACACGCCCCCGCACCACGACCTCGCCACTGGTCGGCAGCGTGACGCCCGCCAGTATCTTGAGGAGCGTGCTCTTGCCCGAGCCGTTCCGTCCGATGATCCCAAGCGATTCCCCGGCGGCGACTTCGAGCGTGATGTCGCGCAGGGCAGAGAAGCTTGTCGTTCTGCGACCGCGCAGCCAGTCACCCAACCCGCCGCGGCCCAGCATGATCCGCGTGCCGCGCCGCGCGGGATACACCTTCGTGACGTGCTTTGCCTCGATGACCAGCATTACAGGTAGTCCGATAGGGTCGGGCCGACGCGTCGGGAGACATAGGCCCCGATCGCCAGCAAGCACACACCCAATACCGCCGGCCAGGCCAACAGCCACAGGTCGGGGAACCGGCCCTCGAAAAGAACTTGGCGGTAAGCCGTGAGCAGTTCCGCCATGGGGTTTAGCAGGTATAAACGAACCAACCACGGATACCACGGCAGGTCGGATGCCCGTGTTACGAACTCGAGGGGATAGAAGACGGGGGAGGCGTAGAACCCGAAAATGACGGCGACGCCGACCATGTAGCCGATGTCGCGATAGATCACGTTTGCGACGGCGAGCAGGAGCGCGAGCCCGACAAGAATCATCAAATGAATACTGAAAACCACAAAAACATACACAAAAGAAGGTCCGATAATACCGCCAAGCCCCAGATGCAACCCCACAAGTATCACCAAGCCGATCCCCAGATTCACCAAGGGATACCCCGTGGCCGCGATCGGGACAACCTCCCGGGCGAAATGGACTTTCTTGACCAGATTCTGATTGTCGATGAGCGACTGAGTTGCGCTGGTGAGTGCGGCGGCGGTGAACTGCCAGAAGATGAGTCCGCAGAGCAGGCTGACGGCGAACGGCGTGCCTTCCTGTCCGGGCACGGGCACACGCCCAGAGAAGATGAACGTGAAGATGAACGTGAGCACGAGCATGAGCGCCAGCGGCTCGATGATTGCCCAGAGGAACCCCATGACGGCGTAACGGTAGCGGACCCGGAGATTCTTCGAGACGAGATCGCGGAGAAGTTCCCGCGCGCGAATCAGATCGCGGGGCAGACGTCGTAACTGGCGTTGTTCGTTGCTGTTATAGAGAAACACGCTCATGCGGGCGCAATCATAGCACCGGTTGACGCCCGTTTCCAGACGCGGGACGCGCTACGGCGCGGGGCGTATGCATTGCGGGCAGGGTTTGTAGCCGCGCGAGATCGCGTCGGCAGTCGCGACGGGATTGGATGGTCCCCGGAGCGCCTGACAACCGAAGGCGTGATACAGGTCGCCGGTCGGCGTTACGTAGACCACGGACAGGTCATTGTCGGGCGGTGGAGAAGCAGGGAACGGCTGTGGGGAAACGGGGGGGGCGATCGGCGTTGTTTCCAGGGGTTTGCAGAGAGGGCACGGTGTTCGGAATCCGGCGGCCACGGCCTGATCCAATGTCCCTTCGTAGCGCTGGCCCGTTCCGCCCAGGTAGACCGAACAATCGCCGCGATGATAATGCGGGTTGGACTCCACGGAGTAGACTTTCGACGGTGGGATCGGGCTTGGCGGAGGCGGCGGGGCCGCAGGCGGCTCAGGGACGGCGGCGGGGAGCGGGGGAGGCGGCGAGGATGGAGTTGGCTGCGTCTCCGGTGACGCCGACTCGCCGCCCGAGGACACCTGGTACACCAGAATACCGGCGACGACGCAGGCCGCGGCCAGCAGGCCGCTCCCGATCACCAGCAGAACGATGCGTTTTCTGCGGCGTTTGAGGAACGCGCGGTGCTTCTCCAGAATCTCTTCGGGCACGTCCACCAGCACGGCCGCCTCGGCCTGCGCCGCCTCATACGGGTCTTCCCACTGGTCGTCCGGCGCTTTCCTGTGCGCGCCGAAACTCTCGGGGGCGATCCGCTGCGTGGGCTGCGTCGCGGGGTCGCCGCCGACCGCCCCTGGCTCGGCGGGCACGAGGATATACTCCCCGCAGTACTGGCAACGCCCCTTCTGCCCTCGATACTGGTCGGAGATGCGTAGCTCCGTTCCGCAATTCGGGCACGTCATCAGGATCATCGCGCGCTCCCATCCCTGGCGAACACTATCGCGCCATTGACAGCGTACACTCTGCCGCATCCCCGGAACAAGGGGGCCGCGCAACGGCCAAGGGGTTTGACCCTCCGAGGCCCGCAACCTATAATAAGGCAAAGATTGAACGTATTATCCGGTATCCGAGGAAGACAACATGGACGCAATGCGAGAGTTGTGGGCCTTCATGCGGGTTCGCAAGAAATTCTGGCTCGCGCCCATCATTATCGTCCTGTTGCTGCTCGGAACCCTCTTCTATCTGGCCGGTCAGACCACCATCGGCGGCCTCATTTACATGGGGATCTAATACGTGATGCGCCTCCGGCGCGACGACGGTTTCCGGCAAAATCCCCGGTTTGTATGCACGACTCATCGATATTGAAGGTGTAACTAGCCCTCCCGGAGGAACGCGATGAGGCGAGGAGTGACCGCGTCGGCGTCTTCGTAGGGAACCGCGTGGCCGCCGCCGGGGACGGGGACGAATTCGAGCCAAGGCATGTAGGCGCAAACGCGCTCGTGGAGCGCGTACTCTACGATTCCGTCGCGGTCGCCCCAGAACAGAAGCCCTTTTCGTTGTTGCCGCCCGACCCGCTGGTACACGGCGTCCATATGGCCGAGGTCGTAGTCTCGCATCGTTCGGACGAGCGCGCGTTTGTACCCCTTGTACTGAAGTTGGTCCGCATACGCGGCGCGAAACGCTTCGAGCGTCTCCGGGTCGTCGGTGAGCCCCCGGGGCATCTGGTCCATGACGAGCCGGTCGCCGAACGCGCGGAGTATCCACGCGCCGAGTCCCGGCGTCGTGAGCAGGCGCGAACTGCCCGGAAGCCGCATCATGCCGGCGGGCGCGAACAACGCCACCTTGGCGACGCGGTCGGGGTGGCGGTCCAGGAAATGGACCGTGATCGCGCCGCCCATGCTCAGCCCGACAAGGTCGACTGGCTCCGTGATCCCCTGCGAGTCAAGCAAGTCCAGCAACTGACGATCGAACAAGTCCTCGTCATAACGCCTATGGGGCCGCTCAGAGAGGCCGCGCCCGAAGAGGTCGTAGCGCAATACGCGAAACGCGGCTCGCGCGAGGGCATCGAAGTTGCGGTCCCAGATGAAGAAGGGCGAAGAGAAGCCATGCACCAACACTACCTTGGGGCCGTGTTCCGGTCCGGCCCACTCGAAGTGCGTGACGCCGCCCGATAGACGCGCGAAGCATTTTCTCGAAAGGCGCGCGCGGACGGCGTCGTTCAGATCCACGCGCTCCCTGGTCGGCAGGAGCCACGGCCCGATCGCGAGTGCCGCGAGCATCGCAAGCATGCACCACAAGACAATCGAAAGTAGCGTCATATACTCGTCCCCTTCTTGCGTCCCCGCGCGTTGTTGCGGTATTCCGCCGTTAATTGCGCCATGAACAGGCGCCTTCTTATGCCGCGCGGACGGGTCGCGATTCAAGGCGGGGGCGAGTGCGAGTACGAGTACGAGTACGAGTACGAGTACGAGGAGGAGTGGGGGAGTTATGTGGGCGTTGCCGCGGCGGGGAGGGGTCGATTGCGGGTGTGTTCGAGAAACTGGAAGACGCGCTCGAAGACGGCCTCGCTGCCGTCGCCGTTTATTATCCCGTGTCGTTCGCTTTCGACGAATACCAGTTCCTTCTCGCGCGTGGCGGCGTTGTCGAAGATGCCCTGCGCGCTCGTCGGGGTGACGGTCGGGTCCTTCGAGCCCTGAATGACCAGCATGGGCAAGTGCACCTGTTGCAGCGTGTTCTGAACGACGTGCATCAGTTCCGACAACTGCTTAATGGCCGTTAGCGGGTTCTTCGTGTAGTTGATGTGCTTGTT
>JAKQEQ010000110.1 GCA_029556545.1 Candidatus Hydrogenedentota bacterium
GCATAAGGCGGCAGGTATTCCAGGTCCAGCCGTCCGCGCTTCCGGGCATACGCCCGGACGCGATGAGCGCGGTGGGCGCCGAGCCGGTCCCAGACCAGCACCACCGGGCCGCGCACGTGCCGCAGGAGGTCGCGGAGAAAGCCGAGCACCTCGTCCTGACGGATCGAGCGGTCCGGGTGAAACGCCAGATACCATCCAAGGTGTCGCCGTCGCGGCGAGATGGTGAGAGCGCCGATCGTCGAGAGGTGACGCTGGTGGCGGAGGCGGTAGCGATAGACGGGCGTCTGACCCTTCGGCGCCCAGGTGCCCCGCACCAGCGGATGCATGAGAAAACCGGTTTCGTCAATGAAGGCGAGGTGGGCGCGTTTTCTTCGGGTTTTTTTTTATACGTGGCCAGTCGTGCGCGATCCAGTGACGGATGACCTCCTCGTTGCGCTCGACGGGGCGCCCCTGGGGCTTCTGGTGCGAGAAGCCGAGGCGTTTCATGAGATTGCCCATGTGGCCGAAATGGTAGCGGACGCCGTAGCGTCGGCGGATCAGTTTCCAGATGCGTCGGAGGGTCCAGAGGTCGGTTTCGAACCCGTGGGCGCGTGCGCCCTCGAGCAGTTGTGAGGCGAGGTCCTGTTTCTGCTGGGGGGAAAGGCGACACCGTCGGCCCGGGACCGGTTTGGGCGAGAGTCCCCCCGGGCCGAGGTCGTGGTGGACTTTGCACCACCGAAGGACACTCTTGTAGGTGGTGTCGAGCTGCCGCGCCACCTCGGACTTGGACATCCCATTTTGGACGAGTTGGACCGCCAGGCGCCTGCGCCGCTCCAACTGCTCGGCGCTTCCATTGGGTCTCATGCTCTATCATATCGGCTCTCTGGCGTTGGGACTTTAGAAAGAAAAAGCTCAGTAGCCGCCGTGCTCGACGGCCGAGCCGTCGTCGTCGAACCACTCGACGAAGCGCAGGACGTGCGCGCGGGCGATCTCGATCTCGCGGGTGAAATCGACCCCCGCGCCGTCCAGCGCGAGGAACAGGCACCCCGCGCCCGCCGACAGCACCGCCAGCCAGTTCATCGTCCGTCGGCCGGTGAGGTAGGGGTTGACCTCGTCGCGGCACTCGTCGAGGAAGGCGCTGAGCCCCTTCTCGAAACACGTGCGCGCGAAGCGCGCGCGCTCGTCGTCGGTCATGTCGGGGGCGAGCATGTCGTAGGCGAGGGCGAGGTCGCCGCAAAGCCCCGCCGCG
>JAKQEQ010000162.1 GCA_029556545.1 Candidatus Hydrogenedentota bacterium
CGGACCACTGAAAAGGTCGAGTTCCACACGATAGGCGGCAGGCATCGTTCGTTCCGTCGAACTGGCGGCATCAGGCAACGACCATCCGCAGGCATCATATCGACCGACGAAGACGCGCCCAAGATCAGCTTGCCCCGCCCCCAGGGCCATCGCCAAGTGGGGGTTGACTGGACAGCGTAGAATGGTGGCGAGTTTGAGGAGGTTCCCAGTTTCGGCACGGAGGTGTGCTCATGTCATCCGCTCGCGCGGGGAGTTTGCTGGCTCATTTGTCGCAAGTCCCTGATCCACGCGGGCGTAACGGACGACGTCATTCGCTCGGCGCCATGTTGACGGCGGTAGTCTGCGGGATCTTGTGCGGCAATCGCGGTTATGCCGCGCTGGTCGAATGGCTGCACGACCAGACAGTTGACGTGTGGCATTGGATGGGCTTCACGCGACGCCCTCCGAAGGTCGACTGTTTTCGCGACCTCCTCATGCGGCTCGATCCGGCCGCCCTGGAGGCAGCCGTGCGGCGTTGGACGACTCAGGATCTCGACCTCTCCAGCGATGAGGAGACGCTGCAGGCCGTCAGCATCGACGGCAAGACGCTCTGCGGGACGTTGCGGGCGTTCGCCTCGGCGGTCCACCTCCTCGCCGCGGTCGATCATCAGACGGGCTGCGTGCTCAGTCAGTGCCGGGTGAGCGACACGACGAACGAACACAAGGCGGCCCTCGAACTGCTCCGCTCGATGGTGCTGAAGGGAAGCGTCGTCGTGGGGGACGCGATTTTCTGCCAGCGCGACCTGTGCGAGAAGATCGTCGCCCAGGGGGGCGACTACTTTCTCCCGGTGAAGGAGAACCAACCCACTCTTCTCCGGGAAATCCAGCATGAATTCGCCGCGCAGGACGCGGCCTTTTCCCCCCTGCGTCCAGCGCGAACGAGCGTCTGAACGGCGGACGGAGACGACGTACGACAAAGGGCACGGCCGCCGAGAGACGCGCACGATCACCACGACGACCTCGCTGAACCATCACCTCGACTGGCCCTACGTTCGCCAGGTCTGCCGCGTCGAACGCCAGCGCGTCCTCCGCGGCAAGCGAACGACCGAAGTGGTCTATTACGTCAGTTCGCTCACGCGCCAACGCGCCAGCCCGAAGCGGTTGCTGGCGCTCTCCCGGCGGCACTGGGGCTCCACCGAGAACGGCCTGCACTACGTCCGCGACGTAGCCTTCGGCGAGGACCGCTGCCCGATCTTCCGGGGCAACGCGCCGGAGAACCTCGCGACGGTGCGCAACGGGGTGCTCAACTGGCTCCGAAGCGAGGGCGTCGGAAACATCACCGCTGCCTTGCGCAGCTTCGCGCGGAATTCTCATCGCCTCTTCGCCGCGTTCGGCTTTGTGAATTAGGCGATGGCCCTGCACCCGCGCGCAATGTGAGAAATCGAGACTCGTACTGCGCGGCGAGCGTCGTCGGGGCGCTTGGGTCCATCGAAAAGGACCGCGGATGAGTCGGATTCAACGGATTTTCGCTGATCAGACGATGCGGGAGCGATGTCCGGTCTGGACCTTTGCGAGAGCCGGATTCTCGGGGAGGAACACCCAATCCAACGGCTTGACGAACCTTACGTCCGGAGCGGCATTCGTGGGTCATGCGGCAATACAAGGAGCGCCGGGTGAAACCAGAATCCGTGGAAATCCGCTTCAGCCGTCCGATCCGTGGTC
>JAKQEQ010000164.1 GCA_029556545.1 Candidatus Hydrogenedentota bacterium
CCGCAGATCGCCCTCGAGGGGGTTTTCTTCGCGCGCCTCCAACGCTGCCGCCCATGCCGCCCGCTGCAATTCCGCCCGCGCCCGCCGTTTCGCATGAAACCCGTATTTCGCCGACCGATTCGGCGACAACACCCCATCCGGCACGGTTGGCACAATGACCCGCCGTATCACGCCTCGCCTCCCGGGATCCGCCCGTCGATGGCCAGCGCCGCGTTCAATGTTCAATCGCTCATCCATCATTCGTTGAGCCCCCACGCCTTTTCGCTTGTGTCCTCGCCCGTCAGCAAGAGGTCGCACAGCTCCCGTACCTCATCGTCCACGCCGCGCTCATAGCCGAGCGTCGCCAACTCGTACAGGAACGCATGAATGCGCCCGGCTCGATCGCGATCGACCAGCACGTACCCGGCATCCGAGATAGCCTGTAGCACCGCCTCGACGCGCTCATCAGCCACAGCCCCGAGATCGTCGTACCACTCCCATTCCGCCTTGGACGGATAGACAATCTCGCGAATCGCGTCCCGCAACTCCTCACTCATCGTCTGTCTCCTCGCCCCCATGCAGCGGGCAACTGGCGAACATCAAATACTGCGGTTCGCCCTCGAACTCAAACGCGCCCTCGCCGTACTGGTTGTCATGGCGCGGACACGTACAGCCCTGTTCATACGCCGCATCGCTTCCTGGCGGCATTCCGTTCCAGCGGTCACTCATCCTGTTACCTCCAGTCACGTAACGTCTCCACGTCCTGCCAGCCGCACCAGCCGCAGACCCAGTATTCGCCGATCCACGACTCACCGGCAAAGCTCAGCCGCAGCGTCTTGGACAGGTACACATCGCGCCGGCCACACCACGCGCACGTCAGCGGCAACGGCTCCCCGCGCCAGACCATATGCGCGGCCATCGAGCGCCAACGCTCCACCGGCTCCGCCTCACGCGTTGCGATCATTCGCCAGCCTCCCACTCGTACCGCACGTCGTCCTCCGTCACGACCGGCGTACAGTTCCGCGTCACCCCCACATACGCGCCGCACTGGGATGCAAGCATCGCCCGGTACTCCCGCCCCGCCTCGATCAGCCGATCCATCCGGTCACGATCCACCAGCACGTACCCATCCGGCGCGTACGACCGGCTCCACGCCTCGACCTCGACCTGCAGACACCCCCGCTCGCACGCCGCACGCTCTTCAGGCGTTTTCGCGCCGATGCACATATCCGCGCAGTA
>JAKQEQ010000179.1 GCA_029556545.1 Candidatus Hydrogenedentota bacterium
GCAAAAGATGTGGGGCGGCCGCGCGCAGACCTCGGCTGCCGAAAAAGAGCGGCGCGATGCCGCCTACCGGGATATGCAGATCCGCAAACCCGAAGACGATGCCCGGCGCCGTCTCGAAATGGAGGATATTCGGCAGCAGAATCGATTGGATGTCATCAAGGCCGGGGCCGACATCAAGTCCGGCGAAGCAAAGATCTTCGTCGATCAGGAAGGCAAGGTCTGGAAGCAATTCCTGAAACCCGACGCGAACGGGAATCTGCGTGAAATGGAACCCGTCATGAATCCGAACACCCGCACGCAGGAGATCGCCGTCGGCGAGCAGATGGTGCCGTGGCCCGATCCCTATACCGGCCAGACGGTTCAGGTCAAAGCGAAGCAGATCATCAACGCCGGGGCGACGATCGCGGCCGGCAACGCCAACCGCCAGCAGCAGGCCGATACGACGAACGCCAGGGCGGAAATGGACGCGCAGGAAGCCAACGCGCGGAATATATTGTCATTCAATTCGCAGGTGCTTGATCTCGCCAAAGCCGCGGCAGCCGCGGATGCCGAAGAGACCGAAGCGCTCGGCGAGGTTCAGGGGATCGCGAATGAAATGGATCGCCTGAACAAGCAGCTGGCGGAATTCAAGACGCCGGATGCGAACGGCAACACGCGCGAGTGGGACTATGAGGGACAGAACAAGATCCTGACCAGATACGCTGAGCTCGACAATAAGTATCAGCAGGCATTGGCCAAATCGAAAGCGGGACGCGATGCCGTCGAGCAACTGCGCGCCAAAGGGGTCGTCCGTCCCACGACCGTCACGCCGGTCAGGATCAGGGCGGCACAGGTCACGAACGGGCAGCGGCCGCCGATCGAGAAAGCGCGCGCGTGGCTCAAGAAACAGTATCCGTGGGCAACCGCGGAGAAGATCGAGGAGAGCCTCAAGGCGGCAGGATACTAAATGGACGGAAATTTCGATTTTCTGGATGATGCGGCACAAAAGGTCCTCGGACCGAGGGCAAAACGTGCATTTCTCGACGATGACGTGCCGCGAGTTCTCGACGACGAATTCACCCGGCTCGGCTACACCCCGGCCGCGCGGCTTTCCCTGCTCGGCAACGTCGGCCGCGAAAACGGCTGGCGCGCGGCGACG
>JAKQEQ010000010.1 GCA_029556545.1 Candidatus Hydrogenedentota bacterium
GGGGCTGTCGATCACGCACGTGTGGCGGAGAAGGTTCGGCGCGATCTGCGAGCCGAGGCCCGTGAACGAATCGCCCGTGCCGAAGCTCACGCCGCCGCCGCCGATGTAGATGG
This sequence comes from Candidatus Hydrogenedentota bacterium, assembly GCA_029556545.1. GTDB lineage: Bacteria > Hydrogenedentota > Hydrogenedentia > Hydrogenedentales > JAGMZX01 > JAGMZX01. The sequence goes on from JAKQEQ010000010.1 coordinate 114, forward strand.
CGGAGTACGCGTTGCAGCCAGCGTTATCCGCGCCGACAAGGCGCCACTGCGAGTTCACCGTGGCATCGGTCAGGGCATAGTCGATTTCGACCTTGGTGCCGGGATTCATGAAGTAACGGCTGTTCACGCCCTGCCCCCCCGCGGATTGAACGAAGCCGTCCTCATGCTCTTCGATGTCGCCGCCGGAGGCGAGCGCTGCGGCTCCCACTCGGTCGTCCTTGACGAATACGCCCGTCACCGCATCGCGCAGTCCCGGCACGCCCGCCTGCAGGCACGGCTTGAAATCACGCACGAGCACGCCTTGCTCATAAACCTTGAAGCTGTAGATTTTCACCGACGCGCAGGATGCGATTTGAGTAACATCTGCCGAACTCGCGACCGCGCAAAGGACAAGCGGTATGGTCGCCGCTTTCGTGCAGTCCACATTGATCGTTCCCGTCCAATTCGTGACGCCGGCGGCGTTGATGTAGTACATTTTTTGAGAGGGACAATCCAGAATCGCCGTGTGGCGGGCAGTGTCCACCGCGATTCCGGTCGAAAACGCCTTGAACGTATCGCCCGCTCCGAAGCTGAAATTGCCGGCCCCATTGATGTAACAGGAGACGAAGAAGTTGGGACTACCACAGTCACCCCCGACGATCCGCGCCTGCAAGGGCGTCGTCGCCGTAAGCTGGAAGTCCACCTCCCAGCGCGTATCAGGCGTCATGCAGTAACCCGTGTTAATGCCCTGAGAGCCGTTCGACGCCACGTAGGCATCCTCCGCGAGCGCCATTGTGCTGATCGCCACCGTCCATGCAAAAACCGATTTCAGTTTCATTCTCAGTTTCTCCTTCAGACTTATTTCACCCAGGCATGCTTATCGTATTACACCCCGAGGCCGGAAGGCATCCGTTAAACATTGTAATTCTATTAGCCTATAATTGTAACATTCTGCAAACTGCTCCGGCGGCATTATGCTATCCTACACGCATGGCACCGCGAAATATTCTTTTGATGATCACGCCCTACAGTCATCCCCGAGTGGAGGGCATCTCGCGTTTCGCGAAGGAACACGCCTGGAACCTGATGATGGCGGACCGCCTTGAAGAGGACGAAGACCCGGGATCGTACGACGGCGTTCTGATGACGCTCCGCGACAAGCCCGCCGCCGTGAAGACGGCGAAGCGGCTGCTCGCAAGCGGCGTCGCCGTCGTGGACCTTACGATCGAACGGCCGGACGTGCGGATGCCCCGCGTCGTCTCGGACCACGCGGCGATCGGCCGCATCGCCGCCGCTCATTTCGCCGAACGCGGATTCTCGAATTTCGCCTGGTTCTCGTCCGGCTGGTCCAACGTCCACGCGCTACGCATGAAAGGATTCGCGGACGGATGTCCGGCAGGGGCGAAATTCCTCAAATGGAGATCTCCCAGTCTCGCCGAGACTGTCGCCGCAGCGCCTAAGCCGATCGCCGTGCTCACTTATAACGACGTGGACGCCGCCCGTCTCGTGACCGCCTGCCGGGGGGCGGGCTTCGCCGTGCCGCAGGATGTCGCCGTACTCGGCATCGGCAACGACCCCTTCCTCTGCGAGAACCAGGTGACACCGCTCTCGAGCGTGGAACAGGATCTTGCCCGTAGCGCCTACGAAGGCGCGGCGCTGCTTGAAAGGCTGATGTCGCTGACGCCCTCGAAGCGCAGGCTCGCGGCCCTGCGCAAGCCGCTCCTCACGCCGCCAGGGGACGTGATGGCCCGGGAATCCTCTGACACCCTTGCCCACGCGAATCCCGTCATCCGCCACGCGCTCGTCTTCATTCACGCGAACCTCGCGAAATCCTTCGGCTCACGGGAGGTGGCGGAGGGCATCGGCATCGACCGTTCAAAGCTCGACCATCTTTTCGCGGCGGAAACGCACCGCTCGGTCGGCGACGAGATTCGCCGCCAGCGTCTTATTCGAGCGAAACGCCTGCTTAAAGACCCCTCCGTCCCGATCTATCTCATCGCACACGCCTGTGGTTTCTGCAATTCCGCCTATCTCACGAATACCTTTCGCCGTGAAACCGGCTTCACGCCCAAGGCCTGGCGCCAATCAAACCTTAAGTCTTTTCGAACGTGACGCCTTGGAGATCTGCCTTCGCCTGGTCGATATCCAGACCGCGTCCGAGCAGGATGCCCACAATAGGTCCTTGCCGCAGAACGCGACTTCCGTCTGGTCGTGCGCAACCAGCTCGTAGCTCGTGCAGGGGCCGCCGATCGCGATTCAGCGGACCACGATCGTCGTTCCCACAATCTTCTTGGTGTTGAGCCGCCGCGCCGCCGACCAGTCGGTCGTGAAGCTGCGCGTGTCCAGATCCCGCTCCTCCGCATCCGCCACGGCGCTGATCGAGCGCGTGTCCA
>JAKQEQ010000015.1 GCA_029556545.1 Candidatus Hydrogenedentota bacterium
GGCGGCGTGTATTCCACGCCGTCGCGCTCCATCGACTGCCTCGACAACCCGAGCGTGCAGCAGCAGTTCTTCTACGCGATGACCAACGTGGTGAAGGACGGGCTCGTCGACAAAGTCGCTCACTGGAAAGGGTTTTCGAGCTACGCGCAGCTCGCCGCGGGCAAGGACGTCACCTTCACGTGGCTGGACCGCACCGCGTGGCACAAGCAGAAGAACCGCAAGAACGCGAAGCCGCTCAGCGCCTTTTCGAGGCGGGGTCGAATCGCGTACGCGCCGCTGCCGGGAACGGAGCACATGCGCATCGACGAGCGACAGCGATTCATCCGGCGGGAAGTGCGCCTGCTCGAAGACAAATTCCGCGAGGAGCGTGCCGCGGAGGGCCGCAGCGTGATGCCGCCGGCGAAGCTGGAAAAGGTGGATCCCCGCAGCCGTCCGCGAAATCCCAGGGAGGGCACGAAGATGCCGCTCTGCCACAGCTCGTGTCCGTTCCTCGCCGCGCGATACGAGGCGGAGCTGAAGGAATTCATCTCGGCGTACCGCATTGCGTCCGCGGAATTCCGGGCCGGCAACTACGACGTGGAATTCCCGATGGGTTCGTGCCGCCCGCCGCTCATTGGCCTGGCGGCGTAGAGCGCCGCAGTCCTCACCTCCCGCCGGAATCCCGCGATGAAACGACCTCGCGATGGCAGGGTGCGCGCCGCATCGACAAATTCCTCCCGCCACCGACCCCGCCGCCTCAGATTGCGCCGTGAAATACCTTCCCACCCCAGCAGACCGGACCGAATTCCCCGCAAAACCCTCCGCCGACCTCCGCCGCCGCACCCCGATAAAACATCACTCCCAGCGATATCGATCAGACTCGATCCCCCTGCGATCACAGACATTCCGGCTAGGCAAATGTGGCCCAATGACGTACAACCGGCGGACCTGCGGCCGACCGGTCGGCCGGGTTTCAGCAACAGGAGTGGAACGGATGAAGATTCTCGTGGTGGGCGGCGGAGGCCGCGAACATGCGCTCTGCTGGAAGCTCTCCCGAAGCCCCGTGGTGCAGGATGTGATCTGTGCGCCGGGCAACGGAGGCATCGCAGACTGTGCCCGATGCGTTTCAGTGGCAGCAGGGGATGTGGATGGACTGGTGGCGCTGGCCGCGGAGGAGGGAGTAGATCTGGTGGTGGTGGGTCCCGAAGTCCCTCTCGTCGCCGGCCTGGTGGATCGCCTCGAC
>JAKQEQ010000019.1 GCA_029556545.1 Candidatus Hydrogenedentota bacterium
GGAGAGGGAGAGGGAGAGGGAGAGGGAGAGGGCGAGGGCGAGGGCGAGGGCGAGGGAGAAGGAGAGGGAGAAGGAGAAGGAGAAGGAGAAGGAGAAGGAGAAGGAGAAGGAGAAGGTGAAGGTGAGGGTGAAGGCGAAGGCGAAGGCGAAGGCAATCCGTGTTTCAGCGAGTACCACACAGCGGACCAGTCGCGGAACAACCTGATCGAGTTGACCGAACTGCTGCGCGTAATCCAGTTCTTTAACTCGGGCGGTTTTCATTGCGCGGAGCCGCCCACGGACACCGAGGACGGCTACGAGTCCGGCCCCGGCGCGAACCACACCTGCTGCCCCCATAGCGCGGATTATCTGCCGTCTGGCCCCGACTGGACGATCAGCCTGTCCGAATTGCTGCGCGTAATTCAGTTCTACAATTCGGGCGGCTACCATTACTGTCCGACAGCGGGAACCGAGGACGGCTTCTGCCCCGGTCCGGCGTGATGGATTGCATCTGCGGTCGTTTTGCGACCTCGCGCAATTGACACGCCCGTCCGCGTCCGGTAGAATGACGTCCTGAACCGGGGCGGCATAGCCAAGTGGTAAGGCGGAGGCCTGCAAAGCCTTTATACTCCGGTTCGAATCCGGATGCCGCCTCCAACCCCGCTCTCTTTTCCAGTAGAGTTCTATCCGCGCCTTGTAATCCGCCCCGACTATTCCCCACAATACCGTCACCTTCCCAGTGCCGGGCGAGTGGTGGAATCGGCATACACGGCAGACTTAAAATCTGCTGCCCGAGAGGGCTTGCGGGTTCGAATCCCGCCTCGCCCACCACGGTTTCACGGCGCCGGTGAACTCGGTGCGTCGGGCGGACTGCTCTCTGATTCCGCGGGGCGCGCCATGTTGAGCAACTGCGTTGCCTTCTCGAATCCGGGGTCGAGTTCCAGCGCCCGTTGCGCCGCCTCGATGGCGGCGGCGTTCTCGCCCAGTCCCATCACCGTGGCCCCATAGTTTACATACAGCGCGGGGTCGTCGTGCCGCACACGCAGCAGCCGCGCGAATTCCCGCGCGGCATCTTCGTGCCTGCCTTGAAGGAGCCAGACTGTCGCCAGATTATTGCGCGCGTCGAGGTTTCCGGGGCTGATGCGCACCGCCTCGGCGAAATGCGTGGCGGCCTCGTCCAGGACGGAGGCATCCAGCGACACGTCGGGCTGCGTTTCCAGGACCGGCGAAAGATGCCGCTGCATCAGCTGTTTCCCGAGATTGTTGTGGGCGACCGAGTTGTCGCGCGTCACGGCCAGCGCGTACCGAAATAAGGTCTCGCTGTCGCGCCAATGCCGTAGTTGCGTCCGCGTGACGATCACGCACGCGACGAGAGCCAGGATGCCGAGCGCCGCCACGAGCCGCCGTTCCCTCGCTATAGGCGGTCTCCCGACCTGCGTTGTGTCCGGTCTCCCGACCTCCGTTGTGGCCGGTCTCCCGACCGCGCCACCGCCCCGACCGAAGGTCTCCCGCGTCCATCCTTCCGCCACCGCCGCCATGCCCCAGACAATTGCCATGAACAGCCCGATTGACGGCAGGTACATATAGCGGTCGGCCATGGCCTGACTGCCCACCTGCACGAAGCCGATCACCGGCACGAGCAACCCGAGGTACCAAAGCCAGCCTATGCCTATCGCCGGATGCCGCCGCGCGGCCCATAGCGCAAACGCGGTGATCGCGGCGATCAGCAACAACGCCGCGCCGACGTTTAGCGGCGTGATCACGTCCCCGTCGAACGGATACGGCACGGCGAGCGGGTGCGGCAGGAACGTCTTGCCCAGGTAGCGCGCGTAACTCAGCGCCGCATTGCCCGCGCGGGTCGGCAGCGGAATGGATTGCGCATCGACTACCGCGCCCGCCGACCGCTGCGCGAAGTACGTAATGGTCGCCGCCGCCGCGGCGATCGCGAGCAGCGGCAACTTTTCGAGGACGATCCGGATCGATCTGCCGAACGCCGCCCTCGCCCTCGACGCCTCCTCGATTCGCCGCAACGGCCAGTAGTCGATCAGCAACAACAGGCAGGGCCACGTCACGAGCATGGGCTTCGCCAGCAGACCCAGCGCGAAGAGCGCGGCGACCACCCCGTAGCCCCGAAGTCCGGGCCGTCGCGCATAGGCGACGTATGCGATCAGTGTAGCCAGTCCGAACAGCGCGCAGAGCACGTCTTTGCGCTCCGCGACCCACGCGACGGACTCGACGCGCAGCGGGTGCAGCCCGAAGAACAAGGCCGTGAATACACTGGACCAGAAAGCCCCCGTCGCCGCGCGCAGGAACACAAATACAAGCGCGGCGTTGATCGCGTGCAGGACGACGCTGGTCAAATGATGTCCCGCCGGTTTGAGTCCAAACAACGCAACATCCAGCATGTGGGACAACCACGTGATAGGGTGCCAGTTCGCGCTGTGGCTCGAAGTAAAGGCCCAGGCCACGCTCTCACACGTTAGACCGGTCGCGACATGCGGATTCTCTGTTACGTAGGAGTCGTCGTCGAGGTTGATGAAATCGTGGCGGACCGCCGGAAGGAAGACCAAGAACACGGCGATCGCGATTAGAAATGCCGTGCCTATCGTCTGGATTCCGTGCATTGTCGCTGTGCCCATCTGTTGACTGCTGCGGTCCGTGTCGTGGCGACACGGAGCCGGTCCCCGATGGCATCTTACACTGACAGCCTACCACGGCCTCGATGGCCCCGCCAAGGCAACGACCGATACGCGGAATAGCGGATCAAGGCGCACGTGTTATCATCCAAGGGGGAGGTACGCCGGGGTCTCTGATTAATTCACACAGGGAAAGCAACGAAAGGCGCGGCGATATGAAATTCAGCTACCTGGCGCTCCTGGTTACATGCTGCGGCATCGTACTTGCCGCGGTGGGCGCGTGGTCGTCCGCGAAGAAGGCGCGGGCGGACAAGGAAAGCGAATCCACGGAGCAGTCGCCCCTCGACTTCAAGGTCAAGAACATCGACGGCGAGGAGGTGGACCTTGCCGCCTACCGGGGCAAAGTGGTCTTGATCGTCAACGTAGCGTCGAAATGCGGCCTTACCCCGCAATACGCCCAACTCCAGGCGTTGTTCGAGAAATACCGCGATCAGGGTCTGGCCATCCTCGGGTTTCCGGCCAATAACTTCCTCGGGCAGGAACCGGGCAAGAATGACGAAATCAAAGCGTTCTGTTCGACCAACTACGGCGTCGAGTTCGACCTCTTCGCCAAGATTTCCGTCGCCGGTGACGACATCGCTCCCTTGTATGCGTTCCTGACCTCCAAGAAGCGCAACGGGGAGTTCGGCGGGCGCATCGCGTGGAATTTCACCAAGTTCCTCGTGGACCGCGAGGGCAAGGTGATCGCCCGTTTCGGCCCGCGCACCCGCCCGGAAGACAAGGCGGTCGTCGAGGCCGTCGAGAAAGCCCTCGCCGCGGGATCATAGCGCCGTGCTTAAGCGGCAAACCGGCTGTCGTGATCTCAATCAGCCCGCCTGTTTGACATGCCCCATGGGCTGTGGTATTTTCGATTCCTTATGATCGTCGGGCGCGCTCCGGAAGGGGCGTTTTTGTTATTGGCCACGCGAGAGCACGTGCCTCATGCATCCTGTACTGCTTGACTTGGGCCGCGTCAAACTGCACACCTACGGCCTCATGATTGCCATCGGCTTCCTGGTGGCGCTTTTCTTCATTCGGCGGGACGCCCGCAGGCGCCTCGGCATCGAACCCGACGTCGTCAATGCAATCGGCTTTTGGATTCTCATCACCGGCGTGCTCGGCGCGCGCCTGCTCCATATCCTGCTATACCCGCACGACTACAGCCTTACCGACCCGGTGGGCTGGGTGGCCCTGTGGCGGGGGGGGCTCGTCTTTCAGGGCGCGCTCCCGGCGGCGCTGGCGTACTATTATGTTGCGATGCGGCGCAAGAACCTGTCGTTCTGGGCCGGGCTCGACGTGGCCCTGCCCTACCTTCCGCTGGCGCACGCCTTCGGGCGCGTCGGTTGTTTCATGTACGGTTGCTGCTACGGCAGACCCACGGACCTGCCGTGGGGGATACGCTTCCCCGAAGGCAGCCCGGCCTGGAATGAGGGACTGCACGCGATGGACGCCGCGTGTACCCACGCGCTGCACCCGACGCAGCTTTACAGCGTTTTCGGCCTGCTCGCCATCTGCGGCCTCTTGCTGCTCGCGCGGCGCGCCTGGCGCCGCTTCGACGGCATCGCCGCCCCGGCGTACCTGTTCCTCTATGGCGTGGGCCGCTTCATTGTCGAGTTCTTCCGCGGCGACAACAACCCGCGCCATATCGGCGGCCTTGTTCTGAGCGATCAGCAGGTGATAGCGTTGGGGATGGCGCTCTTCGGCGCGGCGCTGTTCGTCGTGCTCTGGCGATATGCGCCGTCCTCGGTCCTGGAGGCCGATGCGGCGCGGAAGGACGCGAAGAGCTGATGTGGCGATTTGTCCAGATAACCGACCCGCATCTTGCGAGCGATCGGGACGGTGTCTGGAACAACCGGTTCCTGTGCAGCATGATGCCCGAGGTCATGGCCTGCCTGCGCCGCGACCTCGAAGCGCTGCAACCCGAGTTCATTCTCGCCACGGGCGACATTTGCAGCCATCAAACCCGCGACGCCATGTTCGAAGCGCGTGACCTCATGGACTCGCTCGCCGTCCCCTATTACCCGATGGGCGGTAATCACGACTTCGTCGTGCACGACTCCCGCGCGTGGTTCCTCGAAGCCTTCGCGCATCGCCTGCCCCGGCCCGCCACCGTCTATTCGTTCGACCATCGCGACCTGCACTTCTGCGTCCTTGACGCATGGTGGCTTTGGGGCGACGGCACCCTGAGCGAGGTCGGCGAAAAAGCCGTGGCCGAGCACCTCGACGTCATGTTGAAGGACGCGCGTTGGGCCATCCCGCCGGACCAACTCCGCTGGATCGAGGAAGACCTCGAAGCCCACGCCAACACGCCCACCCTCATCGCGGTGCACTATCCCGCTGTGCCCGTCCCGAAGCGCATGCGCCGACCCGACTACCGGGACGCGGGCAGCCTCGAAAACGGCGCCATGCTCCTCGAATTGCTGCGCGGATTCCCCCAAGTCCGCGCCATATTCTCCGGCCACGTGCACATGCATTTCATCGAGGAATTGGACGGAATTGTCCAGGTGGCGACGGGCGCGCTGCCCGAATATCCCACCGAATACCGGGATATCCGCGTCTTTGACGACCGCATCGAGGTGGACACGCTCGCTCTGAGCGACCCGGCGTTCGCGAAACGTTCCCTCATTCCGGGGCGGGAATGGACCTCGGGCGAGTCGCGCGATCGCGCGGTCGTTATTCCCCTCGACTAACGTCCCGCCAGGACCAACACGAGTTCGCCCCGGTCCAGCCGGAATCCCCCCAGCTTAATCTGTTTGCCGCTGGTGAACGCTACCTTCGTCGAGAGCGCAATGATCGGCCTGTCGCCCGGTTTCTGGGGTTGCACCTCGAGACGGAGACCAAGGGTGAGTCGGTTTTCCGCGTCCCGCGCCACCGGCGCAACGTACAGGGTGTACCGCTTGTCGATCGCGATCCGCGACTCCCGACCAAAGGGAATGTTCTGATGCGTGGCGGTGATCAGGTAGAACGAGTCGAACGGCAGATCAACCAGACTATCTCGAACAGCTTCAAGACCGCCCCCGAAATACTTTTCCGTTCGTTGTTCGGAAACAGCCTGCACCGCCCAAAAGGAGAGCCCCGCGGGGGCCGGAATCTCGTTGGCGCCCGCAAGAGCAAGGGTGATGGCAAGACTAAGGAGTCCCATACCAAACGTCGTTCGGCGCGTTGTTGACCCAGATTACCGCATTCCCGTCTTTGCCGATTTGCACGTCGATGCTCACGCCGCTCAGTTCCGAGTACGGTGCTTCCACGATGGTCGCCTCGACCTGCCGCGCCGGGTCGCTGAAATCTGCGAAGACGGCGTAGAGCGCCAGCGCGATCAGGACGGCCGCCGCCGTCATCGAAGCCAACGTCCAGAAACGACGCCAGCCCCGGACGGGCGCGTCGATGCACTCGCGAATGCCGTCGAGAAACGCGCCGAACTGACCGTCCGTCACGACACCGGTTTCGGCGACCGCGCCCACGCCGTCCCGCAGCATCCGCAGGTGCGCGAGATACCGGGCGCAATCCGGGCACGTGGCGGCGTGTTCGGCGGTGTCCGGCGGCGCCAGCGCCGCTTCGCCGTCGAAGAGGGCCGCGACGTGATAGAGACGGCCGCACTCAGCCATGTCCTGTTTCCTCCACAAACCCCATCTTGATGAGGCTATTCTGTAATTTGCGGCGCGCGTGGTGCAACCGGCTCATTACCGTGCCGATGTTGCATCCCATCGTGTCCGCCATTTCCTGGTACGACATGCCTTCGTATTCCCGAAGGAGAAACGCCGTCCGGTGCTTCTCCGGCAGTTGCGCCACCGCCTCCTCGATCGCCGCGCCCAACTCCCGCGCCTCCGACTGACGCCCCGGATGGAGCGTCCCGCTCGGCGGATCGCCCGCCGCCAAGGCGTCGTCAAACGGCGTTGTCTCCAACTTGCGCTTCTTGAAGAAATCCTTGCACCGGTTCGCCGTTATGCGCAGCAGCCACGTCTTGAAGCTCGCCTCGCCCCGGAAGGATCCCAAGGACCCATACGCCTTGACGAACACGTCCTGCGATATGTCCCACGCCTCCTCCCGATTCTTCACGAAATGGAGGCTTAGCGCGAAGACATCGTTGCGGTAACGGCGCACCAACTCTTCAAATGCGTACCGGTCGCCGGCCTGCGCCGCGGCTACGAGCGCCGCATCGTCGTCACGCGGCGGCGGCGAGCGCAATGGTTCATTTACGACTTCCATACGCCCGCCATCATACCGCATCGCCACGCTTTGTCACATGCCCGCACCCCGGTGTCTCTCGGGTCGTCACAGAACTGGACGATTTCCGACCGCCCATATTCACGAGACCCCTACTCGCACACGTAGACGCTCGTGCCACCCCAGACGGGACGATCGCTCCACTGGCGCCCTCCGAATACGGCCACGGGTAGTCGGGCCGGGGGGACCAGCCGAACGACGGTTTTCAGGTCCGCTGCCCAACTGAAAGTGATGGATTCGGCCTCGCCGTGGGCCTCGTGCGCGAATAGATAAGGGCCGACCACCGCCACATGCCCCGCCGGCTGGCGATAGAGATGGACACCCGCCTCCCGGGCCAGGTGCTCCAGCAGCGGAAGCGGCACGCGTGGCGCGGCGCAGTACGCGACCCTACCGGCTCCGGCGCGGCGGGTGGCTAGAGCCACCTCCTGAGAGTCGCAGTACATTGCGACGCCGTCTTCGGGGCTTCCAGCAATTATCAGACGCTGTATTGCGAGGTTTGCATCGAATTGTATCTGTTTATCGCTGTTTGTGTGCTGTAAACAGAGCGCTGCGGGTTCGAGTCGCGCTTCCACATCGAAACCCGTCAGCGCCGAGATGCGGCTCACGTCCGGCCCCTCGGGACCCACGAGGTCCGGGGCATAAACCCACAGGACAACCCCGCCCCGTGCCAGCACCGCGTCGACGACGCGGTGCGTCTGCTTGGAAACCTCATACGCGTTGGGCAATATCAGGAGGCGCACGGAAGGGGGCAGGCGGGACAGGTCGGCGGCGAGATAATACCCGACCGGCGCGCCGAGGCGCGCCAACTCGTGCCGCTGATACGCCAAGCTGTGCAGCAGCAGCGGGTGGGTGGTGTCCGCCAGGAACGCGACCGTCTCCTCGTCCGTCACGAAAGCGATTTCGGGCTGGAAGGGGGGCATCCCGCGCAATTCGGCGGCGATGCGGCGGGTAAGCCCCGCGCCACGCCAGAAGTCGCGGCTGTTCCACCGGCCGTCCGAGAGCAGGTCGAAGAACCAGAAACCACAACGATGCATGAGGAAATTGCCGCAATTCCTGCGGGTGATGGCGAGGGTCTCTTCGAGCGACCGGGTGCGCCCTTCCCAGCCCGGCGCGATGGCGCCTTCAGGCACCGGCATCGACAGGTGGGTAAAGGTGTCATCCTCGATAATGGCGAGTTTGCCGTGAAGCGCGACCGAATCGACCGGAAGATGAAAATGCCCGGGCTCGCCCAAGGCGCGTTCGAGATACGCGTAGGGGGCGTGGATAAGGTCGATGTTCTCTGACTTTAGAAGCTGACCGAGGGCCAGATGCCCCGAATGGGCGAGCGCCCGGGGCCCGTTATGGTTCAACTCGAACGTATAGCCGTAGAACGCCCCGACCAGGGCGCGGCCCCGGGTGGCCTCCTTGACGACGCGCCCGAAGAAGTCGATGGTTTCCGCTATCATCTCGCTCTGGAAGCGGTGGAAGTCCATGGCCAGGCGATGGCGTCGCGGGTCGCGAAATAAGCCCCAGGCCGTTGCCTCGCGCTCCTCGGGTCCCGGCGGCTCCGCGGTCTCGAACGCGATGTTCGGATCGCCCCACGCTTCCCGCAGTGCCGCGACCCGGCGGTAACGTCGGCGCAGCCAGTCGCGAAAGGCCGCTGTATTCGGCGTGGAATAGTCCATGTACTCGTCGGTCCGGGGGAAAAACCACTCGCCCGTCTGGAGATAAGTCACCATCAGCCCGATGAATCGCTTCGCATGGGGCCCTGCAAGGATAATGTCGATACAGCGCCGCAACTGCGTGGCGGCGTCGTTCCGCCAGATGGCGCTCGATGGCGAGGCCATATCAAGCCGTTCTCCGTCGGCGAACGCGATACGCTCCTCGGGGTGATCCCGCAGCCAGTCGCTGGACGCGCCGACCCAGACGCGCGGGTAGAACCAACCCTCGGGATGCGCCTCGGCAAAAGCGTCGATGGTTCGACGGATTTCGTCTTCCGAGGCGTGCCAGGGCGAGGGCAGATTGAAGCTGAAGAAGGGAATACCCGCCTCCGCGGCGAGGCGCAGTTCCTGAAGCAGGATGTCGTCTCGGCCAAATTGATTGTTGGCCGTGAAGAAGATGGGCGCGCACACCTGCCCGTCAACCACGATGGCGGGCGCGCCCAAGGTTCCCGAACGCACGGTGCAGCGCGGCGTGGGAGCGTCCGCGGATGTGACTGATTCCGTCGCACAAAGAAGGATGACAAGCAATGACGCCGCGATTCTCATGACGTGCGCACAAGAATGAAGTCCACGAGCCCTTCCATCGAATCGCGAGCCGGGCCGGACGGCAGCGCGGCCAGATGTTCGACGGCCTGGTCCGCGAAATGACGCGCGTCGGCTTCCGCTTGTTCGCGCGCGCCCGTGCGTTCGACCGCTGCGCGCGCCCAAGCCTGATCGGCCTCCGTGAGACGCGCGCCGCGCATGGTGTCGAGACGCGCGTACTCCTCCGGCGAGAGGCGCGCGCGCATGTACAGGATGGGCAGCGTACGCTTGCCCTCGACGAGATCGCCGCAGGCGGGCTTGCCGAGTTGCTCGGCGGTCTGCGTCACGTCGATTAGGTCGTCGATGATCTGGAAGGCGATGCCGAGCGCCATGCCGAAAGCATAGAGCGGGGCGCGGTGCGCGGAGTCGATGAGGTAGGTTGGGCCGGCGCAGGCTTCGGCGAACAGACTGGCCGTCTTGCACTCGGCGAGCGCGAGACAGTCCTCTCTGGTGAACGGCGCGTCTTCCCGCCCGAAATAAACCAATTCCCCCTCGGCCATGCGGCGAATGCACGCGATGGCCCGTGCGATGATGTCGCAACAGTTGTAGCCCGCCAGGAACTCGATGGCGCGGGCCACGAGATAATCGCCGCCCAGCACCGCAGCGTGGTTGTCCCACAACACGTTCAGGGCCGATCCGCCCCGCCGCAACGCTGCCTTGTCGACCACGTCGTCGTGCGCCAGCGACGCAATATGCAGCGCTTCATAAGAGGTGGCAAGGGGGACATAGCGCTCGATATCGCCGCTCCCGATGACGCGTGCGGACAGCAGGCACAGTGCGGGCCGCAAGAGCTTTCCGCCGACGCCCGGCCGCTCCGGCACCGGCACACGGACCAGATTCAGGGCGTCCGTCCAGACCTCGCCGATCATTGCGCGCACGTGCTCGAGTTCGGGCGCGATAGGACCGTAGAGTTCGGAAAGATTGAGTGTGGTTTTCACGCGCGGAATCTTAGCACAGCCTGCCCGCGCCCGGACAACCCGCCCGCGGTTCGCGCGCGGTTGGCCCTCCACGCGGCCAGAGAGTACAATGCCGCCGCAAACCGGGGAGTTTTCGTCGTGTTGCGTGTAGCCATCGTGGGGATGGGCCCTATCGGCAATGCCCATGCCCGTCATTATCAATCGAGCCCGTTATGCGAACTGGTCGGCGTGTGCGACATCCTGCGCGACCGCGCGGACGACGCCGCACGGCGCTTCGGCATGCCGGCCTTCTATTGCGCCGAGGAGATGCTGCGCGCCTTGCGCCCGGACGTCTGCGGCGTATGTACGGGGGGCGATGAGTACGGCGGCGACCACTACGAGCCGACGATGCAGGCGCTCGACGCGGGTTGCCACGTTCTGGGCGAGAAGCCCATCCACAACGAGATCGACAAGGCCGAGGAAATGGTGCGTCTCGCGCGGGAGCGGAACCGCTGCTACGGCATCAATCTTAACCACCGCTTCACGCCGTTGGCCAGGACCGCGAGACAATGGATTGACGAAGGCCGGCTCGGGCATCTCCTGTTCATCAACATGGCCATGTGGATCAAGAATCCGCGCGAGAGCTCGCCGTGGTTCCACATCAAGGCGCTCCACCCGCACACGGTGGACGTCATGCGCTACTTCTGCGGCGATGTCGCGGCGGTGCAGTGCTTCGCCGTGAAAGCCCCGGGCCGCGCTATCTGGTCCACTGCCCATTTCAACTTCAAGTTCGTTAACGGGGTCGTGGGCGGCCTGACCGGCAGCTACGATATCGAGCGCGGCCACCCCATGGAGCGATGCGAGGTCGCCGGGACCGGAGGCCGCTTCGTCCTCGAAGACATGTTCGACGAATTGACGTTCTATCGCGCGGGAAGCATCGAGAAGACCGTCATCTCGAACACAGTTTTCGGGCCAATCGCCGAGAAGACCTTCGACGACACGTTCCGCAATCGGATTCATCGCTTCGTCGAACAGGTGGCGGCGGGGTGCGCGCCGGAAAATATTGACGGCTCCGGCGCGGACGGACTCGCGGCACAAAAAGTGCTCGCCGCGGCCATCGAGTCCGTGGAAACAGAATCGGTGGTGCGCCTCGCTTAGGGGCCCGGCCACCGAGCGGCGGCCCTCGCACAGGAATGGACGATATGGACAAAATGAACAATATGGACGATACGGACAAAGCGCAGGCGGCCCTGCTTCAAGGTGCAGGCCGGTCCATCCCGTCCATCTCGTCCCTCTTGTCCATCCTCCACGCGAGAACGCGTCCGTGCTGACCGACAACATGGACCCACTGGCCGCCGCTCTGCTGCAAGCACGGGCGATGCACTTCCGCCATGCCCTCATCGAGACCGCGGGCCTGTTCTGGATCGCCGTCGAAATGATCATTCTCTACGCGGTCTTGCTGGCCCGTCGTTATCTTGCGGAAGACTCGGCGTTCGCGGAACTTACCCTTACGGCGCGGGAGCGGCGGCGCGCTTGGGCGTGGGGCTTCCTGTTCACGGCGCTGTGCGTCTTTGTGTTCGCGCGGCACGTCCCGCTTGCGCCGCTTCATCGCGTATTGGAGCAACATGGGACGGAACTCCCGGTCGCGGCATTTCGCGAATGCTACACGCGGCGCGTTCACGAGCACCTGCTGTTGTGGGCGGGATTCGTCACCGCGTGGGTGGTGCTCGAAGCCTTCATCGTCTATCACGGCTGGCGCAGCTACCGGTTGCTGCGCGGCCTGCTGTCACGAGCGGAGGCCGACGCACCATGCTGATGCGACGACTTTGCCTCGTGGGCGCAGCGGTCTTCCTGATGGTGGGCGTGATCGCCGCGGGCGATGCCGCCGCCCAAGGAAACATCCTCGCGGCGCTCCAGGAAGCCGAAGGCGATGTTGCCCCTTACCGCAACGCACTGTATTTGTACCTCCGCGTCGCGGGTGTGGTCTGGATCGCCGTCGAATGGGTCGCTGCGATCATCCTCTGGCACGCCTATCGCTTTCTGCGCGCCGCCCAAAGGACAGGGCCATGAGCGAGTGGATAGTCTGGCTCGGCGCGCATTTCTCGCCCGAGGCGTATCTTTATTGGACGCGCATACAGTGTCTCGCCTGGACCGCCGCAGACTTCGTCATTGTCTTCTTTTGCATTCGCATCGCGAACCTCTCACGGGTGGCGCTGAGCCGGTCTCCGCATCGCGGATCCTATCTCGCGCTCGCGGCGACAATCCCGTTCGTGCCGGGCATTGCGCTGGCGAAAACCGGCATGGGCATATTCCTCCTCGAGTTGGCCGTGACCGTGCCGCACTTCCTGCTTATCGTGTATATAATAGGGGCCAACCTGCGAGCCGCGCCGAAGGCGTTGGCCGGTTTCCGCCACTGATGCGCGGCTATGGAAGGGACCATACAACTTGACCGCCGTAACACAGAGAAGGCCGCGCGTAAACTTGGTGCTGCACCTCATCGGCCGCACCCTGATGTGGCTGGCCGGCTGGAAGATCGAGGGCGACGAGCCGCAACTGCCCAAGTTCGTCGTGATTGTTGCCCCGCACACCACGAATTGGGACTTGCCGGTACTTCTCTTCGCCTCCTTCGTTGTGCGCATCAAAGGAAGCTGGCTCGGCAAGCACACCATCTTCTGGTGG
Organism: Candidatus Hydrogenedentota bacterium; assembly: GCA_029556545.1. Classification (GTDB taxonomy): domain Bacteria; phylum Hydrogenedentota; class Hydrogenedentia; order Hydrogenedentales; family JAGMZX01; genus JAGMZX01. The sequence goes on from JAKQEQ010000019.1 coordinate 12,736, forward strand.
CCCCTCGGCCCGCTGCTCCGCGCCTTTGGTGGGATTCCGCTCAACAGGGGCGCGTCGCGCAACCTCGTCCAACAGGCAGCGGACGTATTCGACGCCCGGGACGAAATGATTCTCGGGCTCGCGCCCGAAGGGACGCGCGCGAAGCGGCCTTACTGGCGATCCGGCTTCTACTACATCGCCCTTCAGGCGCGCGTGCCGATAGTCCTCATCTTCGCGGATTACGCGCGAAAAGTCTGCGGCTGGGGCCCGGTCATTTATCCCACGGGAAGCGTCACGGAAGACATGGATAAGATTCGCGCTTTCTACGAAACGATTACGCCCTATGCGCCGGACAAGGTCGGCCCGATGCGGCTGCGCGAGGAGATCACCCCCCCCGCCGATGCCGAAGCGTAGCTGCGTCTTCGCCCTCCGCTGCTTTCCTTCCTCGACAGATTATCCCTGAGTTTCCGCGGCCAGACGGGCGAGGATATCCAGACCTTTGCGGATGGTCTCATCCGGCGCGGCGAACGAGATGCGCAAGTGCGTGTGCCGGTCGCTAAAGACGCTTCCCGGAATGACAAGCAGGTTGTTCTCGATGGCGCGCTTCACGAAGGCGTCCCCGTCGCCGCCCGGCACCTTCGGAAAGATGTAGAAGGCCCCGTCCGGCCTCGTCACCTCAGTGATTGCGGCAAGCCCTTCATAGACCAGGTCGCGCTTGCGGCGATACGCCGCGACCTTCGCGCTCATGTCCGCCTCGAGTGCCGCGACCGCCGCCTTCTGTGCGAAGGAAGGAGCACACACGAACGTGTACTGCTGCAGCGTGTTCATGGCCTGAATCACGTCCTCCGGACCCGCCGCAAACCCCACCCGCCAACCGGTCATCCCGGCGTTCTTCGAGAAACCGTTCAGGATCAGGACCCTGTCGTGAAGTCCCGCCATGGTCGCCGGAGGCGCGTCGTAACTCAGCGACTCGTAAATCTCGTCGGAGATCACAAGCAGGTCGTGCCTCCGCGCCACGTCGGCCAACGCGCGCAGTTCGTCCCCGCTCATCATGACCCCCGTCGGGTTTGACGGGGAATTGACGATCAGCAGCTTCGTGCGATCGGTAATCGCCGCCGCGACGGACTCCGCGCGCAACTTGAAACCCGGGTACGTGTCGATGAGCACCGGCGTGCCGCCCAGGAGCCGCGTCAAATGCTTGTACATCACGAAATAGGGGTCTGCGAAAATGACCTCGTCGCCCGGGTTCACTGTCGCCAGCAGCGCCAGAAAGAGACCGCCCGAAACGCCGCTGGTGATCATGACGTTGTGGAGCGGAACGCCGAACCTACGCTCGTAATAGGCGGAGGCCGCCTCGCGCAATTCCTCGATGCCCCATGTCTGTGTGTAGGAGTTGAAGCCCGCGCGTATGCTCGCGATAGCGATTTCCTTGACCGCGTCGTCCACGTCGTAGTCCGGCTGTCCGATGCTCAGATTCACCGGGTTCGACATCTTCGCCGCGAGCGCGAAAACCTTGCGGATGCCGCTCGCGTCGATACACTGCATGCGTTCGGCCAGATGACTCATGGGGCGGACTCCTTGCGTTGCCGCGGGCGTGAATACCACGAAGAACGCCGATTATAGCGGCGATCCGACGGGTCTCGCAATTTGTCGACGCGACTTGCATTCCCGGATCATTCCACGCACAATGCGCCTATTGCCTGCGTGTTGGCGACGCCGGAGAATAAGGCTTATGGCTGCAAGAAACCGTGAGGAAGAAGACCAGACCATCGAAATCCGCTATCACATTCAGTGCGACGACGACACGAGCCACGAGTTTCGCGTGGTGCTGAACGCGCGAACCCTCGAACAGGTGCGGCGTGCGGAAGATGAGCCGCCCGCCTGGACGCGCCTCGGCGACTGGGATGAAGGCGGCTGCGAACTGGACCCCACGACGCACTCGCATTGTCCCTTGGCCGTCGCATTGGCCGACGTGGTGGAGCGTTTTCGCGCGTTGCTGTCGTACACCGAAGTGACGGCCACCATCGAGACGCCGCAGCGCATCTTCGTCAAGCGTTCAAGCGTGCAACGGGTGCTGAGTTCCTTGATCGGGCTGCTCATGGCGACCAGCGGCTGTCCCAGCATGGCGTTTCTCAAGCCGCTCGCGCGCTTTCATCTGCCCTTTGCCACGCGCGAGGAAACCCTCTTCCGCGTCGTCGGCGCGTACCTCTTCGGCCAGTATCTCCTGCACCATCGCGGCGGACCATTCGATGTGGATCTCGATAAGCTGCGTCAGGCCTATGCCCGCATCCATACGATCAACCTCAGCCTCGCGCGCCGCCTGCGCCATTTTGCGGGCGGCGACGCGAATGTGAACGCCGTGGTGCTCCTCGACCTCTTCGCGCAGGAGTTTCCCCCCGCCATCGACGAGCACATGGGGGAAATGGCCTATCTCTTCGAGGAGTACATGCAGCCGGAACTGCCCGGACAGACCAATCCCCCGACATAGCACATGGCGCCGGCTGCGCACGGATCAGCGCAGGCTCCCCCTCCCCGAGGGAGAGGGTGGGGTGTGAGGGTTCCTTGTTCGGGGCAAGATGGCCCCATACAGGAGGTGGGGCGTCCCGCCCCACATGCTTTCGGGGGCAGAATGCCCCCGCGCCTCTCAGGACCGCGCCACGCGCATCAGCTCCGAATCAAGCGGCAGCGGCGCCCCATCCGGTACGCACTTGTATTGCTCGAAGTCCGTGTAGCCCACCTCGCGCAAAAAGTCCTCGTCGATAAGCGCCCGACCGTTCGACGACTCGGGACGCCGCAGTATTTCCCATGTCGCGTCGGCGAGTATGTCCGCCTTGCGCCAGACCGTCGGATCGCCAAGCCCGAAATTGATGGTCGCGTAGGACTCGATGACCGTCCTGGGCCAGAGCGCCGTGGCGCGGATGTTGTAGTCCTTCATTTCCTCCGCCAGGCCAATCGCGATCATCGTCATGCCGAACTTGCTGATCATGTACGCGATATGGCCCGGCACGACGCTGAGGTCCACCGGCGGCGACATCATGATGACGTGCCCGCATTTCTGGGCCTTCATCGCGGGCAGGAACGCCTCCGTCACGGCGTAGGCGCCGCGCGCGTTGACCTCCATAACCAGGTCGAAGCGGTTCATGGGCGTCTCGTCCATGGGCCGCCACCACAACGCGCCCGCGTTGTTGATGATCACGTCGACGCGCCCGAAGCGCTCGAGCGTGGCCTGCGCCGCCTCGCGCACGCTCTCGATGTCGCGCACGTTGCACGGAAGCGGCAAGACCTCGACGCCGTACCGGGCGACTTCCTCCGCAGCCGTGTAAATGGTGCCCTCGAGTTTCGGGTGGGGTTCGACGGTCTTTGCCGCCACGACGATATCATATCCTTCGCGCGCCAGTCGCACCGCGCACGCCTTGCCGATACCGCGCGAAGCCCCCGTGATGAACGCCACTTTGCGCATCCGTCATCTCTCCAGTGTTCCGACCGAGTAGTAGGTGGGGCGTCCCGCCCCGCACAACCGGGCGCAAGATGCCCCCGCTCCTAACGGCGAGGGAATAGGGGAAGACGCCGTCTTATTGCTATGCTCAAATTCGCACGCCGGACGCGGCCTGCACAGGAGAAACGCCGCAGCGCCATGCCAGGATTCCCGAATTCCCGCGATAACTCGCGGTGGCCCACCAAGACGTGCTGTGGTGGTGCGTGGTCTGCCTGGACCTCGACATGACCATCGCCCTCGTCCGCATGTTCGGAAAGACGGGGCTGTGCGCCGTCGTGGTGCTCGGCATCATGTAGTGCAATTTGGTGGGGCCCGTGATTACGCAAGTGTTCTTCGTAAACACCAGCCTCCGCGCCGTCATCTATTCCGGCATCTACTTCGCCACCGACTTACTGGGAGAGCGCTACGGAACAAGAAGGGCGAAGCGGCAGCGAGGAAATCGCCTTCCGCCTTGGCGACCCACTCAGCGATGACCTCGTTCATAGAGCAGCCTTCCCGAATCCAGCGCATCGCGAATCAACGGGTCGCCCTGTTCATAGCGGCGGCGCGTGTCGTCGGGTTCGCGCGCGATTATGTCCGCTGAAAAAGCCGGATCCGCCCGATTCAATATGTCCAATGATTGCCAAAACGACTTTCCCTCGAAGGGCAGGACTACCAGCAGGTCCACATCCGAATCCTCGGTCGGATTGCCCCGCGCGTAGGACCCGAACAGGATGATGCGCTCGGGCTGGAATTCCGCCGCGATCCGGTCCGCCAAGGCTTGAATTTCCTCCATGCTGACCATGCCATACTCCGCGTTTTCCGCGCCTGCTCCTGTGGCGCTTCCACAACATAAGTATGGTGTCGGGGCCGCCGCGTTTTCAATAGCTGGCCCAAGAATACACGACGCCCCGGCATCGCAAGACACCGGGGCGCCGACGGGATAGAGCCGGATTCAGTGCTTCTTGGCGGTCTCCGCGGCGAGCACTTTCAATTCGCGCTTGAGAATCTTGCCCGTGGGGCCCTTGGGCAGTTCGGGCAGGACTTCGACCTCCTTCGGCCACTTGTACTTCGCCATGTTCTCTTTGATGTAGTGGACGATCTCGTCCGGCGTCAGCGTCTCGCCCTCCTTGGGCGACACGTATATCTTCACTTCCTCGCCGCGCAATTCGTCCGGGATGCCCACGACCGCCGCCTCGAGCACCTTCGGGTGGGCATAGAGCACCTCCTCGATCTCGCGCGGGTAGATGTTCATCCCACCGCGAATAATGAGGTCCTTCTTGCGATCTACGATATAGAAGTAGCCGTCCTTGTCCATGCGCCCCATGTCGCCCGAATGAAACCATCCATCGACAATCGCCTCGCGGGTGGCGTCCGGCCGATTATAGTATCCCTTCATGATATTGTGTCCGCGGATGACGATTTCGCCCACTTCGTCCACGTCGCAGAACGACCCGTCGTCGCGCATGCAGTGCATCTCGACGCCCCAGATGGGCTTGCCGATCGATCCGACGCGCACCTCCTCGCCCTCGAGCGTGAACGAGGCGACGGGGCTGGTTTCGGAAAGGCCGTAGCCCTCCAGAATCGTAATGCCGTACCGCTCCCGGAAGCGCCGGTGTACATCCTCGGGGAGCGCCGCGCCCCCGGACACCGCCATCTCGACCGAAGAGAAATCGTAGTCCTGCCAGTTCTGCTGGTTCAGGATGAAGAAATACATGGTGGGCACCATCGCGATCAGTTTCACCCGGTCGCGCTGAATGACCTGCATCGCCTTTTCGGTCTCGAAGCGCGGTAGCAGCGAAACCGTCGCGCCCGACAGGAAGCTGGCGTTCATGATGCACGTCTGGCCGAAGGAGTGAAATAGCGGCAGCACGGCGAGCGCCACGTCGCCCGGCGTTACCTTCACGATCTCCTTTGCCGCGTAAAAGGCGTTGAAGAACAGGTTGAAATGGGTGAGTTCGGCGCCCTTCGGCGCGCCGGTCGTCCCCGATGTGTACAGCAGCACGGCCGTGTCATCCGGCATCGTCTGATGGACATTGAACTCCGTGTCCGCCGCGATCATGAGATGCATGAAATTCTCGCCCACCGCGGGCGCTTCCATATCCTCCATCGTGCTCACGATGATGAGGTCCTTGCAGGAATCCACTGCTTGAAACGCTTTCGTCGCCTCTTCCTGGAAGAGTTTGAAGGCGAAAAGCGCTTTTGCCTGCGAATCGCGAAGGTAGTGCTCGATTTCGTGGTGCTGATACAGCACGTTCACCGGCACGACCACCGCCCCGGCTTGGAGGATGCCGTAATAAACAATGGGGAAGTGAGGGGTGTTGGCAATCATCATGGCGACCTTGTCGCCGGGGCCGATCCCCTTGTTTCGCAACACGTTGGCCACCCGTTTAGCCGCCGATGCCACTTCCGTGTAGGTCATTTTGCGGTCATCGAGGATAACGGCCAAGGTGTCGGGATACTTCCTCGCGGTCAGGTCCAGGAACGAGGCGAGATTCAACATGATACCTTCTCTCCGATTTCTGGCTGCCAGGTTTGCCAAATCCTATGGAAACCGCGCATCGCGCGGGAAACAGCCGGAGCAGCATTCGCGACGCCTCCCCGGAAGGCGGCAGTAGAGTACGTGAAACCCCGGCAAAAGTCCAATCGCATATCGCCCGACACACAACGGGACGGCGGCCCCGCCGCCGTCCCGCCGGAACGACCATTACGCGCTGGTTCAGGCGCTCTTGAACTGCTCGACGAGCGCGCCCACAACCTGCTTCGCGTCGCCGAAGACCATGCGGGTGTTCTCCTTGTAGAAGAGGGGGTTCTCGATGCCCGCGAAGCCGGATCGCATCGACCGCTTAATGACGAAGCAGGTCCTCGCGAAGTCGACATTGATGATGGGCATGCCGTAGATGGAGCTACTCGGGTCCTCGCGCGCCGCCGGATTCACCACGTCGTTCGCGCCGATGACGATGCACACGTCTACGGTGTCGATGGTCGGATTCACGTCGTCCATTTCCGCCAACTGCTCGTATGGCACGTTCGCCTCCGCGAGGAGCACGTTCATATGGCCCGGCATGCGCCCGGCCACCGGATGAATCGCGTACTTTACGTCGGCCCCGTTGTGCTGGAGAAGGTCTCCCAGTTCACGCACCACGTGCTGCGCCTGCGCCACGGCCATGCCGTAACCTGGAACGAAGACCACCGAACTTGCCGCTTCGAGCACGTAGTAGGCGTCTTCCGGCGAAAGGGCCTTTACCTCACCCTGCGCGCCGCCGCCGCCGCCCAGGCTGCCCTCGGCCGCGCCGAAGCCGCTGAAGAGCACGTTCGCCAACGACCGGTTCATGGCCTTGCACATGATGCTCGTCAGGATGATGCCGCTCGCGCCGACCAACGACCCGGCGACAATCAACACGGTGTTATTCAGCACGAACCCCGACGCGCACGCCGCCATCCCCGAGTAGCTGTTCAGCAGGGAGATCACAACGGGCATATCCGCGCCGCCGATCGGGATCGTCACCAGCACGCCCAGGATCAGCGCCAACACGCCGGTGATTGCGAAGACGCCGTATACCGCCGGCGCATCGGGTATCCAGACGTAGATGACGCCGCACACCAACGCGCCGCCCAGAATAAGTGCATTGACGATCTGCTGCCCCTTGAACAGGATCGGTTTTGACCCCATCTTCTCTTCGAGCTTCGCGTAGGCGATCATGCTGCCCGAGAACGTTACCCCCCCGATGAGCACGGCGAGATACGTCGCCAGCAGCAGCACCAGCTTGTCCAGGTCGTGCGCGCCGTAGCCGTCGCGGGTGAAATGCATGTGGTAATCGGACCAACCGACGAGGAAACTGGCTAAACCGCCCGTACCGTTGAAGAAGGCCACGAATCCCGGCATGGACGTCATCGGCACACGTACCGCCGCCGTGGCGCCGATCAGCGCCCCGATGATGCCGCCGATAATAATCCACTCATAGGAGACAATCGAGCGATCGATGAGCGTCACTGCGATGGCGATGAGCATGCCCACCGCCGAAATCAGATTGCCGCGCACCGCGGTGGTCGGCTTGCTCAGCATCTTCAGGCCGTAAATGAAAAGTACGGCCGCGACCATGTAACAGATGACAATCAGGTTGCTCACTGCTTGCTCCCTTCTCTGCCTTTGAACATCCGAAGCATCCGGTTGGTCACCAGGTAGCCTCCCGCCACGTTGATCATCGCGCACACCATGGCGATCACGCCGACAATCCGCAGCACCCAACTGTCCGCGCCCTGCCCCGCCGCGATGAGCGCCCCCACGATCGTGATGCCCGAGATGGCGTTCGAGCCGGACATCAGCGGCGTGTGCAATTGCGACGGCACCTTCGTTATTAACTCGACGCCGAGGAAGACCGCAATCAGGAACGTAAACAACAGAAGAATCGTGGCTTGGACCTGGACGCGTCCGCTGCCGGTCGTCGTGGTCGCCGTGTCCGCGACGGACGCTGCGGCCCCCTCCGACGCCGGCGCTTGCGCCGCGACGTGACTGAACAGCCCCGTCAGCAACAGCGCAAGACAGGCGAGTCCCAGGACCGCCGTCAAGACGGCCAATGCGCGCCCGTCCGCGCCGCGTCCGCGTTTGACTGATGCTCTCGACATAATCATGCCCTCGCTTTCTTCAGCATCTCGCTGCGCAGTTCGCCCTCATGCACTACAAGGCAGCCGCGCATAATCTCGTCTTCGAGGTCCAGTTTCAATACTTTCGCCTCTTTGTCCCAGAAATGCTCGACAAGGTTGGCCACGTTCGCGGCGTACATCTGGCTCGCGTGCACTGGCACACGGCCGGGCAGGTTCCGGAAGCCGAGCACGCGAACGCCCGCCACCTCGACTTCCTCGCCCGCCTTCACGCACTCGACGTTCCCGCCCGTGTCCACCGCGCAGTCCACCACCACGCTGCCGGGCCGCATCGACCGCACCATCGCCTCGGTCACAATCACCGGGGCCTTCCTGCCAAACACCTGCGCCGTCGTGATCAACACGTCCGACTGCGCAATGACCTTGGCCATGCCCTCGATCTGTTTCTGTTTCTGTTCCGGGGTCAGCTCGAGGGCGTAGCCGTCCTTCGTCTGCCCCGTTTCGCCCAGGTCGATCTTCACGAACTTCGCGCCGAGCGACTGCACCTGTTCCTCGACCACCGGGCGCGTGTCGAACGCCTCGACTCGCGCGCCCAGGCGCTTGGCCGTCGCGATGGCCTGGAGCCCCGCCACGCCGCAGCCGATGATGAACACCCGCGAAGGCTTCAAAGTGCCTGCCGGCGTCATCATCATCGGCAGCACCATCGGCAGCCGGGACGCAGCCAGCACCACTGCAACGTAGCCCGCCAGGTTCGCCTGCGAACTCAGCGCATCCATCTTCTGCGCGAGCGTGGTTCGCGGAATCATCTCCATCGCGATGGCGGAGACGCCGCAACGCATGAATTCATCGAGCAATTCCGGTTTGTTGAACGGATCCAGGTAGCTGATATGGACCGCGCCGCGCTTGATCTGGCCGACCTCGCCCGCCGCGGGCTCGTTCAGCCGCAGGATGACATCGGCCCGGCCCAGCAACTCGGCGCGCGCGTCCGACACCGTCGCGCCCGCGTCCTGGTACGCCGAATCCGCGTAGCCGCACGTCGCGCCGACGCGGGCCTCGACCACGATTTCCGCGCCTTTGGACACGAGTTTCTTTACCGCTTCGGGCGTCATCGGCACGCGCAGTTCGCCTTCCCGCATCTCTTTGGGTACGAATAACAGCATAGCCTTCCACTTCCCACTGGTTACGGTTTTACCGGCTTCCCCAAGAGCGCGCCGGAGAGGGCGGAGTATACGATGAGGCTCGTCCGCATGTCAAAGAACGGTTGACCTGCGGGTTGACCTGCGCCGAGACGTATCGGAAGCTCAGGCTTCACACGGCTATTGGTGGGACTCTCGACGCAAGATAGCGACGGCACACACGTACCGGCTGTAAGGAAGACCGCCACCGCCTGAGGTGGGCCGCTTCCCATACCGACCGCGGCCTTCAGAAGTATATCACCGTCGAGAAGTAGAGATAGTGCTGGCGCACATCGGCGTCGGTGGACTTGAGCCCGAAGGTGTCCTTGCGCACGTCGTCGCCCCAGCGGAACTGGTAGGCGATGTCGAGATTCACCCGGTTGCGGATGAGCAGCCCCGCGCCCAGGGCGACTCCATAGTAATCATCCGGCTTCCCGTCGCCCTTCGGTTCGAGACCGAACGCGGGCCCGAGTCCGTACCAGACGTCGCTCCGATTGCTCGATGGCTCGGGATCGTAGAAGATGCCCGCGCGGAGGCTGGGCAGGAAGTCCTGGCGCGGCTTGGCCTCGTTCACGAATACGTACTCCGCGCCGAGGCGGATCGTATACGTCGGGTCGTGCGGGCTGAGGTGTTTCGGCAGGCCGCTTACGCCTGAGGTGCGTCGCGGCATCGGGAAGAACGGCGTCGCGCCCATGGGCGAAAACAGCAATCCGCTTTCCTCGACGATGACGAACTTGTCCCAATCGCGGCGGGTCACGTCGAGGGACAGCGTGAGCTTGTCGTTCGGGAACCGGTAGGCGGCGCCGATGCCCAGCGCGTCGGGAAAGGTGATTTCGCGATCACGCTGCGTGGTGGTCCGGAAAACAGGCACTCCGCCCATGTACGAACGGAACCGGCGCGTGTACTCGACTTCCGCGGTGAAGCGGGTGTGGTAAACCATGCCGAAGCTGAGCCGCGCGGTCGGCTTGTACAGCAAGCCGACGGTGTAATTGACGCACTCGAAGTCGTCGTACTCCTCCTCGACCGTGTAACGGCCGAACGAGGCGGGCGTAACCACGCCGTTCGTAGTGAAGAAAGAGCTGCCTTCCTGGTGGGTGCGCCACTTATTGCCGGAGATGAGCGACTGGTCCCACAGGTTGACGGCAAGCCCGAGGGAGAGGCGGTTCGTCAGTTCAAAGGCGACGGCGGGCGTGATCGTGGACAGACTGCCGCGTTGCGCATAGTCTCCGCGCAGGCGCATCCGCGTAATGCCGCCGGCCCCGGCGTTGAAGAAGCGCACGTCATAGTCGAGGTTGCGATCAAAGTCGTACTGCCGCTGGTAGTTCAGACTCAGGATAAGGTTACGCCCGGCAAAGGTGCGGCGCACCGGGTACACGACGCTGGCGTAGTTCAGGTCGTCCAGGTTTACGCCGTGATCGTCGCGCATTTCGCGATAAACCCGCGAGCCGAATTCCTCGTCGAAGCGCTTCCAACTGTAGACCAGCGAAATCTCGGGGCGTTCGAGTTGTGTTAACCCGGCGGGGTTCCACGACGCGGCGGTCGCGTCGTCGGCAATGGCGATGAATGCGCTGCCCATTCCGAGCGCGCGCGCCCCGCTGCCGACCTTGCTCGGCGACGAGTTAATCTGGATCTGCGCCCAGGCCGCCGGTGCGGCCAGCAGCGCGACCGCCAAGAGACTACATGGTAATAGCCGGCATGCCTTTTTCAAGCTGCCTCCCCTCCTGAGTCTGTTCCACTGTGCGCGCGCGCGCGCCGCTCGATTGCACGCTCTGCACCTTCGCGCGCCCGACTTCCACGTATTCGCCCGGCGCGAGCACTTCGCCGGTGTCCTCATCCACCCACGGCTCTTCCTCGCGCACAACCAGCATGTACGCGCCTGGCCGGACACCGTCCTCGGGCGTCCAGTTCACGAGTACCTCCGCGCCCGCGTCCTGGCCGCGAACCGCGAGCAATTCGCCCGAGAGACGCGGAAACAGGGCGGCAAGCTGGCTCACAATGGCCGCGCAGCCCGCCGTGACCTTTGCCCGGTCGTCGCGATTGTCGATGAACGTATCCAGCGTCGCGACCACGTCCGAGGTCTCCGTGCTGATGACCCGCGCCTTGACCTCGATGCCTTGCTGGTCGCGCGGAAACACGTCCGCCACGAGGAACACGTGCGCGGGCGTCAATTTGCCCAGTTGAATCGCCTGGTTCGGGTCCCCGAGCGCCGCCGAAAGCTGCTGTTCGGTCAACACGTCCTGCAAGCGCGTGCGGTCCACGACGCGGAACCGGTCGCCGTTGACCAGTTCGCCCTCCGTCGAGACCCGAAGCAGTTCCGCCAGCGCCGGCTCGACCCCGTTGCCCGCGAAGGCCAGCACCGCCACCGGCATGCGCGACTCGCGGCTCTTCAACATGACCGGGCGCACCTCCACCTGGAAATCGCGGCTCACGGTCGCGCCGGTCTCGTCACGCGCCACAATCGAAAGCGGCACCGTCGTCGCGCCGGTCTCGTCCTCCGGCGCGTCAATCGGGATGCGCCGGTTGAAGCTCTCGTGCGGCGCACCGGTGAGGTCGGTGAACGGCTCGCCGTTGATGGTGAGCGAGGCCACCTTCGTCTCTGTGACCACGTCGCCCGCCACGCGCAGCGTGCGATTGTGCCGGTACGGGCGATCCGGGTCAGGCGACTTCAGACTTATCCCCGGCGTTTCGTCCGTCGTCGCCGAAAGCACCACCTGCAGCGCGCCCGCGCCGCCGTGGGCCACGCGCAGCGCGTCGGGCCGCGTCCGTTCAAGACGCCACAGCCGTGCCGCGGGCGACTGCGGCTGCCCGCGATAGATCCGCAGGGCCGTGCGCGTCTCGTTGCCCGCAAGGTCGCGGGCCGCAATGACCACCGTGTTCTCGCCTGTCGAAAGCGCCGCCTCGCCTTGGAATTCGAGCCGCGTCGGCCCCCCGGACTCGGCGACGGTCTGGCCGTTGATCGTGACCGACGCCACGCCGTAGCGGTCCACTGCCGCGCCTTGCACCTCGATCGACGCCGCATCGATCACGAGCGCATCCGTCGGCGAGAAGATGCCAACGGTCGGCCCCGTCAGGTCCACCGTCACCTCGACCTCTTGGGACACCTTCTTGTCGGCGAGGTCCAGCGCCTCGAACCGGATCGTCTGCGGTCCCTCCGGCAGGAGCAATTCCTCGGAAAAGGCCAATTCTTCCGGACTGCCCCGCTGATACAGCACCTTGCCGTCGACCCAGACGCAATTGACGCCCACGTCGTCCCGCGCCCGGATTTCGACCGGCACCTCGCGCGCGGCCACGAGCACGCCCAACGGCGTGTCCACCTGGACCGCCGGCGCGGTGGCGTCCGAGACGGCGCCGCTCTGGATGCGCGCCCGGGTCACGAGATCGAGATAGTAGTGCGCGCGCTCGGTGTCCACCGAGGCGAGCGACCGGCGCAAATACTGCTCGGCCTGGTCCAACTCCCCCGCGTGGTAATGGAGCACGCCCAGTTCGCGATTCGGGAAATACTCCACGAAATGCAGACCATACGTGCGCGCGCGCCACGTGTCGCGCGTATAGCCTTGGAGCGCCGTCTCGAAATCCGACCGCGCCTCCTCGTAGAACTGCCCCGCGAGGTAAGACGCCCCGCGTTCGTAGTAACTCCACCACCGCCCGCGAAACACGCCGTGAGTGACACCGTAACGCACACCGTCCCGCTCCCGGTACGCGCGAGACTCCGTGGCGCACCCGGCGGCGACGATGCCCAGGAAGACCAGGGCGGCCAGCCGCTTGAACATGGTTAGAACTGCCTCCTACCTGTGTAAAGCGTAGCACAAGCCGCACGAATTGTAAACAATCCGGACCCTTGGCTTCTGCCGGCGTGCATATGTCGTGGCCCAGACCCATGTAGACGAGGCTTCCAGCCTCGTTCTTCTCAAGACATAGCGTCGACGAGGCTTCCAGCCTCTTGCGCGTCTACTTTCCCTCTGGGTTGTGGCGAATATAAGCGTTGATACGTTCCAATTGCTCAGCGTTGCGCACGATGTGGTCAAACGATTCCTTTTGCCAAAGCACCCCCCGCCGCCCGGCAAGCGCGTTGATTTTATTGGCCGAGTATGATTTCCACGTGTGCAATATCCCGGACAATTCCACACCGGGCAACGGCGATACCACCGCATGCACATGATTGGGCATCACGACATGCTCCCCAAGTTCATACCGTTCTCCGTCGAAATTCCGCAATACCCCCCGCAAGAGTTCCTCGACACGAGGTTTGCCCAACACACACGCGCCATATCCCGCGTCCAACCAGCGGTGGAATCGTTCGGGAAACAAGCGCCAGAATTCCCGCACTTGCTCCGGAGTATGCGGCGGGGGATTGCGCTTCAGCCACCTATCCTTCTCCTCCTGCCATTGCCGCAGTTTGTCTTGCGGGATCGAATCAGCCAGACGGAACGTGACGAAATACCGAACGCCTTCTTGACGCCAATGGGGGAGATTTCCCGACAACTGCCCGATGGGCTGCGAGGGGTCGAAGAAGTGAAACTCGATATCGTCCACGCCCTCTTGCATTATGCCAACCTCTCATTCCATGCCCACGAGAATAGCGAAAACGTAGACGAGGCTTCCAGCCTCGTGGCGGAAAACGCGGCAGGGACGCCGCGTCTAGATGGACGAATAAGCAGACGAGGCTTCCAGCCGCCTTCACCGCGGCAAGGTTGCCGCGTCCAGGTTTTCATCGTTTATGGGGGAGCCATAAGGCTCATGAATAGCGGTCCCTGCTCTTACGCAGACTTCACCCTTTCGCCTGCAACTTTCATTCCGACCTGGTGAGGCGGAACCCGCGACCTCTGTTGGTGCTCGTCAGGTCGATGGACATTCGTTCCGCAGAACGGCTATAGCCGCGGGCGGCGAGGTAGGATCCGCCCCGAACGACGCGGCTCGAACCTGTCGCAGGCCCCGTTGGATTCGTCATGGCTCCGCCGCTGTAGTAGGTGGTTGAGAACCGGTCGTGGCACATTTCCGAAACATTGCCGCTCATGTCATACGCCCCGACCGGGCTGGGGCTGTCCACCGTGGCTACGCTGCCGTTCGGACTGACATTGACCCCGTTAAACCACCCTGCGGGCGAGGTGTAGGGCTCTGTCGTCAAGCCCAGCGGATTGACGAAGTTTGGATTGATGTCGATGTAGTTCGCCCGGTCCTTACCGGTCAGCGTATCGCTGATAAAACTGTAGATCCAATGCTTCGACCCATCCCAGGCCGCCGCCCGTTCCCACTCCGCCTCCGTCGGCAACCGATAGCCGCCCGGCGTCGGCGGCGCTATCGTCAACGGCCACTCCGGCGAATTCATGTCGTAACACGGCGTCAGCCCCTGCCACTCGCTCAGCCAGTTGCAGAACGCTACCGCGCCGCACCAGGACAAATCGACCATGGGGTGCGTGTCCATGGCGTAGCTCGTCGTGCCCGGCAACCCCACACTGGTCTTGCTGGTAAACACACCGCCGGAATACTGGATATGATACGACGTCGAGAATACCCCAATCGCATATCGGCTGTCAGCCGTTCCGCCGGCGTAAATGAAGCCCAAACCCGTCCAAGGCGTCCCGGCAACATCCGCATACAGATACCCTTTCGCTTTTGCCCAGTTCAAGACATCGCAATACTCCTTGTTCGTCACTTCATATTTGCCGATCTGGTAAGCCCCCAGCGTTACCTCGTGCTGCGGGAGTTCGTCGGCGGAGCCGTCCGTCGCGTCATCACCGGACGCGGTCCGCCCCATCGTGAACGTCCCCGCATCCACGGGTACTGTGTTCGGCAGTACAAAGATCGTGTCACTGGCGGCTTCGGACTCTTGACCGTCCACACCGCGCACCTTGAAGTACACCGTCCGGGCCCCTACGCCGAGGGAAAGTGTAAAACTGGGCGCCGTACCATAGGGCTGCCAGGTGGCGCCGCTGAAATCCGGCGCTTCGCTCGCCATATACTCCATTGGACTGTTCGTGGCCGTATTATTCAGCGTTACCAGCAGATCGGCCGTCGTGGCCGCACCACCGTTGATGGCCAAAGTCAGCACCCTGGTCGGCAGCGCGGCGAGGCGGAACCCAATATTATATGTTCGGGCGGTCGCCACGCCGGCAAACCGAAACGCCGAGCGGCAGTGATAGAGGCCGGCGTAAGGGCCTCCCCTGAATACCCTGGAATCGTCCCGCGGCGAGTCAATCCATGCGCTCCCGTCCGCGGGTGCTCCGGTATAGCCTGAATAATGGTGGTCGTCTTCACACCATTCTGACACGTTGCCGCTCATGTCATAGAGACCAAAGAGGTTGGGCAGCTTCCCGCCAACGGGCTTGGTACCGCTTGGGCTGTTGTTGCCGGAGTACCACGCGTAGGTCCCAATCTCGGTGTAGGTCAAATCGTCGCCCCAGTAGAAGCGCGTCTGCGTACCCGCCCGGCACGCATATTCCCACTCGGCCTCACTGGGCAGCCGCACCGTCAACGGCCCCTGGCTAGTGCTGACGATGTAGGCATTTAACGTCGTGGTGAAGTTCTTTGCATCATTCCACGAGACAAAATAGGCCGGATAGCTGTCGCCAAGCCCGTACGTGGAGGAAGGCGCCAAGCCCGGCCAGGAGCCGCGCACCGCCAGCCACTGCTGCTGCGTGATCTCGTACTTGCCCATCCAGAACCCATACGCCAGAGTGACCGGATGCTGCGGATCTTCTCGCGTGTCGCTTTCCGCCTCGCCGGGGTACCGGCCCATCTGGAAATTGCCGGTAGGCACCCACACCAGTTCAAGCGGCACATCGCCCGGAAGCGTAATGGTTCGCCCCGCAAGGTCGATGGTGTCGCTAACGGCAGTGGATTCGCCGCCCACATGGCGCACCTTGAAATACACCGTTTTCGTGCCGCCTTCACCGGAAGATAGTGTGTACGACGGCGCAATAGCGTACGGCTGCCATGCCGCGCCGCTGAAATCCGGCGACTCGCTCGCCATATACTCCGTCGGGCTGCCCGCCGCCGTGTTGTCCAGCGTTACCACCGGCTCGGTCGTCGTGGCCGCGCCGCCGTTGATGGCGAAAGATAGTACCTGGGTCGGCACCGCGGCCAGCCGGAATCCGATGACGTTGTACTGAGAGTCCGGCATGCTGCTGTCCCGATACGCCGACCGGCACCACTTGGCGTCGGCGATCCAGCAGCCGCTGCGGACTATCCGGTACGAAGCCCGTGGCGCATCAATCCACGCGCTGCCATCCGTCGGGGCGCCGATATAACTCGAATGGTAGTCGTCTTCGCACCACTCGTACATGTTGCCGCTCATGTCGTACAGGCCGAAGGCGTTCGGCAATTTCCCGCCCACGGGCTTGGTCCCAACCGGGCTGTTGTTGCCGCAGTACCACATATAATCCGTGCGGTTACCCGGCAGCGTTCCCGCCGCGCAATCTGAACAGTCCGCCGCACAGCCCGTCGAATCGCCAAAGTAGAAGCGCGTGGTCGTGCCCGCCCGGCTGGCGTATTCCCACTCGGCTTCGCTGGGCAGCCGCACCGTCAACGGACCCTGGTTGCTGCTCACAATATGCGCGTTCAGCGAGGTGATGAAATCTTTCGCATCATCCCAGGAGATGTTATAGGCGGGATAGGTGTCGCCGACACCAGACGATGGGGATTCGCCCGGCCACGCGCCCCGCACGGCCAGCCACTGTTGCTGGGTGATCTCGTACTTGCCCATCCAGAAGCCGTACGCCAGCGTGACCTCGTGCTGAGGGTCTTCCCCCGCGTTGCTGTCCGCCTCGCCCGGATAGCGGCCCATCAGGTAACTGCCCGAAGGCACCCACACCAGTTCAAGCGGCACATCACCCGGAAGGGTAACGGTGCGGCCCGTGAGGTCAATGGTGTCGCTCACCGGCGCCGATTCGCCTCCAGCGTTGCGCACCTTGAAGTATACCGTCTTCGTGCCGCCTTCGAACGAAGAAAGCGTGAAAGCCGGCGCCGTATCGTAAGGCTGCCAGGTCGCGCCGCTGAAATCCGAGGATTCACTCGCCATGTACGCTGTCGGGCTGTTTGTAGCCGTATTGTCCAGTGTCACTACCTGATCGGCCGTCGTGGCCGCGCCGCCGTTGATGGAGAAAGACACGACCTGGGTCGGCACCGCGGCGATACGGAGCCCAAGGTGATAGCCCGAATTGCCCGGCCCCCAGGTGTACCGATAGGCCGATCGACATCTAGAAGCGTAGTAGCTCCACTCGCCTCCCCGGTACACCCGGGTAAAGCCCCGAGGCGAATCCACCCAAGCACTGCCATCCGACGGCGCACCAAGGTAGTCATAATGACCGTCATCTTCGCACCACTCGTACACGTTGCCGCTCATGTCATACAAACCAAAGGCATTCGGCAGCTTTCCGCCCACGGGTTTGCTTCCACCCGGGCTGTTATTACCGCAGTACCACATGTAGTCCGCGCGGTTGCCCGGCAGCATGTCCGCTGCACAATCCGTACATAAGCCATCGCAGCCCAACGAGTCACCAAAGTAGAAGCGCGTGGTCGTTCCCGCCCGTGCGGCATACTCCCACTCGGCTTCACTCGGCAGCCGTACCGTCAACGGCCCTTGGCCGCTGCTCACAATATGGGCGTTAAGCGATGTGACGAAACCGCTGGCAGCGTACCACGAGACGTAGTACACCGGATAGGTATCACCCATTCCATTTGATGAATACGGCGGCAACCCCGGCCAGGACCCTTGTACCGCGAACCACTGCTGCTGTGTGATCTCGTACTTGCCCATCCAGAATCCGTACGGCATCGTCACCGGATGCTGCGGGTCCTCTCTATTACTACTATCCGCCTCGCCCGGATACCGGCCCATCATGAAGGTCCCGCCAGGCACCCACACCAGTTCGAGGGGCACATCGCCGGGCAGGGTAATGGTCTGTCCCATCAAATCAATGGTGTCGCTTACCGGCGCCGATTCCTCGCCCGCATTGCGCACCTTGAAATAAACGGTCTTTGTGCCGCCTTCGCCCGAGGACAGCGTGAAGGTCGGCGCTGTAGCGTAGGGCTGCCAGGTCGCGCCGCTGAAATCCGGAGATTCGCTCGCCATGTATTCCGTTGGCGACCCCACGCACGCGTTGTTCAACGTGACTAGGGGATCTGCCGTTGTAGCCGCGCCGCCGTTGATCGCAAAGGAAGTTACGTTGAAGGAGGCGGCCAGCCGGAACCCGACGACGTTTTCGCGCCAGTCCGCCGGGTAATGGCTCCGACATGCCGCACGACAGTATATGATAGCGTCGCTATACGAGCTGCCCTTGAGCATCCGATAGTCGGTCCGCGGCGACTCCAGCCACGCGCTGCCATCGGCCGGCGCGCCAAGGTAGTCATAATGGCTGTCATCTTCGCACCACTCGTGTATGTTGCCGTGCATGTCGTGCAAACCAAGCGCGTTGGGCAGTTTTCCGCCCACCGGCTTGGCCCCGCCTGGGCTGTCGCTGCCGCAGTACCACAGGTAATCTGTCCGGTTGCCCGGGAGCGTGCCCGCCGCGCAATCCGAACAGAACCCGTCGCAGCCCAAGGAATCGCCAAAGTAGAACCGCGTGGTCGTTCCCGCCCTGCAGGCGTATTCCCACTCGGCCTCGCTGGGCAGCCGCACCGTCAACGGGCCCCGGCCGCTGCTGGCAATATGGGCGTTCAGCGACGTGATAAAATCCTGCGCGTCGTTCCACGAAAGGGAATAGGCGGGGCAGTTGGCGCTATACCCATACACCGGGGACGGTCCCGGCCACGAGCCCCGCACCGCCAGCCACTGCTGCTGCGTGATCTCATACTTACCCATCCAAAACCCGTACGCCAGCGTCACCGGATGCTGCGGGTCTTCCCAATCAAAGCTGTCCACCTCTCCCGGGTACCGGCCCATCATGAACGTCCCGCCCGGCACCCATACCAGCTCGAGCGGCACATCGCCCGGAAGGGTGACGGTCCGCCCCGTCAGGTCGATGGTATCGCTCACCGCCGCTGATTCGCCGGCTTCGTTGCGCACTTTGAAATACACCGTCTTCGTGCCGCCTTCGGCGGAGGAGAGCGTGAAGGTAGGCGCTGTTCCATAGGCCTGCCAGGTTGCGCCGCTGAAATCGCTCGCTTCGCTCGCCATGTATTCCGCTGCCCGGTTGTCGGCCGCATTATCCAGGGTTACCACCGGGTCCGCCGTCGTGGACGCCCCCCCGTTGATGGCAAAGTCCGTCACCGTCGGAGGGAGGTCCGCAGCCAGCCTGAAGCCGAGAAAATGAACATGAGCGCCCACCGCGCCGGCGGACCGCGCCGCCGAGCGGCAACTGGTGTAAGAGCTGAAAGCGCCGCCCCGGAAAAACCGGATATCGGCCCGCGGGGAGTCAATCCACGCGCTCCCGTCCGCGGGCGCCCCGGTGTAACTCCAATGCACATCGTCTTCGCACCATTCTTGCACGTTGCCGCTCATGTCATACAGACCAAAGATGTTGGGCAGTTTCCCGCCCACGGGCTTGGCGCCGCTCGGGTCGTTGTTGCTGTAGCACCACGCATAGGTCCCCATCTCTGTGTAGGTTGGATCGTCGCCCCAGTAGAAGCGGGTCTGCGTACCCGCCCGGCAGGAATACTCCCACTCCGCCTCACTGGGCAGCCTCAGTGCCAACGGTCCCTGGCCGCTGCTCACAATATGCGCGTTCAGGGTTGTGATGAAATCCTTCGCATCATTCCACGAAACATAATAGGCGGGACTGCTGTCGCCAAGCCCGTTGGCGTCCGAAGGCTCTGTACTCGGCCACGAGCCGCGCACCGCCAGCCATTGCTGCTGCGTCAACTCGTACTTGCCCATCCAGAACCCGTACGCCAGCGTCACCGGATGCTGCGGGTCTTCATTCGAAGCGCTGTCCAGCTCGCCCGGATAGCGGCCCATCAGGAAACTGCCCGAAGGCACCCACACCAGCTCGAGCGGTACATCGCCGGGAAGCAGGATGGTCCGCTCTTCAACCAGATTTATGGTGTCGCTGATTGGCGCCGATTCCCCCGCCGCATTGCGCACCTTGAAGTACACCGTCTTCATGCCGCCTTCGGCGGGAGAAAGGGTGAAGGCCGGCGCCGTTCCGTAGGGCTGCCACGTCGCGTCGCTGAAATCCGAAGATTCGCTCGCCATGTACTCGGTGGGGCTGTTCGTGGCCGAGTTGTCCAGCGTTACCATCGGGTCGTCCGTCGATGCCGCGCCGCCATTGATGGCGAAGGCGTCGATGGCCGGAAGTCCATCCTCGGCCGTCACGCGGATGCGGGCGTTGAGAATGTCTTCTTCGGGGTAATCCGCGCGTATGTCCCACACGATGTGTTTGCCCGTGCCCGTGGTGACATCGGCGAGATCGCCTGTGACCGACGTGACGGGATAGCTATACCCGTCCGCGCCGCCGTCCTTGGACAACGACACCGTGATGTCGCAAGGACCGTTCGGCGCGACGAGGTCATAATGGACGTCCACCTTCGTGCCGAGCGCGGGGTCTTTCCCCTGCGAGAAGGCGACGTTCGACACGCTGGGCGCCTGTGCGGACGCCGTCGCGCTCATGCCCAAAGCCGCCGCCAGCAACAACACCGTCGCCTGATGCCGGCGCCGTCGCAGCAATGCGGCGAGTCCCGCCGCCGCGAAGGCCACCACTGCCCACGGCCAAACGCGCACCGGGATCTCGTTTTCAATCTCGACAATTTCGAGGATCGCGTCGTCAATAAGCTCGCCCGCGTTGCCGAGCGCGTCCTCGCCCCAGATTTCTATCAGGGCCATGCCAAGCTCGTCCGATTCGGACACAAGGTAGGCGCACGTGTATGTGCCGCCACCCTTCGTCTGCGTGACCGCAGCCGTATGGCCGTTCACCAGAACCCTTGGGCTGCCATCGAGTATCTTGGACACGCTGAAGGTCAACGTCACCGAATCGCCGGGCGCCGCCCGGTTCGGCGTTGCGATCAGATTCGAAAACACCGGCGTCACCGTGTTCAGCGGACCCGTAGCGGAGTCGCCAGCCCCCGTCAGCGCGGACGCGTTCAAAGACACTACCAGCAACAGCATTAGACAGAAGAATACCCTGAACATGATCTTTACTCTCATACACCGCGTTAACAACTCAGGAGACACCCCCCCCTTCGTTAAACCGGCGCCACCCCTCCCCGCTGATGCGTCTACGTAAGCCAAGCAGGTACCTCTATAACGGAAATCGTGGCCGATGTCAAGTGTCTTGTTTCGCCTTTTTCGCGGAGGGCAGCCGCACTGGAGCGAGGCCCCTTGCGGCATGCTTAAGATATGGCTCGTGTCCTTCCAAGGGCGGGTCTTCATGCAATTGCCTTGAACCTTCGAGTTCCACGCTGTGCCCGCCCGCCCGTATGTGGTATAGTCCCATCGACAACCAAACCGGCCATTCGAGGGAGAACCGGCGCATGATTAAGGACAGAATAGTTCGTCTCAAGTTGAAGAAGGGCCATCAGGGGCAGAAACCGTGGTGTTACATTGGCAAGGTCACGGCCTTCAACGACAACTGGCTCATCATGGAAGCCCGCGGGATCATGCTTTCGCGGCAACAGCAGCAGGGTGTCGAGATTGACAAGAAGCCAAGCGCCATGATGTTTCCCCGCGAGAGCATCGAGTCGATCCGCGTACTCCCGGACGGCTTCAATGTGGCGGACCTCCGCGTCACCACGGACGGCCAGAAGCTCATGCTGGTGGTCGATGGGGCGGCGGACGCCTTCCTTGGCGAGATGGGGGAAGGCTGACCCGTCCGCGCATGTTTCCTTGTAGTGTAAGGACCTCTCGGGTATGAGCCTATTGCTGGACACGCATCTGCACACGCGGCGGCATTCCTCGTGCAGCAATATCAATGAATTCGCGTTGATCCGCCAGGCCGTCCGGACCGGTCTGGACGGGCTCGTCATCACCGAGCACCATTACCAATGGTCCGATGACGAGATCGAGGCGCTCCTCGACGCCTCGGGCGAGCCGGGGTTCATCCTCCTGGCCGGGTTCGAGTACACATCGGCATGCGGCGATATCCTCATCTACGGGCTGGCCCCCCAACATGTTCCTCGATTCGAGCCGGGCGGCGACCCGGAGCGGGCCGTGGACCGCGCGCACGCCCTCGGCGGCGTGTGTATTGCCGCGCACCCGACCCGGGCGGGTCTCGGGTTCGACGAACGAATCGCCCACATGCGCCTGGACGGCATCGAGATACGAAGCACGAACCTGGCCTCCCACGAACAACGGCTGGCCCGCAACCTGGCGGAACAGCTTGGGATTCGTCCCACCGCAAGCAGCGATGCCCACCGCATTTACGACGTCGGCGTCCACGCAATGGAATTTGACGCCGTAATTCAAAGTATGGCAGACTTTTGCGACGCGATACGCGCGGGCAGCTTCCGGCCCGCGAACCCGATCATCCAGCGAAAGGCCGGCGCGTGAGTATGGCGACAGTCCAGAATTCGGACCCGAATGGGCAACCCCAGCACCAGGAGGTCAGGCGCGAGATCATCGAATTACTCAAGATGATCGCCCTGTTCCTGGTCCTGTTCCTACTCCTAAAGACTTTCGTTATCGAGGGTTACGAAGTCCAGGGCCCCTCCATGTTTCCCACCCTCGAGGACGGAGAGCGCATACTCGTCCTCAAACTGCCCCTGAAACTCAGCCATGTCCCCCTCTTTCGCCGGTATGAGCCCATACAATCCGGCGACATTGTCGTCTTCGAGAGCCGCGACGGCGCCCGCAAGCGGTATATCAAGCGCGTCATCGCCAAGGGGCTCAAACGGGGCGCGAACACCGTCAGCGCCAACGCCCCCGGCGGCGACGGCGTCCTCGTGCAATTCGAACTGGGCGACATCTACGTCAACCATCGCCGTGTCGATGAGGAATATCTGGTCCCTGAGGAACGCGATTCGCCGGATGTCGACGAGGAAATGCTGCAGCCCGGCGAGTATTACGTGCTCGGCGATCACCGCAGCCTGAGCAAAGACAGCCGAAGCTTCGGCCCTGTCGACGAAACCCAGATTATCGGCACCGCACTCCTGCGCTTCTGGCCCCTCTCGAAGTTCGGTCCCATCTGAAACCTGCCGCGGGCCTGCGTGTTGAAAGGCGCCGGATGCTGTGTTAGAATGCGTCCGTCGCTGGATCGGGGAAGAAGGCATATGATGATCCGCAAAGTCTTCGTAGTCGTCTCAATGCTCGTGCTGCTGAGTGTGCTCGGCTGCGCCCGCGCAGCCAGGGATACAACCGACTTCGCCATGACGGACGCCGTCACGGTCGAGGCGCCGTTCGAGGAAGCGTGGCAGGCGGTGAAAGCAGTCCTGCGCGATCGTGAACTCGAAGTCTACACCCGCGACAAGCGCGGACTCTTCGTCGCGTATTCTTCGATGAAGCGGCGCCTCTTCGTGCCCGGCCGTATCAGATATACCATCGAACTGAGCGAACTCTCAGACCACGAGACCGGCGTGCGAATTGAGACCCTGCGGGAGGTCTACGGTGTCACGCTGCTCACCTATCCGAACTGGCACGCCCGAAAGACCACAGACAACGCCGAGGCGGTGGCCATCCTCGCGGCGCTCCAAGCCAGCCTCAGCGCGCCGCCGGCTGCCGAGCCGGTCGAGGGAGAGGAAATACCGGCCAGTTAGGTCGTGTTTCCTGATGCGTCCGCACACCGCGACCCGGTTGAAGACCAGGCAGCGCGGGGGAGTTTATTGATTATATTAGAATACGCATATTGTGTGTTTATTTGCGGTTCTCGCCACGAAATGATATAATCAATTAAGACTTAGGTAAGGATGCCGGAGAATCCGATTTATGTTGTCATTCACGAATGTCGAATGTCCGCATTGTGGCGCAAAAGGCAAGATAATTACCCCGCCGCTCGGGGCCATTATTGTGGGGCCGTGCCCCGCCTGCAAGGATATGGTCACCATTTTCTGCGGTGTGGCCTTGCCATTGGATACGACACTAATGAGTGAAGGCGCGGTCGAGGAGAAGCGGCGGCACCTTTTGGAAACGCTGACCCGCTTCCTCGAGGACCGGCTGCACGGCCTTTTCAATGACGATGAACCGGTTTTTGGGGGAGATATGCTCGAGGCGGATGACGGTATCGGCGAAGACGAGGCCTTCGGCGCGGAGGCGCACGTGTCCGCCAGGGAGGTCCACGACAAGATTCTCATCTCCGATCAGGAATTCCAGCATTTCGTCGACGTGGACCTTTCGTTGCTGGACAACAAACACTTCTTCCGGGCCGTCTTCGGCTGACGGGACAGTACGTGCGTGACCATTCTTCCCGCTATCGGCGCGGTTACGGAAGGCTCCGGGTTTTGCTTCCTCGAATCGTGTAGTGACGGCTTATTCCGGGTCGGCGAAAACGGGGTCAAGGCGATAGCCGCCACAGGGGACGGCAAGGTCGAGTTTATCGCGTTCGCGGACAGCACCCTCGCCTATGTGGCGTCCGCAATGGGCTATCCCGCCTATTACCCTGTCCACCCCGTCTGCATCGACAAGCCGGTTCGGGCCGTGCTCATGGACCTGGACGGCACGAGCGTGCGGAGCGAGGAATTCTGGGTCTGGATCATCCAGCTTTCAACGGCGAGTCTCCTCGGGAACCCGGACTTCGAGTTGGAGGAGGCCGACCTGCCCTATGTCTCCGGTCACAGCGTTTCCGAGCACCTCCAGCATTGCGTTCGCAAGTACTGCCCCGACCGGACCGTTGAGGAGGCGCGGCGCTACTACTTCGAACATACCCACCGCGAGTTGCATGCCATCATGGAAGGCCGGGGCCGCGCGAACGCCTTCACGCCCACGCCGGGGCTCAAGGATTTCCTCCTGGAACTCAAGGGGAGCAGCATCAAGATCGGCCTCGTGACCTCCGGGTTGTACGAGAAAGCTTGGCCGGAGATTCTGTCCGCGTTTCGTACGATGGGTCTGGGCAACCCGAAGGAGTTCTACGATGCCATCATCACGGCAGGCTTCCCGCTGCGGCAGGGGGAAGTGGGGACCCTGGGCGAGCTATCGCCGAAGCCGCATCCCTGGCTGTACGCCGAAACCTGCCGCGTCGGTCTCGGCATCGACTTCAAGGACCGGAATTCGGTTATCGGACTTGAGGACAGCGGCGCGGGCGTGTGCAGCATCCGGTTGGCGGGCTTTCCGACCATCGGCATGGCCGGCGGCAACATCCTCTCAAGCGGCACCCGCGCCCTCTGCACGGCCTACTGCGAAAATTTCAACGAAGTTCTCGCCCTGATCCGCTGAAGCCGGCCTCTCGGATAAGATGGACGAGATGGACAAGACGGACCGCTGAGTCTTTGCTTCTGACGCGCCGCCGCACGTTGTCCCTCCGGTCCCTTCCCGCGACGCGCCCACTCACTTATTCTTCGGCCGATGTACGTGCGTGCTGTGACCGTAAAACGAAGCGGCGGACTCCATAAGCGTTTCGCTCAGGGTCGGGTGGGGGTGGATGGTGAGGTCCAAGTCCCGCGCCACAGCGCCCATCTCGATGGCGAGTACCCCTTCGGCGATGAGCTCGCCCGCGCCTTCGCCGACGATCCCGACGCCGAGCACCTGTTCGCTTTCAGGGTCGCAGACGAGCTTCGTGAGCCCGTCGCTGCGATGGAGCGTGGCGGCCCGGCCCGATGCCGTCCAGGGGTAACGCAGCACCTTGACGTGCTGTGCGACGGCCTTGGCCTCGGCCTCTTGGAGGCCGCACCAGGCCACCTCGGGGTCGGTGAAGACGACGGCGGGAATGGCCCGGGGCTCGAAGGCGACATTGCGGCCGGCAATCACCTCGGCCGCGACGCGGCCCTCGTGGGACGCCTTATGCGCGAGCATGGGGCCGTTGACGATGTCGCCAACGGCGAAGATGGCGGGATCGTCGGTGCGACGTTGCGCGTCGACCTTGATGAACCCCTTCTCGTCCACCTGGACTCGCGTGCTCTTGAGGCCGAGTCCGCTCGAATTCGGCTTGCGGCCCACACACACGAGCACCTTGTCGAAGACGCGGTCGGGCTGCGCGATGTTCGCCCCCTCCAGGCGCACGCGCATGCCCTGCTTCGTGTCCTTGAGTTCCGCGACCGTGGTCTTGAGCAGTATCTCGTGGAAGACGCCTTCCATACGTTGCCCCAACAAGCGCACGAGGTCCCGGTCCGCGCCGGGCAGCAGGCCGTCGGCCATCTCGACCACCGTGACCTTAACGCCCAGCCTCGCGTAGACCGATCCGAGTTCAAGGCCGATGTAGCCGCCGCCGATGACGAGCAGCGTCTCGGGCACATCGGGCAGGAGCAGCGCGTTGGTCGAGTTCATCATGCGCGGGGAATCGATGAGCGGCCCGAAAAGGGCGGGCCGCGACCCCGCCGCGATGATGGTGTGTTCCGCCCGCAACTGCACGTGCAGGTTCTCGCCGAAGACTTCGAGCGTGTTCGAATCGAGAAAGCTTGCCCGCCCTTGCAGGTACTGTACCTTGCGCGCCTTGCACAACTGGCCGAGCCCGCCGGTCAACTGCTCGACGACCTCCCGTGTGCTGGCCCGCAACCGGTCCAATTCGAGTTCCGGATCTTCGAATTTGAGTCCCCAGTGCACGGCTTCCTTCGCGTCGTTGATGATCTTGGCGACGTGCAGCAGCGCCTTCGACGGGATGCACCCGCGGTAGAGACACGTCCCGCCCGGGTTCGGCTCGACGTCGATTAGCGTGACCTCGATGCCAAGGTCGGCGGCCATGAACGCCGCCGCGTAGCCGCCCGGGCCCGCGCCGACAATGGCCAGTTTCGTGCTGCGTGTTTCGCTCATGCCGCGCCTTTCGCGAAGGTCATTCTTCGAGGAGGAGCCCCCAGGGTTGTTCGAGCGCCTCGGCCGTCCACCGGACGAAGCGGGCCGCCTCGGCCCCGTCGATAATACGGTGGTCGTAAGACAAACTCAACGGGAGCATGGCGCGCGGGGCGAATTGCCCGTTCAGGAAGACCGGTTCGATCGCCGCGCGCGATACGCCGAGCAGCGCGACCTCGGGCGCGTTGATGATCGGCGTGAAGCCGGTCCCGCCGATGCCGCCCAGGTTGCTGATGGTGAACGTACCGCCCTGCATCTCGTCGAGGGCGAGTTTACGCGACCGGGCCTTGGCGGCGAGTTGCGCCATCTCGACCGAGATTTGCCTGATCGTCTTCTTGTCCGCGTCGCGTAGCACCGGCACGAGCAGGCCGTGTTCGGTGTCCGCAGCGATGCCGATGTGATAGTAGTGCTTGAAAACAAGCTCGCCCCGCTCGACGTCGATGCTTGCGTTGAATTTCGGAAATCGCTTCAGCGCCTCGACCACCACCTTGACGAGCAGGGCGGTGACGGTCAGTTTCGCGCCCGCGGCCTCGAAGGCCGGGCCGCATTTCTTGCGCAAGGCGTCGAAACCCGTGATGTCCGCCTTGTCGTGGTGCGTCACGTGGGGGATGCCCACCCAGTTCGCGCTCATGCGCTCGGCGGTCTTGCTCCGGATCGTGGTCATCGCCTCGCGTGACTCCGGGCCCCACTTGCCCTCGGTGAGCGCCCGTTTTGGCGGCGTTGTCCCCGCCTGACCCGTGGCACGGGCGTCTCGCCCATGATTAGATTCCGTGGGCAGGATGCCCATGCTACTACTGGCGCTCTCCGCGAAGCGGCGCACGTCCTCCGCCGTTACGCGCCCAGTCGGGTCCGACGTGGGCACTGCATTGACATCGACGCCCAGTTCACGGGCCAGACGGCGCACCGTCGGCGACGCGACCACCGCGCCGCGCGCCGCCGCCGCTCGTTCCGGGGCGCGCACCGGCGACGGCGTCTTGGGCGCGGCGGCTCCGTCCGCGCGCTCGAGGACCGCGAGTTTCGGTGGGGTCTTGGCCGCGGTTGGCGAGGCCGTCTTCCGCACGGCGGCTGCTTCGGCCGCGTCAAAGACCATGAGCACCGCCCCGACCTGCACCTTCTGTCCTTCGCTCACACGAATTTCGGTCACCGTCCCCGCCACGGTGCTGGGGATTTCCGCGACGGCCTTGTCGGTCTCAATTTCGATGAGGGGCTGTCCCTCGGCGACAGTCTCTCCCACCGCCACAAGAACACGCGCAATGGTCCCCGAAGTGATGTTCTCGCCCAGTTCCGGCAACTTGAATTCGGTCGGCATGACGTTTCCCCTCAGGCGGTCCTTGGGTTGGCTTTATCCGGGTCAATTTCGAGTTTGGCAAAGGCCCGGCGCACCGTGTCTATGGGCATGCGGCCCTCTTCCGCCAGCGCGCTGAGCGTGGCCGCCGCGATGGACCGCGCATCCACCTCGAAATGTGCGCGCAGGCTTTCGCGCGACTCGCTCCGCCCGAATCCGTCGGTTCCCAAGCTGACCAGACGGCGCGGCACCCACTTCGCCAGGCCATCCGGCAGCAGTTTCATGTAGTCCGAGGCGGCGACGATGACCCCTTCCTCACTCTGGAGGCATTGCGTGACGTAAGGCGTTCGCGGCGACGCTCCCGGATGGAGCAGATTCTGCCGTTCCGCGTCCAAAGCGTCGTTGCGCAGTTCCTTGTAGCTGGTGACGCTCCAGCAATCGGCGGCGACGCCATACTGTTCGAGCAACGTCTGTGCCTTGAGCACTTCATTCATGATCGCGCCGCTCCCGAGTAGCTGGGCGCGCAACGCGAGGTCCTTGCGCTCGGACGCGCGGAACTTGTACATGCCGCGCAAGATGCCCTCGGCCACGCCCTCGCCCGGCGGCATCGGCGGCATGGGATAGTTCTCGTTCTCGACCGTAAGATAGTAGTACACGTCCTCACCCGCTTCGTACATCCGCCGGATGCCGTCGCGGATGATGACGGCCAGCTCGAAGGCGAAGGCCGGGTCGTAGGCCCTGAGGTTCGGCACGGTCATGGCCAGCAGATGCGAATGGCCGTCCTGATGCTGGAGTCCCTCGCCGGCCAACGTCGTGCGGCCCGCCGTACCGCCGACCAGGAAGCCCTTGCAGCGCATATCGCCGGCGGCCCACGCCAAATCGCCCACGCGCTGGAGGCCGAACATCGAGTAGTAAATGAAAAAGGGGATTATCGGGATGCCGTGGGTGGCGTAAGCCGTGCCCGCGGCGATAAACGACGACATCGAGCCCGCTTCCGTGATGCCCTCCTCGAGAATCTGGCCGTCCGTCGCCTCCTTGTAATACAGGACATTATCGGCGTCAACCGGCTCGTACAACTGGCCGATGGACGAGTAGATGCCGACCTGCCGGAAGAGCCCGTCCATACCGAAGGTTCGCGCCTCGTCCGGCACGATCGGCACGATGTATTTGCCCAGTGTCTTGTCGCGGAGCAGTTGCGCGAGGATGCGCACGAAGACCATCGTTGTCGAGACGGGCCGGTCATTGCCCGCGAGGAATTCCGCAAATAACTCGTCGGCGGGCGGCTCGATGGGAGGTGTGCGCACCACGCGCGCAGGCAGGTAGCCGCCGAGCGCCTCCCGGCGCTCCCGGAGATAGCGTATGTTCGGGCTGTTGTCGGAGGGCCGATAGAAGGGCGCATAGGCCACCTCTTCATCCGAGATCGGAATGCCGAACCGGCTGCGAAATTCGCGCAATTCGTCCTCGTTCAGTTTCTTCTGCTGATGGGTGATGTTCTTGCCTTCGCCGCTTTCGCCGAGGCCGTAGCCTTTGACGGTCTTGGCGAGAATGACCGTGGGCGCGCCTTGGTGATGTACGGCGGCGTGATAGGCCGCGTAGACCTTGACCGGGTCGTGGCCGCCCCGCTTGAGCTTCCGCAGTTGTTCATCGTTGAGGTGCTCGACCAGCTTCGCGATGCGCGGGTCGATTGCGTGCAGCGTCTTGCGGATGAAATCGCCCGACGCGACGCTGAACTTCTGGAACAGACCGTCCACAGCCTCGCCCATCGCCTTGACCAGCGCGCCCTCCGTGTCGTTCGCGAATATGGGGTCCCAGTCACTGCCCCATATGACCTTGAGCACGTTCCAGCCCGCGCCCCGAAATGCCGCCTCGAGTTCCTGGATAATCTTTCCGTTGCCCCGGACCGGCCCGTCGAGCCGCTGGAGGTTGCAGTTCACGACAAAGATCAGGTTGTCCAGCCGCTCGCGCGACGCGAGCGTGATCGCGCCGAGCGTTTCCGGCTCGTCGCACTCGCCGTCACCCAGGAAGCACCAGACCTTCCCGCCATTGCGCGGTTTCAGTCCCCGGTCCTCGATATACCGGTTGAAGCGCGCCTGATAAATGCCCATGATGGGCCCAAGCCCCATCGAGACCGTCGGGAACTCCCAGAAATCCGGCATAAGCCACGGATGCGGATACGACGACAGACCGCCGCCCGGCTTGAGTTCGCGCCGGAAGTTGTTGAGTTGATCCTTGCTGAGCCGGCCCTCGATGAACGCGCGCGCGTAAATGCCCGGCGCGGCGTGCCCCTGAAAATAGACCTGATCGCCGCCATATTCCGCCGTTTTCGCGCGGAAGAAGTGATTGAACCCCACTTCATAAAGCGTGGCCGCCGACGCATAGGTCGAGATGTGCCCGCCGATCCCGTCCGACTCCCGATTCGCGCGCACGACCATCGCCATCGCGTTCCACCGGATAATCGACTTGTTCATCCGCTCGAGTTCGCGGGTTCCGGGGTAGGGCGGCTGCGCCTCCACCGGAATCGTGTTCACGTAAGGCGTGTTCGCGCTGAAGGGCAGGTGGACCCCTTCGGTCTCGGCGTGCTCGTGCAACTTGTCCAATAGCGCGGCGACCGCGTCGCGGCCCTTGCGTGCGATAAAGGTGTCGAGCGCCGCGAGCCAATCCTGGAGACTCGCGTCCGCGTCAGTTTCGCGTCGTTTTTCCGCACTCACGGAACTTCATATTCCTTGCTGGCGCCATGCGCTCATACTAACACCTGCACGGGAGGAAGTATGCTCGGATAACCACCGAGAAACGGCATTGTAGGCCACCATATAGAAAACATCAATCAAGCCGCCATATTCCTTGTTGAACGCGACTTACGCGTGCTCGTCACGGTGCGTCATGCTCCAACCCTCGCGTATAATGAATTCCGCGTCTACCGCATCTGGGAGGTGTCCGTGAACGGTGATACGTTCGTCCTTCGAGGCCGCTTTATTGCGGAAGGTCCGGCGCTCGATTGCGCAATTCGCGGCGGGCGCGTCGTCTCGGTGCGGCGAGCCGGGCGCGGCGCGCCGGACGTCGGCCACGACGACGCCGTGCTGGCGCCGCCGTTGTTCGACATCCAGGTGAACGGCATCGGCGGCCTTGATCTTCAATCGCCGGAGTTGATCCCCGAGCACGTCATCGAGACGACGCGATTGCTGGCGAGGCACGGCGTGGCGCACTGGGTCCCGACGCTGATAACGGGTCCGCTGGACGCGATGGCGCATGCCTGCCGCGCCATCGTCGCCGCGATGGAAGACCGCGACGTGGCGCGCGCGGTCCCCGGCATCCATCTCGAAGGCCCCTTCATCTCGCCCGAGAACGGCCCACGGGGGGCGCATCCGCGCGCCCATGCGCGGCCGCCCAATATCCGCGAATTCGGACGCCTGTATGATGCGGCGCGGGGGAGGGTGCTCTATGCGACTGTGGCCCCGGAGTTGTCCGGGGCGATTCCGTTTATCCGGTCCCTGAGCCGGCGCGGCGTGCGCGTCTCGCTCGGCCATCACAACGCGACGGCGGCGCAAATCGACGCGGCGGTCGTCGCCGGGGCCCGCATGTCTACGCATCTGGGCAACGGTTCCGCGCCGCACATGCCGCGACATGAGAACCCCCTGTGGCCGCAACTCGCCGAGGACCGGCTCGCCGCGTCGCTGATCGCCGACGGGCATCATCTGCCGGTTCCAGTGCTAAGAACGTTCGTGCGCGCCAAGGGCGCGGGCCGCATCATCCTCGTCTCCGATTGTATGCCCTTCACCGGATTGCCGCCGGGCCGGTACGCCTGCTTTGGCGCGCCGGTGGAACTGCGCCGGGACGGAAAGGTCTGCCTCGTCGGGACGGAACTGCTTGCCGGCAGTGCGACGCCGCTCATCGAGGGCGTGGCGCATGTCGCGGCGGTCACGGACTTGTCCGTGCGCGAGGCGATTGCCTGCGCCACGACCATACCGGCACGGGTCATGGGCTTGCGGTATCGGTTCAGCCCACCGAAGGCCGGGTCACGCGCGAACGTGATCGCCTTCGACCTCGACAGGCCGCGGCGCCTCCTTACTGTGTTCATTGACGGTAAACGGTGGGTGTAGGGAATTCAGGATGAGCCACCGGTTAACCGCCTTCGCGCATCGTCATCCGCGCTGGTTCTTTGTCCTCTTCTGCGTGGCGTTGACCGCCATACTCTGGGGCGGCCTGGAATCCATATTCTACGGCCTGTTGCGCATTCGCATCGTGCATGAATCGCCCGGCGTGACGGCGTGGGAGGGGGGAGACCTCATCGAGCCCGACCCCTACCTTGGATTCCGTCCGCGGCCCGGCGCGACGGCGCATATGCGACTCGAAACTTCGAACGCCGCGATCCAGGAGTGCGTCTACACCATTGATGCCCACGGGCGGCGCGTCACGCCCGTCGATCATCCCGAGCGGCGGGACAAGTTCGCCCTTTTCTTCGGCTGCTCCTTCACCTTCGGCGAGGGCGTCAACGACGACGAGACGTTGCCGGCCCACTTCGCCCGCGCTGCGCCTGCGTTCATGCCGTACAATTACGCTTTCAAGGCGTATGGGCCGCAGGCGATGTACCTGCAAGTCGTCGAGGACACCTTCGGCGACGACATAGCGCAACGCAACGGAATCGCCGTGTACGTATTCATCGATCACCAGATGCACCGCGCCATCGGCACGGCGAGTGTGAGCACCACCTGGGGCCGCGACCTGCCGTATCTGACGCTTGAAGGCGGGCGGTTGGTCCATCACGGCAATTTCCAGACGGGGCGTCCCTTTACCCAATGGTGTTACCGCGCGTTGCTGCGCTTACCGTCGGTGCAGTACCTCCGGATCGACTATCCGCCCGTGGACCGCGCGCGGAATTACCGACTCGTGGCCACGATGATCGAAGAGTCCGCTGCCGCGCTCCGGCGGCGTTTCCCCGGCTTGCGCTTCTTCGTTGTCATCTATCCAAAGCAGGAGTTAGGCAAGCGGCTGTGGGGGTACCTAGCCGATGTCGATGTCACGTTCCTGGACTATTCCGGCCTGCTGGCCGATGCGCCGGGCTCTGAAGCGATGTATTACTACCTCGACGGCCATCCGACGGGGAAGACGCAGCGGATTGTGGCCGAACAACTGGCCACGGACGTCGTGCGAACGCCGTAAAGCCAGGGGGTGCGTCAGGACTCGCGGGCCGCGTGCGCGCGTAGAAATTCAGCGATACCCGCCTTGTCCAAACGGCCTTCCGCCACTGACAAGACCATGTCGGCCAAGGCTTCCTGATCCACAACAATCGAGAAGCCGTTCAGTTCTAAGAATGCGAGCGCGGCCTCCAGCCCAACACGTTTGTTCGCATCGACAAAGGGATGATTCCTGACGATATGGAAGAGGTAAGCCGCCGCCATCTCGAAGGTGTCGGCATGAAGATACTCTCCTCCGAGCATGGCTTGCGGCTGTGCCAGGGCGGACTGTAGCAGACCAAGGTCGCGGACTCCTTCCGTGCCCCCGTATCGGGCGATCTGCTCGCGATGGAAAAAGAGAACTTCGTCCAAACTGAGGAATAGCGGGTCCATCGCTCACTCCGCCAACCGCCTGAAGGTCTTGGCGTAACGTGTATGGAGTTGGTCGTTAATGCTCCGGATGGCCTCCGCGCGTTTCGCATCCCGCTCCGGGCGCACAATCAGCACGTCGCCGTCCGTCGAGAGATCAAGCGGCGTGTTGGCGTCGATCTTGAGCAGGTCCAGGATCGGCTTGTCGATGATGAGGGCCAGGCTGTTTCCGTGTCGGGTAAGCGTCTTCATATCGTGATCTCCGTAAACACATTGTATCACCCCGCGCCTTGCCCCGGCAATCGGCTTCGAGGGGCGCTTACGTCCTTTCGGCCCCTTTCGTCCCTGAACGTGTCCGTCGCGCATGGCCTCACGATGGGGAATCGACGCGCGGAATCCCTCGCGAACTGCGCTGGGCCCGTGTGGTAGACTGCGAAGAGTCTCGGAGGAGGTGACGGGAAACCAGTGTGTAACCAACACGGCAAGAGAAGGAGTCGAGGGATGTCGAAGTACACGGGTCTTGCGGCGGTCTTGATGGCGGCGTTGGCGCTGCCCGCATTCGGAAACAGCGCGGTCCAAGGCAACTGGGAAGGCGGATTCACCGCCGCCGGATGGAAGGACCAGGCGTTGCGCGCGGAGATCATCGGCCAGCCCGGGAACACGTATCGGGCATTACTCCGCGTGGGCGACTTGCCGGCGGTCGAACTGGTCGGCATGTCGCGGTCGGACGCCGCTGTGTTCATTGGCGAATTCGAGCTGGGGGACAAGGGTAAGTTCATCGGGCGCGCCCAAGCGCGGGGCGGCGAGATGCACGGCGAATTGCTCGCGATCACCGGCGATTCGAGCGCCGCGTTCACGATGAAGAAGGTCTTGAAGCAGTCGCCGACGCTGGGCGAGGCGCCGCCGCGCGGCGCGGTCGTGTTGCTGGGCGAGGGCGTGGCGGAAGACGCCTGGACGCTTCAGCCCGGGAACATCGTCAATCACGAATTGCGCATCGGCGGCAATACCTACGTGAGCGGGTACGAGCACGGCGACGCGCGGCTTCACGTCGAGTTCATGTGTCCCTACATGCCGAACGACAGCGGTCAGGCGCGCGGCAACAGCGGCGTCTACGTTCATGGCCGCTACGAGGTCCAGGTGCTCGACAGCTTCGGCGACGCGCCGGGCGTGGGGACCTGCGGCGCGATCTATAGCATCGCCGTGCCGCCGCCGGGCGCGTGTTTGCCGCCGGGCGAATGGCAGACCTACGATATAACGTTTAAGGCCCCGCGATTCGACGCGAACGGCAAGAAGACGGAAGACGCGGTTATCACCGTACTGCACAACGGCATGACCCTGTACGACAACATGGTGTTGCCGCACACGACGCCGGGCGGCGTCAGCGGGGACGAAAGCGCCCATGGCCCGCTCATGCTCCAGAACCACGGGGACGAAGTGCGCTTCCGCAACGTCTGGGTGTTGCCGCTCGAAAAGTAGTCCCGAGGCGCGCCACACTTGGTGCGCCCTTTACGGCGTCAGGCGCGGGCGGAGGCCCGCACTATCTGCAAGGGAGACACGCTTATGTCGCACGCACACTTGGCCGTATT
The DNA here is from genome assembly GCA_029556545.1 of Candidatus Hydrogenedentota bacterium. GTDB lineage: Bacteria > Hydrogenedentota > Hydrogenedentia > Hydrogenedentales > JAGMZX01 > JAGMZX01. The sequence goes on from JAKQEQ010000019.1 coordinate 48,178, forward strand.
GATGATCATGGTCGTGTTGTTGGCGGGGTGGACGCCGCTTCGCGCGGCGGCGCAGGAAACGCCGGAGGAACGCGACGCGCGCATGGCGTGGTGGCGCGAAGCGAAGTTCGGCATGTTCATACATTGGGGGCTCTACGCAGTCCCGGCGGGGGTATGGAACGGGAAAGAAGTGCCGTCAGCGGGGGAGTGGATCATGTTCACCGGCAAGATTCCCGTCGAGGATTATGAACCCCTCATCACCCAGTTCAATCCCATTCAATACGATCCGGACGCCTGGGTGCGCCTCGCAAAGAACGCCGGCATGAAATACATCGTGATCACGAGCAAGCACCATGACGGCTTCAGCCTCTTTGATTCCGCGCTTTCCGACTGGGACGTCATGAGCACACCCTACGGGAAGGACCTGCTCAAGCCGCTTGCGGAGGCGTGCCGGCGCGAGGGACTCAAGATGTGCTGGTATCACTCGGTCCTCGACTGGCATCACCCGGACTATCTGCCGCGCGGCGAGGGCAGCCCGCGTCCGTGGGACACGCGACCCACCGAAGGCGCGGACTATAACCGCTACATCGACTACATGAAGGGCCAACTCCACGAATTGCTCACGAACTACGGCGAGATCGGCGTGCTCTGGTTTGACGGCGGGTGGGAGCATCCGCCCGAGGAACACCGCGCGGATGAAGTCGTGGCGATGATCCGCGATCTGCAGCCGAACATCATCATCAACAACCGCATCAGAGTCCCTCAGGACTTCGATACGCCCGAGCAGTACATCCCGGCCACCGGCATCCCCGATCGCGACTGGGAAGTCTGCATGACGATGAACGACACATGGGGATTCAAGGTCCACGACACGAATTGGAAGTCCACCGAGGACCTTATTCGCAAACTGATCGATATCGCCAGTAAGGGCGGCAATTTCCTGCTCAACGTTGGTCCGACGCCGGAAGGGCTAATCCCGGAGGCGAGTATCGAGCGGCTCGAAGCGATGGGCCGATGGATGGACGTAAACAGCGAGTCGATCTATGGCACGACGGCAAGCCCGTTTCGGAGACTGCCGTGGGGCCGTTGCACGAAGAAGCCCGGCGTGCTGTACCTGCACGTGTTCGATTGGCCCGAGGACGGACGCCTCCTTGTCCCAGGTCTGCAAAGCGACGTGCGCATGGCCCGGCTCCTCGCGGATGCGTTGGCCACGGCGCTCGAGACCGAGAAGACCGCCGACAGCGTCGTGGTGCGCGTTCCCGCCCAACCGATCGACCCGGTAGCAACGGTGGTCGTGCTCGAAATCGACGGCGACCCAAACGTGCTCGAAATGCCGCTCTTGCCCGAGGCGGACGGTTCAGTGTTGTTGCGCGCGGCGGACGCTACGATCCACGGCTCGCACGCGCGCTACGAGTCCAGTCATCGGCAGGACAATATCGGCTCTTGGACCGATCCGAAGGACACCGTACGCTGGAAGTTCCGGATTGACGCCGCCGGCGGCTACAAAGTCGAGATGGTGTACGCCTGCCCGGATGATGTCGCCGGCAGTACGTTCAGCGTCAACGTCGGCGACGCTTCCGTCGCCGGTACGGTCGAAAAGACAGGCTCATGGGACCGGTTCAGGACGCGGAAACTGGACACGCTCTCGCTTTCGGCGGGCACGCATGAGTTGACGGTCGTACCGCAAACCATGCCGCACGGGGCCGTAATGAATCTCCAAAGCGTGCGTCTCGCGCCCGTTCAGCCCTGATCGCGCTGCAATGTCCGCGATAGGCGCTTCGGGTTTGGCTATCCTTCGCGGATTTCGCGTGTCGCCGCGTCGTAGACCATGCGCTTGCCGCTGTCGTAGGCCATCATGGCCATGACGACCGCCACCGCGTGCTGGTACCCCGCGTCGATCGAGGCGTTTGGCGTCCCCCGGTCACGGATGCACTGAAGCCAATCGAGCACGTGGTCCGGGTGATCCACATTCTCGATGGGCGTCTTCTTTTCGACCGCCGGGTCCTTCGCACGCACGCCGTCCGGGAGCAGGTAGGGGTTGCTCCAGTCCTGGAGGTCCATGACTGCGGCGTCCCCGAAAATCTTGAACGAACTGCCGCTGTCATTGCCGAAATTGGTGGTGTACTCGACCATGAACCCCTCGGAGTACGTCCACAGGGCGGTGACGTGGTCCGGGCAGGTGAACCGGTGTTTGTCTTTCCACGTGTATACGCCGCCGAGGCACACAGCGCTCGTCGGGAATTGCGCGCCCGTGATGTAGTGGACAAGGTCGATGAAGTGGCTGCCGAGGCCGGGAACGGGTCCGTCCGAAAAATCGCGGTGGCCGTACCAGCCCGAGTACGTCACCGGATCGAACGGGCGCATGGGCCGGTCCATGAGGAACTCGGCCCAATCCAAGTCTTCTTCCTTCACGTCGTCCTTGATATAGGCGTACCAGTAGGGCCGCCAGCCGTTCCGGTGCTGTTCGATGCGCCCCACCGTCCCGAGCGCGCCGGTCCTGTAGACTTCGCGCGCGCCGGTCATGCTCGCCATGCTGCGCAACTGCGTCCCAATTTGCACGACCACGCCGTGCTCTTTGACCGCGTCGCAGGCGCGCTTGAGACTCTCGAGGTCCATGGACAGCGGCTTCTCGACGTACACGTCCTTCTTTGCCTGGGCGGCGGCCTCGAGGTGGGTTGTGTGCTGGTGATCGCACGACGCGATCATGACCGCGTCCACGTCCTCGAGCGCGACCACGTCGCGATATGAAACAAACCGCCGCGCCTCGCGGCCAAACCAGTCCTTCGTCATCGCCGCGGCCTCCTCGCGCGCGACACGCCACGGGTCGCACACGGCGGTGATCTCGAGGTTCTGCGACTCGATGAACGGGCGCAGGCCGGTCATATGCGCACCCCGACCCCGGCTGCCGCAGCCGATAATGCCTATCGAGAGCCGATCGTTCGCGCCCGCCACGCGGGCATAGCTTGCGGCGGACATGGACACCGCCGCCGCGCCCGCGGTGGCTGTCTTCAGAAAATCGCGTCGTGTCGTCTTGTCGGACATGGATTGCACTCCTTCATGGTACGGCTTGCGGCCGTCGCTAGCTTCAAGGCTACCCCGGAGGCGCGACGCGGCGCAAGCCACGGCGAAAGTTCTTTCGGATCGTCAGATCGGTCGGATCAGTCAGATCGGTCGGATCGGTCGGCCCCTTACGCATCCACTGGCCACTCGTCGAGATCATCCAGGGGAAAGAGGGGCCGCTGAACGCGCCGGTAGGGGAAGCTTCTCAGGTTACTGGAACAAGGCCCCGGCGTGTCGATCCAGTACATCGCCTTCGCGATCGGATCGTAGGCGCGCCGGTGCGCGACGGCGGCCTTGACCCCGATGACGAAGCACTCCTCGGGCGCGATCCCCTGGCTGCGCAATTGACCCAGGTCGAAAGGCGGCGTCTTCCGACTTGTTACCAGGATGCGAACGCGGCGGTGCCGCACCACGGCGCATGGCCCCATGTCTATCCGGGAACCGAACATCGACGCGAGGTGGCTCTGCTTATCCTCGAGTTCGAAACGGCCATCTGTCAACGAGAGCAGATCAACTTCCACTGACAACGGCCCCGCGTCGAAACGCGAACCCCGTCCGCCGATATCAAGGCGCAGTCGCGCGCCGGGGGAGTGCCGGTGCGCAATGGCCGCGGCGCGTGCGTCGTTGATGACGACCGCCGCGTCCCGACCGTCGTGCTCCAGAAGAAACCGCAACAGACCCGTGCCGTCGCCGGGCGCGCCGCCGCCGATGTTATCGGACGGCTCGACAAGGACAACCGGGCCTTCACGGTGCGTGCGCAGCTTCGCCCAAACCTCTGCGGGCGTCATGTCCAGCACGTTGCCGCTGTGCCGTTTGCGAAGCGCCAAGTTGCGCAGTTCCAGAAGCCGCGCGCGGGCGGCCTCAGGATCGTCCAGCGTGACGGCCGTGAAGCAGGCGCTCGTCTCCGGCGCGTCCGTAAACGCGCAACCGCTGCACACGTTCACAAAGAGAATATCGTCGGACGCGCGCTCGATGGCGCGCGCGTGTTCCTCGATAGCGCGCATCGGGTCCTTCGCCGTGCCCGTCCCCGTCGCCGGCCACATCACCGGTGCACGCTCCCACACCGTCACCGGCCGCTCGCCGGTATGCATCAACCGTTCAAGCAGCGCCGCCGCGTCCTCGGCGGCCTGCCGCGCGTCCGTGTGCGGATTTTCGCGATACGCCACAAGCCCGTCGCTGAGCCCCGCCATGCGCTCCGTGAAATTCGCGTGCAGGTCAAGCACGCCGCACAGCGGCACGCGTTCGGCCCCCGGCAGCGCCCGGATGCGCGCGAGGATTTCTCCCTCTACGTCCGTATGGGATTGCGACGCCATCGCGCCGTGCAGCACCAGAAATATCCCTTCAAGCTCGGATAGGGGATGCGACTTCACAGCTTCGACAACGGCGTCCCAGAAGCACGCGATCACGTCATCCGAGACCGTGCCGCTCGGCATTGCACGCATGTCGATAACGGGCGCGAGTTCCCAGCCGTAGCGATTTGCCGCGTCCACCACGCCCCCAAGCGGCGAACTGTCGCCCGCCGCGTCGCGTAGCGCGTCCCCGCGCAGTACCTGGAATGCGTCCAGGTCCGTCGTCTCATCCAGGAACGAATGCGTCTCGTGATAGAGACCGGCCAGGAGAACGCGCTTTACCAATCCGGACGACCCTCGGCCGCTTGCAGCCAAGTCGCGATTCCGCACATTTGCTCTGGGGTTCACCGCGCCGGGCCAGGGCAGTAACCGTCCTCGGTTCCTTCGCCGGGGCACGGGTGATAGCCCCCCGAGTTATAGAACTGGATCAGACGCAGCAACTCCGTGAGGCCGATTTGCCAATCCGGCCCGGAAGGAGAATAATCGCTCGCGTGAGGCGCGCAACTCTGGTTCGCGCCCGGCCCCGGAACGTAGCCGTCTTCGGTGTCACCCGGGCTGTCGGCACAGTGGAAACCGCCCGAGTTATAGAACTGAATGACACGCAACAACTCGGTCAAAGCAATCTTGCCGTCACCATTCTGATCCGCCGTGTGGTCATATTCGCCCTCGCCTTCGCCCTCGCCCTCGCCTTCCCCTTCGCCTTCGCCTTCGCCCTCACCCTCACCTTCCCCTTCGCCTTCGCCCTCACCCTCACCCTCACCTTCTCCTTCCCCTTCGCCCTCACCCTCGCCTTCCCCTTCGCCCTCGCCTTCACCCTCTCCTTCACCTTCGCCTTCCCCTTCGCTCGCCAGACAGGTTATGTCCCCGCGAATCTCTCCGCCGGGATAGGCGGCACTGGTCACCTGAATGTAATGATTTGAGCCCAGTTCCTCATACTGCTCCCAGGAAAGAGCCACCTGGATGGGGGATTCCGGGCCGCCAAAATTTAGGATTGGCGGTCCATTCACACCCGGCGGGCCGACATGTAAATAGACTGTGTTCGGACTTACCACATCATGGACTATCGTGACCACCACATACTGGCCCTCGGGGTTCCACACGAACGTGGCGGAGCCGGTGGCCGAAGTCGTCACTGGAGGAACGACCGAATCGCCGGTGAAATCAATGATGCAAAGGGTCTCCGGTTCTTCACCCTCGCCTTCACCTTCGCCTTCACCTTCACCCTCGCCTTCGCCTTCTCCCTCGCCCTCACCCTCACCCTCGCCTTCTCCTTCGCCTGTCGAACAATCAATCTGGCCGCGAATAGCACCGTCCGGGTGAGCCACGCTGTTGATCTGGAGGTATATGTCGGTGCCCGCAGTCGCGACTGCGGCGATATCCTCGTCCGTCAAGGTGTAGTGAATGGGACTTGTCGGATCGCCAAGGTCCACAAGCGCGGGCCCGACCGCGCCAGCGGCGCCCTGATAGATGATTGCGGACGTGGGGTCGGCGACGTCGTGCGTGACATCAATAATGTAATGGAAGCTGAGCGTATCCACGGTAAGCACGCTGCTTCCCGTGGCGGAACTACCGGACGGCGGCACGACGTTGTCACCGGTCAACTCAACGTAACAATAGAACTCATTGGGACACTCCGACGGCATAATGCTCGCGTCCAGAACCGCCTGCAGATAGGCCGTAAGCGTTTCCCCCTCTCCTTCGCCTTCACTGGGCGCGCCGCACGTTTCAGGCGCGGAATTAAGATATTCGCAGATGTTCGAAAATCCGTCGCCGTCGATGTCGCCGCCGGAACGCAATGGCACAAGACTGGCGTAAGAGGACTTGTTGAGGTCCGCGTTGTTGAACCCTGTTTCTCCATTTGTGCGGATAAGCGCATCCATGAGCTTGACCAACGCGCCGGCGATGCCGAACGACCCATTGCCCAGGATCATAATCGGTGTCTCAGGCGCTTCCGGAGAAGGCAGTGACGACGCGTTAAAGCCGCCGGACCCCAAGGTCAGGTAAGCGGTCAGGATTTCCCGCAGTCCGGGCGCTTCCGAACTGAACGTTGCGGCCCACGCGGCCCCGAGGTCCGCATCGAGCTGCGCCACATTGGCGTTCCACGCGGCGAGCACCGTGTCGTGGTCCAGCACACTGGGCCCTCCCGGCGGGTACGTGGCGGCATTATTGAGGATCTTCTGCATGACGCCGAATTCGTTGGCGGCCTCGGGCATCCCGTTACTGTTCAGAGAGTATGTAATCGGCTCGGAACCGGTATTGATATAGAAGAAGCCGTTGATATTAACCGTGGCGGGCGTCATTGCGTCCAAGATCGGCTCGAAGCTTGACCCCAACAGGCCACGCAAGTACGTGCTGCCGGAGACCGACTCAAACGCGGCGCAGAAGTCTACACCCAGGTCGTCCGCGCCCGCGGACGATACGGCACAAAACGCTGCCGCACACGCTAAAACAATTACGAAATTAGCGTTTCTCATAGCTTACACATCCCCGTCGTTGTGTCCTGCCTTGTAAACCGGTCATGAACCGATTCGAGTTCGACCGCTTTCAACATGCACCAGTCTGGTCGTTATGACAGGAATCTGCGCGGATTTCAAGTCCAATGCCGGCGGCGCCGACCCGGAGGTCCTGAGCACGCCCTTTTCTCGCCCGCCTCAAAAGCGGTATTCTCCCCCGAAACCTGGAACGAAGGAGAGCGCGCATGTGGATAGTAGCGATGGCTTCGGCCATACTGGCCGCGGGTCAGCCCGCGGCGCTCTGGGTAAACGCTCGGGATGTCGCGGACGGCGCACCAGTGAACATCTTGCGGGCTGACCGCTACACAATCCGTCTATGGGTGCGGGCTGGGCAGGCTGCGTGGGTCGAAGTGGCCGGCGAGCGGTTCGAGGCGTCGTCGCGCGACGACGCCAAGGAAGGGTGGCTCTGGCTGCGGGCGGGTCACGTGACACTCGAAGCCGGACGGGTAGCTCTACGCTTTGGCGAAGGCGTGGCCGCCGCCGTATTGCTGACGGATGCAGAGGTCGACCCCGCCGCGTTCATGGCCGACTTGCGCGTGTACGACGCCCCACTGCCGGTTCGCGACCGTCGCGCGCGGGTGGCGCGGCACACCGACACCTGCTTTACCATGCCCCACTATGCGAATCGCGCCGAGTGGGAACTCGCCGCTGCGCTGCTGCGCCGGCGCATCCTGCTCTCTTCCGGGCTTGTACCCCTGCCCGAGAGGACGCCCCTGAACGCCGTGGTATCCGGCCGCATACAGCATGAGGACTACTCGGTCGAGAAAGCGTATTTCGAGGCCCGTCCGGGATTCCTGGTCACGGGCAACTTGTACCGTCCCGTCGGCGCGGGCCCGTTCCCCGCGGTGGTTTGCCCCCACGGACATTGGAAGAATGGGCGGTTCGAAAACAGCGACACCGGTTCGGTGCCGGGGCGCTGCATCACGCTCGCGCGCATGGGCGCGGTCGTGTTCAGCTACGACATGATCGGCTACAACGACAGCCTGCAATTCCCACACAACTGGGGCGCGCCGCGCGAGAAGCTCTGGGCGCTGCATCCGTTTGCGATGCAGCTATGGTCCGGCATCCGGGCCGTCGATTTCGTCTCCGAACTACCCGACGTGGACCCCGACCGTATCGGCTGCACCGGCGCCTCCGGCGGCGGCACACAGACTTTCGCCCTCATGGCTGTGGACCCGCGCGTGAAGGTCGCGGCCCCCGTAAACATGATCTCGTCCACCATGCAGGGCGGCTGCCTGTGCGAGAACGCGCCGATCATCCGCATGGGCCACTCGAACATGGAAATCGGCGCGCTCATGGCGCCGCAGCCGCTCTTGCTCGTCTCCGCGACCGGCGACTGGACCCGCGAGACGCCCCGCGTCGAGTTTCCCGCGATTCGGAGCGTCTATGCCCTCTACGGCGTCGAGGACCGCGTGCGCAACGTGCATATCGACGCGGGCCACAACTACAACAAGGCCAGTCGCGAGGCCATGCACCGATTCTTTGGTCAATGGCTCATTGACGGCAAGAACTGGTCGGATTTTACTGAGCCGCCCTTCACGGTTGAGCCTGAGGACAAACTGCGCGTGTTTCCCGACGGCAAGCTCCCGGACACATGGCCTCGCTTCCCTGCGATCATCGAGAGCGTGATTGACGCGACCCGCGCGAAATGGAACGCCGTATTGCCGCAGTCCGTCGCGGATGCGCCGGGTTTCAAGAAACAATACGGTTCCGTCATCGAGGATATTCTCGATGCGCGCACCCCCGCCGCGAACGACATGGACTGCGAACGCACCGGGTTTGTGGAACGGGAGGCATACGCCGTCGAGCGCTGGATCATCCGCCGCCGCTGCGTGGACGACGCCGTGCCCGCAATCCTTTATAGAGGCCGCGACGCCGACCCGCAGAACGCGACGCTTATCGTCCACGGCGAGGGTAAGGCCGCCTTGGCGGACTTGGCGCGCGGCGCGCCCGGACCGCTTGTCATGGGACTGCTCGCACAGGGGAAGGCCGTGTTGTGCATCGACGCCTTCCTGATCGGCGAACACCATGCCCCCGACGCCCGCACGGAACGGTTGCAGGCGGGCCGTTTCATGGACACCTTCCAACCCACGGACACCGGGTATCGCGTTCAGGATGTGCTCACCGCGTTGGCCTTTCTCCGCGCCCGAAGAGACATTACGGGCCGCGTCGACCTCGTGGGACTGGGCGACGGCGGCTTGTGGTGTCTGTTCGCGAGCGCCGTCGACGGGGACGTTCCCCGCACCTTCGTCGACATGAACGGCTTTGATCCCGAGGACGACGCGCAATGGGTCGATCGGTTCTATGTCCCCTGCATTCGTGCGGTGGGCGACGTGCGAACGGCCGCTACATTGATTTCCCCGCGCGCGCTGCGGGTCGCAAACGGCCCTGAGACACTGTCGCTGCTGGGCGCGGACGTCGCGCCGGATGCGCCCGACACGGAGGCCATCCTGGCATGGCTCCGATGACTAACGTTGTTTGCGGAATCCGAGCGTGTCCGCGTCCGTCCGTGTCCGTGCGAGGCCACCGTGGATAAATTGCTACACATCGCCGACCTGCACTTCTGGAGAATCGTCTGGAATCCGCTCCAGTTGATCAACAAGCGTCTTCTCGGGAACGCCAACGTGCTGCTGCGCCGCAGACACGAGTTCCCGATGCAGCGCGCCGAGGAATTCGCGGACGCCGTCGCGGCAACCGGCATCGAGACGGCGCTGTTGACCGGTGACTTCACCTCGACCGCGACGGATGCCGAGTTCGAACTCGCCGCCGCCTTCGTTCGGGGCCTAGTTCGGCGCGGTCTGCGCGTGTGGGCGCTTCCGGGCAACCACGACGTCTACACCTTCGAGGCGGTGCGCAAGCGACGCTTCGATCACTATCTAGGCGAATTCCTGCCCGAAGGGGGCCTGCCGGCCGCAGTGCGGCTGCCGGGCGGGACCCCGCTCGTGCTTGTCCCGACTGTTCGCCCCAATCTCCTGAGCGCTCGCGGTCATATACGCCAAGCCGAGGTGGAACACGCGGCTGCGTTGCTCGCCGACGCGCCGCCGGGGCCCGTTCTTGTCGCCGGACACTACCCCGTGCTGCACCAGACCAGCGGTTACGCCAGTTCCTGGGGGCGGCGCCTGCGAAACGCCGACGCGCTACGCGCCGTTCTAGGTAGCGCCGGACGACCAATCCTATACCTGGCGGGACACGTGCACCGCTTCAGTTGCGCGCGCGACCCCGAATACCCCCACGTGCAACACCTGACCACTCCCGCGTTCTTCTTGGAGCGTCGGAGTGGGGGGGGGCGCGGCGCGTTCACGGAAATCCACGTTGAGGCAAGAGAATTCGCCGTGTTCCGCCATTTTCGCCGCGATACGTGGACCCGCGAGCCCGCGATTCAAGGACAGACCGTAGTCTAACGGAGGGATGCCTCAGGGCGCTGCTACGCGCGTCACGCGCATTCAGGCGCAGTAGTTGCCTGCGAAACGCAAGCCAATATCCAGTCTATCCGCAAATTCCTCAGCAGGGCAGGTCCCAGCCCTTGCGGTATTCCTTTGTCAGGAAGGCGTTCGCGGCCTTGTTGTTGGTGACGACGCCCTTCGCGCAGTCGTATTCGATCTTTGCATCCGCCAGCAGCGCGACGTTGCCCATGTTCGCGATCTCGGTGAGCGGCCCGGCATAGGCAAAATGGGACGACGCTTGCTCGCCCGACTTGATGCCGTAAATCCAGTTCTGGTACGAGTCCTCGCCGGGCACGCGCGGGATAACGGGCGCGGGACGGGTGTAGTCCTTCATGCGCTCGACGGGCAGCAGGCGCGATTCCTCGCCGTTGCAGCCGCACGTGATCGCGCCGTCCGTTCCGATGAAAAGCGATCCGTTGCCCTCCTGCCCCAGCGGCTGGTCCGCGGGCACGCCCTCTGGATAGGGCGGCATCAGGCGGCCGTCGTACCAGTAGAGGTCAAGCGGACCCATGCCGGCGCGGGCCGGAAACGTGTACTTGACGATCGATTTCAGCGGCGGCGTCTGCGTGGTCATGCCCTCCTGCATGACGACCTCGCAGGTGAACGTGGGCGCGTCCATGAGCCGGAGCGCGCGATATGCGGCGTTCAGCACGTGGCAGGCCATGTCGCCGATGGCGCCGCAACCGAAGTCCCACCAGCCGCGCCATTTGAACGGCGCATATTTCCTGTTATACGGGCGGAACGGCGCGGAACCGATCCAAAGATCCCAGTCCATCGTGTCGGGTACCGCCTGTTCCCGCAAAGGCTCCGCGATCCCCTGCGGCCAGATCGGCCGGTCGGTCCAGGCGTGCACCTCGGTCACTTGGCCGATGACGCCGGACCAAATCATCTCGCACAATTCGCGTAGCTCGTCATATGAATTCCCTTGGTTGCCCATCGCCGTGATCAGATGCTTCTCTTCGGCCACCCGCCGGAGCAAGCGCGCCTCGGCGATGGTGTGCGTGAGCGGCTTCTGCACGCGGACGTGCTTGCCGAGCATCATGGCGTAGTAAGCGGCGGGCGCGTGCGTGTGATCGGGCGTCGACACGGTGCAGGCGTCTATCTCGTCGCCCATTTCGTCGAGCATCTTGCGGTAGTCTTTGTATCGCTTCGCATTTGGCAGGTCGTTAAATGCCCCCGCGGCCTGGAGCCAGTCCACGTCGCAGACCGCCACGATGTTCTCGCTTCGGCAGCCCATGATATCGCCGTGGCCCATCCCGCCTACGCCAATCCCCGCGATGTTCAGCCGTTCGTTCGGTGAATACTTGCGCGGCACGACCCGCGCCGCGTTCATGCGCGTCTTCGCGTCGGCGCGCCCGCCCCCGAGTGCGGTCGCCGCCACCGTGGTCGTTGTAGCCGCGAGAAACGCACGCCGCGTCAAGGTGATTCGGTCGCTCATGATGCCCTCCTTCCGAATGCGAGGCCGCGCCCCGGTTGAAGTCGAGGCACTCTAAAGACCGAACGGAGCCGCTGTCAAAATGGGCAAGGCCGGCTCGCACCCTGATCGCGCGCTTGCGACTGTCCGAATAAAACAACGGCCCCGGCGCAATAACCGGGGCCGCGACGATAGGCATTGTGCATGATCAGCAGGGCAATTCCCAACCCTTGCGGTATTCCTTCGTGAGCCACTTGTTCGCGGCCTTGTGATTGGTGACGACCCCGTTGACGAAATCGTACTCGATCTTCGTGCGTGCGAGCAGGGCGACGTTGCCCATGTTTGCGACTTCGGTAAGCGGCCCGGCATAGTCGAAGTTCGACGAAGCCGGTTCACCGGTTTTTATCGAGTAAATCCAGTTCTGATACGAATTGCCGTCCGGAATGCGCGGAATGATCTGCGGCGGGCGCGTGTAGTCGTTCATGCGCTCGTCCGGCAGCAGGCGCGATTCACCGCCGTAGCACCCGGAGGTCATGACGCCTTCCGTGCCCACGAAGTACGATCCGTTGTTGCCGTCGCCCAGTTTCTGGTCCGCCGGGACGCCCTCGGGCCACGGCGGCATCAGCCCGCCGTCGTACCAGTACACGTCCACAGGCCCCATTCCGGCCCGCGCCGGGAACTGGAACTTGATGACGCACTTGTTCGGCGGCGTCTGGTCGGTCATGCCCTCTTGTTCGATAACCTCGCAGGTAAACGAGGACGCGTCCATCAGCCGCAACGCCCAGAAGGCCGGGTCCATGATGTGGCAGGCCATGTCGCCGATGGCGCCGCAGCCGAAGTCCCACCAGCCCCGCCACTTGAACGGCGCGTACCCCTCGTTATACGGCCGGGAGGGCGCACAGTTGATCCACAGGTCCCAGTCCATCGTCTCGGGCACCGGCTGCTCGGGCAGCGGGGCCGCGATACCCTGAGGCCAGATGGGCCGGTTCGTCCAGATGTGCGCTTCCTTGACCTCGCCTATCGCTCCGGCCCAGACCATCTCGCACAACTCGCGCACCCCGTCGCCCGAGTGGCCCTGGTTCCCCATCGCCGTGGTGACGCCCGTCTCATGGGCAAGCTTCCGGAGCAGGCGCGCCTCGGCAATCGTATGCGTCATGGGCTTTTGCACCCGCACGTGGATGCCCATGTTCATCGCCATGAACGCGGCCGGCGCGTGCGCGTGGTCCGGCGTCGAGACCGTGCAGGCGTCGATCTGGTCGCCCATTTCATCCAGCATCCTGCGGTAGTCTTTGTATTTCTTCGCGTCGGGCAATTTCACGAACGTCTCTTCCGCCTTCTTCCAATCGACGTCCGCCAGCGCGACAATGTTCTCGCTGCGGCAGCTCATGATGTCGCCGCCGCCCATGCCCCCCGCGCCGATGGCCGCGATATGGAGTTTCTCGTTCGGGGAATGCTTCTTGGGCACGACGCGCGCCGTGTTGATCGCCGCCGTGGCGCAACCGCTTCCGAAGGCGGCGGCCGTCGCGGTCGTGGTGGTGGCGGCCAGAAACGCGCGCCGGGAAAGTGACAGCTTATCCATAATGGAGTCCCTCCTCATGTGGGGTAGAAGGTGTGTTTACGGAATCGAAACTATAAATCCTTGACGGCGACCAAGTCAAAGGCGCCGCCGCGGTACGCGGCATGCCGCCGATCAGAGACGAAAAGGACGACAAGGACATAAGCGACTGTCGTGCATTTCCGGATTGGCACGTGACGCCGACGCCGCACGGCCTATTCCGGCTTACACGCCGGACATATGTCGCTTTGATCCCTGCTGTACCTTGGGTCTTTCCACATCTCCAAAGTCCACTATGGAAAATTGTGGACAACTTGGGGTATACTGAGAACAAGGCGGATGGAGAAAAGCTCCCACAGGACCCGCATGGTCCGGGCGGCGGGCGGTTTCATCCGGCCGGGAGAAGGCGAAAAAACGTGCTCAAGACAGGGAGCGCCGGCGAGAGCGGTCCCGCGAAGGGGTCGCCTGCGCGGTATGAGGGAGAACGCCATGCGAACGAGTGAATGGGCCGTTATCTTGCTGTTGTGCGCTGCGATGGCCTATGTCGCGCCGGCTGCGGCCGAGGAGGCGACGGAGGCGCCGGCGGAAGAGATGGTCGCCGTGGACGACTACCAGCCTGAGTTGCGCGCGGAAGAGGAAGCGACGGCTGTGGCGCAGGCGGAGGGGGATGTCTGGTGGGGCAACCGGGCGGTCTCTTATCGCAACTATATCCCCATCGAGGCGCCGGATTGCATCGGGGACTGCACCTACTGCGACAAGAATATGATCTGCTGCCGCACCGGTTGCCCTTGTGAGAACTGCCAATACATCTGTGACGATTGCAGCGACTGCCCGCCCACGAGCTTCGACAAAATATTCTTCGATCTCGACAAAGCGGTGCTGCGGCCCGACGCCATCGTCGAGTGCAATAAGGTGCTGGCGTATCTCCAGGCGAACCCGACGAGGAACATCCTGATCGAGGGTCACTGCTGCGATCTCGCCACCGAAGTCTACAACATCGACCTCGGGCGACGTCGCGCCGAGGTGGTGAAGCAATTCCTTGTCCAGAATGGAATTGACGCTGGACGCATCGCAACGCAGACCTTCGGCGAGAGCCGCCCCTGGGTCGGGCTCGAGCAGCGCGAACTCAATCGTCGCGCGATTGTGATTGTCCTGCCGGAAGGGGCGCGATAATCACTCCGGCCATTCGCCGGAATACACCTCGGCGGCGGGACCTTCCTGGTAGACGTGTCCGTCGTCGGCCCACGCGATGGTCAGCGCGCCATGAACCAGGTGGACCCGCACCCGGCGGTCCGCGCGCTCGGTAATCATGGCGGCAAGGGCCGCGCCGCACGAACCGCTGCCACTTGCCATCGTAATTCCGCTGCCGCGTTCCCAAATGCGCATAACGATGTTGCCCCGGTCAATCACGTTCACGAACTCGACGTTCGTGCGCCTCGGAAAACGGGGATGACGCTCGATCTTCGGGCCGATCGCCGCGAGATCAACCCGCGTTGCGTCCTCGACGAAGATCACTGCATGGGGATTCCCGATATTCGCGCACGTGATCTCGACCGTCGCGCCGTCCTCGAGTGTGAGCGGCTCCTCGATCACCCGCCCCGGCGGCCCCTCCATCGGAATTTCGGTACGGTCGAAGCGCGGTGCGCCCATGTTCGAACGCACGGACGCAACTTTGCCGCCCGCGACTTCGAGGGTCACGCGATTCGGCCCGCCGAGGGTCTCGATCACGAATTCCGTCTTGTCCGTCATGCCGCGTTCGAAGACGTACTTGGCGAAACAGCGGATGCCGTTGCCGCAGGTCTCGGCCTCGCTGCCGTCCGCGTTGAAGATGCGCATGCGGAATTCGCCGGTCTCGCCCGGCAGCACGAGGATGATGCCGTCCGCGCCCGCGCCGAGGTGGCGGTGGCTCATCCGCCGCGACAGTTCCGGCCAATCGCGCTCGCCGTAGTGCGTCCCCTCGATGAACAGATAGTCGTTGCCGAGGCCGTGCAGTTTCGTGAAAGCGATGGTCATGGCGTCAATCCTTGCGGCGGCGGTGTTGCTTCAGGGCCGCCTGCACGAATATACCGAGCAATTCCGGATACGAAATACCCGCCGCCGCCGCCGCCTGCGGGAACAACGACGTTTCGGTAAGACCCGGGATGGTGTTGACCTCGAGCCACACCGGCCCGCGCGCGTCGATGATGAAATCGCTCCGGCTCCAGATGCCGCAGCCGAGAATCTGGTGCACGTGCGCCGCGGCCTCCTGCACCCGCCCCGTCATTTTATCGTCCAGTTCCGCCGGGGTGATCTCGTCCGTCGCGCCCGGCGTGTACTTGCAATGGTAATCGAAGTATGCGCCCTCCTTCGGGCGAATCTCTGTGACCGGCAGCGGGCGGATCGCCCCGCCCGGTTCCGCCTCGAGCACTGAACACGTCACTTCCGGGCCCCGCACGAATTCCTCGATGAGAACGTCTTCGTCCACCGCCGCCGCGCGACCGACCGCCGCGCGCAGGGCCTCGCGATCTCCCGGAATATGCACACCCACGCTCGAACCCAGTTTGCCCGGCTTCACCACGCACGGATAGCCCAGGTCCTTCTCGACCGTCGCGATAATGGCGTCCGCCGACGCCGCCCATGCGTCGCGACCCAAGGCCACGTGGCCCGCCACGCATATTCCCTGGGACGCCGCCACTGCTTTCGACCGCATCTTGTCCATGGCCAGCGCGCTCGCGGCGCAGCCGGAACTCGTGTACGGCAGGTCGAGCACGTCGAGGAACCCCTGCATCCGCCCGTCCTCGCCGTATTCCCCGTGCAGGGCGAGGAACACGCAGTCCACCGCGAGCGCCCGCACTTTGGGCATGGCGTCGTAGACGCTCACCGGGGCGGCATCCGGGAATTGCCATTCGCCCGTCCGCGATATCGTAACCGGCGTCACCTGATAGCGGTCGCGGTCCAGCGCCGCGACCACCTTGTACCCCGACATGATCGACACGTCGTGCTCGGAGCTCATGCCGCCCATCAGCACGAGCACATGGGTCTTGGTCCCGTCAGTCATGATGCTGGTAATCCTTGATCGAAGCGTTTTGTTACCGGGCGCGCGGAAGGAACTCGGGGAACGTAGAAGCGGGTTATACTCCCGCCGGCGCGCGCGCTTCAAGATTCTGGCCGCTCATGCGCCACGGGTGATATCATGCGGTTCGTTCACCGGAGCCACGGCATGCACGACGAATTCGTGGTCATAGGCAGATTCTTCGATTCAGGCAAGGCGCACTTACTCAAGACCGTGCTCGAGTCGCACGGCATCGATGCCTTTGTCCAGGGCGAGTTCACCGGCACGCTCGAACCCGCGTTCTCGCTTTTCGGCGGCGGCGGCAAGGGCGGCATCCAACTCCTGGTCCGCGAGGAGGACGCCGCCGAGGCGCGCGCCATCCTCGAAGATGCCTGAACGAGACGCACTGCTCCGACGCGCCTATGCGCCGCGGGACTTCTCGGCGTCCTGAACGGGCGCGCGATGTGCGTGGAAGAATTCGAGGAACAGCAGCAGGAACAACCCCGCCATGATCGCGACGTCCGCGACGTTGAACACACCCGTGCGCAAGCCGCGAATGCCCATGTTCATGAAATCCACCACGACCCCGTCGCGGAGCACGCGGTCGATGAGGTTGCCCACGCCGCCCGCGAAGATAAGCGTAAGCGCAACCGTGACCCCGGCGTCGAGCACGCGCCGCAGCGTCAGCACGCCGCCTACTATCGTCAGAATGACCACGTTCAGCACGGTGAGCGCCCAGAATCGCACGCCGTCGCTGAGTTGGCTGCCCAAGCTCAGAAACGCCCCCGTATTCTCCGCGTAGCGCAGATGAAACAGGTCGTGCGGATACCACGACGCCGGAAACGCAATCGGCGGGCGACCCTTGAGATGCGCTATGGCGATCTGCTTCGTAAGCTGGTCCAGGCCGACAAGCACAATAACCAGCCCGGCTATGAGTAGGAGGCGCGGAACTCGCGGCATGCGTATACTCCTGACGGATGCATTTGACAAGCGCCAAAGCATACCATGTACGAACGCATCGAGTCCTATTGCGGCGGCTCGGCCGGTCGCCCCACGCGGATGGCGGCGCACACCGTCCGCTTGCGCTACGATGAAGCGGTCGCGAGCAGGAGACACGGATTCATGACCCGTATTCGCCTTGGCGAGATAGCCCATGCGCGCAGCGGCGACAAGGGCGGCGGCGCGAACATCGGCGTTATCGCCTACACCCACACCGGCTACATCGTGATTCGCGAGCGCTTGACAGCCGCCCGCGTGGCCGCATTCTTCGCGCGGTTGGACCCCGGCACGGTGGAACGCTATGATTTGCCCAATCTGGGCGCGCTGAATTTCGTGCTGCCCCGCGTGCTGGCCGGCGGCGGCAGCCGCAGTTTGCGCATCGACGCCCAAGGCAAGGCCCTCGGCCAGGCGCTGCTTGAAATCCCTATCGAGGTGGACGATGCGCTCTTGCCGAAGTGCCGCAGGCGTGCCAATGAAAACGCGGGAGGAACAGACCATGACTGAATTGGTTATGCTCCGAAAGGGCCCGGATACGGTCGCCGAAATCACGATAAACCGGCCGCGGAAACGAAACGCGCTGAGTATCCCTGTGTTGCGCGCCTTGAGCGATGCCTTCGAGGCCGCGAACCACGACGCGGCGCTCCGAGTGATCGTGCTCCGCGGCAGCGGCCCCGTATTCTGCGCGGGACTCGACCTCGAGGAGGCGATTGATTCCAGCACGGGCCACGAGTCGGCGGAACAACTAGCGCGGCTACTCGAAACGGTGTACTACTCGCCCAAGGTGACCATTGCCGCGGTGCACGGCGCGGCATTGGCGGGCGGCGCCGGGCTCATGGCCGCCTGCGATTTGGCTGTGGCGACGATCGACAGCGTGTTCGGGTTCCCGGAAGTCCGGCGCGGCCTGGTCCCCGGGCTGATCATGGTTTTTGTCCGCCGCCTGCTCCATGAGCGGCACCTGCGGGAAATGCTATTGCTCGGGGAGATCGTCAGCGCCGAGCGCGCGGTCGAAATCGGCCTTGTTTCGCGTTGCGTGCCCACGGACATGTTCGAAGAACAGATTGAGATGCTGGTTCACCTCGCGCTTCAGGGCGGCCCCGAGGCTGTAAGCAAGACCAAGGCGTGGCTGGACGAGGTCTGGCATCATCCGCTTACCGATGACCTGCAGCGCGCCCTCGAAATCCATATGGACGCGCGCGGCTCGGACGAAGCGGCGGAAGGGCTTCGGGCTTTCCTCGAAAAGCGCCAGCCATCTTGGAAGAAAGAGTAGGCGATCGTTCGGAGAGCGGACTCCAGGCCGCATCCTGCACCCTGAAGGGTGCGCTACATTCGAGTTCGTAGTTCAGGCTTTAGCCTGTCCTCAAGACAGCCTGAAGGCTGCACTACAAACAGGTGCGGGCTTTAGCCCGCCGCCAATAAGTTGAAACCACGGAGTAGGCGTCAGTGTTCTCACAGGTGTTCCCTAACGGCAGTATCCCTGACCTCCTTAAGGCTTACCACGTCATCCTTGAACCGGATGAAGACACCCCCGAGTGGTGGGCCGGCGCGCCGTCGGTCGCCCGCGCGCAAGACGGGACCTTCTACCTGGCCGCGCGCATGCGCGAGGGGAATTCGCCGCGCGGTAAGCGCGGCTACGAGGTGCGCACCCTCAAGAGCGACGACGGCAAACATTTCACTTCCATCAACAGCCTGAAGCGCGAGGATGCGGGCGTGTCCGGCTTCGAGCGCCCGGCGCTCGTGCGCATGCCGGACTCGGGAAAATTCCGTCTCTATGGCTGCTCCGGTCTCAAAGAAGGCTGGTCTATCCTGATCTTCGACGACGTGGACAACCCCGCGGAGTTTGACGCGCGCACGGCCCGGGTCGTGCTTGCGCCCGACGCACCCGACGACCAAACCTGCCGCGTGCGCGGCTACAAGGACCCGGTCCTCCACTGGGATGGTGTGCAATGGCACATGTTCGTCATCGGCAGCGACGCGGTCGAGCGCATCCACCACTTCACCAGCCCCGACGGCGTCGCGTGGACAAGCGCCAACGACACGCCGGTCTTGCAGAACACCGGTTGGCACGACTTCTACACGCGCCCGGCGTGCGTCCTGCCCCTGCCGGTGGGAAACCTCTTCATATACGAAGGGTCGCACCACACCTGGTACGACCCCGTGTACAATATAGCCACCGGCCTTGCCTACTCGCTCGACTTGAGAACCTTCATCGATCTCACGCCCGACAAGCCGCTACTCTACAGCACCACGCCGGGCGCATGTCACACGTGGCGCTACTCGCACTGGTTGTGCGTCGGCGATGAGGTCTACGTGTACTTTGAGGCCGCGCGCCCGAACGCCACCAACGAAATCCGCCTCGGCATTTTACCCGCGCCCGTCTGGCCGTAGGCAAGCGCCGCTTCAGATGGCCAGCGGACGATACCGGCGGCCCGCGCCGCCCTTCACCCGTTTCAGTTCGTCCTTATGGTCCACCAGTTTTCGGACCGCCTCCGCGATCTGGTCCATTTCCTTCTTCGTGTTCATGAGCATAACGTGATGCACGCACACGCCCGACTGGAAGTGGGCGTCCTCGCACACCGGCAGCCGGAACCGCTTCGGGTCGATTGCCTTCACGTATTGCTTGCTAAGGTTGTACCGCGCCTTGGTCAGCGGTTGGTACAAGCCGCATTTGTTCAGCGGCTCGTAGGGCGGCTCGAAGGCGTCGCCCGTGCTCAATTCCGCGTTGAGCGCGGCGCAGAACGCGCGGTTGTCCACGCCCAGTTCCTTCGGGTCGATCTTGAACGCGAAATTGAAGTAACTCTGCTGCGTAATCTGCGGCCGGCGGCCCATGGGCGACACGCCGGGAGTCTCCGCGAGCAGGCCGTTCAGATAGATGGCGTTCTTGTCCCGCAGCTTGACCTGCCGGTCCATCCGCCGCAGTCCGCCGAGCAAGAGCGCCGCCTGCCACTCCGTGAGCCGGTAGTTGCCCGAATGCAAGGCCGTTTCCATCGCGGACGGCTTCTTCATTCCGAACACGGGCGGACACGCGGGATAGGGCCGCCCGCAATTCCGCAGCGCGTACAACTTCTCGAACAGGTCCTTCGTCTTGCACATATTGAAGCCGCCTTCGCCCGACGGCAGCACCTTCGACTCCTGGAAACTCCACGAACTCACGTCGCCGAACGAGCCCACGCCCTTGCCCTTCCAGAAGGTCCCGTGCTGATGCGCGCAATCCTCGATCAGATAGAGGTTGTGCTGCTTGCACAGTCGCACGAGCGCGTCGATATCGCACGTGCTCCCGTACAGGTGCACCACGACGACCGCTTTCGTGCGCGGCGTGATGTTCGCTTGGACCTGATCGAGGTCGAGGCACCACGTCTCCGGCTCGACGTCCGTCAATACCGCGACAGCGTTTACATCGAGGCACGCCGACGCCGTGGCCTGCCACGTGATCCCCGGCACGATTACCTCGTCATACGCGCCGATACCGAGGGCCTCGAGCGCGAGCTGGATGCCGACCGTGCCGTTCGCGCAGCATAGCCCGTACTTCGCCGTCTGGTACTTCGTGAACTTCTCCGCGAACTCCCACTCGTACTTCCCGTCGAACGACCACCGGTTCGACTTCGTAATACGCGCCACCAGCGCCGCGTCCACCGGATCGCTGACCGGCCACGTGGCAAGTTTGCCGCCCGGCGCGCGCACGGGCTTTCCACCGTTAATGGCGAGCTTGGCCATCGGATGCTTCCTCCTGGTTGTGCCGATTCCGAAACGTCCCCCGACCAACGCGAGACGCTTGATTCTACCGAGACTTGCGTCGAGGCTTCAATAATTCGGTCCGAGGTTGAACCGGCCGCGCTGGACGACGAGAAGTCGTGTGAATCCTGAAAGACGCCGGGACAGTCCAATCCGCCGAGTGTTGCCGGAGTCGAGTTCTGAAAACAACAGACGGAGGTTCAATTACATGATTACACGCACATTGACTGGCATCGCACTGGTTGCGGCGGCGGGGTTCTTGGGGAGTTGGTTCGTGGTGTGTGGCGGCACGGCGGATGCCGCGGATAAGGACGATGTGGGCCCGAAGCTGCATGCGCTGGTCGACCAATTGACCCCGGAGCAGCAGGCGGCGCTCTTACTGTTGCTCTCGGACCTGACCGCCAAGTCCGGTCAAGCGGAAGCTGCGGCGCAAGACCCGCTGGGGATTGCGAAGGAAGGCATGGCGGCTTTTGTCGAGGCGGCGAAGAAGGGCGACATCGACGCCATGATGGCCAATATATCGAGCGATTTTGAGCATTATCAGTTGGGCGACAAGGAGGGCCTTCGCGGCTTTCTCCAGAATGCGGCCGCGATGGGATACCTGGATGAGCTTAAGATCAGTCTGGAAGATACGGAAGCCGAGAAGGACGGCGATCTGGTCATCCTCTATCCCGTCGAGGTTGAAGGCGCTTTCGGGACCGCCGTCTTCGAGTTCGAGGCGAAGCAAGAAGGCGGGAAGTGGGTGATATCGGGCCTGGACGCCAGCGGTATCTAAAGCACGCATTTACGGCTTTGCGGCACACGGAGGCGTGCGGGAATCGCATTCGTAAAGAAGGCGTCCCTCACGCCTCCGGTTCGCCAAGGCCGATATCGCGGTAGGTCCAGCGTGGTTGCTCGCGGCCGCGGTCGAGGATCAGACTCAAGCCGTAGCCGATCACAAGGGTCGCGATGAGTCCGACGGCGCTGGTCCAGAGGAACCCGATATCGAGCGCCGCAAAGAATCGGCTCAGGGCGGAGGACTGCCCGCCGTTCCAGGCGAGGCTCCACGCGGCGAGGTTTCTCGCAAGCACGACTAAGGCCGTGATCACGCCGCCAATCACGCCGCCCCAGAAGACGCCGCGCGCGCCCGCGCGCCGCGTGAACAGCCCGAGCAGGAACAGCGCGAACAGTTCGCCGAGGAAACAGTTGACGACCTTGAGGGCGAGTTCGAAGACAGTGCCCAGCGATCCGACGACGCTGCCGCACGCGATCACGAGCGCGCCGAGTCCGACGCAACTGTACCGCGCGAGCCGCACACGCGCGCGGACGGCCTCCGCGTCGTTCGCCGCGCTTTCCATGTTGTGTTCGCCGCGCCAGGCGCGATAGTAGAAGTCGTTCGTGATCGCGCCGATGCAGGCGTTGACCCCGGAATCCATGCTCGACATGGCCGCCGCCATGATCGCGCTCAGCATCAGGCCCGCCGCGCCCACGGGCATGTAATTCGCGATGAAGTGGGGGAATACGGCGTCCGCCTTGAGCCCCTCCGGCAGGGGCGTGTGCGCGCGGAACGCAAACAACGCCAAACCGACGCAAATCATCAACGTGAAGTAAGAGGCGAAGGTGACGCAATTCAGCAGGAAGCCGCGCCGGGCCGTCTCGATCGAACGGGCGCTCAGGTATCGCTGAATCATCGTCTGGTCCACGCAGTAATTGCCGAACTTGTCCAGGGTGAAGCTGACGATGATGGCGAGCACCGTAAAGTCCGTGTACAGATACAGTTTGAACTTCTCGCCGAATGTGGCGCCGTCCCAACCCGGCACGGACGCCGCGATCGCGGTCTTGCCGGCGCTGGCGGCCGTTTCGATCACGCCCGCCACGCCGCCGGGGACGTGGGCCGTCACGGTGTACAAGGCCACGCCGACGCCGCTGAACATGACGATGAACTGGGCGATATCGGTCCAGATGACCGCGCGCAGACCGCCGAACGTGGTATAGACTGTGGCCGCGGCCCCCAGCACAATGACCGCCGCCGCGATGGGCACGGCGCCGTCGCTGGCCACGTGCAACACCATCGCCGGCACGTAGAGCGTGACTGCCATCCACGTTACGCGCCAGAGAATGAACAGCGCGCTTGCGAGCAGGCGTACGCGCAGGCTGAACCGGTGTTCGAGGTATTCGTAAGCCGTGTAGACGCGCAGGTTGCGAAACAGCGGCATGAAGAGGCGCGTCACCAGCGGGTACGACACCGGCAGCGCCACCAGGCTCCACAGCATGATCGTTCCCGCGCCGAGGGCGGCAGTCGGAGCGCCGATGAACCCGATGCTGCTCGCCATCGTGGCCATCAGCGACACGCCGACCACGACCCAGCCCAGGCCGCGCCCCGCCAGGAAGTATTCGCGTGAGGATTTCTGACTGCGGAAGAAGAACGCGCCGATGGCCAGCACCGCGACCAGATACCCCCCGCACAGACTATAATCGAGCGCCGTCATCGCGTTACTTGAGGGGCCGCAACTGCGGGAACAGAATCACCTCGCGGATCGACGCCGAGTCCGTCAGCAGCATCGTCAACCGGTCGATGCCGATCCCGAGGCCCGCCGTGGGCGGCATGCCGACCTCGAGCGCGGTAATGTAATCCTCGTCGAGGTATTGCGCCTCGTCGTCGCCCGCCTCGCGCAGCCGCACCTGCTCGACGAAGCGCTCCCGCTGGTCCATCGGGTCGTTCAACTCGGAGAAGGCGTTGCCGATTTCGAGCCGCGCTACAAACGGCTGGAACCGCTCTGTCAGCGCTGGATTTCCGCGCTTCTTCTTCGCGAGGGGCGACAACTCGATGGGGTAATCGTACAGAAACGTCGGCTGCACAAGCTGCGGACGCACCTTCGCCGCCATCACCTCGTCCACAATAGCGCCGTAGCCCATCTCGGGCGCAACCTCGACGCCTGCGCTTTGCGCCAGCCGCCCCGCGCCGTCCCGCTCGCGAGTCGCTTCGAGATCGATGCCCGCGTGTTCGCGGATGGCCTCGAAGAGCGTCATCCGCTTCCACGGGCGCGCGGCGTCGATGGTTTCGCCCTGGTACGTGAACGCCGCGCCGCCCGCCACGTTCTCGATGATATGCACGAGCAGTTCTTCCGTCTCGTCCATGAGGCCGAGATAGTCCTGGTACGCCTCGTACAACTCCATCATCGTGAACTCGGGATTGTGCCGCGTGTCCACGCCCTCGTTGCGGAAACACCGGTTGATCTCGAAGACCTTCTCGAAGCCGCCCACGATCAGCCGCTTCAGATACAGTTCCGGCGCGATGCGGAGATACAGATCGGTGTCATAGGTGTTGTGATGCGTGATAAACGGACGCGCCGTCGCCCCGCCGGGGATCGGATGCAGCATCGGCGTCTCGACTTCGAGAAACCCGCGATCGGCGAGCCAACGCCGCATCAGGTCGATGACCCGCGCCCGCGCGCGGAAACGGTCGAGCGTCTCCGGGTTCGCCACGAGATCCAGATAGCGCTGCCGATACCGCGTCTCTACGTCCGTCAGACCGTGGTACTTTTCGGGCAGCGCGCGCAACGACTTGGTGAGAATCTCATAGCGGTCCGCGAAAAGGGTGATCTCGCCCGCGCGCGTCCGGCGCACCATGCCGTGCGCGCCGATGAAATCGCCGATATCGACGTCCTTCAGAGCCGTATACGCCTCCTCGCCCACCTGCCGCTGGCCGAAGAACACCTGTATCTTGCCCGTCTCGTCGCGGAGGTCCGCGAACGTGCTCTTGCCCTGCCCCCGCCGCGACACGAGCCGTCCCGCCAGCGCCGCGGCGGTCTCGGCGGGCGCGTCCGGCGTCGCCGCCGTTTCAGCCTTCTCAAACGATGCGCGCGCCTCGGCAATCGCGTGCGTGCGCGCGAACGTGTACTTGAACGGCTCGTCGCCGCGCGCGCGAATCCGCTCGAGTTTCGCGATGCGGTGCTGCCGCAGTTCTTCTTCCGTCGAATGATGCAGTTCGTCGGTCATAGGATTGTCTTTCCGCCGTGTTATTGAAGACGCCGCCTATAGGAGTGGCGTAATGCATACCTCGAACGCCTGAGATCGTGGGCGAAGCATAGCATAAGCGCCGCGCGGCCGGCACGCGGCATATTGACTCAGCGGAATGATGACCTGACGGTGATACTGTTAGTGCGCCGTGATGGTGTGCGGGTTCAGACCTCCCCGCTGAGTAGCCGACGCACACGAAGGGCGCCGTTGGTGACCGTAACGAAGTGATTCGGCGCCGCGTTGGCTATTGCGGGAAAGTGCTGTTGCACGAGATCAATGAATTCCCGGCGCGATGCTGTGTGCAGGCGTAGCAGTATGACGCCCGCCGCGCTACGCCGTTGGCGAAAGACGAGTTCTCCGAAGTCCTTATCCGCGGTAAGAAGCACCCGCTTTGTATCCAATGCCAGCCGAAGGACCTCCGAATCACCAGATCCGCGATTCGTTTCCCGAACACTGAGTACAGCGTGGCCTGCTGTGCGTAACCATGTCACCAAGAACGGCTCGATGTTTTCATCGGCGAGGATTCTCACCGCGTGCCTTCGGTGAGAAACACCGCCTCCTCGCGGGCAAGATAACACGCGGCGTAACTTTGCGCTGCCCGGATGTGTTCCGCGCTCAGATCAGGATAGGCTTCCAACAACTCCGTTACGGACCAGCCGTCGCCCAAGCGTTCGAGAACAAGCTCGACGGTGATGCGCGTGCCCATGAACACGGGTTTGCCAAGCATGACTTCCGGACGCTGTTCGATGTACTCTTGCCAATTCATGCGGCTATGTCTCCATGACCGAAGAATACCAGAGGATGAGGTCCTGGGAAAAGAACAAACCGAGGAAGTCGCCTCGAAGGTGGGGCTCGCCCGAGCAGGATGCCCACGAACCCGCGCGGCCGGCACGCGGGGGCACGCGGGAAAGTGCGGATTTGCGTAGTGAGA
This sequence comes from Candidatus Hydrogenedentota bacterium, assembly GCA_029556545.1. Lineage (GTDB taxonomy): Bacteria > Hydrogenedentota > Hydrogenedentia > Hydrogenedentales > JAGMZX01 > JAGMZX01. The sequence continues at coordinate 74,180 of JAKQEQ010000019.1, forward strand.
GGCAACAAGGGTGTTGTTTCGTGCCTGCTTACTGGGGATTGTGCTCGGGTTTGCATGTAGTGAGCGTGCGGAGAATCCTCCTGGCCAAGCGTTCAGAAATCTCCGCATGGCGTGGCACCGCCTCAACGCGCCCAGTGTCCGGATTGTACCACAGCGAATGCGACGCGCCTTCTCGCTTCAGGCAGCAACCCGACCTGCGCAGGACCTTGAGAAGCGCTTCCCGCTTCATTCAAGCGTGACCACTTCCCGTCGGGAATCCGGGGGGACGCCGCGGAGCATGTCCTCGCGCCGGTCTTCAAGGATTAGCGCAATGGCTTCGGCAAGGTTCTTCTTGCATTCCTCGACCGTGCGGCCTTGTCCATTTGCTCCGGGTACTTCCAGGCAATAGGCGACGTACCAGTCACCATCCTGCTCTACAATCGCGGTGAATTCGTTGTGCATATCCCATATCTCCGGCCACCGCATTATAGCATGTATTCCGCGCGGTGGTTTCTTTGCGCAGGTGGACAAACACGGACACACATGGACCGAGACGGACGCCGCGCCGTGCGCTTTCCAATTAGGACGCCCAGAGGTCCGCGTGGGCCGCGGCGCGGATGCGACAGCCCCATTCGAGGCGGAGCGAGGATTCGAGGTCCACGTGGCCGCCCGCCGCGCGGACCAACGCCGCGCCCGCCGCAACGTCCCAGAACATGATGTCGTCCTCGGCGTAGGCCTCGTAGCGGCCGCAGGCGACGTAAGCGAGCATGATCGCGGCGCTCCCCAGCAGCCGCAGTTTCTTGAACCTCTGCGCGTGTCGCACGAATTCCAGCAACGACTCCTCCGAGTACGAGCGGTTCGTGGGAAACCCCGTGCTAAGAATCGACCGCGAACGCTCGCGAACCGCGGAAACGCGCATCGGCGCGCCGTTCAGCCACGCCCCTTCACTCACGACGCCGGTGAACAACTCGTCACGGTTGAAATCGTAGATGACACCGAGCAGCGGCTCGTTACCGCGCGCAAGCGCAATCGACACCGCGCAGACCGGCGCGCCGCGTTGGAAATTCAGCGTGCCGTCGAGCGGGTCCACGATCCACGCGTCCACGTCCGCGCCGTAAGCGCCGTGCGTCCCGCTTTCCTCGGTCAGCACGGGGTGGGGGAGATCGCGCAGGACCTCGAGTATCCGCGCCTCGGCCTCGCGGTCCGCCTGCAGTTTGATGTCGCGGCCCTCTTCCTTGAGCACGACGCGCGGTTGCTGTATCGCATCGGCAAGGAACGCGCCCGCGTTCCGCGCCGCCGTTATCGCAAGGTCCAATTCGGCTTGATACCGCATCAGGCGATTTCCAGGTCGCGCAACAGGTTCCGCACCGCCTGTATTTCCATGTCGCGTCGGCATTGGCGCGTGTACGTCCCCGCGTGCGGCGTGAGCAGCACCTGCGGATAGCGCGTGAGCGGACCTTCGTAGGGCTCGCTCCAGAAGGCGTCGAACCACGCCGCGCCCACTTTGCCCATATCGAGCGCCGCAACAAGCGCCGCCTCGTCCACAAGCTCGCCCCGCGCCGCATTGAGCAGCACGACGCCGTCGCGCATCCCCGCGAATTGGTCCGAACCCAGGATGCAGTCGGTTCCCGCGGCGTGCAACGACACAACGGCGGCTTCCGCCAGGCCGTTCTCGAGACGCGCCACGCGCGCGCCGATATCCGCCGCCGTCGCCTCCACATGCGGGTCGTACCACAGGACCCGCGCGCCGAACGCCTCGATCAGCCGCGCAACGCGCCGCCCGATGTGCCCATAGCCGATCAGCAGCACCGACGTGCCCTCGAGGCCGAACCCGATCATTTTCTTCCAGACGCCGCCGTGCAGCGCCTCGTTCATCGGGATCAGGTTGCGCGCCAGCGCCAACAGCGCCCCGACCGTCATCTCGGCGACCGCGCTTGCCGGGCCGTCCGGCGTACTCGACACGCGAATGCCCAGTTCCCGCGCGGCCTCGATGTCCACGTTGGTCATGCCGACGCCGACGCGCGCAATGGCTTTCAGGCGCGGCGCGGCGGACTCGAGCACCGCCCGGTTCAACGGTTCGAGACCTGCGAGCAACCCGTCCACACCTTGAAGATGCGCGATGGTTTCCCCTTCCGTGAGCCGCCGCCCGACCGGATTCGGCTTTACGGTTGCGCCCGTCTCCGCTAGCATGCACAGCGGGGTCGCGTCTTCTTTCGCAAAGGAAGACGGGCCTATCGCGATACACAAGGGCGCATTGCGCATGTCTCGCCGCCTCTCCATCGTTCCTGTTGTTCTGGCCACTCTCCTGCTCTTGTTCTGGCCGGTCTCCTGACCGAGCCAGTTACCGACCGCAGGTCTCCAACTATCAACCCTCAACTCGCGCCTCTCCCTCGGGGAGAGGGAGCACCAGGCGCCGAGGGCGACGCCATGAACGCGAGGTCATTCTCGTATATCGCAAACACCAATCGCATAGCCTTGAGCGCCTGTTCGCTGTTTCCCGTCGCAACCGGCGTGTCTTCGATCACGTGGCGGAGAAACTCATCCACTTCGCGTTCCCACGAAGGATCGGCGTCGAAGTAGATGACTTCCTCGCGCGGTGTGCCTTGCGCGAAACCGCTGTCGAACTGCCGCCGCGCCACGGAAATAGTCTCATCCCCGTAACTACGCGTCGAGGAGAGGATGCCGTTCACCGTCAGATAGCCCTCGCTGAGAAAGACCTCGAGACTGAAGCGATGCCGCCAATGGGTGCTCGAACTGTGCAGCATGGCGATACGGCCCGCCGCATCGCGGAGCAGGGCGAAAGCGTTGTCTTCGACCGCGATGTTCCAGTACGCGGTCGTCACCATGCTCTTCACCTCGACAAAGTCGCCGCAGAACATGCGCAGCAGATCGAGCATGTGAATGCCCTGGTCCAGGAGAATGCCCGCGCCGCTCAGTGCCTTGTCGCTCCGCCACTCTTGCTCGAACGCGGTCCCGCCCGACTTGCCGTAAACGCCGCGTAGCCAGAGGATGCGCCCGAGGCGGCCGCTGTCGACGATGCGCTTTGCTTCTTGAATGCCCGCGTGGTAGCGGTGGTTGAATCCAAACTTGAGCTTGAGGCCGGGGGCGCGTCGTTCCGCGGCGATGATGTTCTCGATGTCTTGGAGATTGCGACCCGGCGGCTTCTCCGAGAACACGTGCTTGCCCGCCTCGAGCGCGGCGATGACCACCTCCGGCGTATACCGGTTTGGCGTGCAGACACATACGGCGTCCACGTCCGCGTCCAATACCGCGCGATAGTCGCTCATGACGCGGACATGCGGAAACTCCCGAGAGAAGGCGTCCGGCCGCGGGTCCGCCCCGCAGACGAGCCGCGCCGCCGGGTGCTGTGCAAGCACGCGGGCGCGAATTCCGCCCATCTTCCCGAGGCCGATAATGCCGACTTTGATCACCTGACTCACGTTCTCTTTCGTGGCATGGGCGTCTCTCCCATCGTTTCGAAATCACGGGCGATACGCCCGCGCCGTGCTCAGTGGTGCAGCATCTTCCCGTGCCGCATGGTGAGGAAGCCGCAGAGGATATGCCCAAGCACTGAAAAGGCGTCCTCGACCGGGCCGTATTCATCCTTCGTCGTGGGCACGTGCGCCACGAGGTCGCATGCCTCCGCCAGACGTCCCCCCTCGAAACCGCACCAGCCAAGCGTGGTCGCGCCGCGCTCGCGCGCGAACACTATCGCGCGGACCACGTTTTCGCTGTTCCCGCTGACGGACATGGCCAGCACCACGTCGCCGGGTTCGAGGTGGACGCGCAACTGCCGCTCGAACACGTTGTCATAGCCCGCGTCGTTGGCTAGCGCCGTGACCGAAGGCACGTTGTCGCTCAGGCAAAGCGCCCGAAACGGTGGCGTGCCTTCCGCGTAGCCGCCAGCCACCAGATCATTCACGATGTGCGCCGCCACGCCCGCGCTGCCGCCGTTCGCGACGAGATACAGTCTGTGCCCCGCGCGTGACGCTTGGTCGATGCAGTCCACCATGCTGTCGAGGATGCCTACGTCGATACCGCCCAGCACCTCGTGCAGCCGTTCTACGTATTTCGGCGCATAGTCGGCCACCGAAGCCGACGACGCATACAATTCCGCGAGTTTGTACAACGGTCACTCCTTGGTCTTGCGCGCGGCAACCCGCACGTGCGAACTGAGACGGTGCTTCTGCAGGAACGCCTGAAAGTCCTCGTGCGCGAGCGCATCGCGCTCCTCGATCAGGTATCGGACAAAGGCCGGCAACTCGATAGACGGGTCCTGTCGCGCGGCATGCTCGACCAGTTGAAGGTCCAGTTGGCCCGGTGTACTCAACTCGATCAGCTCCATGCCGCAGCGCGCCACCAATTGGCCGAGCCCTTCGATGGACATGAGGTTCAGATGCTCCGGCGCGAAGATGTACGGCGTCTTGTCCCACAGCACCTGCAAGTCGAACCCGCTGATCGTGCGCGTCGTGAAGAAGAACAGTCCGCCCGGCGCGAGCATCGCCGCCGCCGCACGCAAGAACGCCGCGGGCGCGAACTGGTGCTCCATCTTCTCGAAGGCGCTCACCGCGCCCAAGCCCCGCGCCGCGCTCTCCGCGACCACCCGCACGGGCGCCTGGGTCTCGCCTTGCGGCGACAAGATTGGATCGACGCTGTAGAGCGTGTCGAAGACGCCGAGCGCGTGGACCTCATCGAAGATAAGCGGCGAATGGGTGTACAGGTCGGCGTAGACGCGCGCCTCGCGGTTGCCCGCCTCGTCATAGGCCTGGCACATCCAACTGGCGTGGGAACTCAAGAGGTGGTAGCGCCGCGCCTTCGCCGTGTCCCGCGAAAAGTGCTCGACGCGGAACCGACTCGCGTTCGAATGGGTGTAATAGTTCTCAAGCGCCTCCGCGGTGGGTCGGGGGGACACAAAGACACTACCGCAGGCACGGCATCGGTTGTACTGGAAACCGTACTTGTCAAACGCGGGGTCCCGGTCCGCGCCGTCGCAGGCGGGGCACGCCGTCTCGACGCGTGAGGCCGGATCGCGGAAATACTCCGCTGCGTCGTGGACCGAAAGTCGCTTGAATTCGGACATGAGCGCGGGGGGACGGATGTCCGCCTCGCGCAGGCCGCTCGAAACGACGACGCGCTTCATAAGCCGCGGGGAGTTCGGTGTTTGTTGCTGCATGGGTGTTTCTCGACGTCGCGCCGCTCCTGAAAGAGCGATTACAGCAGAACACTTTCAGGCAAGTCAATCGGCGAACCACTCCGATCAGGGCCGCGCGCGGACCACGCTCAGCTCGAATACCCTGCCGCGCCGCACCCGCCGAACCGTGAATTCGAGGCCCTGCGCCGTGTGGGTATCGCCCGGTCTCGGGGCCCGATCAAGACGACGCAACAGCCAATCCGAGAGCACGCCGTGAATGTCCTCAAGCGAAACCCCCAAGTGTCGTGCCGCCTCGGCCACCGGCAGTCCGCCGCCGAGTATCCACACCCCGCCGCTGAGCGCGTGGCACATCCGCGGAAGCCGGTCGAACTCGTCCTCGATCTCGCCGACCAATTCCTCGACGATGTCCTCCAACGTGACCATCCCTAGCGCCGTCCCGTCTGCGCCTCGCACCATGGCCAAGTGGATATGCTGATCGACAAAACGCGCGAGAAGCTCCGCGGCCGTGTCCTCCCGGTCCACAAAGGCTATCGGGCGGATGATCCCGCCGAAGTTCGGCTCGTTCGGATTGGTGCGCATGAAGTACACCATCTCCTTGAAATTCACGTAACCGACAACGCGTCCGCGATCCTCCCCTTCGCACACGGGAAAGCGCGTGTGCGCGTCCATGTGCGCCGCGACGATCGCGTCCATGATCGTTTGCGACGTCGACAAGAAGGAGACCTGATCGAGCGGAATCATGACCTGGCGCACGCGCACCCGCGAAAGCCGCATCGCGCGCGTGATGATCCGTTCCTGGTACGCCCCCAGTTCATTCGAAAGCCGCGCCAAGCCGACAAGCGCGGCGATCTCCTCGACCGTCGCGTGCTCGGTGCGCGCCGCGGCGCGCCCCTCGAAGGGCCGGTTCATGAAACGAATGAATCGGAGCACAGGCGACAGCACGGTAATGGCGGCGCTGAGTGGATTCGCGAACAGCCCCGCGAAGAACACGTTGAATCGCACCCCCAATGTCTTCGGCAGTATCTCCGTGAATTGCAGCATCAGGAACGTGAACACGAGCGAAAAGACCCAAATCCACCGGTCCCCGAACAGGTCGTCGAATTCCGATCCGGCGATGGACGCGCCGATGGTGTGCGCCGCCGTGTTCAGGATCAGAATCACGGCGATCGGGCGCTGAATGTCGCTCTTGAACGCCCGCCAGATGCCGCCCAGACGCGGGTGCCGCGTCGAAATAGCCGCTAGCTGCGCGGGCGTCAGACTCAGCAGGGTTGCCTCCATCAGCGAACATAGGGCCGAGACCCCGAGCGCCAGGAAAACGCTTGCCAAAAACAACGCCATGACTCAAGCTCCTTGGGCGGCGCGTCGGCGGCGCCTTGAAGCCGCTAACCGTTACGCCATTGCAGGAAAGGAAGTCACGAAATACACCCGTCGCCCCGGCTGGACATCCGCATGGGCGCGTGCGGTCATCCGGAGGCACGCCTCGGAGCCCGCGCGGCCGAGCGCTCGTTGCGTCGCCGGTCGGCTGCCTTCGCGGATGCGGTCCCGGCAACCTCGAAGTCGCACACAATCGGCAAGTGGTCGGAAAACCGCACATGGGGCACGGAAAAGCGCCTGATCTTGATTTGGGGACTGTGCAGAATGAAGTCGATCTCGCGCTTCGGCGACCAACTGGGGAACGTGGGCGCGCCCTCGTGATTCGCGTTGATCAGCCCCGACGCCGCAAGGAACAGATGGAGTTCCCGATCGCCCCAAAGCACGTTGAAATCCCCGGCAACCAGCATCGGCTTATTTATCGCCGCGAACATGCTGTACAAATCGCTCAGTTGATACTGCCGGTGTCGATATTTCAGGGACAAGTGGACGAGGAAGATGACGAAATCCGAGAATTCGAGTTCGATTACGAGCCGTTTAATGCCTCTGTCGAAGTAGTGAAAGCCTTGGGTCTCGATGCGCTGATTAGTCAGGAAAGCGTTGCCCTGTTCTTTGAGCACGGGCACCCGCCGCGCGATGGAAGTCTGGGGATACTTGGACTCGTAAACGTGCGAAAAGCCCAGATCGCCCGCAATTGCCTCGGCTTGGCTCACCTTCTCGGCAAGGTATGAGCCGTTATCCACCTCGACCAAACCGACGATGTCCGGGTCCAGCGAGCGCAGGAACCCGCTCAAGGCCCGCAGATTATCCTGGGGGCGACGAAAATACCCGCTGAACGGTACGGGAAGATGAAAGTGCCATCCCGACCCCGTACCATAGCGAATGTTGTAAAGCACAAACCGCATCAGCTTATCCGCGGTACTCCAACAAAACTGCCCATGGCGTGGTCCGCCGCCGCCGGACTTGAATCACGGGCCAAACGCCCGCGTCACCGCAGCCGGCCCGCCAGCCGCGCCAGCCACCACATATTATGCCACCAGACCGCAGGAAAGCGCATTCGGGCTTGTTCGTGGCATGGGCGTCTTGCCTATGGACTCGAAATCACGGGCAAGATGCCCGTGCCACCGCTTGCATCCCCCGGAACCGCCTCGTATAGTGCCCGCCATGTCGGCCCCGCCTCCTTCCCTCGTACAGGTGTCCGCCGCCGCGAATCGGCGCGCCGCGCGCGACATGCTGCTGGCATCGTTCGGATTCGCGACGATGTCGTGCATCGCCCATGGATTCCGCGGCCAGGCCCCGTGGCCGGCGGTGGCGCTCGCGCGGATGGCCGTCACGCCCCTCCTGATGTACGCGTTGCTTGCGATGCACGGCATCCCGATGGTCTGGTTCGGCTCGCGGGCGCTCTGGTGGCGCAGCCTCAGCGGCACGATTGGGCTGCTCTGTAACTTCTACGCGCTGACTCGCCTGCCGATCACGGACGTGGTGACCGTGCTGTCCACGAGCCCCGTCTGGGTCGCCGTGATTCTCGCGACCGTCTTCCGGTGGCCCATGCCGCGCGGCGTGTGGATTCATGCCGCCCTGGCCGTCGTCGGCGTCTATATCATGCACCGGCCCTCCTTCAACGCCGACGCTCTGCCGCTCCTGGTCATCCTGTTGGGCGCGATGGTCATTGCCACCACGAAGGTAAGCCTGAGTTTCTGCGGCCATCTGCATCCCTACGCCGTCGTCGCGCACTACTCGACCTGCGCCACCTTGATTTCGCTGGTCCTCTGCTTCGTGGTGACCGACCCACGCGTCGGCCACGTGAACACGTCGCTCGGGCTGTGGTGGTGGCTTGTGCCGATGGGACTCGCCGGCACCGGCGCGCAAATTTTCATGACCCGCGCCTACGCGCGCGGCGCGACCGCGATGGTGGCGCTCGTCAGCATCAGTCAGATTGCCTTCGCCGCAGCCTATGATCTCGTCGTTTGGGGACATGGCTTTGACCTGTGGAAGGCTGCGGGCGTGTCGGTCATCGCGGGCGCCATCGCTTTGAGCGTGCGCGCCAACGCGGCCCTACGTTCGGAGCAGGCGGCGCTCACAGCTTTAGAATGATCCCGCGCCGGTCCAGCGCACGTCCAACGGTGTACACCACGCCGTAATTCATGAGAAACGCCGCGAAGGCGATGAACATGGGCGCGTCTTGGCGGACCACCACCTCGATCAGGATGCAGAGACCCGCCTGAATCAGGTAAAGGACCAGCGGGTTCTTCCCAAGTACACCAAGATGAGGCAAGCGGACGCGCGCGATATCGCAGAGGAGATAGAACGCGGCGAGCGTCAGGAAACACAAGCCTGTGGAATATAGAACGTAGGGCGAGGTCATCGCGTACTGCGAAAAGGGCCAGAACGGCTTGAATTCTCCCCAGGCCGCGCCGAAGAGCCACCCCATCCCGACTAGAACGGCGCCGAGCCCCAAGGTCGCGGTCAGGATGCGCCGCCGCTCGCCCGTGGCAACGATGTCCCACGCGACTGTGCCGAGCAGGATCACCAGTGTGTAGCTCAGCGTCCCGAGGGGCCCGCCGTTGATCGTGTTCGCCAGCGCCCACGCGCCGTAGCCCGTGAGACGGAATACGGCCTCGTACAAAACGAGATACACGCACCCGGCCAGCACGCGGACGCACATGGACCGCTCCAGGAACGGCAAGGCCAGAAACCCCGCGCAGCCGATGTCCATGAGCGCATCCCAAATACCTACCTTGAGATCAAACCCGCCGTAGAGGAGTCCGAGCACCATGAGCAGGCCGTAGCGGCGCGCGGCGTGCAGATAGGCCGCCTTGCGCCCGTCCGCCGCGACCCGACGCGGCAGCGAGATGCGAAAGCCCATGCCCACGACGAAGACGAACAGCGGCGCGATGGTATCCGCATAGGAATAGCCCTCGCGGTGATGCTTGAACACCCACGGCATCGCGTCGAAGATGCCGAGCGAGTTCACGAGCACCATGCCGAAGATGGCGTAACCGCGCAGTTGGTCAATGGCGATGACGCGCGTGGTCGTGGAGATCATGGCGTCCAGAACGGCTGCACCTCGACAAAATTGAAGGCGGTCTTGTGTCCGACCGAGCCGCCGGGCGCGCCCTCGGGCCAGTCCGTGATGCTGAGCATGGCCGTCTCCCCGTGCGCGCGGAACACGATACGATGGAAATTGAACCATGCCGGGTTTGCGCTGTTGTACGGCCCGAGTTCATGGGAGTAGCAACTGGGATAGGCGTATTGGAACCCATATTCGTCCAGCGATTCGCTGCCTTCGACCGTGATCGCGATCCCAAGCGTCTGGCGCGCATCGAGATTATCCCGATCGGCGCTGATGAGCTTCACCGAATACAGCCGCCCCGGTTCGAGTTCGCGCAGCGTTTGGCGCACGGTATTCGGGCCTTTTGCCGACCGGGTCATCACACAGTAGTGGTCGCCCTGGCGTGTGCGCGGATACCGCCCTTGAAGCCAACTGAACCCCTCGAACGATTCGCTATGGATGGCCGTCTCTTCCGCCTTGTGGACCTCCCAGTCATCAAAACCGTAGGCGAAGTCGCCATTCTTGAGGTGTGGCAGCATGTAAGGGTCCCGCGAAAAGCGCGTGCGATTTCCCTCGATGCAGTAATGGCGCAGCAGCTTGTGCGCGAAACGCAGCGATTCCTCGTCCGCGTAGGCGGCCATGTACTCCATGATGCCGTAGAGCCCCTCGAACGTCGGGTCCGTCGCCAGCGTGTGGAATTGCATGTCGAGAAAAACGTGGTAGTCCACGCCGGGGTTGACGTTCAGCGTCTCGGGCGGCGCGGACAGGTAGCCGAGGCAAACGACAAGACGTTCATTCACGTCTGTTTGTCGCTCGCGCCATTGAGTGAGTGCGCGCGTGATCTCGCGCTGGATGTCCAGTCGCGCCCGCTGTTCGGACGGCTCTTCCGACAAGTATTTCTCCCACGAGAACTTGCCGCCCGAGGCCGCGACCAGATTCAAGAAATCCAGGCCCGTCCGGTCTCGGAAAATATCCGTGCACCAGGCGTAGAAGGTCTTGCCCGCGAATTTGGGGCTGTCGCAAAGCCGCCGCAACGCCTCGCTCCATGCTGCGTAATGCGCCTCGCTCGCGTACAGAAACTCGTCCACCATAATGCCGCTGAACCCCGGTTGCGTCACCGCCGGATTTGCGGCCCACGCCTCGTAGACCGCATCCGCCGTGGGCGCGTCCGCCGCGCCGAGTCCCGGCAGCGAGGCATTGCCGATCCAGCGCCTGCCCTCGCGCAGCCACTGCTCGAACTCCTCCGGCGGCACGTCGCTCCGCGTGATCAACACGTTCACGTGCGGCAGCACGTGGCGCTCCATATAGGCCCAGTCGTATTCCGGGTACGCCTCGATGTGCCGCGTGGAAGGGTAGTAACAGAACAGGATTTCCGGAATCGCGCGGACGATCACCCGCGCACCCGCGCCGTTCTCGATGCGCAGGCGGTGCGCGGCCGCATCAAGGAACCGCATGGCCTCCGACGCGCCCGTCTCCGGATTCACGCGCCACACGATCGGCGTGGCCTCCTCATCAAGCGTCACAGGCGCGGGGGCATCTTGCCCCCCATTGCACGCGAAAAACACCCAACCCTCGCGCGGATTCTCGAAAGACAACGTCGTGGATGCCGCGTCTCCGACCGCCACATCGAGAAGTTCCGTGACGAAGTTGTTAAGGACCTTGCCGTTTGTTCGCGCGGGCGGGTCTTCATCGGGCCAAGTGTAGGTAATTGTACCGGGAATCTCGGCAATTAGCGCGTCGTCCTTGTCCCGCGCGCGCGCGACAAGTTCGATACGCGCAATCTCCCCGGGCTGGATGTTGCCCATGCCCGCCACGATGGGCGTCGTGGTCCACGCCCTCGGTTCCTTGTTGTTGTGTTCGATCCAACCGCTCTTGTGGCCGTCGCGGAAATGCTCGGCGCGAACTTCCTTCCTTGCGTCATCCATTCCCAGTATCTTCAGGTCTATTTCAAAGATGAGCGTGCTGTTCTTGAAGTCCGGCGCATGAGCAAGGTAATGCGCCGTCGGCAGGTCCTCGGCCCGCGTCGTCAACAGGCACGGCGCGCGCCACAGCCCCCCGTTCCCGCCCCAGTCATACACGGATACCGCGATCAGATTGCGCGCGCCGAAGCGAAGAAACGCGGTCAAGTCCACAATAATCGGTGTATCGGCGCAGGTGATCTCCGTCGCGTCCCCGTAGGCGTTAACCCGCGCGCCGTTGCAGTAGACGACGCAGGCGTCGTTTACCGCGCCGATCACGAACCAGACGCGACGCCCTTCCCATTCGGCGGGAAGGTCCGCCGTTCGCCGGTACCACGCATGGCCGTCCACCGCCGGATAACCCTGCGTCTCCCAGGACCGCCCCGCGCTCATCACGGCCCACGCCGCGTCGTCGAATTCCGGCGCATGCCAACCCGCCTGCTCGCCCGTGCCCTCCGGGTCCGGCGCGAAGCGCCAGTCCGCAATCAGATCGAGGGACGCCGGCTCGACGGCGCCGGCAAGCCCCAGCACGATGAGGGATGCTGCTGATAAGAACATGGTTCAAGCCTCCACTCGTTCGCAGTTCACGCTTCAGGGTGCTCTTGTTCGTAGTTCACACTTTAGTGTGTCTTCAAGACAGCCTGAAGGCTGTACTACAAACCCGTTCGCAGTGCACGCTCTACGCGCGAAACTCCGCGGGCAACTCATATCCCTCGCGATACGTGCGCCCCAGCAGCGCGGTCGCCTCGGCGTCGCCGACGCATTCGCACCGGTCCTCGTCAAACACAACGCGCCGCTGTACCCGCGTCGCGATATTCCCCAGATGACAAAGCGCGGACGACACGACGCCTTCCCTTATCGGCGCTTGCAGTTTCGTCGGGTCGTTCGCCTTGACGCAATCAAGGAAGTTGCGCACGTGCGCGTCCTTGTCCGCGCCTCCGCCGAGGGGTTTCTTCTCCTCGCCGATCAACGTGACTTCACAGCCGCCTCGCCCGATATCGAGCGTGCCCTTGTCGCCATAGAAAATCACGCCGTTGTCGTGGCCGTCCATCGGGTAATCCGTCCACAGGCGCATCTCGAAGACCAGATAGGCGTCGTCATACTCGTAAGTGACCAATTGCGTGTCCGGCGTCTCGTGGTCGTCATCGTAGTAAAGCTGCCCGCCCGCCGCCGTCACCGCCTTCGGCAATCCCGCGCCCAGTCCCCAGCGCGCCTGGTCAATCTGATGAATGCCGTCATTCGCGATGTCGCCGCAGCCGTAGTCCCAGAACCAGTGCCACTGGTAGTGCCAGCGGTTCTTCGTGAAGGGCCGCTTCGGCGCGGGGCCCAGCCACATGTCGTAGTTGACGTTCGGCGGCGGGTCGGTCTCCGGCTCGCGCCCGATGGCCCCGCGCAATTGATGATTTATCGCCTTCGCGAGGCGCACCTTGCCCAGGCCGCCGTCCCGCAAGAACGCCACGGCCTCCCGGATGCCGCCGCTGCTTCTGCCCTGCGTGCCGTGTTGTACGCACTTGCCGTGCTTCTTCGCCGCCGCCTCGATCGCGTAGCCCTCGCGGATGTTGTGCGAACACGGCTTCTCGACATACACGTGCTTGCCCGCCTGCAACGCGAGAATGGCCAGCAGCGTGTGCCAGTGGTCGGGCGTCGCGATGCTGACGCTGTCCACCTCCGGGTCGTCGAGTATCACGCGAAAATCGTCGAGCAATCGCGTCCGCGCCGGCTCGCGCAGTTCCCGCGTGATGCGCACCCGGCGCTCCGGGTCCACGTCGCAGATGGCGACAATTTCGCAGTCCGAGAATGCGCCAAAGGCTTGCGTGTGTCGTTTCCCCTGATTGCCCGCGCCGATGATGGCATGACGCACCCGTTCGCTGGGCGCAGCCTTTGCCCCGCGCGCCCCCGCCGCCAACAGCCCCGAGGCGACAAGCGCCTTGCCCGTGCTTCGCAGAAACTCCTTGCGCGATAACCCGCTCATGACGCCTTCCTTTCGGTTAAACCCACCTGCCGTATGATAAGCCAACGCGCGCCGAATACGAAATTCACTGTGACGTGTTTTTCCCGTGCCGGAGATGTGCTATCGTAGCCGCGAGTCCCGTCTCCGCGCACCGGGCGCGCCGACGGTGCTCATGGGAACCGGTACGCAGCCGCGCACGGCGCGGGGGAGTAGTCGTCATGCACGATCACAAGCATCATTTGGGGTGTTGCGGGTGTCACTTGGAGCCGATGAAGCGGCGCACGTTTCTGGCCGCGCTCGGTGGAACCGCCGCGAGCGCCGCCGCGGTAAGCGGCTGCGCCACGACGGGCGCGCGGCGCGCTCCCGTCGCCGCGGCGCGCGGCGAAGCCCGTATACGCCCCACGCGCCCGCGCAAGACCCTGGTGGTGCAGCCCGCGCTGGCGTATCACCTGTTCCACCGCCACGAACAGACGAGTTGGCGGCCCTGGGGCGGCCTGCACACCGAGGACGACGTGCAACAGGAGATCGCGCGCATCGACGGGGAGTTGAAAGCCCTGAAAGCACGCACGGAATTCCCCGTCGAGTTCCGGTCCGTCGCGCGCGTGACGAATAAGGCGGAAGCCGTGGTCCTGCGCGACGGCGACGCGGACGTGATGCTGGTCTACGCCGCGACCGGCGGTCTCGACGAAATCGAGACGCTGCTTTCGCCGGACCGGCGCAACCTGGTCTTCGTGCGCCACGAATCCGGCCCCGTGTATCTGTGGTACGAGATTGCCCATCCCCGTCTCCTGCGGAAAACCGTGGACGAGTACGGCCAGCCCGGCCTCGAACCCGCCGACGTCGTCGTGGACGAACCCGCTGACCTGCTCTGGCGGTTACGGTCTTTTTACGCGCTGAAAAACACCGTCGGCTCTCGGATCGTCTGTATCGGCGGCGCAAGCGGTTGGGGCGAGGGCGGCCAGGTCGCGCCGCAAGTAGCCGCCGAACTCTGGAAGATGGAACTGATCGACGAGCCTTACGAAGACCTGGGAAAGCGCATTGTCGCCGCGCGCAACGACCCCGATCGCGTGGCTCGCGCCGAGGCTGCGACCGACGCCTACCTGGACCTGCCCGGGACCAAACTCGAAACGGACCGCGGCTTCATCGCGCGCGCGTTCCTGCTCACCGAGATTTTCGAGGACCTCATGGAGGAGATGAACGCTCCGGCCATCACCGTCAACCATTGCATGGGCACCATCATGCCGCTGTCCGAGACAACGGCCTGCATGCCCCTCACCTTCATCAACGACGATGGCGGCATGGCCTTCTGCGAGTCGGATTTCGCCGTGATCCCGTCCGGCATCCTCTTACACCACATCGCGCAGACGCCCGTGTTCCTGCAAGACCCGACCTATCCGCATCACGGCATAGTCACGGTCGCCCACTGCACCGCGCCGCGCAAGATGGACGGAAAAACCCTCGAAAAAGTGCGGATTCTTACCCATTTCGAGTCCGATTATGGCGCGGCCCCGAAAGTCGATATGCGACTCGGCCAGACCATCACCATGATCGACCCGGACTTCGCGGACAAACGGTGGATCGGCTTTCGCGGCACGATCAAGGCCAACCCGTTCCTCGATATCTGCCGCTCCCAGATTGACGTGGCCATCGAGGGCGACTGCCATCGACTCGCCGAGGAAATGCGCGGTTTCCACTGGATGCTCGCCTATGGCGACCACCTGAAGGAAACGGGCTACGCCCTGCGCAAACTCGGCATCGGCTGGTACAACCTCTCCGACGACCGCACCATCGAGGCGTAGCGGCCATGCTCAACGTGGGGTTCATTGGCTGCGGCAGGATCGCGGACCTGCATGCGCGGGGCTACGAAAACAACCCGGACGCGCGCATCTACGCGCTATGCGACAACGACGCGGACCGGCTCGCCGCCCGCGTGAGCGCGTGGGGCGCGGATCGCGCCTATCGCGACTACCGCGAGTTGCTGGCGGACCCGAACGTGGACGCCGTCGAGGTACTGGTTCCCTACGATCTGCACGAGGAGGTCGTCGTCGCGGCACTGCGCGCGGGCAAGCACGTCGCCTGTCAGAAGCCGATGACGACCAGCCTCGCCAGCGCGGACCGCATGATCGCCGCCGCGCGCCGGGCCGGGGTGCTCTTCAAGGTGACGGAAATCTACGTCACCTATCCGCCCATCGCGTTTGCGAAGAAACTCATCGACGACGGCGCCATCGGCGAACCCGTCGGCATGCGCATCAACTACATTGCCAGTCCCAAGGGCGGCTGGAGAGTCGAGGCGCATACCTACGAGCAGCAGGTCCGCATCGCCGCACAAGGGTTCGGCCTCGAAACCTTCGACCACGGCCACCACGAGTGGGCCGCGGCCTGGTATCTGCTCGGTGAGGCGGAACGGGTTGCCGCGTGGATCGACTCGCTCAACGGCGTGGTCGACGGCCCAGCCACAGCCATGTGGAAGTGCCGCGGTAATAAGCGCTACGGCGTCATCGACTTTATGTTCGCGCCAGACCTGCACATTCCGACCAAATACTACTCGAACGACGAGTTGTACCAGATTGTCGGGTCGAAGGGCGTCATCTTCATCCATCGCGGCACGGGCGAAATGATGGACCGGCCCCCGGTCAGCCTTTTCGACGGTCACAAATGGACGCATTTCGAAGACGTCGCCGGCGACTGGGGCTTGGGCTTCGTCCACTCCACGCACAACTTCATCCGCGCGGTCCGGGGCGTCGAGAGACCGCTGCTCACGGCGGACGAGGGCCGGGAAGTGCTGCGTTTCGCCCTGGCGGTGATGAAGGCGGCCCGTTTGCGCCGGGAAGTCTACCTGGACGAGTTGGAGCGCCCCCTGCCGTGGTTGTACTACCAGTGGCGCCGCCTGCGCGAACGTCGCGACTGCGTTGTCCGCCCGAAGCGGAAGTCCCGCTGGGGCGCGCGGCTCGCGAAGTACGCCCCGCAAGCGCACGATCTCACCCTCGGCCTGAAGGACCGCTTCGACGGCGCGGCGGCGGGCGACTGGGCTTGCCTCATCGCACTGCATCTGGTGGGGGAGGGCGGTGTCGCGGACGAACACTTCGCGTTCGACATCAAGGACGGTCACCTTGACGTACGGCCCGGCGAGTTTCCGTTGAGCGCCGACCTGACCCTGCACATTCCCGCCGGCGTGTGGGCCGCGATGATCCTCGGCAAGAAGCGCATCGAGGCGGCGGTATTACAGGGCTTGATCAAGTACGACGGCGTCGTCGAGAAGGCGCTGCCGCTGCGCGACGCCTTCAAACTGTGAGCGCGCCCGCCGTGCCGCCGCGCCAGCGGGTCTTCTACGGAATGGGGGGCCTGACGGTCGTACTCCCCGACCTTGTCATCATGCAGTGGCTCCTGGTGCGCTACCTTCCCGCCGACGGACCGCCCCTCGTTACCCCCGCCGTCTTCGGGACGCTGGTGTTGCTCGGGCGGCTTGTCGAGGGCGTAGCCAACCCGCTGGTCGGGCATTGGAGCGACGTGTGCCGGCACCGCTGGGGGAGGCGCATGCCCTTTCTGCGACTCGGCATCCTCCCGTTCGTCCTTGCGTTCTTCCTGCTGTTTCATCCGCCGGTGGGGGAGACGCATTGGCTGAACGCGGTCTACGCGGCAGGGCTGCTCGTCGCCTACTTCACGCTGTTCGCCGCCGTCGGCACACCCTATCTGGCGCTCATGCCCGAGATCAGCGCCAGTTCCCGCGAACGCGTCGACCTCATGACCATTCAATCTGTCTTCATGATGCTGGGCACCTTCGTATTCGCCGGCGCGGGCGCGCTGCGCGACTATTGCGGCTGGACCGCCATGGCCGGGATGATCGCCCTCCTGGCGGCCGTGTTCCTCCTGCCTACGATCGCGACCACCAAGGAACGATCCGGATCCGCCGCCGCAAGTACCCCTTTCGGCCTGCGGCGATCCGTCGGCCTCACCCTGCGCAATCGCCCGTTTCGCTATGTCGTGGCCGCCACGTCCGTCTACTGGTTCGGACTCAGCGGGATGCTGGCGCTGATCCCCATGTGGGTCCGCGTCGGGCTTTCCGGACGAGACTCCGATGTCACCCTGCTCATGATTCCCTACCTGCTGATGAACCTCGCGTTCTTCTTCGTGTTCAACGCCCTGTCCCGCCGTTTCGGCAAGTATCCGCTCATGCTGGCCGCCTTTCTCGGGACGGCGCTCGTGGTCGCGCTGTTCCCCTTCGTGGGCCGGTTCCCGCTGGGAAGCCCCTTCCTGCAAACCGCGATCCTCTTGACCGCCGCGGGCGCGCCCGTGGCCGGATTCGTGGTCTTGCCCTACGTTGTGCTGGCTGACGTCGTGGACGACGACGCGCGGACCACCGGCAGACGACGCGAGGCCGTCTTCTTCGGCACGCAAGGCATCTTTCAGAAAGTCGGCATCGGTCTAGCCACTATGGCGTTTGCGGTCGTGCCCTACCTCGGCGGCGACGGTCACGCAATGACGCCGGCCGGCCTGAAGGTCATGGCGCTCTTCTGCGCGCTGGCCGGCCTCGTTGCGTTCTTGATATTCCTCGGTTATCCTCTGCGCGAAACCGAGTAGGTGCTCATACATGGTGCTCCCACCGGGACGCTAGGTCGGGTATTCGCGTCTTTAGTAGCGGCTTGGTATGCGCCGTTCCCATAGTCTGGAAGGATACACATGAACGACTTCGCTCACGGTCGGCTCGAGCGCGAGTTCAAGACTATCCGTTGCATGATTCGCCTGTATTGCCGCGCCCACCACGGGGGACACGGCGAGTTCTGCGCCTCCTGCGCGGACCTCCTCGAATACGCACGGGTGCGTCTGGGCAGGTGTCCGTACCAGGAGGGCAAGACCACCTGTGCCAAGTGCCCCATCCACTGCTACAAACCGGTAATGCGCGAACAGACCCGCGCCGTCATGCGCTACGCCGGCCCCCGCATGTTGTTCCGGCATCCATGGCTTACCGTGATGCACTACGTCGACGGCCTGCGGCGGGCCCCCCTGGGGCGCGCCCCTCGGCGCGAGTAACACAAAAACGGGCGCGTCTTGGCTCCGAAAGTGTTTCCCGCGCCGCGCCACCGTTTGACTTTGCCGCCGCCGCTTTGGTCCAATGCAGTTTCTCCCGATTGGGGGGCGGCGCGCCGACTGTCCGTGCGGCGCGCTGTCGGAACTGAGTGACGCAATGAATCGTTTCAGCGGAGCCGTGCATTTGAGAGAAGCCCCCTCGAATCCTGACTTGTGGCGGGTTCCCGCGTTTCTCCTGTGGCTTCTGCTGTTTCTGGGCGGTCTCGCGCCGGACCGCGTGTTTCTGCTCCTGCGGGAATGGGGCCACGTCAAGACGCAGTCGGCTCTGATTAATTCCCACTATCTCATTACGCTGGCACTGGCCGGGTTCTACGGCTACTTCACGTATCAGCGCTGCATTGACGCCGGTTGCAGCGAACTCCTCGCGCGCGGCAAGGCGTTGCAGGCCACGGTCATCGGCCTCGTCGCATTTCTGGCCGTTCCGTGGTCCCTGTTGCGCGTACTGTCCGAACTTCCCAGGCTGGAACTGCGCCTCGTTGTCGTGCTGGCCTGCTCGCTCAAGGCGGGCGCGTGGATTTACCTTATGACGGTTCTCGTGCGTTATTACTTCTGGAGCGGCCAAGCCGTGTACCACGGTATGCCGTCGCTGTTGCCAAGCACCCATGTGGAAACCGACGCAACTGGGGGACTTCGGTCACAGCGAAATGCAGATCTCGTGCAGCCTCGGGACGAACACGCTGCGCACAATATTTGTGGTGAATTGCGGGCCGGGCCCGTTGAATCCAGTGACGACGACGGAGCTTGCTAGCGCTTCGGGTTTTACCGGGTGGCGACCCTCTATTTGTAATATAGATTACATAATCATCGCGACGCCACGTGTGCGAATGTTGTGACGCTCCAACGACCTCGGGTTGTTCTAAGAGTTTGTACCAATTTGTAAGTCTCTGAAAGGAAATAACTTGCAGATATCGCTACAGGATGCGCGAAAAGGTGTTACAGGGGTCTTGCACTGTAACACATTCTCGCGTAGACTGGCTTCGGAATCAGTTGATCGGGTGTGTGACTTCCGCTGGCACTGGGGTGTAAGGGGGTCACAAACACTAGTGACGCTGTACTGCGTATGGATTTCGAGCATTGCCATGGCGGGCGTCCTCGAAATCGGCGCGCCGAGAGTTGAAGATGCGCGGTACTTGATACCGGTAATTCTGGCTGGCGGCATTGAAAATGTTGCGGCGTTGAATTTTCGAATGACCTATGACCCGCAAGTTTTCGAACCCGTCAACGTCATCACCGGCCCTGCGGCCGCTGCGGCGCAAAAGCACGTCGCCGGTAACGTTGCCGGTCCCGGCGAGTATATTGTGGTAATGCTGGGCCTGAACCAGAACACCGTATCGCAGGGAGAAGTCGCCCGAATCGTGTTTCGCCAAGTGGGCGAAGCCGAAGACGGCATGTCCCGGTTGACGGTGCTGGATACGGCGTGCGCGACGTGGGAGGGACAAGAGATTCCCTCCGAAGGTGGAACGCGCGTGGTGCGCTTTGGGGAGTCTTCCGAAGAGAATCCAGCAGCGGATCAGGATCGCGACACCGAGGAAGCAGCGCCGGCGCTTGAAGAGGAAGCGGATGCCGGGATCGGCGACCGTGAAGGACGGCGGATACTCGGTAGTTTACTGGCGGCAGCGGGCGGCGATCGGGCGGACGCGCGGCGAGCGACGGATGATGAAGTGCCGACCGTGCGCGCGGAAGCGGGAACCAGTGCCCCGAAGGTCGCCGAGGCGGATGCAGCGGCGGCGGCCGCGCGAGAAAGAGAAGCAGCGCTTACCGTGGCGCCTGTACCGGCAAGCGCGGGCCGCGATGACAGCGGCCCACGCGAGGGACAGCGCGACGGTTACGATAGAGTAAGCGACTCGTCGTCAGTAACGGCGACGCGGACAGTTGAAAGTGGCATAGGGGACGAAGTTCCCGGGGCAAGGACGCACCACGAGATCGGACGTCACAGTGATGCAACGTGGTGGGTGTGGACGGCGGTGGCGGTGGTGCTCGTAGTGTGCGGTCTGCTCTTTATAGCACGCGGAAGATTCTTCCCCTGAAGCCAAGACAAGACTAAATCCTCTCTGTTCCGGGCAGGCTCCCAAATGGCCGGCCCGTCAGGAAGAGAGGTAAGAGCCTCAGCGGAGCTCTAGCGCCCTGCTAGAGCAACGCACCTCACCGGAGATGCCGGCCGCCCCCTACCGGCATCTCCCCTCCTTTTTTAGGGCGGATTGCCAACGTATTCTCAAGCGGTTTTTTCCCGCTCCGGCATGGTGCGCCGCCGACTTCCCGCTAGCTGTGTACGCCTTGGTATCCTCGCCTCGCGCAGAAATACGAACGTGCGAAGTCCCTTACGTCCTTTGTGTCGTTTAGGTCCTTCGAGTTCCCCGGCTATGCCCGGCTCTCGGTGCGCGCCCCGCCCCCGTTTGCCGCCTGAAAGGGAATGGACCCGCCCGGGGACATGTTTACTTGACTTGCAATCTGTAATCTGTTGCAGGTACTATTAACGCAGACGAGGGAATCGTCGCCGCAACGTGAGGCAGCGGCGAGACATTGTCGGAGTGCGTTGCTCAACCGAATCGAAAGGGTTTGAGAGATGAGGCAAGTGTATCTGGTTCTAACTGTACTTCTGGCGGTTGCCAGCCTGTCGCTGACGGGCTGCCCGAAGCGCCCGGCGCTCGGGGTCACCGCCACCGTTCATCATTTCGGCGTGGACGGCCTTGGAAATTACGAGACTACCTGGCAATTTGACGTCTTCAACGATGGCGCCAAGGGCACCACGCTCGTGTTCAACGTCACGGCGGACCGCGGGTGGATTCAGGTCAGTCCGGCTTCCGGCCAAAGCACCGGCAAGACGGATCCGGTGACCGTGACCGTGACCATTGACCGCGACTACGCCGAGGCGGCCAAACTGATCCCGCCGTTCGCGATGGGCAATGTGAATGTCGGCTCAAGCGTGGGAAACAAGCGCATCGCCATCACGACCGCTCCGAACTACTTTACGGAGGAATTCGACGAGAACGTGGACCTCGAAGGCCGTTCGATTACCTTCTCGCCAAACGGCAGCCTGAGTTTCTACGGTGCCACGCAGGAAGAAGGCATCACGGACTTTCCGACGGATCCCACCGGCGGGCTAATCCTCAACTTCAATAACGTCTACGGCGACCCTGTCCGGGCGGTGCCCCTGGGCGGCAAGAAGATTCCCTACTACGAAGGGAATTTCGAGTCGATCTACATCTCGAGTCAGGGCCATGTCGGCATGGGCAATCCCGGCTCCTCCGCTGCGGCGCCGGAAGACCACTTCGCGCAGCCGCAAATCTCGGTATTCCCCTTGAACGCCAAGGATGGCGGCCAGGTCAGCCTTCTGCAGGACGCGCAGAAGGTCATCATTACCTATGAAGGCGTGCCTACCCGCGACCAACTCAAGCAGGGACCGCCCGTAACCAACGACATCCAACTCGAGCTGTTCTTCAACGGCGACATCCGCGTCAGCTATCTCGAAGTTGATCCGGCGGCCGTCGGCGTCGTCGGACTCTCGTCGGGCGCGGGCGAGAACGGACAGTTGCCCCCGGGCTTCGTCGGCACGGATTTCTCGAACGTGAACACCGGGCCCGCGAAGGTCGCTCTGTAAGAAGACCGCATCAAAGACATCAGTATTCACGGGGCCCTTTCCCGCACGCGGGAAAGGGCCCTTTTCTGCTGTGCGCCGGGCCTTGAATTGATCCCCCGAGGTCGGCGACCATGTTCTTACTGCCCGGAGGGACAGATGAACGGGAGAACGCCATGAGCCTCTTGCTTCTTGCGGCGACCCTATCATTGGGCGCGGATCCAGCGGCGACTGCGCTGGACATCGAGGCGCAACGGCGGGCGCCTCTGGCCGGGATGCAGGCGGTCATGGGGTCCCTGCCCCAGGCCGCGCGCACAGTCGCGCCTGAAATCGAGGTGATCGAGGAACTGGATTTCCCGAAGTACCTCCGGCGCAAGATTACGTTTGCCGTCGAAGACTGGGACCGCCTGCCCGCCTACCTGCTCATCCCAAAGAATCTGGTCGCGCCCGCGCCCGCCGTGCTATGCCTGCATCCCACGTCGCCGCTGGGAAAGGGCGTGGTCGTCGGCTACGGCGAGAAGCCGAACCGCAATTACGCCATGGAACTGGCGGAACAAGGCTACATTGCCCTAGCGCCGGATTATCCGGGTTTCGGCGACTACGTCGCGACGCGCAAGGAACTCTATGCGCGGGGCTACGTCAGTTGCTCCATGAAAGGCGTCTGGAACCACATGCGCTGCGTGGACCTGCTCCAGGAAATGCCGGAAGTGGACCCGAATCGCATCGGGTGCATCGGTCACTCGCTCGGCGGGCACAACACGCTCTTCGTCGGCGCGTTCGATCCGCGCATCAAGGCGTTGGTCACCAGTTGCGGGTTCACAAGCTTCGCGAAGTACAAGGGCGGCGACCTCACCGGTTGGACCCATGACGGATACATGCCGCGCATCGCCGCGGACTACAACAAGGACCCTGCGCGCATGCCCTTCGACTTCCCCGCGCTGCTCTGCGCGCTTGCGCCGCGCGCCGTCTTCATCAACGCGCCGATGCACGACGACAATTTCGACGTCTCCGGCGTCGAGGACTGCGTTCGCGCGGCGCGGCCCTGTTTCGCGCAAACGAACACGGAAGAACATCTGGTCGTCGTGTATCCGGACGCCGACCACGATTTTCCGGACGCGGCCCGCGAGGCGGCCTACGCGTTCCTCGACCGCCATCTCCGTTCGGCCCCTTGACGCTTCGTTCAGAAACTCCGCGCCCCGCCCGCGTAACGTTTCGCGCGCGTCGCGGTAGAGTGGGGGAAGCGCCAAGGCGGCGCGCAATCACGAACAGCAAGAGTAACCGAGGAGAATCTTCATGAACGTGGATGTCAGCAACTTCTTTCAGGGACTTGTCGAGACTGTAATGGTCTACTTGCAGACCTTCCTTCAGAGCCTGCTCACGGGCCTGGTCGAAAACATTCTCCCCTTCTGACCGGAAGGGTTCCCCTTGGCGCCGCCGCGGGACCGCGCTCCGGTCGCGCGGCGGCGCTCCCTCTTTCCGCCGTTCTACTCCTCGAGTTCACCGCAGGGAAACGACCCGAGAATCTTCACGTCCACCGCAAGTTCCGCCACCTCGTCGAGAACTGCTCGGATGCGCGGTTCGTCCGCGTGCCCAAGCAGGTCGATGAAGAACACGTACTCCCACGCCTTTCTCCGTGACGGCCGCGATTCGATGCGCGTGAGATTGATGCCCGCATCGGAGAACGGCAGCAGCAGCTTGTAGAGCGCCCCCGGACGGTCCCGCACGAAGATAATCACCGATGTCTTGTCGTTGCCCGTCTGCTGAACCATCTGCCTGCCGATGACAAAGAACCGCGTGTAATTGTGCGGCTCGTCCTCGATGCGCTCGGCGACAAGCGGGAGGTTGTACGTCTCCGCCGCCATACGGCTCGCGATGGCCGCCGCGCCCGCTTCATTCGCGGCCCGCTGCGCCGCCTCCGCCGTGCTGGAAGTCTCGATGAGTTCCGCGCGCGGCAGGTTCGCGCGCAGCCAGTTTCGGCACTGGAGCAGCGCGTTATCCTTCGAATACACCTTGGTGATGTCGGCAAGGGCGTGCCTCGACAGCAGGTTTTGGCTGATGTGCAGCAACACCTCGTTCACCACCTTCAACTCGGAAGTAACGAACCGGTCCAGAATCTCGCCGACGCTGCCGCCCACGGAACTCTCGACCGGTACCACCCCGTAGTCGATGCGCTTGCGCTCGACCTCGGTGAAGATGTCCGCGAACGACGGCAGCGGGTGGTACTCCGCCGACGCGCCGAACACGCGGAACGCCGCCATGTGGCTGAACGTGTCGCGCGGGCCTAAGAACGCGACGCCCGTCGGCTTTTCGAGTGCGCGGACGGCGCTGATGATCTCGCGGTAGATGGCGCGGACGCTCGCGTGGCTTAGCGGACCCGCGTTAATCTCACGCAGCTTGTCGAATACAGCCTTCTCGCGCTCCGGCACGTAGAACGGAGCGCTCGTGTCGCGCTTGAGCTTGCCGATCTCGCGCGCGCACGCCGCGCGCTCGTTCAGCAGCCGCACAATCTGCGTGTCCAGGCGGTCGATGCATTCGCGCAGTTCGTCCAGGTTCACGATTTGCCTCCCTCCAGAATCTCGATGGGCGCCTGACTTATCATCAGCGTCGCTACGCGGCCCGTCTTGAACCGGATGCGCGCCTTAGTCTTGCTGCCGCTGCCCGTGGTGAATAGCACGGTGCCCGGACCGAAACGGGCGTGCCGCACTTGTGTTCCGTATCGCAGAACAATCCCCGCTCCGGACGCCGCCGACGCGGCGCTTCGACTCTTTGCCTCGGCCCCGTCATCCTCCCTGGCAAGTCGCGTCCGCCCGATCTCGCGGACAAACCGCGACACCGGCCGATCGTCGTGCGTGCGTCCGTAGAGCATGCGCGATTCCGCCGCGGTCAACGTGAGTGTCTTGCGCGCGCGCGTCATCGCCACGTAGCAGAGTCGGCGCTCCTCCTCGATGTCACGGCTGTCGTCGAACTCGCTCACGAATGGGAACAAGCCGTCCTCGAGGCCCGCGACGTACACGTGGTCGAATTCGAGGCCCTTCGCGTTGTGGCACGTAATCAACGCAAGGGCCGGAAGCCGCTTGTCCCACTCGTCCACGTCGGAGACCAGCGCGCGCTCCTGGAGGAATTCCGCCAGCTTCTTATCGCCGTGCGCGTCAAACTGCCGGCAGCTTACGACGAATTCGTCCACGATTTCGAGACGCGCCCGAAAATCCTTCTCATCGCTGTGCTCGACGTAGTCCCGGTACCCGATGGCTTTAACCAGCTTCTCGACCAGCGGCGCCACCGCCGAGTTCGCAGCCGCAGCCGCGAATTCATCAATCAGATGGGCAAAGCCGGCGAGGGACTCCCGCGCCCGCGTCGAGAAAGTGGTGTCGCCGCCGATCTCGCGCAGCACCTGGAAGAGGGCGGTGTTCCGCGCCGCCGCGTACTCCTCGATATGCTCGAGCGTCGCCGCGCCGACGCCGCGGGGCGGAACGTTGATCACGCGCCGAAGCGACACGTCGTCCGCCGGGTTCACGACCAGGCGCAGATACGCCAGCAGGTCCTTGATCTCCTTGCGGCTGTAAAAGCGGATGCCGCCAAGAACGACGCAGCGCAGCCCCCGCAGGCTGCATGCCTCCTCGAAAAGCCGGGACTGCGCGTTCGTGCGGAAGAGCACGGCCACTTCGTTGAGCGGCGCGCCGCGCCGCACGATGTCGTCCACTACCCAGCGCGCCTCTTCCTCGCCGTCCTCCGCTTGGTGAAAGCGCGGCTTCTCACCCTCCGTCGTCGCGGTCCACAGCCGCTTGCCGAGGCGCGCCCGGTTGTTCGCGACCACCGCATTGGCCGCATCGAGGATGGGCGCGGTGCTGCGGTAGTTCTGTTCGAGGCGATAGACGCGCGCATTCGGGAAGTCGCGCTCGAAATCGAGGATATTCCGAATGTCCGCCCCGCGCCAGGCGTAGATACTCTGGTCCTCGTCGCCGACCACGAATACGTTGCCGTGACCTTTGCAGAGCGCGCGGACAATGCGGTACTGCGCGTGGTTCGTGTCCTGGTATTCATCGACGTGAACGTGCGGAAACCGGTGCTCGTACTTCACGCGGACCGCTTCATGTTCTTCGAACAAACGGACCACCAGCACGAGCAGGTCGTCGAAGTCCACCACGTTCGCCCGCGACAGCGCCTCGTGATACTGGTTCCAGAGCGCCTGAAGCGTGAACTCCTCCGTGCCGTCCGGCGCATCCGCGTCGGGCCGCCCGACGCGCTGTTTCAGGCCGCTGATGTAATCGAGCGCGCCGCGCGGCGTTACCCGCGCATACGAGCCCGGCAGCCCCTTTACCAGCTTCTTCATTAACGACAACTGGTCCGCGTCGTCGAAAACCGTGAAATGACCCGACCGCCCCAGTTGCTCGATCTCGCGTCGCAGCACGTACAAGCCGAAGGAATGAAACGTCCCCATCCAGCACGGAACCCGCTCGACCTCCAACCGCTCCGCGATCCGCTGCCGCATCTCGTCCGCCGCCTTGTTCGTGAACGTCATGGCCAGCAAGCGCCGCGGGTCGACGCCACGCTCCTCGATCAACCAGAGCATCCGCTCGATAATCACCCGCGTCTTGCCCGATCCCGCGCCCGCAAGCACGAGCGCGGGACCGTCCGGCGCGGTGACGGCGGCGGTCTGGTCTGGGTTCAAGGAAGTCATACAATCATCCGTTCCGAGTGGGGCGCATGGAAAGGCTAATCCTATGCAAGCAGGCGCGTGATTTCAAGGCTTTGGGAATCGCGCGGCGTACCCGCTATAATCCGCGCCGTGGCATGGGCGTCCCGCCCATGTACGAACCACGGGCAAGATGCCCGTGCCACGCGAAGGCAAACCGGGGAGCATCGTACATGAAAATCTGTATGGCGGGCGCATGCGGGCGCATGGGCCGCCGCATTCTTGATATCGCGGCGGCCACGGACGACGTCGTCCCGGCGGGCGTGTTCGATCTGCCACAGTGGGCGGGTACGGAACTCACGGTGGGCGCGGAGACGGGGCAGCCGCGGAAGCTCGTGGTCGGCGTGGACCGCGACGCCGAGGTAGCGAAGGCGGACGTGCTCATCGATTTTACGCACGCGGACGCCGCGCTCCAGAACGCACGCGCCGCCGCCGCGCTCGCGAAACCCGCCGTTGTCGGCACGACCGGTCTCAACAACGAGCAGGTCGCCGAACTGCGCGCACTGGCGAAGAAGATTGCCATCGTGTACGCCCCGAACATGAGCGTGGGCGTTAACCTGCTCTTCAAGCTAACCGGCGAAGTGGCGCGGGTGCTCGGGCTCGACTACAACGTCGAGATAGTGGAAATCCACCACAACCAGAAAAAAGACAGCCCCAGCGGGACGGCGAAGCGCCTCGCGGAGTGCGCTGCCGAGGCGCTGGGCCTCGACTACGATAAAGAGACGCGCCACGGGCGTATCGGCGACGTGGGCAAGCGCCCCCGCAGTGAAATCGGGTTGCACGCCGTCCGCGGCGGCGACGTGGTGGGCGAGCACACCGTGAGCTTTATCGGCCAGGGCGAGCGTATTGAACTGACGCACAAGGCCCACAGCCGCGACAATTTCGCGCGCGGCGCCCTTCTTGCCGCGCGATTCGCCCTCACCGCGGCCCCGGGCCTCTACGATATGCAGGACGTCCTCGGGCTCCGGTAGCGCGCGCACCGCGCCGCTTTCGACCCGTATCCGTCGCGCATCGAGAACCAAGGAGTTGCCGTCATGTTGCTGTCATCATCCTGTATCGTGCTGTGCGCATTCCTGGCCTCGCCGCCTGGAGCGGAGTTCTTCGCGGCGCGGCCCGTATGGGCGCCGGGCCGCGAATCGGAAAAGAACCTGACGCTGGGCTTCCGCGCCGTCCTTGATGCGCCCGGCAACGGCCCCGTAACGTTGCGCCTGGCCGCGTCCACGCTGTATCGCGCCTTTGTAAATGGCGAATTCATCGCTCACGGGCCCGCGCGCGCCGCGCACGGTTTCTATCGTGTGGATGAATGGGACCTGACGCCGCATTTGAAGCCCGGCGAGAACGTCCTGGCCGTCGAGGTCGCCGGCTACAACGCCAATAGCTACTACGTGCTCGACCAACCCGCTTTCCTTCAGGCCGAAGTCGTCGCCGGAACGCAGGTACTTGCCGCTACGAACGCCGACGCCGCCGGGTTCGACGCCTGCATCGTCGAGGAGCGTCTACAGAAGGTGCAGCGATACAGTTTCCAGCGCCCCTTCATCGAGGTGTATCGCCTTGGGCCGGGCGCTGACCGGTGGCGGGTCGATTCAGAGCATCCTATGCAGTCTGTTGCGCTGGCGGAGACGGAGCCGAAGGCGCTGCTGCCTCGTGGCGTGCCGTACCCGCGCTTTGACGTTCTCGCGCCGGTCGCGCACACGGCCTGCGGCGCACTCGAACGCCTCGACCCCGCTCCGAAGTTCTGGAAAGACCGCAGCCTGACCGGTGTCGGTCCGAAACTCGGCGGTTATCCCGAGTCGGAACTTGATGTCGTTCCTTCGATCGAGATGCAGCAATACCGCAACAAGGCACTGCACGCCATTGACGCCCCGTATCTTTCAGAACGCCCGTTGCCCCTGTCCGCAATGGATTTCCACATCCTTGATTTCGGACGCAACTTGAGCGGCTTCCTCCGTTGCCGCGTATCCTGCGCCGTTCCAACGCGGCTCTACGTCCTGTTCGACGAAATGCTCCTCGATAACGACGTCAACTTCCGGCGTCTCGGCACGGTAAGCGTTCTGACCTATGACCTTGTCGCCGGGGACTACGGCCTGGAAAGCTTCGAACCGTACACGCTGCGCTACGCCAAGTTTGTCGTCCTGGAAGGGGCGTGCGAGATCGACCACGTTGGCCTGCGGACCTATGAGAACCCGGATTCCGCCCGCGCCTACTTCGCGTGTTCCGACCCGCGGCTCAACCGCATCTTCGAGGCCGCCCGTGCCACCTTCGCGCAGAACGCCGTCGATGTATTCATGGACTGTCCGTCGCGCGAACGCGCCGGTTGGCTCTGCGACTCGTATTTCACCGCGGAGAGCGCGCTGGTCCTGTGCGGAGATACGAAGGTCGAGCGCAACTTCCTCGAAAACTTCGCGCTGCCCGAGCGGTTTGCACACCTGCCCGACGGCATGCTGCCTATGTGCTATCCCTCGGACCACTACGACGGCGTCTTCATCCCGAACTGGGCGCTGTGGTGCGTCGTGCAGGCGGCAGCCTACCTCGATCGCAGCGGAGATCGCGCCACCATAGACGCGCTGCGTCCGAAAGTCCTCGGCCTTTTCGACTACTTCAAGCGCTTCGAGAACGAAGACGGCCTACTCGAAAAGCTTGAAAGCTGGGTCTTCGTCGAGTGGTCGCGAGCCAATGATTTCACCCAGGACGTAAATTACCCCTCGAACATGCTCTACGCCGCCGCGCTCGCCGCCGCCGCCCGCCTCTATGATCTGCCGGAACTCGAGAGCAAGGCGGCCCGCCTCCGCGACACCCTCCGCGCGCACGCCTTCGACGGCGCGTTCTTCGTGGATAACGCTGTGCGCAAGGACGGCGTCCTGCGGCGCACCGACAACAAATCCGAAGTCTGCCAGTACTTCGCCCTCTTCTTCGACGTGGCCTCGCCCGAGTCGCATCCCGAGTTGTGGCGCGTGCTTCGCGATGAGTTCGGTCCGAATCGAAAGGAGACCAAGGCCCACCCCGACGTCCATTTCGCGAACATGTTCGTCGGCAACATATTGCGCCTCGAACTGCTCTCGCGCTACGGCGCGCACCGCCGACTCGTCGAGGAACTATGTGGTTACTTCTACCACATGGCGGAAATCACGGGCACGCTTTGGGAGAACGACGGCGACTACGCGAGTCTGAACCACGGGTTCGCCTCGCACGCCGCCGTCTCACTGTTCCGTGACGTCCTGGGCGTGCAAGTGGATCCCGTGAAGCGCGGGGTGCGCGTGCAATTTCCCGACACCGGGATTACGTGGTGCGAAGGCGTCATTCCTGTGGGCGAAGGCGCGGTCCGGCTGCGTTGGGAACGCGACGGCGACCGGGTCCGCTACCGGTTGCGCGTGCCCGAAGGCTATGCGGAGTTCCTGGACGAGAATCGAGGGGCCATCCGCGAGGAATAGCGACGGGGAAGAGGCCTATTCGTCTTGGAATTCTTCTTCGGGGGAGATCAGCGGGACCAGCGCGTCCAACGTAAGGGCCTTGCCAACCGTCGCGGCTTGGCGCGTCCAGAGGGCGCACCATTCTTCGTGTCCTTCCAGCTTCGAGTCTCCGATCTCGGCGGCCCACAGCGTGCGCAACGCTTCGAGACTCGCGTTACGCATACCACGGTCCGCGCCGCCCAGGAGACTGATAAGCGCGGGGCTCGCAGCTTTGGCGTCCAGGTGTGCCAGCGCGTATACCGTCCGGAGTTGCACCTCGGGCATGGGGTCCACCAACCCGCGCGTGACAAGGGCCGCGCTGGCCTTGTCCTCGAGAATGCCCAACAGTTCGATGGCCTTCGCCCGCGTCCCGAAAAATGGGTGTGTCACAGCCTGCCGGATGGTCCCGAGGACGCGGGGCGCGTCAAGGTAGGCAAGCGTCTCGAGAACCCACGGCGAAAGACGGTGCGAGACTTCCTCGAAGCGAAAACTAACATACGGGACTACGTCCAGGTTCGTTTGCATGGCGATGATCTGTTCGCGCACCTGTATCCGATCCTCCTCGCGCTGCAATTGCTGTATCAACGCATCGACCTTGCGCCGTTGCTCGGCATTCAGGCCAAAGCGCGCCGTGAGCGTCTTATCCTGTTCCGCCCAGCGGCGAAGTGCCGCCTCACGATCGATACGACCGATGCGGTTGTTCCGCTCGAGGCGCAGGACCTCCGCCTCACGGTACACGACTCGGCGGTGGCCTATCTCGACTTGGTACGTGCCGTTCGGCAACATCGAGATGGCGCCGTCAATCCGAACGCCGTTCTTCAGATAGAGCGTATCCGCCGGCGCCAGCCCGCCGCCGAGCGCGCACGCCATCAGCAAGGTTGTGCCCAAACCACGCATAATCATCCACACCTCCTATTCCTGTCATTCCGTGTTTGCTTGCGTCCGGGGGCCTGCTCATCCTTCGGTCTGCACGGCGTCCGCCCGGGCGTAGTAGAACGCCCCCCGCTCGATGGTTACCATCGTCGCGTCTTGTACCCCGAGGAACCGCTGGACTCTCGGGTCGTAATCCAGCCGGAACCCCTCGGGCGCGAACACGCCGAGGTCCGCCGCGATGACGCCGCCCCGGATGTGCATTTTCCCGAGCGTGTTCGAGTAGTGGCGGGTCTTGCTCCGCACAAGCTGGAAAATCGCGTTGTTGCTGTAGAGCAGCCCGTCGAATTTCCAAGGCCGCCCGCTCGAAGGGCGCGTCATCTCATCGGCGTGCCAGATTCTCCGCAACGTGTCTTCGGATATCCAGTTACCCTGCGGATTCACATAATGGTATGCCGCGCGGTCCAGGATCGAGAGGTCGTAGCCCTTCTCGATCATGTAGTCCACAAGCAGCTTCACGCCGCTTTCGTTGTACTTCACCGCGTGCTCGTCGCCGGCGTCATACACGTAGAGCAGGTCCGGCTGACTCTCGCGCAGGCCATAAAAACGCGGCGTATGGCTCGGGTCGGCGAGCGCCCGCTCGAGTTCCATCATGTTGAAAAGTTTCAGCTCGGAGGTCGTGAAACTGAATTGCTGGCCCTGCCGCCCCGCCACGATCTCGCCGGAGTCAACGGACCACTGGTCGAAATAGCCCCAATTCAGCGTCTCCGTCTTGCCGCTGATGGTGACATTGTTCGAGCGGTTCGCGTCCCGCGCGTGAATGCTGTACTTCGTCCAGTCCGGAAACTTATCATTGTTCCGCTTGCTGTGGTTGACGCCGCGCACGGTCAGGTAATCGCCCATCAACACGCTGCCGCCCGCCACAACGGCGAACAGGTTCTCGTTGCCGTGTTCGTCCTGCCCGAATTCGCCGGGCGCGTCCGCATACGTGACATCGCCCATGACGTACACATTCCCGCGCACGAGCAATTGTCCCCGGCCCTTGATCGGCCCCTTGATGACCAAGTCCCCGTTCACCGCCACCTTGTCGCGGATGACAATCGGGTCGTAGTCCGTGCCTACGAGGAACAGGTTGCCGTCGTAAGCGCCCGTGGACTCCAACTGCCCCAGCGCGCCGTTCGACGCCGTCGGCAGGCCGTCGCCGGTGTAAGCGTCGCCCGCAGGCACGCCATAGGCGATGCCCGCCGTGATCGCGCCGCCCGCCTCTTCCGGCGGCAGCTCGAAAGTGATAGCGCCGTTCGCGCTGTTGACGACCACCTCGAACTCGGCCTCGTCCACGTAGCGGTCGTTGTTCTCATCCGGGAAAGGCGCGGGGAACGACTGAGGGAGCGGCCCGTCCGTCTGCTGCTGCGGATCAAGCGGATAGTCCATATACAGGTTTGCGAAGGGGAGGAGGTCGCCGCTATCATCTGTCGCGCCGTTTACCAGCGGCGTCGTAACCATCGCGCCGCTGCCGGTCTGGGTGAGTTTGCCGTCCGTGCCGCTGAATTGGTATCCCTTGAAACGGGTGTCCGACGCGAGTCCGGCGGGCGAATACAGGCTGCCGTTTTCCTTGTAGACCTTGCCGCGCGTGTAGAGGGTGCCCGCCACGTTTGAATAGGCTTCGTTTTGCCGCACCAGCATGGACTCGAGCGA
Organism: Candidatus Hydrogenedentota bacterium; assembly: GCA_029556545.1. Lineage (GTDB taxonomy): Bacteria > Hydrogenedentota > Hydrogenedentia > Hydrogenedentales > JAGMZX01 > JAGMZX01. The sequence continues at coordinate 107,006 of JAKQEQ010000019.1, forward strand.
GGCCACCTTGATCCGGTCGAAGCTGCCGTACAAGCCGGGATCCGTATTGCGCTCGAGCAGAAGCGAACGGATTTCGGCGTGGCACAACAGACAGCTGATGTTATTTGCGAGCACGGCGAACTGGCTGCCTTCAAAAGGTTGCCCGCCGATGAACAAGCCCTGCACGGCCGCTTTGCGCTTGCCGCCGACCTCGGCGGTGGCGCGGATGGTGACGTCGGTCGCTGCGAGGTGGTCGTTCCGCACCACGTGAAGCGACTCGATTCGCGCGATTTCACGCTGTGTGTTCGGGTCGATCAACGCGACCGGCTCGTTCAGCAGGGAAAAACCGTGGGCTTCATAGGAGGTTGGCCACGACTCCCAACCGTCGCGCCCGTTGTTGTTCGATTCCCCGGGGTCCTGGACCCCGTTACCGTTCAGGTCCTCCGTGTTTGGTATTCCGCGTTGGGAATCCAAGTAGTAGCGATACGATGCCCAGTTCCCCGTGGTGTTCCCATTCGTCACAATATACTGATGCCACAATTCCTCGATGGCCAAGTCGATCCCCGCCTTCACCGCCTCATCGAGCACGATGTTGCTGTAAGCGTGGTCCGCCTCGCGCTTCTCGGTGGTCACGCGGGCCATCATGAGCCCGAGTGCCCCCAGAATGACGATGATGGTGAACATCGCAAAAATCAGGGCCATGCCCTCTTGGCGTTGTCGATTTGTACTCATACGCGTAACCTCCACTATACTCGCGGCGGGTCTCAGTTCAGGAACTGTATCTCGCTCTCGAGCTCCTGCCGTGCAATCAGCCCATTGCCCGGTCCGTAGCGCACGGTCGCCTCCAGGCGAATCCGTAATCGCGTTGTGCGGTTGTCGTTTGATGCGGCGTTCTCGAGCAGCTCGAATTCCACCGCGCTCAGATTGTTTGCGCCGCCTACCGGCGTCGCGACGTCGCCTATCTGGCGAACGATCCGCCGGGTCAGCATCCCGTCGCTATTCGCGTCCTCGCCCGGGTCCAGAAGAGCGTTGTCATCCGTGTCTTCATGTTCGAACAGAAACGTGATCGGCCCCGTCCACGTAAAGCCCTGTATGGAGGCGTCCGGAATTGGGCGATAGAACCGCACCGAGCGCCCGTCAGGCGCCAAGGAAATGGGCTCGACGCCTTCGGGGTTTATCACGGACTGTGCCTTGGGGGGGGCGTAGGCCAGTTCGAGGTCCGTGGTGAGCGTGCTCATCACGTCGCGTAATTCCCGCTGCGCCTCGCTTTGCGCCGCGATCAGGGATTGCGACTCGTAAGTCGAACGAATGGCGATGAAGCCCAACAACGACACGATGCTGAATACCCCCATCGCTACCATGACCTCGATCAATGTAAAGCCGTGCTTGCGCATAACCGGTCCCTCCTATTGGTCCGTGAGCAGGGTCGCCAATTGCGCTTGCATCGCCCGCCCGCGACGGTCCAGCCACGTGCCGGTTACCAGCACGCGGATGGGGTTATCGTTCGCGGCGGCGGGACTGCCCTCGGCGTTGAAACACGCGACCGTCAATCGGTGCTCGCGCAACATCGTGCCCCCCTGCTCCAGCTTCAGAAACGCCGGCCACCCCGCGCTCTCGTGCTCCGCGACCCAGCCGAGGAGAGATTCGGGGAAGTCCGCCGCGTATTCGTGTCGCTTCTCGCGCAGGACGCCCAGAACCGCCCGACACGAATTCAGCGCCTCGATGCGCTGCTTTTGTATGTCTATCGACACATAGAAAGATACGAGCGATTGGGCCGTCACCGCCATCACGCCCGCAAGAACCGCCACTGCCAGCGTGACCTCCATGAGCGACATGCCCCCCTCTGCTCGCACCCGTTCCAGCGACATGGCCTATCCTCCGTTCGATATTGTCGCGAGGCGGACGTCGGGGAGCCTTTAGCCGCCGCCGCACGTATCAAACCACCTCACGACAAACCTACAACCACTGCACCACACCGCTGCCACACATCTATTGGACCCGCCTACATAGGCCTCGCCGACTCGTCCCCAGTAGCGCATCACTCGCCAATCACTCAACCCTTGATTCGGGTTCCGTAGCGAATTATACCCCTAAGACGCCGGATTATGCAAGTGCCGCCGCCGCCCGCGGCCGCGTCGCCCGCCACACGGGCTCCCGTCATCGCGCACCCCCGCCCCGCCTCGCCGGGCGCTTCGCCAGGCCGCTATTCCCGAGCCCCGCCGCCATGCTCAGCAACCGACCGTAAAGCTGACATCATGTTCAAGCCGTATCTGTTGCGGAACTGCGGTCGGGTGCTCGATGCGCGCTTCGAGCAACTGCGCCGCGGTCCGGCCCATTTCGTAGGATCGATGCCGCGCACACAGAAGCGGCACATCCACGCGGTCGGCAAGCCTATTATCATCGACAAGCGCCACCTCGATGTCGCTCGGGATGCCGTAGCCCAACCGCTCCAATTCCTCGATGAGCACCTCCGCGTGCCGCGCGGACGCGCACAGGATGGCCGTCGGGCGCTGCCGCAACCCGAGCAACGCGAGTATCTGCATGCGCAGCGGTTCGAGATCGTAGAGCGTTTCCGCCACGAGGAAGTCCGGGTTCAACGCCAAATCACTCGCAGCCAACCCGCGACGGAATCCCGTAAGCAGGTCCTCGTCTACCGTGCTCTCCGGCGGGAAACCGAGGAAGGCAACATCGTCGTGCCCGCGCCGCAGAAGCTCCCGTGTCAACGCAAACGCCATCTCGTCGTTCCGCGTTACCACGAAATCGGCATCAAAATGGTGCGCATAGCGGTCCACCAACACCAGCGCCCCGCCGTTCGCCCGGAAATGGCGCAGGAGGCCGATATTCTTCTCCGTGGCTCCGGTCAGCCAGAGTGCCCATCCATCTATACTCCCGCGACACATGTGCACCAAATGCTCGAATTCGTCCAGGCCATCGCCCCAATAAGGGGGCACCAACGCCTGATACCCGGATGCGATGGCTTGATGGATGAATCCCTGCATCAGTTTGTCCGCATGGTCCGATCCCGCCAGTGCACACACGCTGGCAGCAAGTGTGCCGCGCGAGAACGCCTGTGACTCCCCGCTCCGCGGACGCCGTGCCTTCACGAAGGACCCCCGGCCCGCCGTCCGAGAAAGATACCCCTCCATCTCCAGCCCTTGCAAGGCCTTACGTGCCGTGGACCGGCTCACGCCCATCTGCTTCGCGAGTTCAATTTCCGGCAAGATGCGCGCGCCCACCGGGAGTTCGCCTGTCTCGATACGTTCCTGCAGGGCGCGCTTCAATGACTCATAGAGCGGCAAGTCCGTCGACAGTTTCACTGCCTGCAATTGCTCCGTTCCGGCGGTATAACGCCGTCTTGCATTACGCTTTCACTCCCCCCATAATAGCGTCCACCCGCGAGCGATTGTAACAAGCGCGCGGTCGCCGATACAACTCAAAAGGCCAACCAATAAGCCAAGAGCGGCGATTTGCGCTGTAATCGCGAGCGGTTGTCGCAACCTTTTCCCAGTTCAACGGTACAGGCGCGGGCAAATTCCTATGTCTTCTGATTGTCTCTCCCCGTGGCGGGTCTCGCTTCATGGCGGTCATTCGGGCGAATTCTGCGACCACGGCGACGGCACGCTCGAGGACGTCGTTCGCGCCGCAGTCGCGGTGGGATGCCCGGTCTACGGTCTCACCGAACACGCCCCGCGCGTCGAATCGCGATTTCTCTTTGCCGAGGAACGGGAAATGGGCTGGGACGTGCCGTATCTCGAAGACCTATTCGCGCGGTACGCCCGCCGCATGGACGCGCTCGCCGCGGAATACGCCGACCGCATCGTGCTGCTCAAGGGTTTTGAGGTCGAGGTGGTGCCGAAAAGCCGATACGTCGAGATAATGACTGGTCTGCGCCGAGAACACAATTTCGAGTACATCGTCGGCTCGGTGCATTACGTCGATGAGGTCATCATCGACTATACCCAGGCGGAATTTGACCGCGCGGTCGCGCGTTGCGGCGGCCTCGAGGCGCTCGCCGTGCGCTACTACGAAACAGTCGCCGAGATGGTCGTCGCCCTGCGCCCCGAGATCGTCGGCCATTTCGACCTGGTCCGTAAGCAAGCGCCGGATGAAGCCTCGGTAAGCACCCCGCGCGTCCGCGTCGCGGCCTGTGCGGCCCTGGACACCGTGCGGGACTGTGGCGGCATACTCGATGTCAACACCTCGGGCTACCGGCGCGGCCTCGGGCGTCCATATCCTGCCCCCTGGATCGTCGAGGCCGCCCGCGCGCGCGGCATCCCGTTCGCCTTCGGCGACGACAGCCATCGCCCTTCCGAGGTAGGCGCGGGCATTAACGACGTCCGGGAGTACCTGCTAAGTCTCGGCGTCACGGAAATCGCCGTTCTTGCGCGGGGTCGGGCGGGTTTGGAACACCGTGCCGTCTCCTTGCTTGACGATTAAGTCTGCGTCGGCTACCATCAGGATCGAGCGTGGGGGAGAGGCGGGCGTCCGCCGTGCCCGGGAGGCGGCGGCGCGGCATCGCGGGCAATGGGAGGACGCAGCATGGGCAAAGGCTTTTTCGACAGTTGCGACATCAGTGACACGGGCAGTATCTGTTTCTGGCTGTTCCTGCCCATTGCGTTCGTGGTGTATCTTGTCGAAGCGATTACGTGACCCCCGGGACGCGCGGATTCTTGGGGTGCTTGACGGTTGCTTTACGGAACGAAATATGCTAACATTCTGCTGCTAAAGTGAGGAGTGGTGCCAGCGGACGCGTAGGTTTCGTGACGATCGAAGACGGACAGATTGGTTCTAGCCGCGTGTCAGTTCCTGCCGAATTGATGCAATCCTTCGTTGTTCACTCCCGGATTCCGTACGGGCGCCCACTCGCGGACACACGGAAAGGATCGTCTGGACATGAACATCTACGTCGGTAACCTGTCGTACAACACCACGGACGCCTCGCTGCGCCAAGCCTTCGAACAGTTCGGCGCCGTCGACTCGGCCAATGTCGTCATGGACCGCGCCACGAACCGTTCGCGCGGCTTTGGCTTCGTCGAGATGTCGGATGACAACGCGGCGCGCGCGGCCATCGAGGCTTTGAACGGCAGTGACCTGGACGGGCGCAGCCTCCGCGTCAACGAGGCGCGGCCTCGTGAAGACCGCCCGCCGCGGCGGGATTACCGCTAGGCCGGTAGCCGGCGTTCCAACGTCATCGCCAGGTTAGCGGCTGCGTGACAGCGGCGGGAAGGGTGTTGTCGTGCGCCCGCCCGCCGAAGAGGGGTCGGTTGTATGACATCATCCGCCCAAACCGCCACCTTGCGTCTGAATTGCAGAGACGCAAAGGGCATTGTCTACAATGTCTCGAAGTTCATCTTCGAGCGCGGCGGCAACATCATCGACGCGCAGCAGCACACCGAGGAACTGCACAATCGCTTCTTCATGCGCGTTTACTTCGACCGCGCCTCCATGGCCGTCACCAAGAAGGAACTGCGCGACGACCTCGAAAAACTCGCCGTGGAGTTCGACATGCAGGCCGAATGGTCGTTTTCCGACGAACGCCGCCGCATGGCCGTCATGGTCTCGAAATACGACCATTGTCTTTACGACCTCCTTCTGCGCCATCAATACGGCGAAATCAACGCCGACATCGCCCTCATCGTCTCGAATCACCCCGACCTCGAGGACGTGGCCGCCCAGTTTCGCGTGCCCTTCGTCCATGTCCTCGTGGACGCCGCCCGCAGGGAGGAAGCCGAAAAGCGCACCCTCGAACTGTTGCGGCAACACTACATCGACTTTGTCGTCCTGGCCCGGTACATGCAGGTCCTGTCGCCGCTCATGGTCGAATCCTTCCGGAACCGCATCATCAACGTGCACCACGGCTTCCTGCCTGCCTTCAAAGGGGCCAAACCTTATCACCAGGCCTATGAGCGCGGCGTAAAACTCATCGGCGCCACCAGCCACTACGTTACGGAAGAGCTGGACGCCGGGCCTATCATCGCCCAGGAAACCGTGCCGGTCAAACACACCCACAGCGTCGCCGAACTCATCGCCATGGGCCGCGATATCGAGAAAAAAGTCCTTGCTGCCGCCGTAAAGGCCCACGCGGAAGACCGAATCATGGTCTACCACCGGCGCACCATTGTCTTCGAGTAAGGGGGTGCGCTCATTATCGCCTTGCGACGAAACGGCTTTCCGAGTATAATATTCTTGACAAGAGTAAGACGATAAATCGACTAAGGATTCACTCATGGCGGAGCGACGGGAAAAGCATTACACCTTGGCGGAGGAGATCGCCAACGCCGTTACCCACGGCGTCGGCGTGGTGTTTGCCGTAGTGGCCTTGGTGCTGCTGGTCGTGTACGCCAGTTTCGGCGGGGATGCCTGGCGCATCGTCAGCGCGAGTATCTTCGGCTCCGCGCTGGTTCTGCTCTATCTCGCCTCGACGCTCTATCACGCGCTGCCCCAGCCGTCCATCAAGCGAATCATGCGCGTTTTCGACCACGGCGCAATCTACGTGCTTATCGCGGGCACGTACACGCCCTTCCTGTTGGGCGATATGCGGGGACCCTGGGGGTGGGTGCTCTTCGGTGTGCTGTGGGGCGCCGCTGTGGCCGGGATCATTTTCAAGTTCTTCTGTATCGGCCGCTTCGATTTCGTTGCCACGCTGCTTTACGTCGCGATGGGGTGGACCGCAATCGTCGCGATCAAGCCCGCCCTCACCATGTTGCCCCCCGGCGCCCTCGTGCTCCTGCTCATCGGCGGCCTTCTCTATACTTCGGGCGTGGTCTTCTACCTGTGGGATCGGCTTCCCTACAACCACGCCATCTGGCACCTCTTCGTGCTCGGCGGCAGCGCGCTTCACTTCGCCGCCGTGCTCGCCTTCGCGGTGTGACCGCTACCGATCGCTGCGGCGCCGATCCACGAATACGACGCTCTGGCTGCCCTTCGGCTGCGCCATCTGGCGAACCTGCGCAAGGACCTCGAACATCTTCTTGGCGCTCTTGAATTGCCGGTACTGCGTGTGGGCGACCCCGATCGAGAGGCACATGATCGGGCACCGCACCTCCTGGCCGCGCCGATCCAGCGCGGTGAGATAGCCTTGGTCCAGTTCCTGCCGCGAATACAACTCCGCGACGCGCTGCGAGAAATTCGCGATCAGCGTCGAGCAGAAACGCTCGTAGTCCTCCAACTGCGTCAGCACCACGAAGTGCTCGCCGCCCATGTGCGCCAGAAAGCTTTCATAGATGCCCATCTGCCGCGTCAGGTTCACGAGCAGCTTGGACATGAACTCGAGGCCGACCCGCTGCCCTTCCTGCCCCCGCGACGCGCAGTACCCCTTGAATCCCACCATGTCAATATAGATTGCCGCAATCGCCGCGCCTCGCGCCAGCCGGTGGTTGATCTCACGCTTAATCGCATCGGTGCCGGGAAGATTGGTGATGCGGTTGCGGCTCTCAATGGCCTGAAGCAGCGCGTTCAGCGACGCTATCTTGTCCATCAGGCGGTCGAGCTTGAACGGTTTTGCGAGGTAATCGTCCGCGCCCTGCTCCAATCCGTGCAACACCTCCGGCTCCTCCCCGAGCGCGGTCAGGATCATGATCGCCATGCGATACAACTCCGGGTCCTTGCGCAGTCGGCGGCAAATCTGGTACCCCGTAATCCCCGGCAGCATGATGTCGAGTATCGCGATGTCCGGCTTCACCTGCTTGGCGAGTTCGAAGGCCCCTTCCCCCGTGTTGATGACGTGAGTGGTATGCCCCTCGGCGTTCAACTTCGTCTTGATTAGGTCGGCAAGGTCGATATCGTCATCGACCAGCAATATCTTGCTCATCCCCGCTACCTCACGGATTAGCGCTGTTCCCTGCGGCGCGACATTCGCGCCGTCAAGCGATTATAGCCGTCCGTCCCTCAGTTCCTCAAACGGCGCGTTGCGGTGGCATAATAACGCCGCGTATTACGGGAGTCGTCATGGACAAGAAAGCGGTTGCTGCCGTTCTCGAAGAAATAGCCGTCTTGCTCGAACTGACGGGCGAGAACCCGTTCAAAGTGCGTTCCTACGAAAACGGCGCGCGTGTCATCGCCCAACTGGACGAGGACCTCGAAACGCTGGTCCGCGAGGGTCGGCTCCGGGCGCTCAAGGGCGTGGGGGAGGCCCTCGAAAAGAAGATCGCCGAACTGGTCACGACCGGACGCCTCGAATTTCACGAAAAACTCAAGGCGCGGTTCCCCGAGTCCATCTTCGAGTTGTTCGGCATCCAGGGCCTCGGCCCGAAGCGCATCAAGGCGGTTTACGACGAGCTGGGCGTCGACTCCCTCGATAAGCTCGAAGCCGCCTGCCGCGACGGACGGCTCGCCGCCTTTAAAGGGTTCAGTGACACGCTGCAGCAAAAGATTCTGGACGGGATCGCCTTCGCGCGGCGGCATCAGGGCTCACACCTCGTGCGGAAAGCCCTCGAAGCCGCGCTCACGGTGCGCGCCCATCTCGCCACGGACAAGTCCGTCCAGCGGATCGAGGTCGCCGGCAGTCTGCGGAGATGCAAGGAGGTGATCAAGGACATCGACCTGCTCGTCTCCAGCAAGCAACCCGACCACGTGATGCGGCGGTTCGTCGAAGGCCCCGGGGTCGCGCAAGTCGTCGCGCACGGCGACACGAAGTCGAGTGTCATGCTCGACAGCGGCCTCGCGGCAGACCTCCGGGTCGTCGAGGATGCGCAGTTCCCCTATGCGCTCGCCTATTTCACCGGAAGCAAGGAGCACAACGTGGTCATGCGGCAGCGCGCCAAGGACCGCGGCCTCAAACTCAACGAATACGGCTTGTTCCGGGAGGATGGCAGCTTGGTCGCCTGCCGCGACGAGAAGGCTATCTTCGCGGCGCTCGACCTGCCTTACATTCCCCCGGAGTTGCGCGAAGACCGCGGCGAATTCGACCTCGAACGGACGCCCGAGCTCATCGAGGAAAAGGACCTGCGCGGCATTATTCACGTTCACACGCCGTACAGCGACGGACGCGATACACTTCCGCAAATGGTCGAGGCGACACGGCGGCTCGGCTACAAGTACCTCGTGGTCTGCGATCACAGCCAGTCCGCGGCCTACGCCAACGGGATGAAACCGGAGACGGTCCTGCGGCAGCACGAGGAAATCGACGCGCTCAACAAGATACTGCGCGGCTTTCGCGTACTCAAGGGCATCGAATCGGACATACGGGCCAACGGCGCCCTCGATTACGACGACGACATCCTGCGGCGCTTCGATTTCATCATCGCCAGCGTCCACAGCAAGCTCGAAATGAGCGAAGACGAGGCCACCGCGCGCATTGTCAAGGCCGTCGAACACCCGCGCACCGACGCCATCGGCCACCCGACGGGGCGCCTGCTGCTCTCGCGGACCGGATACTCCCTGAATTACGAAAAGGTTTTCGACGCCTGCGCCGCGAACCGGGTTGCCCTCGAAATAAACTGTAACGAGCACCGGCTCGACGTCGACTGGCGGCATCTGCGCTGCGGCAAGGACAAGGGCGTGAAGTTCGTTATCGGCCCCGACGCCCACGATGCTGCGGGTCTCGACTGCATCCGGCTCGGCGTCGGCATCGCGCGCAAGGGCTGGCTCGAACCCGGCGACGTCTTGAACACGCTGGACGCGAAGGAATTGCTGGCATGGCGAAAACCGCGTTGACCCTCGAAGCCCAACGCGGCCGCGCGCGACAAGTCTTCGAGCGCCTGCGCGCGGCCTACCCTGATCTGCGCTGTACCCTTGACTTCAACGGTCCCCTCGAACTACTCATCGCCACCATACTTGCCGCGCAATGCACTGACGCGCGCGTGAACATCGTTACGAAGAATCTGTTTCGCAAATATCGCAAGCCTGCGGACTACGTGAACGCGCCCATCGAGGAATTGCAGGAGGACATCCGGCCGTGCGGCTTCTACCGTAGCAAGGCCCGCAGCATCGTCAACACGTGTGCGAAACTCATTGATCGCTTCGACGGCGTCGTGCCCGGCACGATCGAGGAACTCCTCAGCCTCGACGGCGTCGGGCGCAAGACCGCCAACGTGATCCTCGGCGAATGTTTCGGCATGCAGGGGATCATCGTGGATACCCATTGCACGCGCATCAACCGCCGCCTCGGTTTCACGAAGCACGCGGACCCCGTCAAGATCGAGCGCGACCTCATGAAGGTCTGGCCCGAGGATCATTGGACCCTGTTCTCGCACGCGATGGTGTTTCATGGCCGCGCCGTGTGCACCGCCCGCGCGCCGCGATGCTCCCAATGTCCCGTGGCGGACCTCTGCCCGTTCCCGAGTTCCAAGGAAGGAAAACGCATTGCGAAATGATCCCGGAGATCACCGGCGGCGGGAGGAACGTCCTCAGCGACCGGCAACGCACCTACCACTCGCAACCGTGGTTGTGGCCTACGTCATCGTAGTCCTTGGCGTAGATACCCTCGCGGCCCTCGGCCTCGACTGGCCCCTTCGCTGGTCCTGGTTTCAATGGCAAGGACGCAACGGCTTCGACCTGTTCAAGTTCATCTTCTGGTTTGTTGTCCCGTTCCTCTGTTGCGTGCCGCGTATGGACTGGGACTGGTTCGGCATAAAACGATGGAAGCGTATAGATGCGATATTGCTCGCGCTGCTCGTGGCGTGCTGCGTCGGCGCGGTCCTGCTGGTCCCGTACCTCCCCGGCGTCCGCGACTACTACCGCCAATTCGGCGGCGCGCTATCCGCCGCACAGAAGTGGAACTTCTTCATTTTCCACCTGGTATGGACCTTCTCCTGGCTAATCGGCTGGGAGTTCCTGCACCGCTACGCGCTGCTGCGTCGCGCCGACGCCGCGTGGCCCCGCTTCGGCTGGCTCCTGGTGCCCCTCTCCGAAACGCTCTACCACCTGCAAAAGCCGCCCATCGAGGCCGCCGGCATGGCGCTGTTCGCCCTCGTCGCCACTGCCTGGACCCGCAACCGCCGCAATATGCTCGCCCCCTTCATCGCGCATCTCGCCATCGAAATCGCGCTCGGCCTCTTCCTCCTACTCGGCTGACGCTTCCGTATCAATCGGCTGCGGCGACATGTAGATGTCGTCCCCCTCGACCGAGGAAGACAACGCGCTGGCGTCCGACATTGTATTCGCCCTATGTTATACTTGGTTCGCTGAAGCGCAGCGGCTGCTTTCCGGCCCTCGACAGCGCAAGAATAAAGGGATAGTCATGCATGGATTTCAAGATAGTCGGGAGGATTGAATCTGTCGAAACGTTCGCTGTGGGGAAAGGGATACGAGAGATTCGGCGGCTCCAAAGAGCCTACGGCAACGGAAGGTGGCGGAAGCGAAAAGGTATCGCGTGGGTGAAGTTGGCGGACAATTCAGCTCGGCTGGCCGAGTTACATTGGTACGAAGCATCTGGAATTGGCAAGAAGGAATTCAAAATAAAGCGGTACCTGGAGTAATGGCGATGACGCATTCAAGCGAGCACCGATTCGTGATCTGCATTCGTAACGAGGATTACCCGGCTTCGCTCGAGAAGCGAAAGATATATGTGGCGTTGCCTGACGCGGACGCGGAGAAGCACCATCAAGTGAGGGTGATAGACGAGTCCGGGGAGGATTACCTCTACCCGAACGAATGTTTTCTCCCGGTGGACTTGCCGGAAGCCACGGAGCGAGCGTTGGTGGGCGTCGAGACATAGCCGCGCGTCATTTGCGGCGCGCCTACACTTAATCCGCTGACGCTTCCGTATCGATCGGACGCAGCGACACGTAGATGTCGTCCCCCTCGACTTTCACGGCATATCGCCGCAGCGGCGCGTCGCCGCCGCGAAGACAATCCCCGGTGCGCAGATCGTATTGCCAGCCGTGGCGCGGGCACGTCACCACATCCCCCTGACGGCTGCCCGTGCTCAGGTCCGCCCCCTGGTGCCGGCAGCCAATCTCCATCGCCCGAAAAGACCCGTCGGCCTCGCGAAACACCGCCACTGGCCGCGTCAACACGCGATAGACCCGCATCGGTTTACCCTCGAAGTCCTTCCGCGACGCTAACTTCACATAGTCCATGCACGGCTCCCGCAAGGCGCGCCCGCCGCGGTACGGTCCAGGAATGGTTTCGGACCCGCGAATGTTAAGCATACAGAACGCATTGTGCGCGTACTTCCTTGATTTCGCGGGGATTATACTTCATGCTAGCCCCCACGAGAACAAGGAGCTTTGGATACCCATGTTGGAAGCAGAAAACCGCTATTTTCGTCCCGATATGACCGTCGGCAACGCGATGGAACTTCACCCCCGCGTAGCCGAGGTCTTTGCCGCGTTCCATCTCGGCGGCTGCTCGCACTGCGGCATCCGTCAGTACGAGACCATCGAGCAGGTCTGCATGGCCTATGGCGTCGACCTCGAAACGCTGCTCGAAGTGCTCGAAAGCCTGATGGAACAACCGGAGGACGAGGCGGCCAAGGAATAGGCGCCCCATGTCCCACACCGAGACGTCCCCGACGAAGGCCCTAATCACCGCGACCCCCGAAGCCGTCGCGGAACTGAAAAGGCTTGCCGAAACTGAAGGCAGAGGAAAAGACGGCGTGCGCCTCGGCGTGAAAGGGGGCGGGTGTTCCGGCTTTTCTTACGTGCTCGACTTCGACGCCCGCCGCGACGGCGACAACGTCGTCGAGCAGGACGGCGTCGCATTCCTCATCGACCGAAAATCGGCCATCTACCTCAAGGGAATCGAGCTCGACTTCCGCAGCGGGTTGCGCGGCAAGGGCTTCGTGTTCCAGAACCCGAACGCCTCAAGCACCTGCGGCTGCGGAGAGTCCTTCGCCGTCTGATTCCATGGGTATCCTCCAGGAAATCGAAGCCGTTCGCCGCGGCGTTGGGCTGTGGCGGCGCGTAGACCACACGGTGCTTCGTGTCACGGGCAACGACGCCGGTCCGTGGCTCCAGTCCCAGACGACCAACGACGTGCTCGCGCTCCGCGACGGCGAAGGGTTGCGCAACGCGCTGCTGGACCGGCAGGGCCGCGTTCTGGCCCATTTCACCACCCATCGCTTCGAAGATGAGTTCTGGCTGATCATCGAGAAGGCATGTGTCACCGCCGTCCTCGATCGCGTCGCAACCCACGTGTTTCTCGAAGATGTTCACGTCGAGGACGTCGGCGGCGACGCGCCCCAGTTGCTCGTGGAGGGGCCGCGCAGCTTGCTTTTCCTCAACACGCTGTCCGCCCCCTCCGTCAGACCGCCCGAAGAAGCGACGGCCCTGCTCCCGACCGCGCCGTTCGCCTTCGCGCCCGCGATCCTGCTGGGATACGAGGCGCTGGTCTTCCGCATGAGCGAGTCCGGCGAAGATGGCTTTCTGATTGTGACCGCGACGGAGCAAGCCGAAACGCTGTTCAGCGCCATCGAGGCGCGGGGCCCCGAGTTCACCGCCGAAGTCGTGGGCGAGGCCGCGCGCGACGTGCTGCGCATTGAGGCGGCCACCCCGCGTTACGGCCTCGATCTAGATGTCCATTCCGTAATCGCCGAAACACCCCTCGCGCAGGACGCCGTGAGCTACACGAAAGGTTGCTATCTCGGCCAAGAGGTCGTAGCCCGCCTCAAAGCCTACGGCGCGCCCAAGTTTGCCCTCATGGGACTCATCGTCGAGGACCGGAACGTGTCGTTGCCGGGACCCGGCGCGACGCTGGTAGTTGGGGGCAAACGCGTTGGCGTGCTGCGCAGCGCGGCCTTCTCGCCCGCGCGCGACCGCTGGATCGCCTTGGCTTCCCTTGATCGCGACCATCGCGCGCCCGGCGCGTCGCTGGATCTGGCGGCGCGGGAGCGGGGGCGTCCCGCCCCCGAAACAACAGCCCTGCGCGCGCGCGTCGTCGCGCTTCCCTTCCACACCCCCCCGTCGCGCGTCGAATACGCCCAGAGCCTGTACGAACAGGCGCTCGAACGCTTTCAGCAGGACCCCGAAGACCGGGACCAGACGGCCATCCATCTATTGCAGAACGCCGTGTCGTTGCACCCGACCTACGAGGACGCGTACGAGGCGCTGGGCGTCATCCTGCACCGCCAGTGCCGCACCGAAGAAGCCATCCGGCACATGCGCACGCTCGCGAAGCTGAATCCGAATGCCGTCATGGCCCACACGAACCTCTCCGTCTTCTACGTGGCCAAGGGCATGATCCGCGAAGCCGAGGAGGAGAAGGCCCTCGCGCGGCAACTCGAAATGAAATCGCAACTCGATGCCCGTGCCGCGCGACAAACCGCGGACCGGGAGCGCGCGCGTATTCGCCGGGAAGCCGAGGATCGCGTCGCTATGTTTCTCGAGGTGCTCGACATCGACCCCGAGGACCCCGTCGCCACCCTCGGCCTTGGCGGCGCATACATGCAATTGGAGCAATACGCCGAAGCCGCGCCGTTCCTCGAAACAGCCGTCCGCGTCAAGAAAGACTATAGCGCGGCCTACCTCAAGCTGGGCGAATGCCGCGAACGTCTCGGCGACCTGGCTGCCGCCGCGCGTGTCTATCGCCGCGGCATCGAGGCGGCAAGCCGGAAGGGAGACCTCATGCCCCTGCGGGAGATGGAGCGCCGCCTCGCGGCAATCGAGGCAACGTCGGAAACAGCCGGTCTTTAGAATCTATCCCCGCCGCAGGCGTTTCAGAATCGCGTAGGCTTCGTTCAAAGCGCGCATGGCGTCCTCATCGCCGCCGAGATCGGGATGATGTATCTTCGCCTTGCGCCGGTACGCGCGCTCGACCTCTTCCCACGGCGCGGACGGTGAAACTCCCAGCAGGCGACAGCAGACTTCGACGTCGTGCTTGCTTGGCGGCGGAGGATCCTCGACCGCTTCGCCGCGCAACTGTCGCAACGCGCGCAACACCACGGGCCACAGACCCGACCAACTCAGCACGATGATGATGAGCAGCAGGAACATGAACTCGTTGAAACCGGTCGTGGGCAACATGTCCCTTACTTCCACTCCTTGTCCTTGAACTTCAGGATATTGTCGATGATCTTGCCCAGTTCCTCATCCTCTTCGCCCGGCGGCGCGGGCGGCGCGGGCCGGGCGCGCACCCGCCGTTCGCGCGCCCACCGATTGTACGCCGGCAACAGCCGCATATAGACGTAGCCGAAAGCCATCCCCCCGAAATGCGTCGCCACGGACACATTCGTCTGCATCAAGGCGTAGAGCACGTTAATCACCACGAGGATCAGCAGCAGCGCGCGCCCGTTCACCGGAACGGGAAACGGAAACAGGAGATACTCCCGGTCCAGGTCAATCAACACAAACGCGACGACTACCCCCATCACCGCGCCGCTTGCCCCCGTCACCGACGGAAACCGGTGCAGCGCGCCGACCGACAGAAAATCGGGGATCAGGTTCGCCAGCACGGCCACGGCCCCGCACACCACGTAGAAACGGAGAAAGCGCCGCGACCCGACGGTCCGCTCCAGGCCGGGACCGAAAAAGAACAGCAGCAGCATGTTCCAGAACAGGTGAGAAAGCCCCCCGTGCAGAAACTGGTACGTTAGCGGCTTCCAGACATGGCCCCGAACGAACAAGTCGGACTGAAAGCCCAGCCAGGTGTTCACCACGTCGCCGCCCGGCGCATGTTGCGGATAGAACCCGGTGAACCGCCCCGCAAGCGCCCCGTCAATCCACAGGCTTGACGGAATATCCAGCACAAGCTGCCACGCGAAGACAACGGTATTCAGCAGAATAAGCCGCTGCACCGCCCACGTGATGGGCGGCCTTAGAAAACGAATCGGCTCGTGATACTCGTATGGTCGGGTCATCGCACGCTGCTTCGCCACTCGATTGCGCGGACATTATAGAACACGGAAACCGCCCAATGCCCCATGAGTCACTGTTACTCGCCCCGCATATTCGTCAGCAGGTAGGACGGCGCCCGACCCCAGCGGTCGTAAGGGTAATAGCGGAAACACACCCGCCCCACAATGCCGTGTTGCGGCTGCGCCTGCCGCGTCAGATGGTCGTCGTCGCTGGCGTTGCGGTTGTCGCCGAGTAGAAAGACGAAGCCTTCCGGTACGCGCACTTTGTTCAGTACGTACGCCATCGGCTCGCGAATATACGGCTCCGACGCATACGCGCCGTTGAGGAACAGCGCCCCGTCCACCACCGCGATATCGTCGCCCGGCACGCCGATGATGCGCTTGACTGCGTAGCCATCGGCGTCCTCAAACACCACAATGTCCCCGCGCCCGTATTCCGTTGCGTTCAACGTGACCAAGTGGTCGCCTGGCAGCAGCGTCGGCTCCATCGACCGGCTCGGCACCTCGAAAAAACGCATTCCGCGAAATCCAAAGAAATAGATGCCGACCAGACACAAAGCCAGAATAACGATCAGCCCCACCTGGTGACTGGTGAGGAAGCTCCACAAGGCCCCCCTCAGACGCCGCATCCTTGGCGCACTCATCGGATGGGCTCGCCCCGACGAAGCCCCTCGAGCAGCGTCCGCGCCGAATCGTTCCCCGGATGCCGCCGCAGGCTCTCCGCAAGCGTCCGTTCAGCCCGTGCGTCCTGCCCCGCCCAAATCCAGGCCCGGCCCTCGTTCAGCCACGTGAAAAACACCTCGTTCCGGTCGCGCGCACAGGGCCGCGCCTGCCGCCATGCCGCCGCCGCGCGCGTCCAGTCCGGCGTTACGCCGAACTGTTCCGCCGCGAAAAAATTGACCGCGTAATCCTGAAGGAGTTCGAAGTCGCCCGGCGCCAGTCGCACGGCGCGCTCCAGGAGTTTCATGGCTTCCTTATATACGCGGTCCTTCTTCCATTCCCGCGCGCCGCCCACGGCTTCTGGGATGTTTAGGTATATTTGCGATAGGTTACAGATGAATTCGGCGCTTTTCGGCGCCAATTCGACCGCGCGATCCATATAATCCAGCCCCAGGCGCACCTGACCCGTTCGGCACAGGTGCATCCCGAAATTGTTGTAGGCCGCCGCATTCCCCCCGTCCAGCGAAATGGCCTTGGTCCAGGATGCCACCGCCCCCGCCGCGTCGCCGTAGCGGTCGTACAGCAACTCGCCGTAGTAAGTCCGCAGCCGTGCGTTCGCCCCGTATCGATGGAGGCCGAATTCATACGCCTGTCGCAGCGCGTCGAAAGACTCACGGGCCTCCCGCCGCAGCGTCTCCGCAGCCGTTGCGTTGCCCGCCCGCTCCTCGATATCGGCCCGGGCGTTCGCCAGGCGCGCGCGTTGTTGGCACAGCTTGTCCGCCGCGCGCAAGGCGTCCACGAAGGCCGATTCCTGCCCGACGACCGGCGCCAGATGTTCGAGGGTCGGCGGCAACGCCGGGCCTTGGGCGCAAAGCATCAAGAGCAAGAGTTCGGTAAGCATCACGTCATTCCCGTTGGCTGAGGAGCGTCCCCCGCATGGTATCAGAACCGTGCTGTGCCGCCCAAGCGATGACCGTGTGCTCTCAAGCGGGCTCGTAAACGGGATGCGGGTTAATCAGTCGGCCGTCGCGCGGCTCGACCACAACGATGCCGTTCGGCGTGATTCGGAAGTCGCGCGCGTCTTTATCGAGATCGTAGCCGATGATGGCGTTCTCGGGAATGCGCACGTTCTTCTCGATGATGGCGCGTCGGATGCGAGCATGCCGCCCCACGCGGACCCCGTGGAGAAGGATGGATTCCTCGACGTGCGAGTAGCTGTTTACGCGCACCTCCGGTGAAAGAACGCATCGCCGAACCATGCCGCCGCTGACGATGCAGCCCGGGCTCACGATGGAATCCACCGCGACCCCGAAGCGCTGACCTTCGTCCGCGAACACGAACTTCGCCGGCGGCAATTGAGGCATGTGCGTGCGCAATGGCCAATCCCTGTCGTAGAGATTGAACAACGGGTCCACCTCAACCAAGTCCATGTTAGATTCCCAGTAGGCGTCGATGGTCCCAACGTCGCGCCAGTACTGAGCCTGCTTCTTGTTCTCGTCCAGGAAGTTGTAAGCGAATACCATATGCGTATCGACGAGCTTCGGAATGACATCCTTCCCGAAATCGTGCGACGTGAGATCCGCGTCCGCGTCCGCGAGTACCGACCGCTTCAGCACCTCGGTCTCGAATACATAGATGCCCATTGAGGCCAGCGCCGTATCCGGTCGGCCCGGCATCGGCTTCGGGTCGTCCGGCTTCTCCTCGAAGCCCAACACCCGTCCGTCGGAGTCCGTCTCCATGATCCCGAATCGGCCGCCCTCGGCGATGGGCACCTCGATGGTCGCGATCGTCAGGTCGGCCTCGTGCTCCTTATGAAACGCGAGCATCTTGCCGTAGTCCATCTTGTAAATATGGTCCCCTGAGAGGATAAGCACGTATTTCGGGTCTTCCTGGTCTATCGAGTAGAGGTTCTGGTAAATGGCGTCCGCCGTGCCCAGGTACCAGTGGTGGTTCACGCGCATTTGCGGCGGGATGATGTCGATGTATTCCCCGTATTCCGGGCGCAAGACGTCCCAGGCGGAGCGAATGTGGCGGACCAGCGAATTCGACTTGTACTGCACCAGCACGTGGACGCGGCGCACACCCGAATTCATGCAGTTCGACAGGGTGAAGTCGATAATTCGATAGGTGCCGCCGAAAGGCACCGCAGGCTTCGCGCGGTTCTTCGTCAGCGGATACAGCCGCTCCCCGGCCCCCCCGGCCAGCAGTACGGCAAGCACATCCTTCATCGCGTACCACCCTCCCCGCCGTCGTACAGGCACGGCGTTATTTCCACTGCGCCTCTGCCCTGCCGTCACAACGTGCCGCGCCCGTCCGGGCGCATTCCGACCCCACCCATTAATTATAACATCAATTCCGGCAATTTGTCTTCCGAGCCCTGGTCCACGCAAGCGACCTCAGAACGGGAGCCTTCCCCGCCCACGTCCCGTTCCATGTCGGAACAGCGTCGAGTGCTCTGCAACGCCGTGGCGAGACGAGGCGGCTAGCGACGGGACTTTGGGGCAGGTGGGCGATTTTCCAAGCCCAACACCTTCTTGGCGCGACGGAGGGGAACCGTCGGTGCGTCGGCCTCTTCGGCTTTCGCGATACGCAGTTGCTTAATGTCTTCGTACTCTTGAAGATGCTCCTCGATTGCGACGAATTCGTCGTAAGTAAGCACCACAAATGCCTTTTTACCGTCGTATTCGAGTATCTTGGGATGAATGGCCTGCATGTCCGTTTTCCTCATGGCCTATAGACTTCCCGCCTGTGGCGTACGCGGTACACCACGGCGCGATGGTTGTCCGCTAACTCGAAAAGCACGCGATATACCCCTACGCGCAGCCGGTATTCGGGCGTGAAGTTCGTTAAGCGCTTCACGTCACCGGTCAGGTTGTGTTCTAGTCGTTCTAATGCTGTGACGACTCGACGTTGGTCGCCCTTCGAAAGCACCCTCAAGTCCTTGAGGGCTTGTGGTTTCAACTCGACGACATACCGCACGACGCCAGTGTACCATCTCATGATTCGTTGGGCAAGGTGGTGTTCACGTCGGTGTTGATGCTCACGTCGGGATTCAATGAGGGCGTTCCCCCTATAGCATTTTCCGTTCCATGCCGGAACAGCGTTGGTCGTCACGACGAGAATCGCCCAAGACACCGTATGGGTCGGATCGGTCGGCTCGGTCGGATCAGTCCCGATCCTCGCAGCCCTCTCTCTTCGCGGAGCCGCTCGTGCCGCTGAGCGATTCTACGTTGGCGCCTCGCTACTTCCGCCGGCGCGTGGCGACCGCCGCGGCGCAGGCAAGGGCGCAGGCGAGGGCCGCCAGCCCGAACGCGCCGCCCACGGGAATGCCCGCGCTCACGAGCAGGTACGCGGCGTCGGATTCGATCGACTCTTCGAGATCGAAGACCTCGACCCAGTAGTAGCCGGTATCGCTAAGTTCGGTCACGTCGATTGTGTATTCCGGCGCATCGGGACCGACGGTCTCGACGAGCTTGGGATCGGGGACAGGCACGTCTCGAAGACTCGCTTGTGCCAGTCCCCGCTTCCAGACGTATCGCAAGTCGCGCAGGCCGCCCGTAACGACGACGGAGAAGGTGAAGGAATCCCCTTTCCGCACGTCGCCGCCGCGCGGTTGCGACTGGAAGGCCATGTGCTGGGCGAACAACACTTCGGCAACGTCGGACTGGACCTCGGTGACGCCATCCGATACCACGCAGAAATACCAGCCGTGACTGCTCTCGGGCGGCGCGGGCACAGTGTAGCTCGGGCCGCTGCCCACAAGGACCGGCAAGGCGCCGGTTCCCAAATCGAGGTACCAATCGAAGGTGAGCGCGTCCAGACCGCCAGACGCGGCGACTTCGAGCACATGATTGCCTTCATCAACGTACCGGTCCGCGCCAACAGGCTGCTGCGTGATTGTGATCCGGTCGCCGAAACGCACCTGCGCCACATCGGACTCGATGCTGCCCACGTCGTCCGTGGCGACACACCAGTACGCGCCGCTATCGGCCAAGGTCGGTGATGTAATGATGTAGCTGCCGCCCGTGCCGATTGAAACCGGGCCGCCGCCGAGCCCGTCGTCGAACCACCACGCGAGCGTGACCGGACCGTCCCCGCCCGCTACCGCCGCCTCAAGCGTGTAGTCGCCTTCATCGACGTAGCGCGTGACGCCTGCGGGCTGCATGACAAACGCCAGCGGTGCGCCGCGCACCACGACCGACGCCAGGTCGGACGTGACCTCGTCCGTGCCGTTGTCCTCGACGACAAGGTCGTAGTCGCCGGCGTCCGATGCATCCACGGATAGCAGGGTGAGCTCCGGGCCGCCCGGCTGTTCGCCCGGCGACAGAGGGGCGGTGTCCTTGCGCCACGTGTAAATGAGCGGCGGGATGCCGCCGGTGACCGTCGCATCGAGGGTCACGTCATCGCCGGGGTTGACGCCCACGCTTTGCGGATGGGCCGTAATGGCAAGATGCGGATAGACCGTAAGCTTGCCCTGACCCGAATCACGCACCGTCGGCGGCGTGTCGCTGTCCGTCACCGCGCAGCGGTAGAGGCCCGGCTGCAGCGGTTGCGTCAGTTCAAGCAGCGCCGCGCCGGGCTGCGGAATCGCCGGAACAAGGTCTTCGAGCAGCACGCCGTCCTTGCGCCAACTGTACGTATACGGCGGCACGCCGCCCGAGGCCGTGATCTGGAACGGCACGAGCGCCACGTCGTCATAGACGGTCGCGTCGTTCGGTCCCGCCACGGCCAGCGGCGAATTGACCGTTATGATCGCGACGTCCGACGTGACAAGACCATAGGGCGCAAGACCGAGCGCGTCGGCGACGACCACGTCGTAGTTGCCTGCGTCCGTGGAGGAAACCGGCCCCAAAGACAGGAATGGGGCGCTCGGCGCGCCGAGGCTGCCGCCGTCCTTGCGCCAGTCGTAGTGCAGCGCACCCTTGCCGCCCAGGGCGAAGACCGTCAGCACAGTGGTATCACCGGCAATCAAGGTTTCGCCGACGGGATGCACCGTGATGCTTACCGGCGGGTCCACCGTGACGACCGCAACGTTGTCGCTTCCTTCCGCGTGGGTCTGATCGTTCACATAGACCTCGTATGTGCCCGCATGGTCCGTCGTAACGGACGGGACCGTATAGGAGTTCTCGGAATCACTGAAGTGCGCCACCTGGGTGTCCAGCAACCAGAGATAGGTCTTGTTTCCCCTGCCGCCGACCACCGTCGCCGTCAGCGTGAGCGGTTCGCCCACGTACAGGTCCGCAGTCTCCGGAGCGATCGTGATATCCATCCCGACATCGACAAAGACCGTTGCCGTATTCGTAACACATGTCGTCCAGATTTTGCCGTCGGGGATCGCGCCGATGTTGTAATTGGGCGACCCTTGCACGCGGAGCACCACGTCTTTGGCATCGCCGCCGCCGTTGTTGACCAGGAAAATCTGTCGGAAGCCCGCGAACGGCGTCGAGGACCCGAGATCGACCACTTCGAGGCGGTCGACGCCGGGCGTGGCCACACTGGCCTTGTTCCAGAAATTCGTTTGGCAGAAACCGCCCGTGGCCGTGCCGCCTTCGAGTTGCGGGATCAAGGGCGTGATGACTGTCACGTTGTACGGCGCGGGCGCGCGCAATACCGCGTTGTTCGTCGTTGTGCCCGTCACAATGTCGTCGCTGAACGCGGGCAGCGTGATATGCGCACTCGCGAGATTGGTGACCGTCGTATAGCGCCCGGTGAGGTCGCTCGTCGAAATGGACGAGTGATTATTGCAGGTGACCGTCCCGCCCGCAGCCAGCACGACCGACCCGTGCAGTTTCACCATGCCCGGCGCGGCAAGACCGCCCGCGCCGCCGCCGCCCGAAGTTCCGCTTGGGCCGCCTTGGCCGCCTGTGCCGCCTTGACCCCCTTGGCCGCCCGTGCCGCCCGTGCCGCCGTACACGAATACGGGCCAACACCAAGCGACCGGGTCCGACCACGCTCCTTGTCCACCGCCCGCGCCGCCGTTGGGCCCGCCGCCAGTCGACCCGCCCGAACCACCCGCCCCGCTGTTGGCGGGGCGTTGCGGCTCCGGTGCGGTCGAGGCGCTCGCTGAGACGTCAAGATTGCCGCTGACATTGAGGAGCCCCCGGGCTGATAGCACGACCACGCCGCCGCCGTTGCCGCCATCGCCGCCGCGGCCACCTTGGGCAGCGACGCCGCCAAGACCGCCGTTGCCACCCGTGCCGCCCGCGCCGCCGTTGCCGCCGTTACCGCCGCGGCCGTCAATGTTCGTGCATCCGTTAGACAGCCATGCACAGGCTGCAAGGCCGCCGCCGCCACCGCCCGCGCCGCTCGAACCGCC
>JAKQEQ010000049.1 GCA_029556545.1 Candidatus Hydrogenedentota bacterium
TCCCGCAGAGCATGAAAATGCGCGACGCATGTGGACTGCGCAAGCTTGCTTGCGCTCTTGTCCGGCAAGCTAGCTTGCTGGACGGGAAAGCTGGAGCAAGCTCCAGCACTCCAAAGCGCGTCGATTTTCGGAGTAGCACGAGCATGAGCACGGAATCGGTTCTTCGGCCTCTTTATGGGGCCTTCCTCATACCACCCGTTCTACGGGTGGTTGCCGATTGCGCTACGACCTGAATACCTGTTGCAACGCGAAGTACGCCGGTTTGGGCCGCCGATCGAAGTCGATGACGGCGTTGTTGGCGGGACACGGGAAACAGTCGTGGCCCATCCAGATGATGAAGCCGCCGCACCTCGGGAAACGCCCCTTGCAGCAGGCCGCCGCGATGGCGTAGGCGGCCGCTTGTTGCGCCTGCGTCTCCCGGACATAGGCGGGCAGGCCGTCGGCAATCGCCAACGCGCCCAGGCTCGCCTCGAAGCGGTCCCATTGCGTCCACCACGCCGCGGTGTGCTGCCAGTATTCGCCCTCGGGCGGCCAACACGACAGGCCGCCCGCGTACTTGAGTATGGCGTCCGCAGCCATCGCGCCGGGCATGCCCACTTCGGACCGGAACAACGCGTCGTCGCCTTCCCAGTAGGCGCGCCATGCGTCGAGGTCCGCGAATCCGGCCATGCCCCACGGGCCGTGGATATCGTGGTGCTTGCCCTTGCCGTATTCGGCGGCGTGGGCGTAGAAGAGCGGCCCGCTCGGCGAAGTCGGGATAAACCGATGTTCAGGGTCGTCCTCCTCGACGACGCGCTTCAGCGCGGCGATGCAGGGATGGGACTCGTCCACCGGAACCGCGTCCGCCAAGGTCAGTTCATTGCCGCCGCACCACAACAGCATCGAGGCGTGATGCGCCCGCCGTTGGATGTACGAACGCGCGATGCGGGTCAGCGCGTCGATGGCGTCCGGCGCTTCCGGCGGGAGATTCTCGACGCCCGAGGAAGACAGCGGAAATTCCTGCCAGACCAGGATGCCCACGCGGTCGCACAGGTCGTAGAACACCTCCTTTTCGAGTATGCCGCCGCCCCAGACACGCAGCACGTTACAGCCCATCTCGCGGTAGAGGTCGATCAGCGCCTTGTAGTCCTCTCTCGCGACGTCGTGGTACACCGTCCGGGGCGGGACCCAGTTCGCCCCTTGCAGGAACACCGGGACGCCGTTGACCTCGCATAGCCAGGGCAGCGCGTCGTCGGGCGCGCCCGCGCACGGACGCCACACGACCCGCTTGAACCCGACCTGCCGCTCGGTGCGCCACAGGGGAACCCCGCGCGCGTCCGCCACGCGCACTTCGAGCGTGTAGAGCGACTGGTCGCCCGCGCCGTTCGGCTGCCACGGCTTCACGGCGAGGCCGTCCAACGCGAGCGTTGTCGCGGTCAAATTCAACGGCGCGCGCGCGCGTCCGCACTCCCGATCCCCGTCGCGGAGGCACAAGATGACTTCCAACCCGTCGTCGGGGATACCCTCGACGGCCACCGCCACCTCGACACGGCCCGTGGCATGGTCCTCGGCGAGCGTCGCGCGGACGCGCTCGAGGCGGAACGCGGCCGAGGGCCCCGTTTCGAGGACGAGGGCGTCCCAGACGCCGATCGGGACAAGCCGGGGGCACCAGTCCCAACTGTAGGGGTACCGAGGCTTGAAGTAGCGCGACCGGGAGGTGTACCCGATTTGGCCCTGCTCGGGCGGGGCCTCCTCGAAGCAGATGCCGAGCGTGTGCGCCTCGCCGTCGCCGAGTTGGGCGGTCAAGTCGAATCGATGCGGGATGAGCGCGCCCTCGAAGCGCGCCGCCTCGCGGTTGTCCACAAGTATCCACCCCGCGTAATCGAGCCCCTCCGCGACCAGCACGGCCCGTTCGCCCGGCGCGAGCAACCCCGCCGGGACCGTGGTCTCGAAGAACCAGTGCCGGTGCTCGACCCACTCGCACGCCCGCGACTGCACGCCCACGTTCCAGTCCGGCAGCAGCCCCGCGGCGAACAGCGCCGCCTGCGCCGAGCCGGGGACCTTCGCGGGTATCGGGCCGATATCCGGCCGCATGTGCGCGTTCTCACCCGGCTTGCGGCCCAGTATCCAGGAGTAGGGCCGCCAGCCCTCGAGGGTCCAGGCGAATTGTGACAGGTCGTGTAGCGGCATGGCGCGCTTCCTCCAGCGTTGTCCCCATAGTGCCAGATTCCGCGGGCGTACGCCCACCGCGCGAAACCGGCGCGCGGGAGACCGGGTCTATCCATCAAACGATTGATGGATACCTTTCGCCTGCTTTCGGGCGATCACGGGGAGAGACCCGCATGGCCTACCAGCACGACGCCCAACTGGCCAACATCGTAACGTCCTACTGCACCTGTTTCGGCGGCATACTGCCGCTACTCTTCACCGCGTTCACGCGCAGACATCCCGCGCGCTGGGTCTTCGTATACGCCTGCGTTCTCATCACCGGCGTCCCCACCGTCTGGCTGCACGCGATGGAGGGGAATCGCGTGGCCTCGTTATTCGACGTGGGCACCAACATTCTTCTGGCGTATGCGATCCAGATCGCGTTCAGCCTGGACTTCCTTCAGCCGAGGACGCGGCGGACGTTGATTGCCGTGATGGCGGTCGTGAACCTCCTGGTGTGGACTTATCTCGCCCTGGAAGTCCGCGCTGTCGAGAAGACGCCGCTGCTGAATTTCGGCGGTTTCGGGCAGTTCTATGCGGGCGAAGTAGCGCTTATCCTGAACGCCTGGGTCGCCGTCGGCGTGATCGCGGTGTCATACGCCAAGATTCCGCGCCACGCGCGGCCCCTCTTCTGGATGTTCTTCTCGTTCTTCCTGGCGGGCATGCTCATCGCCGCCGCCGGCAACGATCAGATCAGCATCTACATCTTCCCTTGGCACGCCTTCTGGCACGTCCTCGGCTGCATGGGCTTCATCACGCTGTGGGTGTTCAATCACCATCGTTTCTTCGGGCTGCCCGAAGTTGATTCCGGGCGCGGTATGATTCACCCTTAGACGTCGTCACAATCGCGGTCTCGCCGGCGAGCGTTCTCGGGCGCGTCCGCGAACCGCAAGACAAGGTTGCCGACATGTCCGGATCACGCCGGTTCTTCAGCACGCCCATATTCAAGATGCGCTTCGTGGCGCGGCCCAACCGGTTTCTGGTGCATGGCCGCGCGCCGGGCCGTCCGCGTATCGAGGCGTTCCTGCCGAATCCAGGCCGGCTGCGCGAACTGCTGCTCCCGGGCGCAACGTTGTACGTGACGGAGAGCCCGGACCCCGGCGCGACGCGGAAGACGCGCTTCACCGCCGTGGCCGTCGAGCGGGACGGCGCGCCGGTGCTCCTGCACACGCACGCGACCAACGCGGTGGCGCGGCGACTCCTCGAGCAGCGGCGGGTCCCCACGCTCGAGCACGCCGCCATCGCGCGCGCGGAAGCGCCCGTCGGCCGCAGCCGCTTCGATTTCCTCTTGCGCGACGCCGAAGGCGATCTCTACCTCGAAGTGAAGTCGTGTACGCTTTTCGGCAACGGCGTCGCCATGTTCCCCGACGCCGTCACCGAGCGCGGGCGCAGACACCTGCTCGAACTGGCCGAACTCGCGCGGGACGGCGTGCGTGCCGCTGTGCTCTTCGTCGTCCACACGCCCAACGTGCGCTGGTTCATGCCGGACTACCATACGGACCTCGCGTTCAGCAGAACGCTGCTCGATGTGCGCGATCGCGTGCGCATCCTGCCCGTGTCCGTGACGTGGCGCGACGACCTGACCCTTGCGCGCGAGGCACGTTTACTGGAGATACCCTGGGCGCACATCGACCGCGAGGCGCGGGACAGCGGGGCGTACCTGTTGCTTCTCGAACTCGAAGACGCCGCGCGCATCGAGGTCGGCGCGCTCGGGACTGTTTCGTTCCGCAGGGGCCACTACGTCTACGTCGGGTCCGCGATGGCCAACCTCGCCGCGCGGATGGCCCGCCATCTGCGCCCACACAAGACGCGCCACTGGCACATCGACTACCTGCGGCCCCGCGCGGCGCGCGTCGAAGCCCTGGCCGTCCGCGCCTCTTCGCGCCTCGAATGCGACCTCGCCCATGCGCTCGGGCGCGTTCTCGAACCCGGCCCGCGCGGCTTCGGCTGCACCGACTGCGCCTGCGCCACCCATCTCTTCTTCAGCGCCGCGCCGCCCCTCGACCGCCGCGACGTGCATGACATCCTCGAGCGTTTCCGTATGCGCCAACCACAAATTGTTTGTGGTTCAGGTTCCAGCCCATCTTGAAGAACTTTCCGTGCACGCGGATAATGAGTTCGTAGTGCAGGCTTCAGCCTGCCTCTAAAAGCTTCCACGCGCGCGGCGTGACAGGAGAAGGGTCATGAAAGACGGCATCAATCGCAGGGAGTTTCTGGGCAAGAGCGCGGGCGTGGCGGCGGGGTTGGCGGCGGTGAACGCGCTCACGGCGCGGCGGATTCAGGCCGCGGATGCGCCGGTACGGGTCGGGGTCATCGGCACGGGGAATCGCGGGCGCAGTCTCATGGGCACGATGCTCGGGATGCCGGGCGTCCTCTTCCCGGCGGTCTGCGACATCAACCCGGACGCTGCGGCGGCGGCGAGCGCGATAGTCGAGAAGGCAGGGCTACCGAAGCCGGAGGTCTACGTCGGGGACGCATTACACTATCGCGATCTGATCGCGCGGGACGACCTCGACGCCATTATCATCGCCACGTACTGGCAGTGGCATGCGCCGATGGCCGTGGATGCCATGAAGGCGGGCAAGTACACGGGCGTCGAGGTGCCGGCCGCGCTCACGTTCGACGAGTGCCGGCAACTGGTCGATACGCACGAGCAGACCAAGGTCCCCTGCATGATGCTCGAAAATTGGAGCTTCCGGCGCGACAATCTGGCGGTCTTGAACATGATCCGACAGGGCCTGCTCGGGGAGATGGTGCACTGCCATTGCGCGCACTCGCACGACTGCATCGATCACTGGTTCTTCGACACGCAGGGGAACATCCGCTGGGGCGGCGAGTTCCTGCTCAAGCGGAACTGCGACCAGTACCCCACGCATAGTCTCGGGCCCGTGCTGAGCTGGCTCGATATCAACTGCGGCGACGCCTTCGACTACTGCACTTCGGCCGCCACCGATTCGCGGGGCATTAACGCCTATTTCCGGCGGAAGTTTGGGCCGGACCACCCCAACGCGCAACGCGAATACAAGCAAGGCGACATCGTCACCTCCCTCGTGCGCACGAAAAAGGGCAAGACCATCGTCATCAATTACGACATGCAACTCCCGCGCCCCTACGACAACCGCTGGACGGTCCAGGGCACGCTCGGCCTCTACAACGAACAGCGTGACGCCGTCTACATCGAGGGCCGCAGCCCGAAATACCACGAATGGGAGTCGTTCCCGCCCTACCAGGCCGAGTTCGACCATGCGTGGTGGAAGGCGATGGAGGCCGAAGCCAACGCCGCGGGCCACGGCGGCACCGACTACCTCGAACTCTCGCTATTCCTCAAGGCCGTCCGCGAGAAGGGACCCACGCCCATCGACGTTTACGACAGCGTGACCATGAGCAGCCTCATCCCGTTGTCCGAGGCCTCGATCGCGCAGGGCAGCGCGCCTGTCCCGTGCCATGATTACACGCGCGGCCAATGGGCGACGCGCAAGCCGGCCTTCGCGGTGGCGTGATATCGGTCCGCCAAGAACATCTTGAGGCGGGGGCGACCCTATCAATCGCGCGTCTTGTCCCCGGTATGGATAATGCGGAGCGTGTCCCCTTCGTCGCGCATGGGGAAAAACGTGGGCCGTGACGGATGGGCGTTGGGCGCGTGCAGGGACATCATCAGCAGCCCGTCGAAGGTGTGGAAGAGCATCGCATGCCCGCCGCAGCCGTCAAAGACCGGTTCGGCCTGCTGTTCCCAGGGACCTTCAATCCGCCCTGACCGGCTCCGGGCGAGGCCGACCTTGTACTTGCCGTCCTCGCCGAAACTGGACCAGAGCATCAACAGCCGGCCCGACTTCGAGCGATAGAGCCAGGGGCCATCGGTCACCTTGTCCTTTTTCGGCGCGACCCAAGGCGCCTCGGAGGCGCGGAAGAGCAGGATGGGTTCCCCTTCGGCGCGCGATAGGTCCTCGGAAAGCCGCATGGCCTGAATCTCGCCGTCCGTGACTTGCAGCCACTCATGACAGAAGACCATCCAGGGGTCGCCCGCGTCATCCACGAAGAGCGTGCCGTCCAGACACAGCCAGTCCTTTGGCGTCTGCGGCGTGTTCCCGATCGGGACAAACGGTCCGCGCGGCGCATCCGCCACGCAGATGTGGGTGGCGCGGGCGGAACTGTTTTCCCGTGCGAAGGTGGCGAACAGGTAGTAGCGGCCTTTCCAGCGGTGCACCTCCGGCGCCCAGAAATCGCGGTCCGCCCAGAAACCTTCAGGCGCCTCGAAAACGGGGATCGGCCCCTGCCATGTTTCGAGGTCCTTGCTCGTGTAACACAGGAACGGCTCAGCGCCCCATTTCGGGCGCGTGCCGTACATGTAATACAACCCTTCTTCCGGCACAAGCAGGATAAACGGGTCCCGGATCGCAATCGCCTCGCGGGGGACGGACCCGCCCACCGCGCCCGTCGCTTCACCCGTCGCCAACAGCATCAACAGCCCAATGTTCCACGCCATCTGCGCAACGCTCCTTTCTCGCAGTCTTCCACGACAATCGCCATGCGCCATCAACCGTCGTACTCTTTTTGAAACCCGAACCTGCGCTTGGCCGTGGGGACGGGCGTCATCAGTTGGCGGACTACGGCGACCAAGGCGCGGATGCTGTCGTCGTGCTGGTCAATCCGGTGTTCGACGGCATCAAGACGACGCGACAGTTCCGCCGTCGCGGCGAGAGCTTCGCGCATCTTGACGAAGGCGCGCACGACGTAGACGCTCATCTCGACGGCGCGCGGACTATTAAGCACCGACGCCGCCATGATGGCGCCGTGTTCGGTGAAAGCGCGGGGCAGCGCCGGCGAGAATTTCAAGCGGGCAAGGTGGTCACAATTTGTGACCACCTCGCGCTTCTCCGTTTTGGTCAACACGAACATGAAATCGTCGGGCGGGAACCGGTCGGCATTACGCTTGACGGCCTGATTGAACGCCTTTGTCGAGACGCCATACAGCGCCGCGAGGTCCGCGTCCAGGATCACGCGGCGTCCGCGGATGGTCAGTATCCGCGACTCCACGGGCGGGACATCGGCAATGGCCGATTTCGGGTTGGCCCTGGTCATTTGAAGGTGTTCCCTCCTACTTGCATTATCGGCCCGCTACGGACGGCGCGTCCGCCACCGGGGATGCGGGCATCAGCCTCACTGCTTCCAGATGCAGCGGTAGTTGAAGCGCCGGTTCGGGGCGGTGTCGCCGTTGACGCACAGCGAGATCGGGTCTTTCAGGTCGGCGGGATTGTCGGCCCATTTGAAATCAAAGGTTATCGCGTCGCCTTCCAGGCCGAGTTTTTGCCTTGGGATGGCCAGTTCCAGGGCCTTCCCGGCATAGCGATAGGGGAGTTGCGTCACTTCGGTCCAGGGGGTATCGCCAGCGTCAGCGTCGTACCGCATCAACCTCGTGACGGTTTCGTCGACGACCTTGTAGTTGACGAGATAATCGTAGCCGTGCCAGCCGGTGCCGTGGTCTTGGTCGGCGTCAATGAGCAAGAGCATCCAGTGGTTGCCCGTGTGCGGGGTGAGCGGCTCGCGGGTCTCCGCGAGGAAATACACGTTGTCCTGGCCGACGGCGACCTTGCAGGCGACGATGTCATTGCGCCCGGAATCGTTCTTGTAATGCAGACCACCATAGCCGGGGTAGTCGCGGTGGAACGTGTCCCCGGCGGTGTCCCGGCACTCGACGTCGACCGCGTCCCAGTCCTCGAATTCGCCGTCGATTTCGATCGCGCGCAGTCCGCGCGACTCGGGTATCGGGCGCGCGCCCTTGTAGCGGCGGATGTTCTGCGCCATCTGCATGTAGTAATTGTCGGTGTAGCCGTCCTTCATGGGGTGGATGCAGCGGTTGAACTCCGAATTGTACTGGTCCACGAAGAAGAACGGATTATCGCGGCGCATGAACTTGAAGGTCTGCCCCTCGGGCGGCTGATACTTGCCCGCCGTCCACTCGTTCCAGTCGTTGATATAGATGAATTGGGGATTGGCCGCAAGCGCTTCTTCCCATCGTTCCTGGAAATAGATGCCGTAGCCTTCCGGGTTCTCGACCGTCTTGCCGAGCCACGGGACATGGGTCGGCACGGGCAGGTCGTATTCGTTCAACTCCGGTTCGCCGTGCTCGCGGGTCCAACACTTCCCGGTCAGACTCGACGGATGCTGCGCGGGCGTAACCGCCGCCTCCTCCTTGACGCCCTTGTGCCGCGAGACCAGGTCGTCCGGGTTCATCGCCTTCACGCGGTCGTCGCCGAGGTCATAGCCGAAACTCCAGTAGTCCTCCGAGCCGATGGCGCGCGACCCGGCCCATTCGTAATATCCCCACCACATCGTGCGCAACGTGAAGAATTCCTTCACCTCCTGGGAGTAGTCCGTGAAGAATTCCTCCGTGTACTTCGGGTCGCCGTAATGCGGGTGATTCGGGTCGGTCTTCGCGGCCGCGTCATAGTTGGGGTTCGGGTGCTTGATGTCATGGCCGGTCGAATCGATGGTCGGCTTGCCGTTGTAGAGCAACAACGGCTTTCCGTCCCAGTGGAACCAGAGGTCCTTGTATTTCTCCGCGGCGTAGATGCGATCGTACAAGTCCTGCACCACGACGATGGACGGGCCGTTGTACGCCCAGAAACAGAACTGCGGGACCTTGTTGCCCTCGGCTTTCATTCGCTGCATCACCGGAAACACGACGTCCCACTCGTCCCAATACCGCACCGCGTTCGTGACATCCATCACCAGCACGTCCACGCCCGCGTCCGCGAGCATCGACATGTCCTTCCGAATGACGTACTCGTCCTTGCTCAGGAAATAGCCCATCTCCGGCTCGCCCCAGTGATACATCCCCTCGGTCCACAGCGGATGCGCTGCGTCCAGGCGCGCGCTCGGGTCCTGCGCGAGAATCTTCGTCACGTCGCCGCTCCAGGGGCTTTTCATTTTCGCGTGCCCGTCGCTGTGCCACGTGATGTAGAAAATGCCGACCACGCGCCGCTGGTCCGTCTTCGGCGACCCGACCGCCGCCGCGTCGGGCATCGTGCGCCCGAGCGCGTCCGTCGCCACCCAGGTATCGGGATAGACATCGCGGTAATACGGCTCCTCCGAACGCGCCGTCATCACGGCGCACAGCGCAAGCAACGGAAGAATCAGCAGGTGGATTTTCATAGCGGGCTCCCACGCATCGGCTTGGCGCGGCGCCATTGCCGCGCATCGCCCCGATTATTCCGAAAACGACCCGCGCGGCACAACCCGCCTACGGCGGGCAAGCCCCGGCGAGGCTGTCCGCCGTCAGCCCCGCAGCTCATCGCTCATAGATCACCTCGCCCTCGCTAATCTCCTCGAGCGTGGCGCCCGTGGCGTCCGGACGCACGGGGATGATGTCCAAGGGTATGAGTTCGGCGACCGGCCGTGTCATTCGCCGGTACTTGAGGGCCAAGGGCAAATACTCTCCGTTGCGATCCAAAAACACGGCCACGTCCATATCGTTCGGGGAATCGGCGGTGAGAAACGACCCGAACACAACGATCTTGCGAATCTCCGGCGCGCCGGACAGACAGTCCGCCACCCGCTGTTTGAGTTCGGACTTGTCGCATCGAGTCATCGTGAGTTTCTCCGAGGAGTCATTCTACCCCTTCAGACGACATAGCGCCAACGTCCCATTTCTTACACTCTTTCACTTGAGGCAAGGAGTATCAGGCGTCAAGGCCACGGCCCCCGAGCCGCCATTTCCGGGGTGTGAGGGTCCTTCTCCCCGCCTACCACTCCCAGCGGGGGGTGACGGCCTGGATGTAGCCGACGGGTTCGGCGGTTTCGGGCGGGTCGAGGGCGACGCCGAGGTTTTCGAGGACGGTGCCCTCGGCGAGATTCAGGTCGACGAGGGCCTTCTGGTAGTCGATGAGGGCCTGGACTTCCTGGGTCTGTGCGAGGGTAAGGTCCTGCTGGACGAGGAGAACCTGGTAGCTGGTCGTCACGCCGAGGCGCAGGCGTTTCTCCTCGGCGACGACGTTGACTTCCTGGAACTCGCGGGCCTGGCGGGTGCTCTCGACAAGGGTCTGGTTGGCGAAGACGTTGCGCATGGCGACGTGGACGTTGACCATCAGGCCTTGGCGCACGTTCTCGAAACGTTGCTCGGCCTGCTCGCGGGTGAGTTGCGCGCGCAGGTGCTGGCCGCGCGCGGCGCGGTTGCCGATGGGCACGGACCCTTGTAGCCCGATGGACATGGCGTCGACGTCGCCCGCGCGCATGCCGTAGAAGACCTGGCGCGGCTTGTGGTCGCGGCCGCCCTGGGCGTAGGACCCGACAACGTCGAGTTTGGGCAGCATCTGGTTGCGCGTGCGCATTTCCTCGAGTTTCGCGTTCTCGATCTCGAACTCGGAGGCCTTCAACTCGGGGCGGTTCCGCAGCGCGCGCTCGACACTGACCGCGATCTGATCCTCGAGATTCGAGGGATCGATCCAGAGGCCCGAGGCAAAGCCGGGCCGGTCCGTCGGGAGGATGCGCGCCGTCGAGAAGAGGTCGCCGTCGCGGATATCGAGCAGTTGCTTGAGCGCGTCTTCCGCGTGGCCGACGGCGGCGCGGGCGGCGATGAGTTCGCTCTGGCGCATGGCGACGCCCGCCTTGGCCTGGAGCACGTCGATGTCGGCGGCGGTGCCGAGTTGGCGGCGCGTCTCGTTGATGTGCAACAGCCGCTCCGCGTTATCGAGTGATTCCTCGCGCACGGTGAGGCGCTCGATGGCGCCGGTGAGATCCCAGTACGCCTTTACGACGCCGGCGACGGTGTTCATGACCGATGCCCGGAACTGCTCTTCGGCGGCGGCGCGCGCGTTGCGGGCCTGCCTGATCCGCACCTTGTTCACTGACGGACCGAAGCCGCTCAGGATCGGCTGCGTGAGGGAGAGCGAGAGCAGCCCGTCCCATTCCTCGATGAACTTGCCGAAGGTGTTTTCCTCCTTGTTCATGGCGAACGTGAGGTTGTACATCGTGCCGGTGTGCAGCTTGCCCATCACGGAGGTCCGCGTCGTGGTATTCCACGACTCGACGCTCGTTATGCCGCCGTAAGCGATCAAGGTCTGCGATGCGATGGTTGACGCTTTCGTATACAGGATATCGGTGCCGAGAATGGGATCGAACTCGCCTTTCGCCGTCAGCACGTCGCCGTCCACCTTGCGCGGTTCGAATTCGGCGAGAAGAATGTCGGGGTTGCGGTCGAGCGCGATCAGGATACAGTCGTTCAGGGCCAGGCGGATTTCGGATCGGCCCAGGCTCGCCTCAAGGGCCAGCCGCAGCGCGTCGAGATCGATCAGGTCCGCGTCGATGCGGCGGCTCACGCTGTCGTCCGCTTCACGAAGCACCGCGTCGTAGCGGAGGCCGAGTTGCGGTTTCTCCAACGGCGCCGGCGCCGCGGCGTCGGCGGCCTCCGCCGGTTGCGCTTCCTCGACCGGCTGCGCTCCCGCGCCGCCCGGCCCCATCGCCAGCATGAGGCAATAGCATAAGAAAACTTGTCCGTGGCGCATACGCTCCTCCCGCCATCCGCGGCCTGAATATGGTTGCACTATACCCCCCTTCGCCATGAGGCGCGCCTCCACGGCGTCAGTCTACGGATATGGGTGGGGGCAGTCAATTCGCCGCGGCGGCGCGTGGCGGCACGCGCCTCCCGCTGGCGATTCTCATGGGCGAGACGCCCATGCCACGGTGGACTTGATCAGGGCTGTT
The DNA here is from genome assembly GCA_029556545.1 of Candidatus Hydrogenedentota bacterium. Classification (GTDB taxonomy): domain Bacteria; phylum Hydrogenedentota; class Hydrogenedentia; order Hydrogenedentales; family JAGMZX01; genus JAGMZX01. The sequence continues at coordinate 11,887 of JAKQEQ010000049.1, forward strand.
TGAGGTCCCGCGGGTGGATGGGGCCGCCCTCGAGGGCGCTTTCGTGCATCTGCTGCACCCGGGCCACGTACACCTGCTGCAACTCGGCAATGGTTGCGGTCAGGCGTCCGGATTCCTGCGGCGTCAGGTTGCCCTTCGTCTTATCGCGCAGAATCATCAGCAGGTCGATGGAATACTTGGCCTCGTCCAGGTCGATGACCACTTCCTGCGTGCCGCGCGGGGCGATGACGCCCAGCGCGAACATCGTCTGCGCGGCGAGGCTCGACACGAGCGTCATAAAGGAAGCCGCCTCGGCGGGCGGGGCCGCCGCCTCCTCCTCGGAGGGCTGCGCTTCGCCCTGCTGACGCGCCTGGGCCTCCGCCTTTTCGCGTTGCACCCGGGCCTTCCAATCTTGGTCGACGATGATTTCCGGGGATTCTTCCGCCATGCGCGGACCCTCCTTCACGGGAAATGCGACGACGCCGTCGCGCCGGCATACGCCCGCCACGGACGGGCGCGCCGCCGGCGCCGTTTACGCCGCGCGGCGTCGCGCATCACACTACTTGTTCTTGTGGCGATTCTGCCTGCGCTTCTTCTTCCGCTTGTGCTTGTTGATTTTCGCTTTGCGAACTTTTCTTCCGCCGGCCAACTTCGTTACCTCCTCGCGCCCGCGCGCCGCGCCTCAGCGCAGCCACTGCTCGTCGGGCATCGTGTACGTTAGCAATTCCTCGGGATAGAAATAGAGGGCGATTTCCCGGGCCGCGGTCTCGGGCGAATCCGACGCATGCACGATGTTATTCTGCGTGCTGAGGCCGAAATCGCCGCGGACCGTGCCCACGTCCGCCTTCAGACAATTGGTCGCCCCGTTCATCTTGCGCACCTGCGCCACCGCGTCCGGCCCTTCCCAGACCATCTGCACCGTCGGGCCGGAAGTGATGAACGCGACCAGACTATCGAAGAAGTCCTTGCCCGCGTGCTCGGCGTAGTGCCGCTTCGCCGTGGTCTCGTCGATGATCCGCATGCGCATAGCGACCAGTTTCAGGCCGCGCCGCTCGAAGCGGCCTATGCACTCGCCGATCAATCGACGACCCACCCCGTCGGGCTTTACCATTACGAACGTGCGTTCCGTCACGGTTCCTGATTCTTTCCAAAAAATGGAGACGCGCTGTCACAAACAACGCACACCAAACCCGCGACAACGTCCTTGGAAAGCGCGCCGGGGCCGGCATGCACAGGCAAAACACTATAGCAAACGGAGCCGAATCCCTGCAAATAACGAATGAGACGCATGATTCCCATCCGGGAGGGGCCGCCCCGGCCGGTATCGCGCGGCGTTGACTCATTTCGGGTCGGTTCCGTAGTATGCCTTCGAGGGTAGCGCCCACGCGGGCGGATTTTGTGGGAAAGGCAACCAGCATGCGACCTGTACTCTTCCTGGCCATTGGGTTTTCAGCCGCCATAGGTGGGGCCGAGGAATCGGCATACTCTCCGGATGCACGGGAAATCAGCGCATTGACCGAGATGTTAAGCGATGTGCTCGAGGGCGTCGAGAACGTCGAGGCGGCCGTCCCGGCGCAGTCCGCCGGTGAAGCTATAGTGCTTGACGCGCGGCGATGCGTCCAGTTGGCCCTCGAACGCAATGCGCAGGTCTTTGCGACGGCGGCGGACGTGGCCGCGCGCGAGGCCCAGCACGGCCAGGCAAAGTCCTTGCGTTGGCCGCAGATCAAGGGGCACGCGGTGTACTCGTATATCGAGGGGCTGCCCGTGGATCTTTATTCGACCGGCGCGCTGAGTTTTCTGGCCGAATCGATCAGCGCCGAGAAATGGCAGGTGAACGCGGGGTTCTCTCTCGATCAGGTGCTATACGCGGGCGGACGCATCCGGGCGGCGTCGCGCGCCTCGAAACATCTCGCGGAATCCGAGGCGTGGAAGCGCGAGGTGGTGCTGGCGGAGCTCGAATTCCAGGCGCGGCAAGGGTTCCACGATACACTGCTGACACGGGCGCTGGTGCTTGTGGCGGAAGAGACGGTCGCCACCTTTGAACGCCACCTGGCCGACGCGCGCCAGATGCTCGATGTGGGGTTGATCAGCGATTTCGAGGTGTTGCGCGCCCAGACCGAGGTCGGGGCGCGTGCGGCGGACCTCGAAACCGCACGGGGCGCGGAGCGGATCGCCGTCGTCAACCTGCTGCGCATTCTCGCCATGCCACAGGATACGCCGGTGGTCCTGGACGGCAAGGTGGAATGGACGCCCCTCGATGCGCCGGTTTCAGCGCTGATTGAGGAGGCGAAACTGAATCGACCGGAGCTGCGGGCCCTCGAGCGCGGCATCGCGGCGGCGCGCGAGCAGGTCACGGCGAAACGGGCGGCGTACCTGCCGAGCGCGGGCGCGAAGGTGCTTTGGGAACAGATGGAGGGCGGCACGTCCGTACTCCCCGAGGGCTGGACCTTCAACGTCGGTCTGGAATGGGAACTGTCCGCGGGCGGGCGGCGGAAACAGGAAGTCATCGAGGCGCAGGCGCAGTTGCGCAGCCTCGAATATCAACGTGAGGACGTCGCGCGGCTGGTCGAGCTCGATGTGCGGCAGGCGGCGTTGCGCGTGCAGGAATCCATCGCGAAGATTCGCGCGGAGAAGGGCACAGTCGCTCTGGCCGAAGAGGGCCTGCGCATGGCGCAGTTGCGGTTCCAGGAAGGCGTCGGCACACAAGTCGAGACGCTCGATGCCGCGTTGGCCCTGACCGGCGCGCGTACGCAACTGGTCCGCGCGCTGCGCGATTATGCGGTCGCCGTAGCCGCGCTGGACAAGGCGCTGGGCCGGTCGTGGGGGAACCGCGAGCGGCCCACGCCAAGATCAGACGGTTCGGACCGATCGGACCGATCGGACGGATCAAATTGATCCGAACCATCATGCCCGCGGGCTTGGCCGCTTACTCCGCGCGATAGCCCAATCCCGAAACCACTCCGCCGTCAGCCGCGCGCAGTCGCATGCAGAACGCCCAGGAACCGCCGCCGTTGGGAACCTTTACCAGAATCGTGTTCTCGCCCTCGTTGAGGCTAATGGCGAATTGGTCTTCGCCGGGTTTGAGGCCGCGCGTCGTGTCCACGGAATGCACGACCGTGCCGTTGACCCACATCTTCGGGCCGTCGTCGCTGCCGATTTCCGCGACGAGTTCGACGTTCTCGGGCGCAATCACCGTCGTGCGCAGATAGGCGACGCGGTTGTCGCCGCCGAGAGTACGCGCGAAATCGACGAGCCATGGCCTATCGGCGTCAGCGCCGACGGGGGCCGGCTGCCAGACGACCCCCGTGGCGTCGGGGACCTCCGGCGGGAACGCCATGTCGTGGAGATCGGCGCGGCCCTTGCCGTGCTCGAAGTACGGGCCGGACATCTCCCACGCCACGACGTAGTCCTCGAACCGCGCAATCAGGTCGCGAATACTCTGAACCTGATTCGCGACGCTCGATTCCTGGCTCATCGCGAACACGCGGTCCAGCAGCGCCTCGATATCCTCGCGATGGGCCGCGCAGAGCGGGCGCGCCAGCTTCAAGGCGGCCGCAACGGCTTCGTCCTGAAGTCCTGCATCGTCGAAATACGGCATGACCAGTTCAAGCGCGCCCCGGCGCGGCACGTTACCCAAGCCGCTCAGGATTATCTTCCGTTCGTCCACGTTCCGTGCGTCTTGCAGCAGTTGCGCGAAACACCCTAGCGTGTCGCCGACGGGACGGTCGCTCGGCAGCGCGAGCAGCCGCACATAGCCGCGTAACGCGCGCGCGCGCGGCGCGGGCGCCGTCTCACGGTCCAGCGCGACGCGCAGGTCTTCGAGCACCTCCACCCGCGGCCAGTCCGCGAGCGCGCCAATCGCGGCGATGCGCACGGGATCTTCCTCAGCCTGCGCGGCCGCGCGTAACGCCGGCAGCGACGCGGCGTCGCCGAGCGCGCCGAGTATCTTGAGTAGCGACGCCTTTACCTCCTCCTTCGCCGCGCCGTCGAGTGCGGCGAGTAGCGGCGCATTGCGCGCCAGTTCGTCCGGAACGCGCTTCGTCGCCGCCACGATAGCCTTCTCCACGGCTTCCCGGTCTTCGTCCGTGTTCATGGCGGCAAGGAGACCCGCCAACGCGGGGAGGTCTTCCGCGCGGGCGAGTACGCCGAGCGCCCTGGAGGCCATCGCGCGGACCTCCGCCTCGGGGTCTGTGGCCAATTCGAGCAGTTTCGGGACGGCAGCCTCGACGCGGCGCTCAGATACGGCGCGGATCAACTCGATGCGCACTTCCGGCTCGCCTTTATCGAGCCCGCCGAGCACCGTCTGGTCCACGTCTGCACCGCGAAGGGCGTACAGCGCGTCGCGCACGGCCAGGCGTTCACGCCCCGAGCCCGCCGCCGCAAGGCGGGCCAGCATCATGACGTCCGCGGCGGTGCCCACCCGCGCCATCGCACGAATCGCCGCTGAACGCATGGAGGCGTTGTCGCTGCCGACAACGCGCAAGACGGCTTCGCGCGCCTTCGGGCCGCCCCGCTCGGCGAGCACATCGATCATCAATGCCCGGCTCTCGGGCGGCATATCGCTCAATTGCGCGGCGAGTTTCGCCGTCGTGTCGCCTCCCGGGAGTTCGCGTGCAAGCAGGATCGCCATGTCGCGGCGGTCCTCGCCATCGCTCTTCAGCGCCATGAGCACCACATCCACGCCCTCATCGCCGAGCGCCGTGACCAAGCCGCGAAAGGCCGCCGCGCCCGCGCGGCCCGAAACGTCAAGCAGGTCGTTGTAGATGCGGATGGCGTCCTGCTTCTTCCCGTCAGCCAGGAGCTGGTCCGCACAGGACAAGAGGGCGTCATGCAGCGCGCCCGCGTTGGCGTCGGGCGTTCCCGCCGCAATTGCTTCGAGCGCCTGCAACGCCGCCACGCCGCCGATCTGGCCCAGCGCCCGCATCGCCGCGCCCGCGATTATCGGGTCCGCGTTTCGGACGAGGTCGGCCAGCGCCGCCGTTGCCGCCGCACAGCCCCGGTTGCCCAGCGATGCAATGATTCCTATCTTCACGACCCCTTCGGCGGACGGCAGGGTCTCGAGCAGCGCCACGTCAGCCTCCGGGACCGGAATTCGCTCAAGGGCGTACCGGGCCATGTCTGCGGTGGCCGGGTCGGCGAACAACGCGGCCAGGGCGGGCACGGCGGCCGCGTCGCCCAGGAGCACCAATTGTCGGCACACGAACTGTTTGCAGTCGAAGGTGGCGTCGCTTTCGAGGAGTGCCGCCAGTCGGGCCGCGAGCGCCTGCTTTGCCTCGGGCGTCGCGAGCGCCGCGCGCACCAAATCCTCGACCGCTGTCAGGGATTCGCGGCTCTCGCCAAAACGGTAACTGGCGATTGCGGCTACGGGGTCGTCCTGCGCGCGGGCGGTTGTACCCGCGATTACAGCCATGGCGCAAGTCACCGCGAGGGCCATGGTTCGAACGCCGTGTTTTCTCATCTCATGCTTCATGACGCTGTATACCTCATCCGCGCGCGTCGCGCGGTTTCCGCGTTCCGGTTACAGATGCCACGGCGCACGCATCGCGCGGTCCAGCATGCGCGCGGTTTCGGGGTCGTCCAGAACGGCCTCGTTTCTTGGATCCCAACGGACGCGTCGTTCGAGCCGCATGGCGATGTTGCCCAGATGCGCGATGGCAATCGCCCGGTGCGCCACCTCGATGGGCGTGATCGTCTCCCGCCGCGTTTGCATGCATTCGAGGAAGTTGCGCGCGTGGTTGTCGCTTGCATAGAGATGGATTTCGTTCGGCCCGATGACCGAGTCCTTGAGCGCCGCGGGCTCTGTGGTCAGGTGGCCGCGATCGACGTGGACCCAGCCGTCCGAACCGATGAATTTCGCGCCGCCCGGGTAACTGTTCGACACCATCATGGTGAACCCGTTCGGGGCGACGGGGCTTGCGCCGGGCGGATACTTGCAGGCGAACTTGTAGTTGGTCGCGGCGTCGTACAGCCCGTCGCGGGGATACTCGCCGCGGCCTTCGACCTCGACGGGTCCGGTGTACTCCGTGCCCATACCCCAATTTGCTATGTCGCAGTGGTGCGCCGCCCAATCCGTGAGTTGGCCGCCCGAGTAATCGAGAATCCACCGGAAATTCCAGTGGCAGCGCTTCTCGGTGTACGGAGCATGCGGTGCGGGGCCCAGCCAGAAGTCATAATCGAATCCGTCGGGGACGGGCATTTCAGGCTGCGGCTCGCAACTGGGGCCGGTCGGCAGGCCCACTTCAACCGTATGTACCTCGCCGATGCGCCCGTTGCGCACGAGTTCGCAGGCGTGCCGAAAGTGACTTTGCGAACGCTGCCAACTGCCCGTCTGCCAGACGATGCCGTACCGATGCACCGCGTCGACCATGGCGCGGCCTTGGGGTATCGTCAAGGCGAGCGGCTTTTCAGCATAGATATCGAGGCCGCGCCGCGCCGCGGCGATGGCGGGAATCGCGTGCCAGTGGTCCGGCACCGCGATGGACACGCAATCCAGGTCGTCGCGCGCCAGCAGTTCACGGAAGTCGTTGTACTCGGCGCAGTCCGTATTCCTGTAGCGTTCGTCCACAATGCGTTTGGCGTTCAGGCGATGTTCGCGGTCCACGTCGCATACCGCGACCACCTGGAGCTCGGGCATACCGAGAAAGCCCGTCATGTTGCCCGTGCCCTGACTGCCCGTGCCGATGCAACCCATCGTGAAACGATTGCCCGGCGCGGGTCGCGCCGCGGCGCCGAAGGCCGAGGCCGGTACGATATAAGGAAACGCAACGACGCCTGCGGCAAGCGCCGTCGTGCGTCTCAGGAACCGACGCCGGTCCAGTGGGCGGTCCGCGCGAGAATTAGACAAGAAATCCGTAGTCTCCTTCTTCATCAGCCGAAATCCTCCATTACTGCGCTCACGGCAGCACATTGACGGCGTAGGTCATACAAGGCAGTCCCTGCTGGTCGGTATCACCGGCGGCGGGGAAATTGGCGTGGACGACGGTTTCGGTCCCCATTTGGCGCGAGAACGTCACGCGCATGTAGAGCCGGGCGGTGCCGGGACGGTTGAACGTCACCGGGACGCGCAGGGTCTGGGTCGCGCCGCGCGGCCACATGCGCACATATTTCTCGACCAAGGTGTGCGCCGGGACCATCTTCTCCGGCGATCGCCGCCAGACGCCGCCGTCTTTGTAGAAACGGTTGATCACTTTGCCGCCGGCGGGCCACAGATCATACGCGCCATCCGGCGCCAGCGGCGCCTCCGGGCCACAGCCCTCGATCGAGACGACGAGCGTGCCTATCTGGTCCGCGCCAACCCAGTTCGCCGCCTGGACCTCGATGGTCGCCGGGCTGCCGACACTCACCGAGTTCGGGTAGGTCAGACTCACGTGCTCGAAAGCGGTCGTCTCGTAGTGAGTCGCGGCGGCGGGCGCCGCCACGCGCACCGGCAACACGCCCAGCACTTCTTCGCCGATCACGGCATACACCCGCAATTCCTGGGCACCCCCAACTGTCGAGGGCAGGCGCGACACCGCCACCATGCGGTCGCCCGCCCGCCGCACGGTCAATCCCGCATCGGCGCGCCATTCGATTCGGTCGCTTGGGATATTCTCCGGCGTGGTCGTGAAGTGCACCTGGGCCTCGGTTTGCGCGCCGGAGAGCGCGAGGGTGGCGGGCGTGAACCGGACCTCCCGCGCCGCGATGGGGCGCGCCGCGTGCACTTGCAGGCGCCCGACAATGGCGTTGTGGCTGCGAATCTCGAGCGTCGCTTCCCGCTCTTCTCCTTCGGCGAAGCGCGCGGCCTCCATCGAAACAATGAGTTGCCCGCTCGGGGTCCGCTGCCACGTTATCCCGGTCCCGTCTCCAGACAACGTGAATTCGAGGCGCGACGCCGCCTCCCGGGCCACTTCCGGGGGCTGAGGGGAAATGCTGACGTAGGCCATGGGCTTGTCGGGTGTCAGGTCCACGCGCGCCGGATACACCTCGACGTAATCGACGGTGGCCGGCCCCGCCAGAAGCACCTTGATCTCCCCTACGGACCGCCCCTGAAAACGGGCCTCGATGACGGCTTCCTTGGCTTCTCCTTCCGCGAGACGCACCAGCGGCCCGAGGAGCACCTCGAGTTGGCGCGGACCTTTCCGATTCACAACCACTTCATACGTGTTCGATTGAAACCGCAGCGCGTCGAGGGCCTGCGCGGACAGGTCAGGCGGCGCCACGTCAAACTCGATTTCCGCGTGACGATCCGCATTCGTCAGGCGCAACGCGCCCGAAAGAAACACCACTTTCGGCAGGCTTGAAAACGGCGCGAGCGTTACGGCGAGTTGCCCGACCACGCCGCCGCTGTACCACGCGGTGACCGTGCGCGTTTTCGGCTCTTCGCCCTCGATGACCGCCGAGTCGCGCAGCGCCACGGCAATCTCCTGCGGGGCCTTGCGCGTGACGGCGAGTTCGTAGCCGTCGGCCCGGAAGCTGATGGCTTCGAGCACCTCGGGCGGCACGCCCGCCGGGTCCACGTCGAACCGCACGTCCGCGCGCCGCACTTCATTACTCAGACGCACGGCGCCGCCAAGGAAGAAAACCCGAGGGGTGTACGCCATGGCAAGCAACTCGACGCGCAGCGCGCCCACCTGGCGCCCGCAGCACCACGCCGTGAGCATTTGCGATTCGCGCGCCAGACCCGTCAAGCGCACGCCGGGCTTCAGCGCGACTTCGAGCACATTCCGGCTGATACGATTGAGTACGAGCCGCGCATCGGCGCTCTGGAATTTCAACTCGGAAAATACCGTCTCGGGAAGCGACTCCGGCGTGGTCTCGAAATAGACTTCCGCCGAGGGGTCCGCGTTGGTCAACAACACGCCGTCCGACGCGAACTCGATCTTGTCCAGCACGCAGGCCGGCGCCACGTGGACCGGCAGTTCGGCCACGACAACGTCGCGGATTGTGGCGCGGAGATGGGCGTCAATAGCCGCCTCATTCCGGGCGCCCGCGTCAAGGGACACCCGCATCGTCGTATCGCTGTCCCGCACCACCTGCACCGGCGCATCGCCGGGCACGATCTGAAACGAGACGTTCACGCTGGAGACCGGCTGCCCCGCGGCGGACCGCACCTCGAAGGAAACGCGTTCACTCGGTTGCCCGGCGCCGATGTGCACCGACGCCGGGGTAAAGGAGAATTGCAGCAACTCGACCGGATTGCGCAGACGCACGGGCAATACGCCCAACTCGAGGTCATAATCCTCGAGGCGGGCGATCACTTTGTGGACCGATTCCTCCCCGAACGGCACATCAAAGGAGGACGTCTTGATGTACACGGCACCGTCGCGCGGCCACGCCGACACGGGACCGCTCGCGTACCATGAAACGCCCTCGAGGCGCGCGCTTGGCGGCGACGCCTCGAAGGGCACTTCAGCGAAGTCCTGGACCGGATCAAGCACCACTTCCGCCACGGAGAAAACCAGGCGGCGTGGCACATCGGGCGGCAATACTCGTGACGCGCTCTCGACGCCCTGTTGTACCTGTGAACTAACAGGTGCCGTGGCTATGGGGCGCGACTCGACGTCACGCGGGACGGGAGCGGGCGGCTGCGCGACCTCGCGGGGCGGTTCCGGTTCCGTCGACCTCGCCTCCGGAGGGGGCGTGGGGACGGTCTGCACGGGCGCGTCATGCAGGGGCTGCGGCCCGGCGTATCGCCACCACAGCCCCCCGGCCACTATCACGATGGCCGCTGCGAGCGCGAGTCCGAAGAGCGCCCGGCGCGACAGGGGCTGGGAAACCCACGGTGCGGCGACCGGCGTCGGGGTCCGTTGCGGAGACGGCGTAATCACGTCGGTGAGGTGGTCCTGCCCGGACGGCGAGCTTGTTCTTATGCCTTCCAGATGGACGCGGATGTCCTCGCACACCGCGTCCGCGTTGTCGTATCGGTCTTCGGGCCGTTTCGCCGTCATGCGATACACGATGCTGCAGACCTGCGGCGGCACATCCGCGCTGATCTCTTGCAACGAGGGCAGCGGCAGCTCGACGATCTGCCGCATGAGCGCCAGCGGCGTATCCGCGCCGTAAGGAGTCCGCCCGCTGAGCATCTCGAACAGGACAATCCCCAGTGAGTAAATGTCCGATCGTTGGTCCGGCTTGAGCCCCTCGCACTGTTCCGGCGACATGTAACGCGGTGTGCCCAGGACCGCGCCTTCCGCCGTCAGTTGGGTCGCGCTGTGGATGCCCCGGGCGAGGCCGAAGTCCATGACCTTCACACGACCGAACTCGTCGATCATAATGTTGTCCGGCTTGATGTCGCGATGGACCATGCCGACGCGGTGGGCGGCTTTCAGCGCATCCGCGGCCTGGAGCGTGATTTCAAGCGCGCGCCCCACCGACAAGCGCCCGGCTTCCCGGATGAGCGTTGTCAGGGTCTTGCCCTTGATGTACTCCATGGCGATGTAGCGCACGTCCTCGTGCTTACCGACGGCGTAAATCGAAACGATGTTCGGATGGCTCAGGCTGGCGGCAAAACGGGCCTCGCGCTCGAAGCGCTTCGCGAAGGAGATGTCCGCCGAGATATTCGAGGGCAGGACTTTCAGCGCTACAGTGCGTTGCAGGGAGCGCTCGTGCGCCTCGTACACGACACCCATCCCCCCGCGACCAACCTCGCGGAGGACCTCATAATCGCCCACGACTTTGCCCACCAAAGGCTCGTCCGGCATTACAGCGATCCCTTACGACAACACCCGCCCCAGCAAGAACATAACACCGTCTTTCTCCCGGAGTAAAGCGAAGACCACAATATACAGCCGCCTGATGGGTCGGCACACCGCATATGGAGGTCTTCGCGGAGTCCATCAACACGCGACCCACGGCGCCTCATCGCCCCTCGCTCGATACAATACCACCGGACTCCAATGGAGTTTCCGGTTTTCGGCATAGATCTTCAATCTCCGGCAGAGATGGAGGTAACTTGTCCTGAACGCGGCATGGGCGTCCCGCCCCTGAACTCATATCAAGGACAAGACGCCCGTATTACGCGAAGCAATCCGACGCCGGCCCGGCGCGCACACCGAGGCGCGTCCCGCGCATGACTCAGAGCCCGTGCATTTTTGCTGCTCCGGTCATGGTCCCCTCAACTTTCCTCGTCCTGCGCGGGTTCGCGCACGTATGCGCGCCGGGCGGCAAAATAGAGGTCTTCGAGTCCCACCACCGCCACCCCCTGAAGCGCAGCGCGGGCGGCGGCGGCGTCAAGCAGGGTGACCGCGCTGCCGGGAGGGCTGCCCGCCGTATCCGGGAGGGTTTCCGCGGCGGCGGCGGCTCCTTGCGCCAGATGCTCGTCAATTGTCACGGCGTGATGCGCCGCGATGGCGGGAACATGGGCGGCGACCATAGCGGCGGTCGCATCGCGGGGCGGCGCCTCGAGTGTCACGACATGAACACGCCGGCGCAGGGGCGCTTCCAGAAAGAGCGGCAGGTGCCGCGGCAGGAGCGTCCCAAGGATCGGAATGCCGCGGTCCAGCGCGTTCGCGAGGATCAGCGGCCCATGCCGCATGTCGCACACGGCGAGTTCCGCGTGCTCGAGCGCGAGAACCCGACGCGGCTGCCCCTGCATTTCCTGCAGCAGTGCACCGAGCAGGTTCTCGCGCTCGCCTTCGAGCACCACACCGGAGAATAACCGTTCCAGATTCACGGCGAGAAGCGCGAACTCGGGGTCCCGCTCCGTGAGCATGCGCGCCACGCCGTGCAGCAGGTTCGTCTTGCCCGCGCCCGACTCGCCCGTCACGAGCGCGAAGCGCGATTCACCCCACCGCCTGACGCACGACGCCGCTTCGATCACGGCTTCGTCGCGGGCGACGCACGGCCACGCCGTTCCCTCGCGCGCGCGTGCCGCAAGGTCGTCCGCGATCCCCGCCAGCAGTCCGGCGCCGTCGGCGTCGCGCAGCGCGGGCGGCGCGGGCGCATGCAACACCGGTTCGCGCCCCTGCGAACCGAGAAGGTCCAGGACGCGCTCCATGGCCCGGTCCCGGGCGCGGGTTCCGCTCGGTTCGAAAAACAGGGCCTTCCAACCGCCCGCGTCCCAGCCGCGCGCGAAAAGCCGTTGGATTTCGGGGTTGCCCCCCGTGTAGGCAAGGTCGGCGTCCACGAGCACAAGGACTGCCTCCTTCTGCGGCACGAGTTTCAGGAGCAGGTTCGTTCGGGACTTCGAGAAGTGGTCCGCATGGACGGGGACGCCCCGCAGCAGGGTGGCGTCCCGATCGCTTATGTCGATCGCCACCTGGAGCCGTTCCAGGCGCTTGGCAAGACGAGCGGTGAACGGTTGCATGGGAAGGCCCCTCCTCAGGCCACGCAGTCCGGCGCACGTTCCATGTTACGCGTCCGCCAGACGTAGCGGCTTTGGTCCGCAGTCACGCGGACCACTTCGCAGCCCGCGCTGTCGAGGCCGACGACGCGCAGTATCGTCGCCCGCTGACCGACAAACTGATCCATGTCCGCGTTCCAGTTCTGATTTCCGTCGACCGATTCGTGGCGTCCGAGAATGATGGGATCCCCCACACTGAAGCGCCCCGGTTGCTCGCCTGGAGCCGGTCGTCTTCCCTCGCGCCGTATGAGAGACTCGAAGGACGGGGGCATGCCGAATTGCGCCGCCGCCATGACACGAAGCCGCTCATCGTCGCTCTTCCATTCCTCGCGGGTGGTCAGCGGGTCCGACAGATCAAGCCACTCCCCCGTACGCGCATTGAAGATACCGCTCCAATCCGCGTTCGAACCGCGGTTGCCCGCCAGTTCCTTGATCCACTTGCCGCGCAACGCGGCGCGGGTCGTCGCCGGCGGCGTCGTCATGGCCTCGTCCACGCGGTCCACGCCGGGCGCATGATGTTCAAGCAGGCCGGCACGGTCCATCTCGGCGAAGATGCCGCCCTCGCCAAGTCGCCCGAAGCAGGTATCGGCCTCGAAGAGCCGCAGCCGGAGGTCGAGGAATGCATCCAGATCGTCCCACGTGAGGTCGTGCCGACGCAGGACGGGCGTCAACCGCCTGACGCGCGGGGCGGCGGGGCTGTCGCCCGTAAGCGCGTCCTGGAGCGTGATGCTTATTGGGGTCTCGGGCTTCCGGCGCTGCAACACGGCGCCGACCTGTTGTACGACATTGGACCAGACCGCGATCTGGTCCCAGGTCAGCCCCTGTCGCCGCGCCATCTCCGTGTAGATCGCGTACTTGATTGCCCAGTCCAGTTTCGTGGCGGCGGCGGCCGCGCCCCCTTCCTCAAGCAGGTCCAGCACGGCTCGCCACCTGCCGCAGAGGGCTTCGGCCCACTCCGGCATGAACGGTTCGCCGATGGCCATCTCCGCCAGATGCAGGTAGTGCCGCTGGATGTCGAGCGCGCGCACGGACCGACCGGTCTCGGTCTCCGCCGTGGCCCGGCGACAGGTCGGGTCATTGGCGAAGTCGCGCATGGCTTCGAGCGGCGCCCGCAGGCGCATGCCTTCGCCGGGGCGAAGCCCGGCGTCGACCATGGCCAGCACGAGGGCGGTGGTCCCGTGGCGCAGCACGGCGGCTTCCTCGGAATGGAGGCTTTCGCCGCAGTACAGGTGCAGCCGATGCCCCGACCGCGCGAGCGGCTCGTCTTTCGTGTGGAAGATGCCCCGTGCGTTGGTCGAGTGATAGGAGACCACGTGACACAAGTGCGCGACCCGGGGCGACAGCGTGAAGTTGGCCCCGAGCGAGAGGTTGCTGAAGCCGCCGCCGCCGGTGTAGATCAGGCGCGACGCGAGGTGGGAGACGAGTTCGTTGGGCAGACGATCGGGGTTGCTGGTGTACCTGTAGCTGCCATGACAGCCCCATGTCGCCTGCGACACCCCGACGTCGTAGCCGATGTTGTTGCGGTACACATGAGCCGCCGCGACGGTCGGGTTCTCGCGTCGCAACTCCTCGGCCAGCCCGACCAGGATGCGGTCCGCCGCGAGTTGCCAACGCACGACGTCCCAGGGGCTGGTCACTTCGGGACTCGCGATCTCAGGATGGCCGCCGCAATCGATGTAGAAGCGGCTGCCGTTCTCCACAAACATGCCGCCCGGGCCCGCGCCCGGCAGGTAGCGCAGGGTTCGCTCCGCCGCGTGATACAGCATACCCATGGCATCGCTCTGATCGACGCGCGCGCCGTCCTGGTAGAAGGCCGAGAGCATGTATTCCGTCTCGACCCCCATCACGGTTTCGGCCACGACTACTGCGCTCCTCTCTGCACGTTCGCGTTCAAGAAGGCCTGACAGTTGCCAGACAGGGCGCGCGCCGCCAAGTCGCCGCCGCGCGCGGCAATGGTTTCCGCGCGGCGTGTCATGCCCTCGAGCCGTCCACCGCCGCTTTCATCATCGGCGCCGGGCGCGCCGGCCGCAGGGGCGTCATGGGGTCTCTCTCGTAACAACATTCTTCGTCCTCCTGTTCGTATTGCGGCCACAAGGCCGCCCTCAGTTCTTACTCGTACTCGTACTCGTACTCGCACTCGCACTCGACGCTCGCACCGCGGACCGACTCCGCTCAGTCCGTGGCGACCACGGCGCTCGTCGCCGACGCGTAGCTCCTTCCGCTCGTTGTCGGCGGCGTCGCCAGCGCCTCCAGAATCAACTCGTTGTCGCCGACGGCAAACAACCGCTCCATCGCCGCACGGGTAAAGCCGAGCGGGTTGGCGAGATAGATTGTCTGCCGCGAGATTCCCGATCTCCCCACACGTCCCCACACCACCAGCCGGTCCCAATCGACCGAATCGATGTCATCAGGGTCCAGCGTGCGCAGCAGCATGGCGCGCGTCCAGGCGCGCGTATCCTCGGGCGGCGCCTGGACCAGGCGCGCGATGTGCGCCTCTTCGACGATCCGCTCGACCAGTCCCTCCTGCTCATAGGCCCAATACAGGCCCTCGGCTTCGTCGAGACTCGAGTACAGTTGGTCGAGATAGCGCAGTTCGGGCGACTCCCACGTGAGACCAGGGTGGCGATCCAGCGCGCCGCGGAGAATCTCGCGCTTGAGCACCCAGTCCAGCCGCCCCGCCAACGTTTCCCAGTCGCCCCGCTCGAGCCGCTCGAGCGTGTCAGCCCAAAGCGCGAAAATTTCACCGGCCCGCGGCACCGTGGCCTCGCAATCGCCGGACGCGACAAAGGGCGCGGCCTCCTCGAGGAAGAGGCGCTGGAGCTCGACGGCCGTTACGACGCGGCCGTCGGCGAGGCGCGCGCGCGCCTTGAGCGTCGGGTCGTGGCTGTAGAGCAGCCCCGCCTCGACCGGATCGTCGAGCATCAGGCGCCCCTTGGTCCTGCCCGCCTCGAGCATCGCGAGAACGATCTGCAACACGCCGATCTTCAGGAGGCATGCCGTGTGGGTGAGATTACTGTCATAGAAAATACAGTGGAGGCGGCGATAGCGCGGGGCCTCCTCCTCGTCGCGGCGGTAGCTCCACCCGCCGCACAGCGCCTCGTCGCGGGAGTTCACCAGAGGCCGCTGCACGGTAGTGGCGATGCCCGTGAGCGCCTCCATGAAGTCCATACGCTGACTCAGTTGGTACGCGACCGGCGGCGCGCCGTTCTCGCTGCCCACCTTGCCCTGGCCAGTAAAGACGATGCTCGATACCTGGTACGCGGCGAGATAGAGCATGGGATACAACTTGCGGTGGAATATGTCCTCCCAAAGTTTTTCGGTCAACAGCACGTTGACGTGGCTGCCGTACGAGTTACCCCGGCCGTCGCTGTTGTTCGCCAGCACGACGACGCGCTGCCCTTCCGGAAGCCTCGCGTTCGCCCGTCGCATCGCGCCGCGCGCGACGCGCAGCATGGCGTGCCACGCCGCCACCCAGTCATGGGCGTTCGTCACCTCGGGCAGGCAAATTTCCAGGTGTCCTAGATCAATATAACAGCATCCACCGTTCTCCGCCAAGAAGCGCCGTCCCCAGTCCTGCGGGTCAAACGCGCTATATCCGGTGGAATACGAGTACCCGTAGTCCGCGCCCGCGTTGCCGCCCCAGTTGCCGTAACCGGAACTGAAACCACCGCCGCCGTACCCTGCCGAGACCGATTGCCCGCCCCGCGCGCGCGCCGCGCGGCACGCTTCGCATTGGCACGCGGATCGCCCGGCAGAGCGCGGCAAGCCTTGGATTTCGCGCAGGAGCGCGTGCGCGGCCTCGCCGCCCGTGCCTTGGGAACGTTCGAGTCCCTGGATGAAATTGCCGAGTTCGATATCGCCGCCGCACAATTTGACGACGCGCCGCGGCGTCTTCCCGGCGCCTCCTCCGGTGCTCTTCTGCATTCTCATGACGATCCCTTCTTCTTCTGCGTTCGTAGTCCAGCCTTCAGGCTGTCTTGTTCGTAGTGCAGCCTTTAGGCTGTCCTAAGCGCAGACTAAAGCCCGTACTACGAACTGTGTTTACGCCACATTCAAGTACCGCCTCGGCCGCACCACGCGCGGCGTAATCGGCTCGACGCTCACGACCTGCACGTCCTGGGGCAAGTCCGGCACATAGGAACGAATGTTCTGCGGCGTGAGCGTCGTGCGGAGTTGTTCGAGCGCTTCCGCAACGGCATTCTCGACGTCCTCGACGGTGATTCCCGATGCTCCGGTCGCAATCTCGCGGCGGCAGGCGCTGCGCCGCGCGGTGCGGCAGACCTGCTCGAAGACGCGCCCGCTCGCAAGTTCCCGCGCGCGGATGGTGCGGGTCTGGCTGTCGGCAAGACGAATCTTGCACACCGCGTTGTCGCCGTTCGGCGCGTAGAAACGGGAGACCGCCACATCAATCACGTCTTCCCGCGTTCCCGCGGCGTCGTGACCGTTGACCGCATAGGGAAGCGACTCGGGCAGGTGCACGCCGAAGATGGCGCGCCCGGCGTCGAGGTCCGGCGGCGGCACGTAGATTTGCAGGTCGGAAAGGCGCTGCATGAGCGCCGGGTCCAGCAAGTCCTTGCGGTTCGTCGCCGCCACGATGATGCCCGGAAGCCGCCCGTTAAAGCCGTCAAGCCCCTCGAGCCAGCAACTCGTCACGTCGTCGCGCCACTTGTTCAAGCTGTCCCCCCGGACGCGCCCCATGCTCTCGGCGTCGTCGAAGAAGGCCACCCAGTCCTCCTCGCGCCGCAGCATGTCAATCAAGCGCCGGATGTTCTGCTGGGTTTCGCCCACGTATGCGCTGAGGTAGTCGCTGGGCTGGATGTGGGCGAACTTGAAGCGGCGGCCGAGCAGCCGCGAGCATTCCGCGGCGATGAAGCGCGCGGTGGTCGTTTTCCCGCAGCCGGGCGGTCCCCAGAAAAGGATCGAGCTTCCGAGTTCGAGGCGGTACTTGGCGGCCACGTCCGGCTTCTCGTACCTCCCGAGAATGAGGAGGTGGATATCCTCCAGCATGGCGTCCAGGCCGCCGATCTGTTCCCGCCTGATATCGGGCGCCTCTTCGAGGAAGATGCGGCGCGGCTCCTTGCGTTCAAGCCGCTCATAGACAAACCACGTGTTGTGGTCCCAACGCACCAAGTCGCCCGGCTCGAGCACCGTATCCAACAGCGCGCCGGCCCGGTGCAACACGACCTCCTCGTCCCGCCAGCGGACCACGACACGCGCCGCGTCGATGTTTCGCTCGAACGACGCGATCTCGCCGCAGGGCGGCGGTCCCAGCGCCGACCGTTCCAGTACGACATTCAGGTCATGCGCCAGCAGCACCTCGCCGCCGATGTCCGCGGGCGAGAGTTCAACCTCGTTAGCGATGGCCACGACGCGCCGGGCGGAACCGTGCGCGACGACCGCGCGGGTCCCTTCGCGCGTCTCGATATGCCCGAGGAAGACCGCCGGGTGCCACGGCGGCGCCAGCGCCTCGCGCTTCAGTTCCTCGAGCGTCCCCGCGAGTTCGCGGTTCACGCCGTGAAGTTCCGTCACGGTGGCGCCGAGTGTCTGAAGCCGGTCGAGCATATACCGATCGAGCAGTTCCGCCTTACGCGGCGCGGTCGCGCGGAACTGGTTCATCAGCATGAGCTTCTCATCGATGCCCGGCGCCCTTTCGCCCACGGCCCCGATCATTTCGAGAAAACTCTGGTCTGGTATCGACATAGTTGCGTCCTCCTATGACGAGGCTTCGCCTCGTCCGCCATCTGCCCGCAGCATGTGAAAACCACGCTGCAAAATCCGCGTACGCCGCCACCCGTAGAGGTCGAAGCGCAAGCCTCGTTGCCCGTCCGTGACGACCAGCGCGACGCTGTAAGCGTGCGGGAACAACGTCGCGTGAACTTGCTGGTCCGCCGCGCTGAAGAAGCATTCTAGGGAACAGGTCGCGCGCTTCTCCGGCGGGCAGTCCTTGCACCACTCCTTCGCCGGGTGCGAGTGGTACCACCCGAGGGGCGTCTCGGAACCGCCGCGCAGTCGGATCGCGTCCCGCGCGGCGGCCCAGGTTTCCCCGGTAAACGTAAGCGAGGCGCTGTCCGCCTGGACATGTTCCGCGGGCAATTGCGCCGTCACCTCGGCGAATAACTCGCCCGCGTCCGCGTCGCGGCAGAGCCGCCCAATGAGCATGCCGCCCGTCTCGCACGGTCCGGCGTCTCGCACGAGCGCCGCAATCCGTTCCAGCATCGAGGCGGGGAAGAACACCGGGAAGTCGTCGGTCGTGTCGGGCCCGCAGACCATGGACCGCGCGAGGTACGGATCGAGCGCGCTTGCATGGACCGGCAACGGGTCGCCCGCCTCGCGGATGCGCACAGAACCGTCGTCGCTCGGCCCGCCGCAGCCATTCTTCTCGTGCGCAAGCACGCCGTACTGGAACGTATCGCCCTCCTTCAGCACCCCCCGCGCCACCAACTGCACCGAAGCCGCCTCGGCCAGCTTGCGGAAGTAGGTGATTGGCACAATCACGCCGCCGTCCGCGTCCGGATCGGGGCCGGCCGCGACGTTCTCCAGCGCCACCTTCACGCCCGCCACGTGCGGCCGGCCCGACTTCGTATCCCAGATAGGCTGGACAACACCGTCGCTGTGAAAGGCGTCCGGCGACAACCGGCCCCGGCGCAGCGCGGTAAGCCGCGCGTCCTCGTAGGCGGGGCCCCAATCCGGCTCGACCGCGGCTTCGCCAAGGCGGTCGCCGTCCTCCTTGTAGAGCGTCAGGATGAAGCTGTAAGAGCTTTCAACCATATTCAACCCTCTCTTCACAGCGGGCGCGTCGCCCGCGATCCTCAGCCCGCCGCGATATCCCTCTGGATTGTTAGAGCATCGTTTGGTTCGAGCACGTCGCCGACGATCTCGCTGTTGTGCAAATGTCGGCCTTCGCGATCGAGGCGGGCGGTCCAGACTGTTTCCTCGCCATCCCCGGGATTCGCCGGGAGATGGAGCCGGTCAAGAATCCGGCCAAAGGCCTCGCCCCACGAGGCTTCAAGCGGAAGTTCAGTCACGTAACTCCGCTGGCCGGTCATGTCTCTGACCCGCACGCTCACAGTTTCTGCTGCCATGAAATCACCTCCTCTCGGACCCGGTTCGAACCCCGCGCCTGTCCGGCCTCCGGGGACCATCCCCGACGGCGCAGAAAGGCGCTTGCGACGCGCGGACTGCTCAAGGCGAGTAGAGGCCCGCCGCACAAGCCCGCGGCCACCGTCAATGCTTCGAGCACGCGCCCCAACAGGAAACTCTGCGGCCGATCCTCCCACTGGTGCTCGAATCCGACCCCCTCGTCCGTCGTCACCGGGCGCACCAGACGGACCAGCCCCGAAGCCGCCAGCAGCAGACTGCCGGCGGCGGCGCGACACGCGGGGTCGACGCCCTCGGGCGCATGGAAGCGCCACTGCGCGCGCGGCGGGGAGCCGCACGTCAGCAGCACGCGCTCGGAACAGCGAGCGCGCCCCACCTCGACCGCCACGTCGCCCGTGGCGCGGGGCGCGCTCTGCCATCCTGCTTCGGCGCAGAGTTTGGCCCAGTCGATTGTTTCCGCGTCGCCTTCAAGCGGCGCCGCGCAGGACACTGCCGCCCCCTGTTCGTGCCATGCCTGGCGTATGCCCTCAAGCGCGCGCGCCACCGGAGATCGCAGGTCCACTCCGCGCGTCAGCGGGATTTCCGCGAACAACCTGGGCTGGCCGCCGTCGCCGATGCCGAAGCGCACCCCACCCCGCAACGTTGCGTTGCGCTCGATCAACGCCAGCGCCCCCTCGGGGCTGTCCTCCAGAAGTTTGTGTATGGCTTCCGAGCACGGCGCCCGCAACAGAAGCCAGTCCGGTTGCAGGCGCGCCCCGCCGCGGACCATCACGCCGTTCTTCGTTGTGAACGCGAACGCGTCCGCACCACACGGCTCGATGCCCGCGCCGGCCTCCTCGAAGGCGTCGCGCACTGCCTTCAACCACGGATTCGCGGAAGTTGTTGTTATCATGGCGCTCACCTATGATGCCTCCGCCGCACGCACGTTCACCGCGACGCGCCGCCGCTTGAGGGGCCGCTTGTCAACCGGAAGCCGATCGAGGCATCGCCGCCCCCATGCCGCGGCCTCGTGGTTGAGCGCGTCGCCCCAGTTGACCTTCTGATAGGTCCAGATATCATAACACTGGTACAGTATATCAACTAGCTGTGTCCCTTCGCCGAGGCGACCCGGGCAGATGAAGGGCGCCCTAATTTGCGGGTGCCAGGCGTGGGGCGGGCACAACCAGGTGAGTACTTCGAAGGGCGTGCAGCGCTGCAGATAATCGTCCGGAAACCATATGCCGACGTCGCAGAACGGCGCCTCCCCGATCTCCCCCGTCACCGGGTCACGCACGAGGCCGCGCGCGTGAAAACGCGCAATATACTTCCGCACGGGGTCTCCGGCAAACGGCTTGAGTTCAAGAATGTCGCTCTGGTCCGCGAGTTCCATTGCCGCGACCAAGTTGCGTTCGAGAAACGATCTCGTCTGATAGTCCAACATCAGACCTTCCTCCACGGCGCGTGCGCGAAGCCGTTACACGCCAGTTGCAGGTGGACCGGACTCCGGTCCGGCGCGGACACCGTAAACACGTCGCCGGGGCGCAGGCCGAGTTGCGCGAGACTGCGGCGCCGCTCGGCGGCGCTGAGTTCGGTCAGCACGAGTTGATCGACGAGGTCGAAGCCCGCGGCGATATTGCGTTCGCCGCACAACCGGCACAGGCGCTGCCGCGCCGTGAGGCGGTCCGCGAGTCGCAGCGGGATCGCTATACGGCCACAGCCGTTCGCGCAAGTCAGCGCCCGCGTGAACCGCCGATGTTCGAGGGACAAGGCGCTTGGCTCGCGGGACAGCGCCGCTTCCGCGAACACGTCGCCAAGGGCCACATCCTCGGGGCGCACGTCCAGGATGCGGATATCCCACCGCTGATGATCAAAGCGGCACGCGGGATTCCGCGTGAAGCGCGTCACTGTGCAGGTCTGATTCCGAAGATCGAACATCGCTTGGCGGCTGACGGCCGGCGCTTTCAGGCCCGTCCCTAACAATGCGCTCACCTCAATGGCCTGGAGGCCGGCCGCCAGCGCGCCGAGCGCGGAAGGCGCATTCGTCGCGGCAGTCGCCGCGGTACTGCCATCGCAGTGGTATTCCTTGGCCAGGTTCCGGTAGTGGCCCTCGTGCCACGCACATTCCAGGCACGGCGCGTCGTCGCCGGACAGGTACACACTGACCCGCGCCAACAAGTCAGGGCCGTCCACGGCAACGTCGACCAGCGGCAACCCGAGCCGCCACGCCACCTGGTTCATGTAGAGGCGCGCACCACGGGAATCGACACAAGAGACGAGTATCCCGCCTCGCAACCAGCCCCAGGGCACGTCCTCGATCCGGCCGACGAAGGCCGCGGTCGCGCGAACGCCGAACCGGCGCAACCAACGCGCTTGTACGGCCGCCTTCGGCTTGCCGACATCGCACGGCAAGATCCGCTGTGAAACGAGGTTCTTGGCTTCGTAGGAATCGTAATCCACGAACAACACGGGGCCGGCCCCCGGGATACTGGGGATCAATGCGGCGAACGGGCTGCCGGTATTGCCGCAGCCGACCACGATGAGCGGCGCATTGGCGTCTATGACGACTGTGTCAGACATGGCGGTAGAGTTCCTCGGGCGTCCACACGAACGTCCCGTCCAACGCCGGAAGCGGCTGGCGGCAGCTCTTACAGGTGGGGGCGATCGTGTAGCAGGGCAGCGGCCGATCTGGATCGTCCGGCATGTCGTGGTACCAGGCGCCACACCGGCTGCAACGCCGGACCTGTTGGCCAGGCAGAAGTTCCAGAAGACAACAGGGGCAGGTCACTTGCCGCCCGAGGTCCGGCATGACCTCGGATTGCGATAGCCGCTCGGTCGAGAAGAACGCGCGCACGCCGCCCGGCAGCCGGATTTCGTCACGATCGGCGAGCAAGTGAATGCCAAGGCGAATCGCTTCGCCATTCACACGCACGGCTGGGTCCCCGGTCAGGATCGCCCAGTGACCCTCGCCGTCCTGGTCGCATGGCATCAACGTGGTCGCTCCCTGCAGCGCGTCCGCCTCTTCAATCGGGCGCAGGGCCACCGCGCCGTCGTCCATTTCGATCAGGCCGGCCATCACCTGATCAAGGCTGAGGGGTTCCCAGACGCGCTTCGCGTCTTCATTCTTGACTTGCCGCCACAATTGCGCCATGATGCCGCCGCCTCGCCGTTCGAAACTTTCGACTGACTGTCGAGCGCGCTTTGCGCCCTTCCAACGCATTGATTATCCGATCTCAGGAATGGGGATGCGGCGATCTCGCGAGTGTTACAGTCCGTGGGCGTTCATATTGAGCAGGATAGACGGGGGTAACACGGTTGGGGTGGGCGGCGGTGTTACACGGGCGTTACAATCGCGATACGTGGTGTTACAGCGTATTCGGGGATTCGCAGCGGTCCGCGTTTGTCGGCGTTGGGCTCACATCCGATCGAAGCTTGGAATGTCCAGTTGTTCGCCGTCTTTGAAGCTTGATTGATGCGCCACGATGCCGGGCACACAGAACGCCAACGACTCATATAGATCGATAGCCGGCTCACGGTCCTCGACAAGCGCGTCGATGAATTCGGCGGTAATGAACGCGTGCGACCGGCCATGCCCTTTGTCGTATCGCATCTTCTCCGGGACCTCCCGCCAGTAATCGGGCAGCGCGGCGACGCTTGCGCCGTCGTCGTACTTCATGGCGAATGGCTGGCCGGCGGGCCCCTCCATATATAACGCCGCCCTACTGCCCAGCCATTGCGCCCGCTCGCCGTGGGCGTGGATGTTCCACGCCACGTTGCAACGGAACGGATGCCCCTTGTCGGTCAGGAACATGGCCATGCCGTTGGTGAACGGGTTGTTGTACACGTTGTCCTGAAACGCGGGCTCGACGGTCTCCCGCAGCCCGACGCACGAGACCTTCGTGAGCCGCTCGCCCGTCACACCGACGAGAAACGCCGTCGAATGCGTCGGATACAGCATCGGCGGGAAGCCGTAGCGCCACGTCTTTTTTCCGTCGTGCCACGACAGCGCGTCCCGCCCGTAGCCGATGAGCGGATGGTAGTATTCGCCTTCGCTGTAGACCATTTCGCCGAAATCGCCGCGCGCGAAGAGCCGCCGCGCCGTGATGGTTTCCCAGCGGTAGTAGCTCGTCTCCGCGTTCATGTACTTGAGCCCGGTGCGCTCCTTGACCTCCTTCATCATCGCCGCCTCCTCGAGGGTCATACACGCGGGGCACGCGCTGATCACGTGCTTGCCGTGATCCATGCACAGTTTCACGTGCCGCGCGTGGTCCGGCGCGGGCGTGAATACGGCCACGGCGTCTATTTTCGGATCGAGCACGAGCTTTTCGAGGGACTCATAGGCCTTCTCGCACTCGTAGCGGCCCTGCAACTGCGCGCGACGGTCCGGGATCAGGTCGCTCACCGCCTCGACAATACAATTCGGGTGTTCGTGCCAGTGAAAAGACAGGCCGAAGCGCCCGCCCACGACCCCGATGCGGACCTTCTTGTCCGCGCGCGACGTCCATTCCGGCAGCGCCAGTTCCTCCAGCGATTGCGCCGCAAGCGCGCCCGCCGCCAGTAACGCCGCCCCGGACGCCAGAAACCCGCGCCGGTCCATCGTCCCCGAGAATGCGCTCCCGATGCCGCGAGCCTGTTCCTTCTTCATTTACGTGTCCCCTTTGCCGGTTCCCAGTGTTTTCCGCGCAGTCCATCGCCGCAACGGTCTGCGCGACGGCCCATTCTCCCGCATCCACGCGGCGATTGCAACGGCGGGCGGGGCGCGCGCGCTTGATCCGCGCGCCGTTGCCGTCGATACTTGGAGCCACTGGAGGAATTTGCATGCCCGCACAGGAAACCGCAGCGAAGGAAGCCGCCGCCGCGCCGGAGCGCGTCATGTCCGTGGACGCGCTGCGCGGCTTTGACATGTTCTGGATCATCGGCGGCCAGGGGCTCGTCGTTTCGTTTCTGCGATTGTTCATGGACCCGCTGCACCCCGTGCTCGATGAGCAACTCAAGCACGCGGCGTGGGAAGGCTTCACCGCGTGGGACCTGATCATGCCGCTGTTCCTCTTTATCGTCGGCACGTCCATGGCATTCTCGTTCGATCGGCGCGTGCGGGAGGGGCAGAGCCTCAAACACATTTATCTCAAGATACTCCGGCGCTTCGTGTTGCTTTGGGTTTTCGGCATGATGGTGCAGGGCAACCTCCTCGAGTTCGATCTGAGCAAGCTGCATGTGTTCAGCAACACGCTCCAGGCGATTGCGGTCGGCTATCTGATCGCGGCGGTGGCGCTGCTGCACCTGCCGCTCGCGGCGCAAGTCGCCGTAGCAGGCGCGCTACTCGGGGTGTACTGGCTTCTGATGATGTTCGTCCCGACCCCCGGCCACGGCGGCCCCGTGCTCGAACCGAAGGCGAATCTCGCGCTCTATATCGACGAACTGATCCTCGGCCGCTTCCGCGACGGCACGACCTACACGTGGATCCTCAGCAGCCTCGGTTTCACGGCCACGACGCTGCTCGGCGTGTTCGCCGGTCGCATCCTCAAGGCGCAATGGAACGCCGTGCTCAGGTTGCTTGCCCTCGTCGCGATGGGCGGCGCGTGCCTCGCCGGCGGCTGGTACTGGAGCTGCCACTTCCCGATCATCAAGCACGTATGGTCAAGCACGATGGTGCTCTGGGCGGCGGGACTGAGCTGTTTGCTGCTGGCGTTCTTCTATCTTGTCATCGACGTGATCAAGTTCCGCATCTGGGCGGTCCCGTTCGTCGTCATCGGCATGAACGCCATCGCGGCCTACGTCGGCGCGCACGTGTTGCCCATCGACGCCATCGGCACGGCGCTTGCCGGGGGCCTTGCGAAGCATTTCCTCGGCTTCGGCGCGTTCCTTCTTGCCGTTGTCAACTTCGCCGTCGTCTGGTTTGTCCTCTATTACATGTACCGGAACAAGACGTTCCTGAAGGTGTAATCGCAGGAGCGGGAAGACACGGTAACGGCGTGCAAGACCGGCCGAAAAACGCCGGTGAGTGAGGAGTGCTGTCATGAATGTGGACTGGGCCGCGGTTGCGGCGATCGAGGAGCAATTGGACGGCGCGCTGCGCGAGCGCATCGCGCAGGCGGCGGACGCCGTCGTCGCGGCCAAGGAACGCGGCGGGCGGGTCGTCGTCGTGACGGGCAGCGGCCCGAACCTGCACGAGGGCGTGACCACGCTGCTGGCCGAACTGATGCGCGCGGGCGTCGTGGACGGCGTGGCCACGAGCTCGGCGGTCGTCGCCCACGAGATGGGCGGCGCGCTTGATAAGGTGAAGCGGTGCGACGGGGCCGCGCTGGGCGTGCCCGAGCACCTGCTGCCCCTGGGCGGCGAATTCGAACTCACGGAAATGGATGACGCCGTGCTCCGCGAGATTGCGGCGGATATCCCGGTTGATTTCGAGTTGATCGAGCGCCTGAAACGGGCCACGGGCAAGACCATCATCAAGGCGGCGGGTAATCTCGGCTATCCCGTGGGCCTGTGGATCGAACACGTCGCGCGCGAAGTCCTCGAAATGGCGCGGCGGCGGGGCGCGTCCTTCGAGGAAATCGCCGGGCTCGGCGCGGACCCGCGCACCATGATCGGCATCGGCGTCGAAAAGGGCCTGCCCGTCCTCGTGACCATCCCGCAATTGGTTGGCGGCGGCGCGGTCGGCCTGTGCGTCGGCGACAGCCTCAGCATCACCGAGCGGGCGGAACGACTGGCCCGCATGCTCGACGGCGCGAACGTGATCATCGAGTCCGGCCTCGCCCTGGCGCAGGAAGTGCACGACGGCCCCTTCGAGTGTTTCACGGGCCACGGCCTGTGGTCCGGCTGGCAGGGCGGATACTCATACCGCCTCGAGGGCAAGACCCTCGTGCGCATCGACCTCGACCCCGCGCTCGACGCCGTCTGGAACGCCCAACGCGAGGGCGGCGCGGTCCAGCGGGCCATCGCCGACGGCCAACCGAAAACCAAACTCTTCAAGGTCCCCTTCCGCATGGAGATGTCCGGGTTCGCGCGGCACCCCGGCAGCATCCCGATAGTCGCGGACTTGGGCGTTGTCTGGCCCGTGATCGCGCGCCGCATCGCCGAGCGTCTGCGCATCGACCTGGAATTCGTGTCGTATCCGCAGCAGACGCCCGAGGGCCAGGCCATGCGCGAATGGATTGCCCGCGAGATTCGCCCCTTTTCGCACGCGAAGATGCTCGATGCGGCGGCGGCCTACGGTGAGGCGGAGTTCGGTTGACACCGCCGTGGGCGCTTGACCACAATGCGCCCGTCGACGTTTGCTGTACAAGCTTCGGCTTGTCCCAACAGTGTCTGGGGAGGATACCCCATAGCATGCTCGCCCGAGTGCAATCGTGCGCGGTTTTCGGGATCGACGCCTATCCGCTGGCTGTCGAGGTGGATGCGGTCCCCGGCCAATGGAGGATCGAGGTCGTCGGCCTGCCCGACACCGCCGTAAAGGAGAGCCGCGACCGCGTCTGGTCGGCCATTCGCAACTCGGGCTTTCACGGCCCGCGCGGGCGCGTGCTGGTCAACCTTGCGCCCGCGGACATGCGCAAGGAGGGCAGCGCACTCGACTTGCCCATCGCCATCGGCATTCTCGCCGCGACCGAACAACTCGCGGGCGAGCGGCTGGCCGATTACATGCTCGTGGGTGAATTGGCGCTGGACGGCTCGGTGCGGCCCGTGGCCGGCGCGCTGGCGATGGCCATCGCCGCGAAGGAGCACAAGCGGCGCGGTATTCTGCTGCCCATCGAGAACGCGGAGGAGGCGGGCGTCGTCCGCGGCGTGGATATCCTGCCCGTCAACACGCTGCGCGAGGCGGCGGATTTCCTGAGCGGTAAGACCGATATGCGGCCGTTTCAGACGGACGTGGCCAGCGTCTTCGCCGCCGCGCGCGGCACGTATCCCGATCTGACCGAGGTCAAGGGCCAGGCCCACGTGAAGCGCGCGCTGACCGTCGCGGCGGCGGGCGGGCACAACCTGCTCATGCAGGGGCCGCCCGGCACGGGCAAGACCATGCTGGCGTCGCGTCTGCCGGGCATCCTTCCCGACTTGACCTTCGAGGAGGCCCTCGAGACGACGCGCATCTTCAGCGTCGCCGGGCGTCTCGACGGCCGGCGCGCGCTCATCGTACAGCGCCCGTTCCGCAGCCCGCACCACACCGCGACCACGGTGTCCATCGCGGGCGGCGGCGCGGGGCAGCAACCCATGCCGGGCGAGGTCAGCCTCGCGCATAACGGCGTGCTCTTCCTCGACGAGTTCCCCGAGTTCAACCGGGCGGCCCTCGAGGTGCTGCGCCAGCCGCTCGAAGAGGGGCTGGTCCACATCCGCCGCGCCAACTACGCGGTCACCTACCCGAGCCGCTTCATGCTCGTCGCGGCGATGAATCCGTGCCCCTGCGGCTGCCTGGGCGACCCACACCGTTCGTGCCGGTGCAGCCCCGGCGCCATCGAGCGCTACGTGGGCCGCATCTCGGGGCCGCTGCTCGACCGCATCGACATCCACGTAGACGTGCCCGCCCTCTCCTTCGACCAACTCCTCGATCACCGGCCCAGCGGCGCGAGCACCGCCGAAGTGCGCGCCGTCGTCCAGGCCGCCCGCGAACGCCAGCGCGCCCGGTACAAGGGGCGCTTCACGTGCAACGCCCACCTCGACAGCAAGGCCGTGCGTCAGCATTGCGCGCTGACCGACAGCGCACGACGCCTGCTCGAGAGCGCCCTCGAACAATTCGGCCTCAGCGCCCGCGGCTACGACAAGGTGCTCCGCGTCGCCCGCACCCTCGCCGACCTCGACAATGCCGAGACCATCGGCGACAACCACATCGGCGAAGCGGTCCAGTACCGCCCGAAGGAACAGGCGCACGTCCCGACGTGAGGGCGGACACGATGGCTCACGGCGCGGGGATGCGGAAGATGTTGCTCTGGGTCGGGCTGGCCTCGCGCGTGAAATAGATGTGGCCGTCGCTGGACCAGCACGGCTGCCGCTCGTTGGCGGGAGTGGAGGTTACCTGCCGCACCTGGCCGCCGTCCACGTTCATGACCCAGATGTCGAAATTGCCGGTGCGCGCCGAGGCGAATGCGATCTGTTTGCCGTCCGGCGACCAGCACGGGCTCTCGTCGTCTTTCGGGTCGTTGGTCAACTGGGTTTGCAGGCCGCCATCCGCGTTCATGACCCAGATATCTTTATTCTTCGTCCTGCGCGACACGAACAACACCTTCGTTCCATCCGGCGAGAAGCGCGGTTCGTCGCCCTCGGTGAGCAGACGCGGCGTATTCGCCTGCGACACGCTGTCGGCAACCACGATATTCATGTTCTCTTTGAATTGAATGCGTTTGTACGGCGCCGTGGCGAAGAGTAAGCCGCCGCCTTTCGGCCCATAAGACGGCCACTCCTCCACGTCGGTCCGGTCCGTGATCTGGAGGAAGCCCGAACTGCCGTCGCTCGCCATTTCGTAGAGGTCGCCGTGGCCGGTGCGCCGCGACGAGAAGATGATCTTCTTTCCGTCGGGCGACCAACTCGGGCCGTGAT
Organism: Candidatus Hydrogenedentota bacterium; assembly: GCA_029556545.1. Lineage (GTDB taxonomy): Bacteria > Hydrogenedentota > Hydrogenedentia > Hydrogenedentales > JAGMZX01 > JAGMZX01. Next base: position 40,784 of record JAKQEQ010000049.1, read on the forward strand.
CGTCCTTGGCGCTCTGGGTGAGCTGGACAACGCCCGCCTCGCCGAAGGTGACGACGTAAATGCAGAAGTCGCCCGTCCGGTTCGATGCGAAGGCGAGCCGCTTGCCGTCGGGCGACACCACCGGGTCTACGTCCCGCTTGTCGCTGAAAGTGACTTGCACGGCGTTGTCCTGGGCCGCCGCCGCCAGACCCAGCAGCAGCGCCAGCGCCGTGATACAACAGATCCTGAGGTCCCTGCGAATTCCATAGCCGTTCATGCCCCTTCTCCTTTGCGGTTGCAGTTTCGAGGATTCAGCCTAGCGACGCGGGCCGCGCCAGTCAAGGAAGTTCTTTGCAATGCACTATCCCAGCGGCTCCCTCGGTCTGACCCGTCCGACCTGTCTGACCCGTCCGACCTGTCCGACCCGTCCGACCTGTCCGACCGAAACTCTTTTGGGTCGCGGTTCAGGGGGCCTCTGAGGCGAAGTACGCCTGGATGCGTTCCCGCAGGGCCGCGCGATCCTCGTCCTCGGCGAGAAAGCCGAAATACGCGATGGCGCGGTCCAGTTCCATGAGGTCGGTAAAGAACTGATAGATGGACCCGGCCGCGGCCAGGTCGGCGGTGAGTCCGGCGTTCTGCGCGTCGAGCAGTTCGATGACCGGGGCCGTGCCGCGCGCGTAGTTGTCGCTTACAAGCTCCAGGTTCTTATGAGCCGCTTCCATGCGCGCCCGCGCGTGGTCGATATTGGTGTAGGACGCTCCGGCCTGGTGCGCAGCGACGCGGATGCGCTCCTCGATCTTTTCCTGAACCGCGGCGCGTTGGATCCGTAGCTCCTCAAGTTTTTTGTCCGCCTGGAGCCGTTCCGCCTTGCGTGCGCCGCCGGCGTAAAGCGGCAAGGACGCATTTAACCCAAAGGTCCAGTCCGTGTCTTCTTCCGCCGCGGGCATGAACAAAGCGGCGAGGCCGCCGGACCCCGCGCCTTCACCGCCGAAAGCAAGGTTACGCTTCGCCTCCGCCTGCAAGCCGACGGTGGGTACGTAATACGCCCGCTTTGTGGCTGTAACGAAGCGTTCCTGCGCCGCGATGCCCTCGTCCAGTTGCGCCAGTTCGGGAGCGCGGCCGACCCCCTCGCGGACCATGAAATCACGGAACAAGGCGAAACTCCGGGGCGTATCCAGATACCGCGCGGCGAAATCGCGCGCGGGAAGCAGCAATTCGTCGTCGATGCCGATTTCCTGGGTCGTGAATCCTTCTTCTTGCGGTAGATTAAGGATACGGTTGAGGTCGATCTCAGCGGCCTCGCGCCGGGCGGTTGCGTTCATGACCTCGCTGCGCGCGCCGGCGAGTTCGCTCTCCCAACGGTAGACCTCGCCAAGGCCCGCCGTGCCGATGGTCTGGCGGGCTTTCGCAAGTTCGAGGTGCGTGCGGGTCAGCCGCAGGTTGTTCTTCTGGATGCGCTCGAAGGTCTTCGCGCGCAACACGTTTAGATACGCCACCGCCGCCAGTTGCGTAACGTCCAGTTCCAAGCCCGCGTATTCGCGGCGCAGGGCCTCCTGCAACCGCTTCGATATTTCGAGGTGCGCGTGCGCCTTGTCGTCGTAGAGCAACTGCCGCAGCGTCACCGACGCGCTCCAGCTTCGCTCCGGCTGGTACGGCGTCGCCAGGTCCTGGTCGATCACCACGGCCATCGTCGAGGCGTCGAAGTGCGGTTTCAGATTCGCCCGCGCCGCGGCGATGTTCCAGGCGCCGCCCTCGACCGCGCGTTGCTTCACGGCCAGGTCGAGGTTCGCCGCAAGCGCCGCCTCGACGGCGCTACGCAGCGTGAATTCGCGCGCCGCTTGGTCCGGTTCCTCGTACAGGAGATTCGCCTCGGCAAGCACGGCGAAGGTCGGCTGATAGCCGACGGCGCGGGCGGTCGCCATGTTCAGCGTGAGCCGCTCGCCGTCGGGGAACGCGACGGGGAGGCGCTCCGGCGGTTCGCCGTCCAGGATGCGCTGGGCGTACAGGGCGACCCGCCGTGCGAGGCGCGTCTGGTCCGCCTCGCGCCGCAACGACGCCAAGACGCCGCGCGCGACCTCGGCCTCACCCATGAGCGAGAAGCTCGGCAGCTTGCGCGCGATCAGCCCGCGGGCCAACGCATCGAATTCGGCATCTGGCAAACGCAGCAGCGGTCCGACGTAAACCGCCTCGGCGTCTGGCGGCAGCGCAGCCAGGGTTTCCGATGCCGTGGCACCCGCTGGAATGGCCGTGATTTCGAGCCCGAGGCCCGCCGTTGCCTTCAGGGCGTTTTCTGGAATCGCCGGTATGCCTTCGAGCAGCTCTCGTCCCGCCAGGACGGCCAACTTCGTGAAGGGGACCAATTCTAGGAATGCCTCGATATCTCGCCGCAACGGCGCCGGGCTGGTGATGTACACGAGATTGCGCACGCCGCTCGCGCCGTCGCGCCGCGGCGCGCCCAGGACCTCACTGTCCACCACGTGCGCGGCGATGACCGGCTTCGGGAGCGGACCGCGCAGCACCGCGTTGGCCGAGGCCATGAGGCCGACCGTAATCACCATGTCCACGGCGGGCTCGCGCAGGAGGCGGCTCATCGCGGCGTCCACGCCCGGCATGGTCCAGTCGCCTTCGAGCATATGGACATCCGGAAAGCGGACCTCGAATCTCCCGCGCAACAGTTCTTCCATCTCGCGCTGGAACGCTTCGCGCGCGCCCGCGCGCTCGAGGGGACCGTCCGATACGAAGCCGATGGTCACGGGCCGCGGCTCCCGCACCCACGCCGGTAGGGGGGGGATGTCCTCCAATCCCACGAGGGCCGTGTCCAACTCCTTGACGGACGTGGTGTTGGAAGGGGCCTCGACAAGCGGCTGGGCAGCGGCGAAGATACCCCACACCATCAGACACACCACGCATGAGCAGGTCGAAGCCGGCTTTGGAGCGCGAATCATGCTACCGTCCTCCATCGTGTGATTGCCCCTCCTCGCTCCCTCAACGCTTGCGCAGCCCGTCAAGACCCCGCAACGGTCCCCAGGAAGAGCGCCGCACATTCGAGGTATTATTATAAAGGCGTCTTTTTGTGTGCAAACCGCGGACGACGTGACCGCCGAGAAACCGAATCGGCGAGATCGCGTGTCCAATGCGCGGCGAAGCGCAAAGCCCGCAAGGGAGGGTCTGAACCATGCACCGCGTCTTGTTCCTACTGACAGCGGGTCTTGTCCTGGCGTTCGTCGCGTCGGCGGAGCCGCTCACGTTGAGCCGGAAGACCGCGGTCTTTCAGCACGATATGGAGGAGCGCTTTCTGCTCGACGGGCAGGCGCTCTGCAAGCTGAAGCTGCCGACGCCGGATCGGGAGTTTACGGCCTATAACATGCCGGACAACGCCTACATGACGGGCATGTACGTGGGCGCGCTCTCGATGAAGTACGCCGTGACCGGCGCCGAAGAGGACCGCGCGGCGGCGGGGCGCTCGCTCCAAGCGCTGCACCTGCTCTGCACGGTGAGCGGCAAGCAGGGGTTGTTGGCGCGCGCGGCCTGGCCCGTGGACCGGCCCCTGGACGACGACGGGGAATGGCGCGTCTCCGCCGATGGCAAGTACAAGTGGCGCGGCGACGTGAGCACCGATCAGATGGACGGCGTCTTCTACGGCCTTTCGATGGCGTTCGACCTGATGGCCGATGCAGAGGACAAGGCGTTGATCGCGGCGGACGCGGCGGCGCTGGCGGGCCATGTGCTCGACAACGACCTGCGAATCGTCGACGTGAACGGCAAGACTACGGCCTGGGGCAAGTACTATCCGCAATACGCGCGGGTGCTCGAGCCGATGAACGCGCTCCTGCTGCTGCAATTGCTGAAGGTCGCGCACCACGTCACGGGCGAGGCGCGCTTTGCGGAAGCTTACCGGAAGTGGGCCATAGACGAGGGATACGCCAGGACGGCGCTGCGGGCGCGCAGGTTGCGCAATCCGAACTTCCGCGGCGCGGTCAATCACTCGGACGACGTGCTCCTGTTCCTCGCTTACGAGCCTTTGCTCCGTCTCGAAACGGACCCTGAACTGCGCGCGACACTCCTGGACAGCTTCCGCCGATCCTGGGAAGGCACGGAGCGTTTCCCCGGCATGAAGCCCGAGGCCAATCCGCTCTATGCCTTCCTCGCCGCGAAATATCTCGATGACGCCTCGCAGGTGGAGGCAAGCGTGGACACGTTACGCTGGTTCCCCCTCGACATGAAATGGAATCGCGACACCATTGCCCGTTATGAAGCGCAATTCGGTTTCACTTTCGACCCGGCGGTGCGCAGCCCCGAGCCCGCGCCGAAAGCGCCGCTTCCCATCGACCGCCGGGAGAAGTCGTGGTCCGCCTGGGTGCAGGACCCGTACAACAGCCCCGGAGACCGCGCGACGGACAGCCCGATGGTGTACAACGGCCACGACTATCTGATCGGTTACTGGATGGGCCGGTATTACGGCTATATCGGGGCAGAGGACTGAGCGCGGCCTTAGCGCGCCCGGACACGGCGCAGGAACGCCGCAACGCCCGCCACGATGAGCCCCGCGAGCATGAGGAAACTGATCGTCAATCCAACAGTGACCGATCGTGGCTCATACGTAAACACAACACGATGTTGTCCCGCCGGGACCGCCGCGCCGCGAAACAGCCCGTTCGCGCGCAAGATGGGCTGGGGTTCTCCGTCGCGGACCGCGCGCCAGCCGGGCGCAAAGGAGTCCGCCAGCACAAGGATGCCGTCCGCGGGCGCATCCACGTGAACGACGACGTGTTCCGGCGTGATCGTTTCGACAGCGCAGGGGACCAGGGTCTCGCTCGGGGCGGCGGGCGGGGCGGTCTGAGGCATGATGCCCTCGATGACGCACGCGGCGCGCGGATCGAATTGCGGGTCCGCGAGCGCTGCGAGGGCCGCGTCAAAGTTCGGGGCCGCGCGGTAAGCGGGAACCCAGAACGCGCGCGGCAACGCGCTGTCATTTTGGAATACGACGTGATCGTTAACCCGAACCGGCGGCCCGAGGCGCACCGTGCCCTCCGGCCACGGCGATTCCGTGAAGGGGCTGTCCGCAGCGACCGCCAGGCTGCCGACGGCCATGAGATTCACGGCGTCGGGATACGCGGCATCGGGCGCGATTCCGAGGCGGCTGCGCGGCCCGGTCTCCGCAACCGCGGCCAAGCCGCGCCACCACCGGGCCTGCTCGCGCGTCAACGGCCAGAACACGCCGCCGGCAAGCGGCGCGTCCGCGAGGAACCCAGCGTTCGGCGATAGTGCCGTATCGATCGGGGAAGTCGCCACGTGAATGCGCGCTTCCGGCGCCGCAGCGCGCACTACAGCTAGCGTGTCCGGCAAGGTTTCGTGAGGGGGCGTCCCGAAGGGATGGGTGAACCGGTTGCCGTTGGCGGCGGCGAGATCCACGGCTTGAACAAGCGAGAGGAACGCCGTGAGCCCGGCGACTAGCGTTCGCGCGCGCGGCGCTGCGAGCAACGCGACGAGCACGAGCGTCAGCAACGCAACGCGGCCCACAGCGGGGGGCGTCCCGATTACGACAAGGCCAATGATGAGCGCCGCGGCGGCAGCGATGGGCCCCCAGAAGCGCGGCGAACGCATGTCGCGACCAACGGAAAACAGGGCGTCGACGCCGATGCCCGCGAGCACCGACACGCTGAACGCGAGGGGCAGAAAACACGCGCGCAACGCGGTCTGACCCGTGGCGGCGGCCGCGAGACACAATGCCGCCGCGATGCTGAAGTAGACGGTGCCGGTGCGCGCGCCGGGATGAAAGAACGCGGCGGGCAGTACGAGCAGCGCCGCCATGCCGAAATACCCACGCCGGGGCAGGTAGTCGGGCGCGGCGGAAACGGTCTGCGCCAGCAACGCGGCTAGTCCGCCGGGCGCCTGCCCGGCAAGATCGACATGGGTCAACGTTTGCAGCGGCGCGTCGAGACCGGCCAGCCAGCCAAGCGTTGGCGCCCATTGTACGGCGGCAAGGCCGAACGCGACAGCCGCGCCCAGCGCGAGCCGAAGCAGTGCGCGCGAAACGGCGGATGCTTTCGCCGAGCCGCCAAATGCGAGCAGCACGGCATAGGGCGCGGTCAGCAACAGGAACGCGATGGCTGCCGCTGGTGAACCGCAGAGGAACAGGAGCGCCAGCGTGATGCCGGGCACGGCGGCGCTCGCCGCATTCGATCGCGGCGGGAAGACGGTGACCGCCCAGAAGAGCCATGGGGCGCAGGCCATCGCGTTCGCGAGTTCGGGCCGCGACATGGCGGCGGCGGCCGCGCCCGAAAAAGCATAGGTCACGCCCGTGAACAGGGCGCTCATATCGCGCAGTCCGAGTGACCGCGCGAAGAGGGCGCATCCAAGACCCATCAGTGCAAGACACAGCGCGGCGTGCCAAGCCATCGCCGTCGGCGTGGGCAAAAGAAGGAACACCACATTGAACGGGTGGAACAGGCCGGTGGCGGGGTTCGCGAGGAAGGGCGCGCCGCAGAACTGCGCATCGGTCCACAGCGGGAGTTGACCCTGCCGCAGCCGCCCGAACCCATACTGAAACACGGGCAGGACGCGCTGGTAGAGGTCCGCGTTTTCGAGGGCCTCGCGCGCGCCGTGCTCGGGCCGCTCGACGGCCCGCCAGTAGACCGGCGCGGCGAGCAGGAACAGCACCGCCGTGAAGAGCACCGGCCAGAACGGGCCGCGATTCCGCGCGCCGGGCAGCGTGGTCACGCCAGCAACTCGCGTACCGTGACCCAGCGGCGCTCCTTGGCGGCGCGCACCATGGCATGCGTCGCGGCCAGGCTGTTCAGGTTGTCCCGCCCGCTGGTTTCCGGCTCGGTGTTCGCGGTCAGGGCGCGCGCAAACGCTTCGAGCAGCCACGCCTGATGCGCGGGCTCGAACTTGACCAGCGGGACCGCGCGGCGGCTGCCGGGTTTATCGGAGAAGAAGACCTGCTCGCCTTCGAGCATGAGCGCGCCTTTCGAGCCATCGAAGCGCCAGTCCGCGTTCCAGGTGGTTTCCCAACCGCCGCTGACCCAACTCGCGCAGTAATTCGCCGTCGCGCCGTTCTCGCACCGCCATTGGGCCATGACCGTCGCATCGCCCTTATACCAGCTCCACGGCGCGCCGACACTGGCCGCCTGCACCGAGGCAATGTCCGTGCCGAGGACGCCCCGGAGCATATCCACGTGGTGGATGCTCATGTCGAGGATGAGCGGATAGGGCATCTCCTCGCGGTAGCCGCCGAAATGCGGGCCCTTGTGGAAGCGAATCTCGACGTAACCCACGTCGCCGAGGCGGCCCTTCTCGATGAAGCGCTTAATCGTTTGCGTCACGGGCTGGTAGCGGTAATTCTGTGCGACCATGAGCGTGCGCTTTGCCTGTTTCGCCCGCGCCACGAGGTCCTTCGCGTCCTTCACAGTCGGCGCGAGCGGCTTCTCGCAGAGCACGTGCAGGCCACGCCTGAACGCTTCGGCGCAGACCTGCCGCCGGAACCGCTGGGGCGTGACATCGAGCAGCGCCTCCGCCTCGACCACCGCGATGGCTTCGCGATAGTCGGTGAAGCAGCGGTCGCGCGGCATGCCGTGGCGCGCGGCCGCCGCGATCAGGTTCGCCTCGTTGGTATCGACGTAGGCCACGCCCGCCCACGCGGAGGACGCCGCGACCACGTCGGTCCATTCGCGGCCCATGCCGCCCACCCCGACCTGAATGATGCGCTTCATGATCGTGCTCCGGTTGTCGCGTAAGGGACCGCTCCCCCTACACATCCGCCTCGGTAAATTGCGCCAGGATGCGCTTCGCCGCGGATAGTTTGTGGACCTCGTCCGGGCCGTCGTAGATGCGCCCGGCGCGTTCGTTTCGGAAGAACAGCGCCAGCGGCGTGTAATCGGTCGTGCCGAGGCCGCCGTGCACCTGAATCGCGCGGTCGATGACCCGCATCATCGTGTTCGCGGCGTGGAACTTGATGAGCGAAATCTCGACCCGCGCCTCCTTCGGACCACACTGGTCAATGCACCACGCCGCGTGCAGTACGGCGAGCCGCGCGGCGTTGATCTCGGCGCGGCTTTCCGCGATCCACGCGCGGACAATCTGCTGGTCCGCGAGCGTGTGATCGGGCGTCACGCGGCGTTGCAGCGCGTAACGGCACATGAGTTCGAAACTGCGCTCGCACACGCCCATCCAACGCATGCAATGATGGATGCGTCCGGGTCCGAGCCGGTCCTGCGCGATGAGAAAGCCCGCGCCGTCCGGGCCGAGGATGTTGTCCACGGGCACGCGCACGTTCTCGTAGCGAATGCGCGAATGACTGGCCCAATCCTCGCCGCGCCACCCCATCGAGGGCGTGTTTTCCTCGATACACACGCCGGGCGTATCGATGGGCACGAGAATCTGGCTTGCGCGCAGGTGCTTCGGCGCGTCCGGGTTCGTAATCGCCATCACGATGGCGAAAGACGCGCCGTCCGCGCCCGTGCTGAACCACTTCGTGCCGTTGATGACCCACTCGTTGCCGTCGCGGACCGCCGTGGTGCCCATCCAGACGGGGTTCGAGCCGGGGTAGTCCGGCTCCGTCATCGAGAAGCAACTGCGGATGTCCCCCGCGAGCAGCGGCGTCAGGAACCGCTCCTTTTGCTCGTCGGTCCCGTACTTGATCAGAATCTCCATGTTGCCGGCGTCGGGCGCCTGGCAATTGAAGGTGTAATGCCCCAAAGGCGAGCGCCCGAGTTCCGCGCTCACGAGGCCGTGTTCGAGCGTGCTCAGGCCCATACCGCCGTATTCCTTATGGATTTGCGGCAGCCACAGCCCTTCTTGCTTTACTTTCGCGCGCTTCTCCCGCAGCGCGTCCAAGACGACCCGGAACCCCTGGGTGAGATAGTCGCGTTCGAGGGGAATGAGTTCCTCGTCCACAAACGCGCGCACACGACGAGTCACCTGCTGCATTCGGTCGGAAATACTGAAATCCATCTCCCGGCCTCCCGTTACTGCGTTCGACGGAAAGAGTACACCACGGGGCGGGGCCGGTGAAAGCCGCAGACAGCGGAACATACCGCGTCTACTGCTCAGGCGGTAGGACGTGGCGTGCGGCGGGAACTACAGGTGACAGTGGGCAAGGCCGCGCTTTTCGAGGTACTGCTGGTGGTATTCCTCGGCGCGCCAGAACGTTGCCGCAGGCTGAATCTCCGTGGCGATGGGCCGCGCGTGCTTGCCGGAGCGATCGAGGGCATCCTTGGAAGCCCGCGCCGCGGCTTCCTGCTCGGGCGTGTGGAAGAAGACGACCGAGCGGTATTGGGTACCGAAATCCGGGCCTTGCCGGTTCACCTGGGTCGGATCATGGCAGGTCCAGAACACGTCGAGCAGTGCGTCGTAGGAAACCTTGTCCGGGTCGTACACGACCTCGACCACCTCCGCATGCCCGGTCCGGTCCGTGCACACGTCCTTGTAGGTGGGGCTTTCGAGCGCGCCGCCCATGTAGCCCACGGACGTGGCCGTCACGCCGTCAATGCGCCGAAATGCCGCCTCGACGCCCCAGAAACACCCCGCTCCGAAGGTGGCTTGCTCCATGATTCGCTCCTCGCCGGGTTGCGGAGCGTCCTCCTCGCGCGCGGCGGTTTCAGCGGTGGGCGCCCCCGATACGGGACCGCCGCAACCGGCCGTTACGCACCACGCCGCGCCGCCGAACAGCATCGTCAGGAAAACACGCCGCGACATCTCGATATCCCTGCCTTTGGCCGCGCCCCGACGCAGCTCGCGCCGGGGAACGCCTCGCGGTATAGGCAACACGCGGCAGGCGGGGATTATTGCGGCGCTACTCGGCTTCCACCACGAGGTCCGGGTTCTCCGGTCCGAAGTGCTTCAGCATGACGAGCGGGTCCGCCTTGCTCGGGTTGCTGATAACGACGCCCGCTTTCGCGGCCGCCTCGGACACGAAATACTCGTCCTGGGTCAGTTGGCCGTAGCGGATCAACGCGGGCGATTCGATGTCCCATACGCCCAGCTTGCCGTGGCCTTGCATGCAGATGAGCCCGTAGGCCGCGCCGTCCTTGATGGTCACGGTGCCGCCCGGCAGGACCGTGAGTTCCTTCGCGCTGAACGCGGCGGACTTGTAGCAAATCCAGTTGTCGATGTAGCCCTCGGCCTTCATCTGCTCGATGGGCTTCACCGGTTTCGGGCGCATAAAGTGTTTCTTGGCGAAGTTCGGATCGACGTTCAGTTCCCAGTCGATGACCTCGACCAGGTAGTCGAAGTCGCCCTTCTTGTCCGGGGGCGTGTCTTTCCAGAGCAGTTCCTCGGGCACGATCGAATCGCCCGTGAGCGACTGATACATGGCGAAGACATCCGACGCCTTCTGCGGCTCGTAGGTGCAGAGGCTGCCCGGCGCGTGGAGCACGCCGGGGGGCACGTCCCAGCCCGTGCCCGGTTCGAGCCGATACGCCGCCGACAGATTGGTCAGCTTGTTGTCGCCCTTGACATAATCCATGAGTGCCTGGCGCACCTGCTCCTTCGTCACACCGGGCTGGAGCCCGAAGAACGTGTACGGGAAATCGCCGCCGTGGTTGTTCACCTGCGGCGGGAAGTAATACGCCTCCGGTTTGCCGAGTTGCTTCACCCGCGCGGCGTGCGCGTCGTCATGGTGGATGTGGTGCGGCAGCGCGCCCTTGTTGTCGAAGAACTTCGAGTACATCGGCCAGCGGCCATGCTCGTTCCAGATGCGGTCGCCGATCAATGCGCCCTTGAGATCCGCCACGGCGTCCCGCAGCAATACCCGCTCCGTCTTGCCGCCGTCCTCGAAGACAATGAAGCTGAGTCCTTCATTCGGGCTGGTGAGCGGGCCGTTGTCCGCGGGCGTGGTCGAAGAGAACCACCGCTCGTCGATGCCGCCGCGCACGCCGCCCATCGCGTAGTAGTCGTCCGGGTGCAGCTTGATGCGCCGGCCCGGCACGCAAAACGAGCGCGGCACCCACGTGGGCGCGAGCCGCACGATCCCTTTGCCTTGTTCCAGTGCCTTTTCGGCCAATGCTTTCGTGGACATCCTTGCTTCCTTTCGATTCGATTAGGCGCCGACGGCCTGCCACGTCCCGGATTTCGCCGATTTCAGGACCGCGTCGCAAACATACTGCGTTTCGAGCGCGCCGCGGAAGGTGGGCTGCGCCGGTTCGCCGGTTTCGAGCCCCTTGATAAAGTCCGCGACACCGTGAATGAACGAGTGTTCGTATCCGATTTGCAGTCCGGGGACCCACCACTTGTCCATGTAGGGCATGTCCGAGTCGGAGACATGCACCGAACGCCAGCCGCGCACGATCGAGTCGTCGCGGTGGTCGAAGTAGTTGAGGCGATGCAGGTCGTGCAGGTCCCACTGGATGCTGGCGTGCTCGCCGTTGATTTCGAACGTATATAGCGCTTTGTGGCCGCGGGCGTAACGGGTGGACTCGAACGTGGCCAGCGATCCGTTGTTGAACCGGGCGAGGAACGCGCAGGCGTCGTCGATGGTCACCGGCTCGACCTTGCCCGTCAGGTTGTGTTGGCGCTCCTTCACGAAAATCTCCGTCATGGCGGTGACGCTGCTGATGGGGCCGTTCAGCCACAGCGCGGTGTCGATGCAATGCGCGAGCAGGTCGCCCGTGACGCCGGCGCCGGCCGCCGCGGCGTCGAGCCGCCAGAGGCCCGTGCCGCCTTGGGGCAGATCCGCGGAGATGGTCCAGTCCTGAAGAAAGACTGCGCGGTAGTGGAAGATGCGGCCCAGACGCCCTTGGTCGATGAGCAGCTTCGCGAGCGTCACGGCGGGCACGCGCCGGTAGTTGTACCAGACCATGTTCGCCACGCCCGCCTTCTCGACGGCCTCGACCATTTCGAGGCCCTCGGCGGGATTCATGGAGAGCGGCTTCTCGCAGAGCACCATCTTGCCCGCCTGCGCCGCCGCGATGGCGATGTCGTGGTGATAGTTGTTCGGCGTGCAGATATCGATTGCGTCGATATCCTTGCGCTCGACCAGCTTACGCCAGTCGGTCTCGACGCCCTCGTAGCCCCAGTTGTCCGCGAACGCCTGTATCTTGTCCTTGCTGCGCGCGCAGGCGGCCTTCAACACAGGCTCGTACGACAAGTCGAAGAACTTGCCCGCCTGGCGATAGGCGTTCGAGTGCGCCCGCCCCATGAACCCGTAGCCGATTAAGCCAACGTTAAGTTCTTTCATAATGCTGATTCTCCCACTTCCTGCATTGAAGAGACAGTGCCTTTCAGAGACCTAGTGTCAACCTGCTTGCGGCGCGAATGCGCCGACAACGGTTCCGCGCATCTCGGGCGGTTTCTTGGTCGGCTGAGTCGCCCGGATATCGAAAACTGACGGCAAATTCGGACAAGAAAGCCAAATCTTCTCGATGAATCTCTCATATAGGCAACTTCGCAAGCACCAAATCAAGAAGTGCGGCTAGATCATGTGTTTTGGGGAGAGTGACTCCCATTTCGTGGAGCATTGCCTTCAGGTATTTCTCCGCACACTGTTGCGCATGGAAACAAGCTCCGTCATAGTTCGGATTCTTCCGTGCATGTGATTCACGTTCCACGGTCCAATAGTCCGCTTCCGCTTTCTGAATCCACGCAAGAGTTATCGGCGTCATACAGCACGATGCCCGTTTGCACCACTTCCCGCACGAAATCGTCGCCCATCTCGAGCCGCTCACGTACTTTCTCCGGACTGCGCACGAGGATGTCGGCGGGAAACGGCGGCCTCACTTCAAGGCGAATCTGCACGGATTTTTCCCACGGCTTCCCTTCGTGCGGCATGATGACCAGCAAGTCGACGTCCGAGTCCGGTGTCGCCTTGCCGCACGCATATGATCCGAAGAGGACAACCCGTTCCGGCTGGAAGCGCCGTCCGATTTCACCGGCAACCCGGCGTATGTCCCGCATTCGTGTCATCTCACCCATACTTCTTGTTCAATTCATCGACCGCTTTCTTGCAGCGCTCGGTGACGGCCCAGGCGTCGGGCCAGAAGCACAGGTCCACGGTCCACCAGTCGTGCTTGATGCCTGACGCGACGAGTTCCGGCACGAGTTCGTCGAAATCGAGGATGCCCTCGCCGAAGGGCGCATGTGTGCTGGTTTCGTCGTCGTGGAGCGTGCCGTCCGAGTCGATGAGGTGGATATGGTTAATCTTGCCGCGCAGTTTCCGCGCGAGTTCGAGCGCGCCGCCGGGCAGCGTCTCTTTCTTGCCGGGCTGCCGCGCGCCGACGGCGGCAACCATATGGGCGTGGCACGTGTCGAACATGATGCCGAAGTTGTCGTCGTTCACCTCGTCAACGATACGCAGGATGTCCGACGGCTTGTTGAAGGCAAAGCCCGGCTCGAACTCCCACGTGACGTACACGCCCTGGTCCGCGGCCTCGTCCGCGCAGCGCTGCCAGGTCTCGACGACCCGCTTGCGAGCCGTTGCCTCGTCCACCTGCTCGAAGATGGTCGGCGGCTGCACGGCGTCGACGCGGATGCCCGGAATCCCGAGGTCGACGCAGAACTCGAGGTTCTTGCGGAACTCGTTGAGGTATGGCGTCGTGTCCTCCGTGTCGATCAAGCGCTGACTCCACAGGTTCGCGGCCATGCCGGAGAAGGCGAGTCCCGCGTCGGCTACGCCCTGCCTGCACGCGGCCCGCTGTTCCTTGTCCGGCATGATGTCCGGGTTCGGGTGGATGCCGAAGCCTCCCAGTTCGACGCCGTCAAACTTGAGCGCCTGCAACTGCCGCAGGATTTCCTCCCACGGGACCGGGTTGTCCGCATACGGACCAATCGAGAATGCCCACGTACCAATCGAGATTCTTTTCATGGCTCTTACTCGCTTTCTTGGGTTCCCCATTGTCAATCCGGCCCATCGGCCGAGACCTTATACTAGCAGATGCCGCCCCGGGATGGAATGTTTCTGTCACGCTGAAGCCGCCCAAAGGTTCGCGTCGGGGATTCCCCCGCTACGATATCTCGTCGCGGCGATCACGCGGCGTCTCGTTCGATGCGGAACGTGCGCGCCTGGCGGGCTTTCGCGGCGCGCGGACGGCGGTTCGCGGCGCCTCGTCGCCGTTGCCGTCGCCAGACGGGCCGGCGGATTCGGGTTGCGCGCCTTCGGCCGTCCGCGACAACGGCGCATCGGCGTCCCCCAGCGCCTCCCGGCCATTGCCGCACAGGCCCACGATGCGCGCGGCGAGTTCGGCGGCGCGCAGTTGCGTGGCGTCGTCGCCGTGAAGCAGTTTTTCAAGGACAACGCTTTTCACGAGGTCCGCGTTCAGCGTCTGCTCGGGAACGGGCTGGTCATTGTAATGGCGCGGCAACGCGGGGGCGCCGTGCAGGGCCGCGATGCATTCGTTGCGCGCGGCGTGCACGTGCGCGTTGTCGGGATAGTCATGGAGCAAGGCGTCCAGCAGCACGAGGGCTTCGGCATATCGGTGCGCATTATAGAGATCGACCGCGGCGGCGAACTTGCGCCATGATTCCTCGCGGGGCTCGCTGACGCGCCGCGCCACGGCGCGGTGGCGCCCAAGCAGCCCGCTGCCCGGTCGTCTCGCGGGATCGGGCGTGTGGCCCGGGCCTCGGGTATTCTGGGCGGTGATGCGCACTTCCGCGCCGCAACTGGGGCACAATCCGACCCTGCCCATCGCGGACGCGGGCACGAGCATCTCTTGACCGCAAGCACAGGTAAGGGACAACTTCTCCACGGGTTTGCTCCAGTGCGAGCGCGCGGCTGCCGCTTATGATCCCGGCCCCATGAAGCGCAGGAGAGCATCGACCATCGCGTCTTTGCCGCTCTTCTTCTCCGCGTCCGACGGCGGTTGGCCCTCCTCCCGGGGTTGTTCCGACGCCTCCGCATCATCGTGAGACGGCGCGCGACCGCCCCAGAGCCCGAGGGCTTCCGCCATGCTTTCGCGGCCAGTTTGGCGCCGGGGTTTCGCTTCCGGCGGCGGTTCGACCGACGGCGCACTCGGCGGCGGCTCCTCCTCCGCCACTTCCTTACCCCAGTCCTCAAGGGCTTCGGCCAAGGAAGCCTCGTCGCGTTCGATTTCAAGCGACGGCGCGCTCGGCGTCTCCGCTTCCGCCTCGCCTTCTTCCTCGCCGGGAAGACGCGCCCCGACATCGGCTTCGGCCGTGGGCGACGGCGCGGCTTCTTCCGTCTCGGCCACGGCGATGGCTTCAGACTCTTGCATTCCCCACTCTTCGAGGGCGGCCGCCAGTTCGTCAGCAACCTCCGCTTCCTCGACGACAGGAGCGGATTCCAGGGGCGCGATTGGTGACTCATCGAGACGGGGGCCGATCTCGAGACCGTGTTCCGCTTCCGCTTCGACCGCTTCCTCCTCGACAACCGCCGCCTCCTCAACCGCCTCTTCCTCGACGGCGATCGGCTGTTCGAGGCGGTCGAGCGCCCACGGGGGCGGCTCGTGCGCGAGGGCTTCAGGCTCGACGAACTTGTCCAGCAGTCCCGCCTGGGTCTGGGCCTGCTGTACCCGTCCCTCGAGGGCGCGAATACGCGCCTCAGCCCGGATTTGGGCGGCCCGCGCCTCAGCGAGTTCCTCGGTCAGCTTCTTCACCTGTCGCGCGTTGTAGGCGGCCCGGGCCTCGGCGGCCTCGATGGCCAATCGCGTCGAGGACAGTTGCGCGGCCATCTGGCTGTCGGCAAGGTCCTCCGGCATTAGCGCGGCTCTCGACACGCCAGGCGATTGCTTGAATTCGCCCTCGGCGTCGCTCGTGCGCAGTTCCGCTTCCATCAGCCAGGTCTCGAACGCGGCGAATTCGGCCGTGGGTTTCTTCGCCGCCGCCGCGGGCGGCGCAAAGATGCCCAAGTCATGCAGCCCGGCCTCGGGAGCAGGGGCGGACGCGGGTGCGGCCTGATACGCCTCAGCCTGACGCAAGCGTGACTCTGCTTCCCGTAGCCGCGTCTCGAGCGCGGCGCGGACCTCTCGTTGCTCGAGCAGTTCCGCGCGCAACCGATCGAGTTCCCCGATCACGTTCGTAACCGCGGGGCGGGCGGGCTTGGCGGGCGGTGCGGGCGGCGTTTTCGCGACCGGCGCGCTCGTCGCACGGGTGGCAACGGGCGGCGCCGGTTCCGGCGGTTTCTTGACGGACTTGGGGCGCCGGTCCGCTTTCTTGGCGGCGGCCCCTTTCGCCGTGGCTGTCTCCGCGGCCGCTTTGCCGCTTGCCGCCCGCTTCACCTTCTTCTTCTCTTTCTTCTTTCCCGGACGTTTATTGGCCGCGACCGGATGCAGACCGCCCAGGAGTTCGTCGAATTCGCGCATCGCCTCGTCCTCGATTCTCGCCGTGTTCCCGCGCATGTTCCGGAAGCCGGCGCGCGCATGGTTTCGGTAGCGCCGCGGCGGCCAACCCCGATCTCGGGGCGCGTTCCCTCGCAGGCAGTGTAGCACAATGCCCCGCGCAATGATAAGCGCCGATTTGCCGTTTCGTGGCGCCGGAGGTCGAGCCGGCAAGACGCGGTATCGCAATCGTGCGACAAATTCTTTGATTTTTTCGTAAGAACTTGCTAAATTACGCGATTCCCAAAGGGTCGATCCGGACGGCGCCCGGCGTGTTGCCGGCGCGCGTTTTCTATTCTGAAAGGAGCATAGTCTTGCCTACGTATTCGTATTCGTGCAAGAAGTGCGGACACGAGTTCGACGTGTTTCACGGGATCAAGGAGACGCCGCGCGTCAAGTGCGCCGCGTGCGGCAGCGCCCGCTGCGAACGGTTGATCGGAACCGGCGCGGGCATCATCTTCAGGGGCGGCGGCTTTTACGAGACGGATTTCAAACAGAAGAAAGGCGCGCCGCCATCCGAGGCGGGCGCGAAAGCCGAAGGCGGCGACGGCAAGAAGACCGGCGACAGGGCGGCGTCCGAGAAGGCCGCCACGAAGAAGGAATCCTCGAAGCACGGGAAATCGACCACCGCCGCGAAGGACTGAGCCGGGCGGGGGGGAATACGCATACGCGGCGGTCAAGACATACGGGCGGCAGGCGCCCGGGGAGAAGTTGACCATGAATACCGATGAGATTAAAGCCCTCAACGACCAGTACGTTATCAACACCTACGGGGCGCGGAAACTTGCGCTCACGCGCGGCGAGGGCGTCACGCTTTGGGATGCGGACGGCAAGGAGTACCTGGATTGCTTCGCCGGGATCGCCGTCACGAACCTCGGGCACTGCCACCCCGCGGTCACGGAGGCCATTTGCGAGCAGGCGCGCAAGCTGGTGCACGTGTCGAATCTCTACTACATCGAGCCGCAGGTGCGGCTTGCGGAACTGTTGAGTACGCAATGTTTCGCCACGAAGTGGTTCTTTTGCAACGGCGGCGCGGAGGCCAATGAGGCGGCCATCAAGCTGGCGCGGCGTTATTGGGCGCAGAAGGGGACGCCGCGCGGCACAATCGTGACGGCGGAGCAGTCGTTTCACGGCCGCACACTCGCCACCATCACGGCCACGGGCCAACCCAAGTACCAACAGGGCTTCGAGCCGCTGCCGAAAGGCTTCAAGTACGTACTATTCAACGACGTTGCGGCCCTCGATCAGGCCCTCACGCCCGATGTAGGCGCGGTCCTCCTCGAACCGCTCCAGGGCGAGGGCGGAGTCCGCGTGCCGGATCCCGAGTATCTGGCGCAAGTGCGGCAACTCTGCGACAGCAAGAACGTGCTGCTCATTTTCGACGAGGTGCAGACGGGGATGGGCCGGACCGGGCGCTTCCTCGCGCACCAGCATTACGGCGTTACGCCGGATATCATCACGCTGGCCAAGGGCCTGGCCAACGGCGTGCCCATCGGCGCGATGGGTTGCACCGACGACGCGGCGAGCGGGTTCAGCCCCGGCATGCACGCTTGCACCTTCGGCGGCAACCCGCTCAGCGCGGCCGCCGCGCTGGCGACGGTGAGCGTCATTACGGCTCCGGGCTTCCTCGAAAACGCGCGGGCCGTGGGCGAATACTTCTTCCAGCGGCTCCGGGAAACGGCGACCCAGCATACGGGCATCGCGGAAGTGCGGGGCATGGGACTGATGATCGGCGTCGAGCTCCAGGAGGCGGTCGCGCCGCTTGTGGACAAGCTGCTCGAGGCCGGCATCATCTGCGGGCCCGCGGGGCCGAAGGTCCTGCGGTTCGTGCCGCCCCTTATCATCGGTGCCGAACATGTGGACCGCGTAATCGCCGTACTCAGCGCCGCGCTGGGAGAACTGGGATGGTAACCGATTTTCTATCCTTCGCGGGATTGTCGCCCGACGAAATCACGGCGTTGCTCGACTTGGCGGACGAACTCAAGCGGAAACAGCGGCAGGGCGTCGAGCATCACTATCTCAAAGGCAAGACCCTCGCCATGATATTCGAGAAGGCGAGCCTGCGCACGCGGGTGACTTTCGAGGTGGGCATGTTCCAACTGGGCGGGCTGGCCGTCTTGCTCGAAACGGAACTCGGCAAACGCGAATCCGTGCCTGACGTCGCCCGCAACCTTGACCGTTGGGTCCAGGGCATCGTCGCGCGCACGTTTCGGCACGACGATGTCGTCACCCTCGCCGCGCACGCGTCCGTGCCGGTAATCAACGCGCTCACGGACAAGCTGCACCCGTGCCAGATTCTCGCGGATGTGCAGACGCTCCGGGAGCATAAAGGCCGGAATCTGGCCGGCGTCAAGGTGGCGTTCGTCGGGGACGGCAACAATGTCTTCAATTCATGGGCCGAATTCGCGCTCCATTTCCCAATCGACCTGCGGCTCGCGTGCCCGCCCGGTTACGAGGGCGACGCCGCGCTGCTGGCGGCCGTCCGCGATCGCGGCAAGGGCAGCGTCCTCGTGACGCACGACCCGGGCGAAGGGGTCAAAGGCGTCGACGTCGTGTATACGGACGTGTGGACCAGCATGGGACAGGAGGGCGAGGCCGCCGAGCGAAACGCCGCGTTCGCGCCGTATCAGGTGAATGCGAACCTCATGGCGCTCGCTGATCCCGACGCCATCTTCATGCACTGCCTCCCCGCGAAACGGGGGCTCGAAGTAACCGACGACGTTATCGACGGGCCGCGGTCCGTCGTGTTCGACGAGGCCGAGAACCGCATGCACACGCAGAAAGCGGTGCTCGTCACGTTGATGGGATAATACCGCGGCACGGGCGTCTCGCCCGTGAGTGAAAGACTGTGAGCAGGATGCTCACGCCACAACAAGCGGAGACCTGGACCATGCCGAAAAAGATTGTACTGGCCTATTCCGGCGGCCTCGACACCTCGATCATCCTGAAATGGCTGCAAGAAGTTTACAGGTGCGACGTTGTCGCATTCATCGCGGATATCGGCCAGGGCGAGGAACTTGAACCGGCCCGCAAGAAAGCGATCGACACCGGCGCGTGCGAGGCGGTGGTCAAGGATCTGAAAGAGGAGTTCGTGCGCGACTTCGTGTTCCCGGCCATGCGCGCCAACGCCATCTACGAGGGTAGTTACCTGCTCGGCACGAGCATCGCCCGCCCGATCATCGCGAAGGGCCAGATCGAGACGCTGCGGGAAACAGGCGGCGACTCCGTGTCGCACGGGGCCACCGGCAAGGGCAATGACCAGGTGCGCTTCGAGATGACCTACCTGGCGCTGATGCCGGGCGTCACGATCATCGTTCCCTGGCGGGACCCGCAGTGGACGCTCCACAGCCGCACCGCCATGATGGAGTTCGCCGAGAAGCACGGCATCCCGGTGCCCACGACCGTGAAGAAGCCCTACTCGATGGACCGCAACATGCTCCACTTGTCGTTTGAGGGCGGCATCCTCGAGGACCCTTGGGCCGAGCCGCCCAAGGACATGTTTGTCCTTACCGTCGATCCGCAGGACGCGCCGGACCAGCCGACTTACGTCGAGATTGACTTCGAGGCGGGCACACCCGTCGCGGTCGACGGCGAGCGGCTGTCACCCGCGAAGCTGCTGATGAAACTCAACGAACTCGCGGGCCGCAACGGCGTGGGCCGCGTCGACTTGGTCGAGAACCGCTTCGTGGGCATGAAGTCGCGCGGCGTCTACGAGACGCCCGGCGGCACGGTCCTCTACGCCGCCCACCGCGCCGTCGAGTCGCTCACGATGGACCGCGAGGTCATGCTCGAACGGGACCGGCTCTCGCCGCGCATTGCGCAACTCATCTACAACGGGTTCTGGTATTCGCCCGAGATGGCGGCGCTGAAGGCGTTTGTCGACAAGAGCCAGGAGCACGTCACGGGAACGGCGCGGATCAAGCTGTACAAGGGCAACTGCATCGTTGCCGGGCGCAGAGCCGAGAAGACGCTGTATAACCCCCAGATCAGCACCTTCGAGGAAGACCAAGGCGCTTACGATCAGGCCGACGCCACCGGCTTCATCCGCTTGAACGCGCTTCGCCTGCGCGTCCGCACCCAGGCCGGGTTCTTCGAGGGGCCGTGACGCCTCGCGTGACGTGAGGTGGGGAAGGCGCGGGCTCATAGGGCAAGTGAAATGGCTTCGCTGTAGATTTCGGCGTAAACGGGGTCGCCATGGGCGATGCGGGATTCAAGGTGCGCCTCGACAGCCTCGCGGATGTTGGCGCACGCTTCTTCCTGGCTTTCGCCCTCGGCATAGCAGCCTTGCAAGCCCGGACAGAGGGCAATGATACGTCCGTCTTCGTCCTGTTCGTAGACTATGGTGAACCGGTAGTGCTTCATGGAGTCCTATCCTTCCCTGCATTCTGTCCGTGAAGCCGTCCAAGGGCGAGCCAACGCGAACCTATACGAGCACGCACGCTGGTTTGACAGTTCCCGCGGATGGGGACACGTCCCACGCGAAGACGCGCACGTACCAGTCTTCTGCTGATCGGGGACACCTCTCGCGCGAAGACGCGCTCGCTTGTGCCAGTCCCCGTCAGGAACGCGGCGCGCGCCGCAACCAATATCAGCTCCCAATGATGCCTGCAACTCTGGCGACGACGCCGTTGCAGGGGCCCGGGCCGTTTTCGATGTAGCGCAGGAAATCGACATGGCCGTCCAGGTACAGGAAATTCGATCCGCCCGGAACGTGGTTGAAGATGTACACATCCGTGCTGAGCAGGTCGCCCATGATCCATATCGTGCTTTGCGCCTGCGCGGTTGCCGCCGGATTGTTAATGTCCGTGATCATGAAGCGCTCGATGCCTTCCCGGAACCGATATACGGTGTTCCCGCGTCCATTGCCGAGTTGCGCTCCCCAATTCGATAGATCAATGTCGGAATCCGCCTTTGGAGGGTTATCCGTCATAGTGGGTAGTAACACGTCCAGCAACGTGTAGGCGATTTGGGCGTTGCCCTGCCCACTCAGGTCCTCGTCAATAAGCACACCGATCGTGGCCAGATTGACGATCGGATCGGTTGGGTCCTGCTGGTCAAACACCCACCCAAGGTACATGTAACTCGAATCGATAAACATCAACCCCCGCTGTGCGTCCTCGCAGGGAAGGTGTACTTCCGGCTCACCCGTAACAGGATTGAATGCGTCTGCGGGGGTGTGCTCCGCGTCCGACGGACACACGATAATGGCCGGATCCGTCAGGTACTCGGGATAGACCGGACGCAGGTCCGGCCCAGCGGCGGCGATAAGATCATTCACATCCTCTATGGCCATCGTATCGCAATCAATGGTGTCGCCGATATACGCGAGGATCGGCGGAAACCGCTCGCCGGGGTCTTCGTTCGCGTACATCTTAAACACAAGCCCCCATTCCTTCAGATTGTTTTGGCAACTGGCCCGACGCGCCGATTCACGGGCGCGCGCCAGCGCCGGGAGCAGAATGGCCGCCAAGATGCCGATGATGGCAATCACGACCAACAGCTCGATGAGTGTGAAACCCGCGTTACGCCGGATGCCTGGATACGATGAATACATCATGACTACGTCCTCCTCATTGGTGGCGGCGCGCCGCCTTCGCGGCCCGTCGTCGTCCAGGTTTTGACTACATCCGTGAGGGACATCTTAACTCTAGCGTATTCTTGTCAATTTAGCAATAGGGTTTTCAGTTAGCAATAGGGTTTTCAGTCTATCTTCGGGTACTTGCGGGGTGGCGGACCCGGCATTTCCTGGATTTTCTTTTTCCGGCGCGCGCCGCACGGAGCAGAAAGTTATCCACAGAATACTCACACCGTCTTGAGTGGATGGTCCCTGCGTTCATGCTGATTCGACTTGTCTTCACAAACTACTGCAATTCAACTACTTAGGAGATCCTTTCTTTCGAGGGAACAGGCATGCTCCCTGTCGGACGAACGCCGCGGTTCTGTCCACAATTCACCGCGCTGCATCCTTAGGAGTGCGGCCATGAGAAGCGGGATACCGGCAGCCCGACATGGCACTGTCAAGAAATATCCGGCGCCCGAAATGCACAAGTCCCCGGCAGGCATCAGGCTAGCGGGGTCGCGTGCCATGGCGCGGATTTCGCATTTCCTATGAAGCGGTGTGCCCGAGCCCTCGCGTCTGGTAAACTGTTGACGGCTCGTCATGGGAGGGTGTGCAAATGCGTGTCATCGCCGGTCGCGCGCGCGGGGTGCGCCTCGAGGAACCGGGCGACTTGGCGATCCGGCCCACGCTGGACCGGGTGCGCGAGGCCCTGTTCAGCATTCTCGGGCCGCGCCTTCCGAGGGCGCATTTCCTGGACTTGTTCGCGGGGACGGGCGCGAACGGCATCGAGGCGATCAGCCGCGGCGCGGCTTCCGCCACGTTTGTGGACAGTCATCCGCGGGCGGTGGCGCTTATCCGCCGCAATCTCGCGAAAGCGGGTCTGCACACCGATGGCCGCGTGTTGCTGCTGTCCGTCCCCGAGGAATTGCCCCTGATCCGGCGCGGCGATACGCGCTACGATATCGTCTTTGCCGATCCGCCCCACGCGTTCAACGACTTCGCCGGTCTGCTTGACGGGCTCGCGGCCGGGGACCTGCTTGCCGCACAAGGGGTTGTGGTACTCGAACACGACCCGCGCGCCGCGGCGCCCGATGCGGTCGGCGGGTTGTCCCGCTATCGCATGGCGCGCTACGGACGCACGGCGTTGTCGTTCTTCTCTTGACCGCGCATATTGTATTCGAGGTCTCCGATGCGGCACAATATATGGGGATGGGGGCCGGTGCGGCGGATGCTGCTCCTGGATGCGTGGATAGGGTGTTGTGTAATGGAAAGACACAACATATAGAGGGTGAAATATGCGCTGCCCGTTTTGCAGTCACAGTCAGGCCCGCGTGGTGGATTCCCGCGCATCAAAAGAGGGCGACGCCATACGTCGCCGGCGCGAGTGTCTCAAGTGCGGGCGGCGATTCACGACCTACGAGCGCATCGAGGAAGTAGCGCAGATGGTCATCAAGAAAGACGGCCGCCGCGAGAACTTCGATCGCTGGAAGATGAAGAGCGGCATCCTGAAAGCCGTCGAGAAGCGTCCCGTCAGCCTCGACCAGGTCGACGCCATGATCGATGAAATCGAGCGGGAGCTGTTCAACTCGACCGAGCACGAAGTAACCACCGCCGCCGTGGGGGAGGCGGTCATGGCGAAACTGCGCCAGTTGGACGAGGTGGCTTACGTGCGGTTCGCGTCGGTGTATCGGCAGTTCAAGGACCTCAACGAGTTCATGACGGAACTCAAGGACATGCTGGCGTAGTAGCGGCCCGTCCGATGGGTCGGACCGGTCGGACGAGTCAGAGGGCTTGTATTCTTTTTTCCCCCTCGGATACACTCGCTCGGGGTACGTCTCGGCTTTCAAGCGGAAGCATTCATGAACGACGAGTCTACAGAAGAGTTTTCCGAGCAGGAGGACCGCGCAATCGAGGGCGCGTTCGACGCGCAACTGCCGTTGCCGATCCCGGCGCTTCGCGGTCCCGAGCCCTTCGCGACTGTTGTCAAGCGGGATGGTCGCGAGGAACCTTTCGACAAGCGGAAGATCGCCGACGCCATCTTCAAGGCGG
Organism: Candidatus Hydrogenedentota bacterium; assembly: GCA_029556545.1. Lineage (GTDB taxonomy): Bacteria > Hydrogenedentota > Hydrogenedentia > Hydrogenedentales > JAGMZX01 > JAGMZX01. The sequence continues at coordinate 64,637 of JAKQEQ010000049.1, forward strand.
CCCAGGCCATCGGCGGCCAGGACCGCGGCCGCGCGGAGAGTCTGGCGGCGGGCGTGGCAATCTACCTCCAGAAGGAGCAGCAGGGCCGGCCACCGACGGTGGACCAGGTCCATGACGCCGTCGAGCGGGTGCTCATCGCGATGGGGCACGCGCGCACGGCGCTAACGTACGCGCGCTACCGCGACCGGCGGGCGCGGGTGCGCCGTCTGCGTGAAGGCGATCTGCGCCACCTTATCGGCGAACTCGAGGAGGCGCGCGACGAGCGCGAGTCCCTTGCCGGGCGCGGGGAAGCGGCGCTGTTTGTCCGCACGAGCGCGGACACACTGGCGACGTGGGACCGGGAACGGATCGTGGCCGCGCTCGAACGGGAGACCGGACTCGACCGCGCGATTGCGACGGTTATCGCGCTCGAGGTCGAGGCCCAGATCGACCGCGCGGGGATGCACGCGCTTACCGGCGCGTTGATCCGCGAGCTCGTGGACGCGCGGCTGGTCGAGCACGGCCTCCACGAGTATCGCGAACGCCACCGCCGCCTCGGCGTGCCGCTCTATGACGCGGAACGCATCCTGCACGGAGCGATCGACGAGGCGGTGATCGCCGAGACGGGTTCGACGGCCATGTCGCCGCCTGTGACCGACCGCGTGCTGGCGCGGGCCGTAAAGAAGGAGTTCGCGCTGGCGGAGGTCTTTTGCGCGCCCGCGGCGGAAGCGCATCTGCGCGGCGAAATCCACCTGCGTCATCTCGGGCGCGTGGACCGACTGCACGGTCTCACCCAGCCCCTTGCCTACGTGGCCCGTTTCGGAATCGGCCCCGTGGGCGCCCACGAATTCGCCGCGCCGGCGCGGCACGCGGAAACGCTCCTGGCGCACATGGTGAAATATCACGAATTGTTGCAAGGCTGTTTTGCCGACGGCGTTGTCTGGGACGCCGTGAACGTGTACTTTGCGCCGTACTTGCACGGGCGGGACGAGCGCGACATCGGCCAGTTCGCGCAGATGCTCGTCTACGAGCTGGCCTACCTCGCGCTTACTTCCGGCGACGGCGTGCAACCGCCCGAGATCACGATACACTGGACCGTGCCGACATCGCTGCGCCAGGAAGAGGCCGTCGGCCCCGGCGGCGCGCCGGCGGGCCGGCCCTATGGCGCCTTCGAGCACACGGCGCAGCAACTGGCCTGGGCGCTCTTCGACGTGTTGCGGCGCGGCGGCGCGGACGCGGCATCGCTGCCGGGACCCGTGGCGTGCCTTGCCCTGGACACGGCGTTCTTCAAGGCGCCGGGCCAGGCCGCGTTCCTTCTGCACGCCGCGCGCGTGTCCGCGGACCGTCGCGGCGCGCAGTACCTGTTCATGCGCGAGGATCGGGAACCGGCGACCGCTTCGTGGCGGCCGCGCGATGTGAGTCTGCATGAAGTCGTGTTGAACCTGCCGCGCGCGGCTTACGCCGCCGGCGGCGAAACGGCGCTATTCCCGGAACTGGACCGGCAACTCGACCAGGCGCTTCGGGCGCACGGCGACAAGAAGCGCTTCATCGAGTCGCTGGCGGCCCAACATCCCCGTGGCCCGCTCGATCTGTTATTCCTCGCGCGGGATGATGTCCCTTATCTGGACCTCGACGAGGGTGTATGCCGCGTGGCTCTCGAGGGCCTCAACGAGTGCGTCCAGTACCTGCTCCATGAAGAGCCGCACGCGAACGACGAGGCGGCGGCCCTCGCGGAACGTATCCTGCGTCATTTGCGGTCCCGGTGCGCCGACGCGGACGCGCGTAACGGACTGCGCGTCGCGCTGACCCAAAACAACGATCCGTCCGTGGGCCGGCGTTTCGCCGCGCTCGATCTCAAGGACTACCCGCGGTCCGCGGTGACGACGGTCAAGCAGAACGACGCGACGCAGGAATTGCTCTACACGCCGGGCGTGCGCCTGCGGCTCGGGCACGGGCTGAACCCCGTCGAGGCGGCGCGCCGCGAGGGGTCTTTTCACCAGTATCTCGATGACGGGGCCGTCACCGAAGTGCCGCTGCCCGACACCGACCCCGGTCCCGAATCCGTTGCAGATTGCATCACGAAGATTCACCGGCAGACCGCCAATCGGCGGATTGTGTTCTTGTAGGGAGAAAGGACCAAAGGAACCCGCGCCGACGAGGAGTGTGAGCACGAGCATGAACAGGAAAGGGGGGACGCACCATCGCATTGGCGAGAGGACTCCTCACAGGATAGCGTGACTTTCGGTCCCTACCGTCCTTTGAGTCGCTTTGGTTCCTTGCGTCCCTTTCATGAAAGCGCCGCGCTTGGCCCGTCCTCTTTGATGCCGGATTCCGGGGCGGCGGCCATGCCGTTCAGGCGGTCCACCACGGAGAGAACGCCGCCAATCTCGTAGTAGTCCACCGTGATGAAATTGGGGAGCCGCCCGGACGCTCTCCAGCACGCGAGCGCCCGATCGAGGAGAATCGATTCCGCGTTGGCGCGTTCCGCGTTCATCGGCGTCGGAAACGGATTGCTGATGAAGTGGTTGAGGATCATCAGGCCGGCGCTTGCATCGCCGCGGCTGCAATCGCAGTTGAACTCGTCAAGCGACGTTACGTTCCAGTGTGTATCCCACGCGAATTGCCAGACGTTGTGCAGCCACGGCACACCGCCGGTCCTGCGGTCGGTGAAAACGACCAGCCGCCGGTTGTTGCTGACCATGTCGCCGAGCAGCGGCCAAGGCGCGCCGGGTGTCTGCGCATGCGCGTAGCGCAGGATACCGCTGTCCGCGAACGCGGTCGCCAGCGTTTCAGGGGAGACATAGGACTCGAGGATGATCGTCACGACCTCGTTCGGGTGGGAGTCGAGGAACTCGCGGATTTCGACCAGACCGTCGACCAGGCTGAAGCCGCCCAGTTCGCAGTAGGTGTGGCACAGCATCGCGCGGCCCTGGAACTCGTGCACATCGAGCATCACGGCGCGCACGCCGTCTTCGAGTTGTCTGCGCAGCCCGCTGATCTGGTTGGGCAAGATGAACCCCGCCCCGTGGCTCGACATCGCGTTGTGCGTGGTGGCGTAAACCGCCTCGTTATAGCGTCGGGCCGCCAGTGCCGGAACGCCGTTCACGGCAAAGACCGCCTGCGCCTCCGCGGCGTGCGGGCGCGGCGCGTCTTGCGGATCGCGCCACACAAACAGCGACAGCACGGCCGCAACGAAGGCCGTGCCAACTGCGAGCATTCGTTTGCCGGTGTTCATAACCGCTTTTCACCTCGTGGGTCCATATGCAGGCATTGGACCTACGGGGCCGAAAAGCGGTTTCCCGCGCCTTGTGGCGAAACCGCGCCTCGCCCTTACGACAGGACCGCGCCGGTGTTCGCGCTGGTTACGAAGCGCTGGTACCGCTTAAGCCAGCCCGTCAGTTGCCGCTCCGGCGGCGCGGGCTGCTCGCGGCGTCGCGCGTCAAGTTCGGCGTCGCTCAAGCGCACGTTGAGCGTGCGCGCGGGGATATCGATGTCGATGATGTCGCCGGGGCGCACCAGGGCGATGGGGCCGCCCGCCGCGGCTTCCGGGCTTACGTGGCCAATGCAGGCGCCGCGCGTACCGCCGGAGAAGCGCCCGTCCGTGATCAGGCTCACGCTCGTGCCGAGGCCCCTGCCCACGATCGCCGAAGTGGGCGACAACATCTCGCGCATGCCGGGGCCGCCCTTCGGCCCTTCGTAACGAATCACCACGACGTCGCCCGCCTTCACCTTGCCCATAAGGATGCCCTTCATCGCATCCTCTTCACTCTCGAAGATGACCGCGGGGCCGCTGTGCTTGAGGATCGCCGGGTCGACGCCCGCCGCCTTCACGACGCCGCCCTGCGGCGCGAGGTTGCCGAAAAGCACGGCCAACCCGCCGGTCTCGCTGTAGGGGTTTTCGAGCGGGTGGATCACTTCCTCATCCAACGTCCGCGCTCCCTTGATGTTCTCGCCTAGGGTCCTCATCGTGACGGTCTTGCTGTCGAGGTGCAGTGCGCCGGGTTTCTTCGCGAGTTCCGCGAGGATTGCGCTGATGCCGCCGGCCCGGTCCACGTCTTCCATGTGCCAGTTGCTCGACGGCGACACCTTGCAGATATTGGGCACGCGCGCGGCGACTTCGTTTATCCGTTCGAGCGGATAATCGACACCCGCCTCGTGGGCGAGCGCGAGCGTGTGCAGGACGGTGTTGGTCGAGCCTCCCATCGCCATATCGAGCGCGAAGGCATTGTCGATGGCCTCGGCCGTGACGATGTCGCGCGGGCGCAGGCCGGCCTCGATGAGTTTCATGAGTTGCGCGGCGGCCCGCTGCACCAGCGCCCGGCGCTCGGGCGTCTTGGCGAGGATGCTGCCGTTGCCGGGCAGGGCGAGGCCGATGGCCTCACACAGGCAGTTCATCGAGTTCGCCGTGAACATGCCGGAGCACGAGCCGCAACTCGGGCAGGCGCTGCGCTCGAGGTCCGCCAGTTCCGCCTCGCTCATTTCGCCGCGGTTATGCGCGCCCACGCCCTCGAACACCGTGATCAAGTCAATCGCCTGGCCATCCTTCGCGCGGCCCGCGGCCATGGGCCCGCCCGAAACGAAGATGGTGGGGACATTGCAGCGCATCGCCGCCATGAGCATGCCGGGCACAATCTTGTCGCAATTCGGAATGCAGATCATGCCGTCGAACTGGTGCGCGTTGATCATCGACTCGACGCAGTCCGCGATCAACTCGCGCGACGGCAGGCTGTAGCGCATCCCGCTATGGCCCATCGCGATTCCGTCGTCCACGCCAATGGTGTTGAACTCGAAGGGCACGCCGCCCGCCTCGCGCACCGCCTCCTTGGCGAGTCGCCCGAACTCGTCGAGGTGGACGTGACCCGGCACGATCTCGGTGAAGCTGTTGCAGATGGCGATGAACGGCTTGTCGAAGTCCTTTTCCGATTGAATCCGGCCCGTGGCCCACAAGAGCGACCGGTGCGGCGCCCGCTCGTAACCGCGCTTGACGGCATCACTACGCATGACAAACCCTTTCTCTTGTTATTCTTGATGGAGAAACACGCGCAACCCGCCGGTTATGCGTGGCAACAGGCGTAGTATACCCCCCGCGAACCGACAATGCCCAACGGCGGGGGTATATCGTCCGCCTGGTGCAGGACCGCACGCTTCGCGCTCACGTGTACCCTACGTGACCGGGGCGTTGGCGGCCGCGCGCCTCAGCATCTCGGATATTCGTCTTGCCTGGCCGGTTCAGGCCGGCGGCAGAATCCAGATGACTTCCGCGTTGACCTCTCCGGTCACGGTCAGTTCGCCCTGGATAATCACTTGGACACCGGGCGCAAGCGCGGCCTCTGTGCCCGTGGGCGTATCCGTATCGGTCGCGAGAAAGATGACCGCGCCCGCGTAGTGCACGAGGACCAATTCAGCACTGGTATCGGGCAGGAGCATCAGGGTATCCGCGGCCTCATCCACGGAATCGATTTGACCTTGGACCTGTACGTTTGCCGGCTCGACCGAGATTTCCGCGCGGAGTTGCGGCGTCCATACGAACTTGCCGCTGCCCGTCTCGACCAGATGGAGTCCCTGAAGATCGAGCAGGATAAGAGAATCCTGACCTTCGGGGATTTCAAATGTGGAAGAAACGAACAGCCGGCCATTTGCGGTCGTCTGGATGTCCGTGATGACGACATCGGGCGCCAGGACGAGCGTCATGCGCGGGTTTTCGATCGAGAGCCGAATCTTGGTGTAAGTTCCGGCGGGGACATCGGCGGTCGAGATAAGCTGTGAGACGCCGATCAGGTCGCGCAGATCGATATCGACCGCGCCGCTGAAGAGCACGACCTTGCTCGCCCCATTGTTCCCGTCGCCCTCTTCGCCTTCCTCACCTTCGGGTTCGGAATCGTCTGAGCGGTCGAGCGAAATCTCCGTCAGCGTAACAACCAGACTTGCAATCGCATCCAGGCTGATGTCACCAAGTTTGGCCGACTCCACTTTGTCGCCGACGTCCAAACCGCCGGACAACAAGACGGACACATGACCCTTGGGCTGGCACGGGCAACCCGGCAACCCGAGCAGCACAACCGCGGCCAGGGGAAAAAGAACCGCATAAACGAACGTGTTTCGCATGATCATTCTCCTCTCTGTTTCTTCCGCGCGCATTCTCCTTGCGCGCTTCGCGGGACGGATCGGGCGTTCAGCCCGCGTCCCCGCACCATCGAAACTTCGCAGGAATTCTACCATGTCTTTCGCGCGTGCGCTGGCTGGAGGTCCCATGTCCAGGTCATCCTCCCATGCTCGCGCCAACTGATCAGACCATGCAAACACGGCTCCGCGAGCCCCGTCAAAAACTTGACGCCCTGCCCTGGGCTGGACGATGGGCCGCGTGGTCCACTACCCGGTTCAGGCACGCCGGGCGGCGCGTCAGTGGGCATCCAGTCCGTGGAGCATGCGGACGGCGTGCTCCAGCGAGGCGAGAATCTCGCCCAAGTACTCGTTCACGGCCCGGACACTGCCCGGCAGCGTGTAGACGAGCGTGCGGCCGAGCACGGCGGCCACCGACCGGCTGAGCAACGCGTTCGGTTTCTCCGCGCCGAACTTGAGGCGAATGTGCTCCATAATTCCCGGGATGGTCTTGTCGGCAAGGGCAGTGACAACGTCGGGCGTGATATCCCGCGGCCCGATGCCGGTTCCGCCGGTTGTAATCACCGCGTCCGTTTCGGCGTCCCGGGCGCATTCGAGGGCTTCGCGCAGGAGCGCCGCGTCATCCGGCAGCAACAGCATCTCGACGTCGGCTTGCCAAGGCCGCTGCGCGAAATGGGCCTCGATCAGCGCCTTCGCCCGCGGGCCGCTCTGGTCCGCGTACAGTCCCCGATGCGCACGGTCGCTGAGCGTGATCACGAGGCACTTGAGCCGTTTCGGCGCAAGGGTCACCGCGTCGCCCGCGCGAACGGGTCCCCCGCGCAGCGCGCGGCAGAAGATGCCCTCCTTTGGCATGACGCACTGGCCGACTTCCCGAAAGATCGCACAGCCGTCGCCGTGACACACCTTGCCGATCTGTGTTACTTCGAGTTCGACCGGACCAATGGTCAGGCGGTCGAGCAAGGCCAAGTGCGGGATGTCGATGCCGCGCGTCGTGATGTTCTCGGCAAAGTCGCCGCATTGAAACTCGCGCCCGGCCTCTTTCGCGAAGCGTTCGATGCTCTCGACGGCGAGGAGGCTGACGTTCCGCAGCGGCGCACCGGCATGGCCGTCCCCGACCACGCCCTGTTCGTCGATAATGATTTCCGCGACCGGCCGCTTCGAAACGCCCTTCTCCGTGGAGATGTTTACCGAAACAACGCGCGCGCCATCGTCCGTGGCTCCTGTTTTCACGCGACGCGTCCTCTAATGGCTCTCGAAATCGACGCAGCCTTCGGCACACCGAATCTCGATCTGTTCCAGACATTTTACATTACGCCCCACGTACTTGTCGGCGGGGAAGACTATGCGAAAGCGGCCTTCCGTGTTCGGCAAGGCCTTGGCGTCGGCGTGAAGCGCCACGAGCGCGCGGCGGCCGGTCTCGGCCAAGGTCAGTTCGGTCCACGATGCTATCACCTGGTAGCCGTCCGTGCCCCGGAACACGGCATACATGTTCTCCTTCCGGTATCCGCTCGCGTTCATGGCCGCGGTGGCTTTTTCAAGAATGTTGGCCAGCCGGACGCCGCTGTAGTCGAATATGCCGATATAGCCGGCATGCTGGCCGACGCAGATGCACTGCAACTCGGTCACTTGCGGCATCTTGGAGATTTCGTCATAGCTTATGGTGATCTTCGAACCATCGAGATCGATGATGGTCAGTGCATCCGAGGGCCGCTCCGGACCCGCTCCTACGAACCCCGGCGCGAACAACAGGGCCGCGACGGTCGCGGCAGTCAGAACAATTGCAGAAACCGAGAATCGAAATCCATGCCTTATCATGTCGTTGCTCCTTGTATGTTTGTTCGGTCAGAGGGTCGCCGGGTCTGTGGGGTCGGTCGGGCCGCCTTTGCCGAGCTTGTTGGCTAGATACTCCGTGCAGGGGAATTCGGACGGGTACCGGAGGTAATCCACGTGCCCGTCAAGGTACAGGCAGTTCATGCCGCCGGGTACGTGGTTGTACTGGTTGCCCGCACCACCGGGGTTCGCGCAGACAATATCCCAGATGACCGGCAGGGTGCTCTGCGCCATGGCGGTCGCGGCCGGATTATTGATGTCGGTCACGAAGAATCGCTCGATCCCCTCGCGCAGGCGATACAGCGTGTAATCGCCGTCCTGGATATCAGCGGTCACAAAACTGTCGGGCAGAATCTTGTCCGCGTTCCGCGCGTCGCCCGACGCGGATTTCCACAGGCCCCAGTCCTCGTCCATGCGCATGGCCCAGCCGAGATACATGTACGAGTAGTCGCGCAACTGTTGGGCCACTTCCGGGAAATGTATCTGTGCGAGTTCATCAATTACTTTCTTCATTTCGAGCCCCGAGGGATCGGACGGGCAGAAGATTACGTTGTAGTCGGGCAGATACTCGGGATACACGGAAGGTCCCCAGAAGAAGCTGTGCCCGGGCACCGGGTCGCCGCCTGAAATGGGATAGTACCCCGGAAACTGGGGCGGGAAGCGTTCGCCGGGATCTTCGTTCGCGTACATCTTGAACGTAAGCCCCATTTCCTTGAGATTGTTCTGGCAGGACGAGCGCCGCGCGGCCTCGCGGGCGCGCGCCAGGGCGGGCAGCAGGATCGCCGCGAGGATTCCGATGATCGCGATGACGACCAGCAGTTCAATCAAGGTGAACCCGCCTGTGCCCATTCGGCTTCGCCAAATTCTCTCCATGGTCGGTACTCCTTTCCGGCGTTACGCCGCGTTACGTTACACAAGGTCCTCCTTGGACTTGCCGATGAGGACGATTTCGCCGATAAGCATCTGCTTGTCGACGGCTTTACACATGTCGTATACCGCCAGAAGCGCGACGGAGACCGCTGTCAGCGCCTCCATCTCGACCCCTGTGGGGCCCACGCTCGACACCTCGGCGGTGACGGTGACGCCGTCCGCGTCGAGCCGCGCGGACACGCTGATGCCTGAGATCGGCACGATGTGGCACAACGGGATCAGTTCGGCGGTTCGTTTCGCCGCCTGAATGCCGGCAATCTCGGCGACGGCCAACACGTCGCCCTTCTTCATGTCGTTTTCCACGATCAGCGCGACGGTTTCCGGGGCGAGGCGAATCCTGCCCGAGGCGCGCGCCTTGCGCCGTTGGTCGGGCTTATGCCCGACGTCCACCATTCGGGCGCGTCCTTCGCCGTCCACGTGGGAGAGGGATGCCATGTTCAACCTCCTATGGCGCTTATGGGCGCGCTGCTTCTTTCACCCGAGCGCGGCTTCTCCGCCACGGCCCGGCGAATGGCCTCCACCGGGCCGAGTTCGCGCACACTAAACACCAAGTCGCTGAAGAGACAGGGCCGGACCATGCCGTCGCAAGACAAGCGCAGCCGGTTGCAGCGCGGGCAGTCGCCGCCGCGGCCCCCGATAACCTTGGTAAATACCCCGTCGGACAGATTCATCCTGCGGATGTACCGCACCTCGATGCCCCGCGCCGCGCCGAACGCGGCCACCGCGCGCGCGTCGGGCTCGTCGGGCGATTCACGCACCACACAATTCAACTTGATCGGGTCAAGCCCGGCGTCGCGCGCCGCCTCGATGCCGGCGAAGACGTCGGCCACGTCGCCGCCCCGGGTGATCGCCGCGTAGCGCGCGGCGTCTAGCGCGTCCAGGCTGATGTTGACCCGACGCAACCCCGCATCGGCTAGAGGCCGCGCGAAGGCGGCGAGCCGCGTGCCGTTCGTGGTCATGGCCAGATCGTCTATGCCCTCGACGCCGGCCAGCATGGAGACCAGCGCAACTATGCCGCGGCGCACGAGGGGCTCGCCGCCCGTGATGCGGACTTTCACTACGCCCATGGCGACGGCCGCGCGTGTTACCTCGAGGATTTCCTCGAAGGAGAGCACGTCCTCGTGGCGCAGGTGAGGCACGCCCTCAGCAGGCATGCAATAGACGCAACGAAGATCGCACTTGTCCGTAACGGAGATGCGTAGGTAATCGATTTTGCGGTCAAATCGGTCGAACACTGACCAAGGCTCCCTTCTCAAATTCAGGCACGCCGCGCGGAATCATCATCAGGGCGTTCGCACAGCCTACCGCGCCAAGGTGCGCGGGGCCGTGATAGTCGATCGGCGTCACCTCGCCCGACTCGGCGACGGACGCGGGAAACCATCCCTGACGATCGGCTTTCTTGCGGCGGTACGGCGTCGCCAGCGGCGCGCGGAAAAGGGCGGGCGCGTACTCTCGCCCCATCAACGCATACAGAAAGGGCTTCACCAACAGTTCGCACTGCACGAAGGTAGACACGGGATTTCCCGGCAGGCCGATGCAGTACGTCGAGGCGCCTACCCCGAAGGTGGTGGGCTTGCCGGGTTTCACAGCGACCGAGTCAAAGAGAATGTCGATCCCGTTTTTTCGCAGGGTATCGGGCACGAAGTCGAAGTCGCCCATGGACACGCCGCCGGAAAGCACGACAACGTCGTTCTCCGAGAGAGCGCGCCTTACAATGGTATCAAGCGCATCCGCCTCGTCCCGCGCAATCCCGTAATATGCAACAATCGCGCCCGCCTCCTCGATGTGGACGCATAGCTGCACGCTGTTGCTCGTGCGAATCTCGGCGGGGCCGGGTTGCCTGTCCGGTTCGACCAGTTCATCGCCGGTGGCGATGACGCCCACGCGCGGCCGGCGAGCCACCAACGGACGGACGCAGCCGACCGATGCCAGCAAGCCGATTTGCTGCGGCCCGATGCGCGTACCCCGGCGCAGCACGATGTCGCCCGTGGTGGTGTCCTCGCCCCGCACGCAAATGTTGGTGTCGGTGTCGCGCTTTGTGAAATGTACGGCGGACGAGCCCGCGGGTTCCGTGTATTCCACCATGATGACGCAGTCCGCGCCCGGGGGAACCACGGCCCCGGTCATTATCTTCATGCACTCGCCCGGGCCGATGCCGCCCGCGGGCGGACGACCGGCCTGCACCACCCCAATAACCCGGAGCGGACCGGGCAAGTCCGCGCGTCGGCAGGCGTAGCCGTCCATCGCCGCCTTGTCGAAGGGTGGCATATCGATATCCGACGGCACGTCCTCAGCAAGAACCCGGTTGGCGGCGTCGCGCAACGGCACACGTTCGGGTTCGAGCACTCGCGCATGGTCGAGCACGATACGCAGGGCTTCTTCATAGGTAATCATGGCGCGCTCCGATATTGCGTCGATTCCACACGGTCTTCCCCATCCAGGAGCCTCCATTGGCCGTTCTGAACAGCGATGCGTTCCGGCCCGAAGTCGAAGGCGCGCCCGTCGAAGCGCACGATGCGATCGGCGTGCGCGATTACCTCGCGCGCGGATTGCTTCACGCCCGAAACACCGGCGTGTTGAAACACGAGGAACACGCCGGGGGTCACGACGCGGCGCAGGCTGTTCGACTCGCAGATCACCAGCGAGTTGCGACCGACCGCGTCCAGCAACGCGTGCGCGCCCGCCTCGATGTCGGCGTGCAGGACCCGTAGCCAGAAGACACGGTGCGCGCCGCTGCCCAGAAGCCGCTGCGTGTCTTTTGCCCCGCTTCCGTCCGTTTCCTCCGTGAGCAGGAAATTTCCCTCAATCGACGTGCACACACCGCAACCCGCGCCCCCGCGCGGACACGCGCCGCCGCGCTCGCGTATGGCCGTCACCTTCGCCCCGGTAATCGACGCGGCGGCCGCCAGCCTGCGAATCAGCGCGCACGCGAAGGTCGTTTTCCCGGAATTTCGGTTGGCCGCGCCGATCATCAACATGTGCGGGGCGCAAATCATGTCATTCTCCGATGAACCGGGCGGCCCCGGCCTTGAAGGAAACCCACACCGCCAACCCCTCGCGCAAGCCTATCCGCTCGACCGAACCGGGCGTGACCAGCGCGGCTATTTCCACGCCCGCGTCAACGTAGACCTCGACGCCGAGCCGCGCGGGCACGATTTCCCGAATGGTTCCCGGGAAACAGTTGCGCGCGCTCGACTCCGGCCTGGTCAACGACAGCGTGACGTCTTCGCTGCGCACGAGCAGCAACCCCGGGCCGGGCGGCGCGTCGGTAAGCGTGTGGAACGAGAGCCCGTTGCTTACAAAGAGCGCCTCTCCGGCGCGGTCCTCCGCGGGAGTCTCGAGGCGACCCTCGATGATGTTCCGAATGCCGACGAACCGGGCCACGAATTCCGACCGCGGATGCCGGAACACCTCGCCAGGCGGGCCGGTCTGGCGAATCGTGCCGTCCTCGATCACGCCCACCTGCGTCGCAAGCGAGAGCGCCTCCTCATAATCATGCGTCACGTGCAGGATAGTCCGCCCGCCGCGATGGATCGCGCGCAGCAACGCGCGCATCTCGCCGCGCGCGTGCGCGTCGAGCGCGGACAACGGTTCGTCCAGCAGCAGGCATTGCGGCTGTGTCGCCAACGCCCGCGCGAGGGCGACGCGCTGCGCCTCGCCGCCCGACAGCGTCGCGGGATATCGGCGCAGCAGTTCGCGCGTGCCGGTCTCCCGCGCCAGTTCCTCGACCCGATCGCGGACCAGCGCGCGCGGCATGCGTCGCGCGTGAAGGCCGTATGCGATGTTCCGGCGCACGGTCAGGTGGGGGAACAGTGCCCGGTCCTGGTAGACCAGCCCGAAGCCCCTGTGCCGAATACGCGCCCGCGTGATGTCCGCGCCGTGGAGAAGTATCCTGCCTTCGCGCACGGGCGCCAGCCCGGCCAACGCTTCGAGCAGGACCGTCTTGCCCGCGCCGGACGCGCCCAGCAGCACGAAGTAGGCGCCGTCCTCCACCGTGAACGATACGTCACGGAGTGAGAAATCGCCCGCGCGGACGCGGAGGTGTTCAACGCGTAGCATGGTCAGGTCGCCTTGCCAGGAGTCGGATCACAAGGAAGAACACAAGACACACGCCCAGGAACAAGGCGGCCACCGGCCGGGCGTACTTGAGGCCGAAAGCGCCGAACCGTTCGTAGATCAGCACGGGCGTCACGATGGGATGGTAGGCCACGACGGCGACCGCGCCGAATTCGCTCAAACCCCGGGCCCACATCAACACGAGTCCCGAGAGAATCGATCTCCAGGCCAGGGGCACGGATACCGTCGCGAAGACCCGCGCGGGCGACGCGCCCAAGTTCAACGCCGCCTTCTCGAAGCGCTCGGGAACGGCCGCGAAGCCGTCGCGTGCCGCGTTGATCAAGAAGGGCAGGCTCACAAACGCCATGGCGGCCATGATGCCGGGCGCGCCGCCCACGAAATGTATCCCGATACGTTCCGCCGCGCCGCCGACCACGCTCTTCGATGATACGAACCCGAGAATGGCGATGCCCGCCGCGGAATGGGGCACGACGATGGGCAGGTCGATTATCGCGGAAACGAGGCCCTTGAGCGGGAAACTCCGCCGGGCCAGGAGATAGGCGAAAGGTATGGCCGCCACGGACAGCAACAAGGTCGCGGCCATCGAGGTCCAGAGGGTGAGCCAGATGCTATCGCGGACCTCGGGATCCGCGGCGGTCTCCGCCAACGTGGCAAACGGGCTTCCCAGGACCATGCCCGCGAGCGGCGCGATCAGAAACAACAATACCAGTCCGCCGCAGAATGCGAAGACCAAGGTCAGAGGTTCCGCGCCGCGTATTGTGTCAATTTGTGAATTCATGGCTTCACCGCGAACCTCTTGAGGGCCTCGGGGATCCGGTCGTAGGAAGCCGACGGCGACGGCACGACACCGGGCTGCCCGTTGCGTTCGAGTATTGCCAGGCCCTTATCGCGTTCGAGGAGAAACGTGACAAAGGCGATCGCGGCGCGGGGATTGGGCGCGTTCTTCGGAATGGTCACGCCATAGATCATCGGTTCGCCGTATTGCGTGACGAAGGCGCCCGGCGCATTCCCCGAAATCTCGACGGACACCGAACGGTAGTGTGCGGCGAACTCCGGTCGCTTCAGGTTGATTTCGTCGGGCAGGGACAACCACCGCAGGTCGTGCTGTTCGGCCACCGAACGGTATATGAAGAGATAGTCAATGGCCCCCGTTTCCAGAAGCGCCAGCAGGTCGGTCTCCTTGGGGCGAATAAACCGCCTATCCTTCTCCATGATCCGCTCGGCTAGGCCCGGGACCCCGTAGTGGCGCGCGGCGAGCTGGGCCGTGAAGATGGTCCGATAGCCGCAAGGGTCGGAGTTCGGATCGGACCGGCCATACATCACGTCCTTGCGCAGGAGCACCTCGTGCCAGTTGTCCCGCGTGATCTTGCCGGCGAGCGCCGATTCGTCCGTGTACGCGATTACCATTTCGTTTCCCGCGAACTTGATGCTCCAGTCCGCGTGATCCGGCATGAGCATGTTGTCGATTACGGCGTAGTCGGCGGACACGAGTACGTCGCACGCGCGGCCGAGGTCCGTCAGCTTGCGGGCGCATTCGCGGCTTCCCGCGGCCTCGCACAGAATCCGCACGGACGGGTGCTCCCGACGGAACGCCTCGGCCACCTCCTTGATCGGGACAGACAGGCTGCCGGCGTGGAAAATCATCAAGTCGCCCGAGACCGCCTCCGGCCCCATACTGAGCAGGACGGCCCCGGCACAAACCACCGACCGGCTGACAGGCAAGATACTCATGTTCCCATCCGCTCTTTCCATCGGGCAAAGGCCCGCTCCGTGTACAGCTTGCACTCGGTGCGGAACCGCGCATATTCCGTTAGCCATTTGCGGCCTGTGTCGCTGAGGCGGCTCTCGCCGCCTTCCGCGCCGCCGCGCCGCCGTTCAAGAAAAGTCACGCCCAACGCGCGCTCCGCGTCGCGTAAGTCGCCCCAGGCCTTCCGGTAACTGATGCCCAGCGCGTCCGCGGCGGCCCGGAGCGACCCGGTGCGATGAATCGCGTCGAGCAACCGCCACTTGCCCTCGCCGAAGACGCCTTTGCCGTCCAAGCTCAGCCACAGCTTGACTCCGACACGGACATCGGCAGGAACCGCGCATCGCGCACCGTCCATCAGAAGCATCCCAACTGGCAGCCCGTGATTTTCACGTCCTGTTCGTTGCAGACACGCCCGATATCGGAAACCGGGACGGCGAGACGCTTCGCAAGCGCAAACGCCTCCGCGCAGGGCAGCGCGGCCGCGCCATCCTTGCCCCGCGCCGCGGCGATCACGGCCGCGACCAGTTCCTCCCACGTAGTCATGGCGGTCTCCCTTCGTTATGTTCGTTGCTGCATATCGCTCGTCCGGTTGTCCCCCGCCGGTATCGGGGGAACATCAGACGAGGCGCAGGCTCTTCTTCTTGCGCTCCGTGGGCACGCCGGAGGCGTCCCAGCCGCGAATCTTGTAGTACTGCTTCTTCATTTTGCCGAGGTGCACGCACGTGCGCGGGTCACCTTCGACCTGCGGCTCGTCTGTAAGCCGTTTGGGCAGGCCGTCGTCCGCCGCGGTAAGCCCCATGCGAATGTTGAGGAGCCGTTCGAGGTTGAATCCGCGCTCGCCCATATCCTTGAGCGCGCCGACGGTCACCTTCATGCCGGTCACGGCGCTGAGGGCCTTCGTATAGGGAAACAGCGGCAGATGAATGGGCAGGAATCTGCCCGGCAGCTTGTTGAGCAGATTCACGGTCGCGCCGGAGTAAGGCAGCACGGCGTTAACGATGCGCCCGATGAGGCTGTCCTGATGCGAGATCAGCCAGCCCGGGTAAAACGAGAACAGCGGGAAGAGGCAACACCCGGCCGCCGACACGCCCTCCATCAGATTCTGATTCAGCACGTTCATCGCAGCCTTGGCGCGCGTCGTGTACGGGTTCATGCCCAGTCCGAGTCCCTCCATCAGCACCATGTAGCCGGCGTTCAGGTGGCAGCCGCCTCGGTTCGCCGTGGCGTACCCCAAGCCCTGGCCCACCGCGCCGCGCGGCTCGTAGGCCGCGAGTTCAAGTCCTTTTGCGTGAATGGCGAATTCGCCGCCGCCGAACCGTTGCGCGAGTCGCTTCGTGCCTTCGGCAAGCTGGTCACCGATGCCCCGCCGGTAGGCGATATCTTCCATGATCTCGGCAAGGCGGTCCGTCTTTCCGAACGCGAGCCCGCAATCCCACAGGCCCTTTTCCTGGAGTTCCATGGCGAAGCCGATGCAGCCCCCGGTGCTGATCGTGTCCATGCCCAGTTCGTCCAACTGGTAATTCCATTGCATGATGCGTTCGAGGTCGTTGTTCTCGAGATTCGGGCCGAGCAGCCCGAGGGTCTCGAGCTCGGGGCCCTTCACCCGCTTGCCGTTTACCTCGACCAGTCGCCCACATTTGATAATGCACGTGGTGCAGCCCACGTTCCTGATCAGGTATTTCTCGGCCAGCGTCTGGCCGGAGAGCATGTCGTAATCCTTGAACTGGCCGTATTTGTAGTTTCGCGTGGCGAGCAGCCGGTGCTGCTGCATGAGACGGAGCAGGAACCCGGTCCCGTACTTCGGCAAGGCGTCGCCCGTGAGCGGATGTTCCTTCAGCAGCTTGACCCAGCCGCGTACCACCTTCTTCAATCGGTCGCGGTTGTGCACAGTGGCGCTCTTGGACCCCGTCGCGGTCACGGCCTTGAGGTTCTTCGCGCCCATGACCGCGCCCATACCGGTGCGGCCCGCGGTGCGGTCGCCGCTGAACACGCAGGCGTAGCGGACCAGATGTTCGCCCGCGGGCCCGATCACGATCTTGCCGCGGCCCTCACCGAGTGCTTCCTGCGTTTCGCCCGTGGTCTTCCCCCAGAGGTCTCCGGCCTCGTGAAAGACAACGTCTTCTTCCGTTATCTCGATCCAGACCGGCGCTGTCGCCTTGCCCTTGATAACCAGCGCGTCATAGCCCGCCTTCTTCAGTTTGAGTCCGAAATCGCCGCCGCAGTTCGATGAGGCGCATAGCCCCGTCAACGGCGAGATTGCCGAGATGTTGAACCGGCTCGACGACGGCACGGACGTGCCCGTCAGGGGCCCCGTCGATACGACCAGCAGGTTGTCCGGCGCATAGGCGTCCGTGCCCGCCGCGATATTGTCATAGAGTATCTTGGCGGCCATGATCTTGCCGCCGAGATACAGGGCGCGGTCCGCGTCAATCCATGGATACTCATCCACTTCCCGCGTGGTGAGGTCCACGCGCAGCACCTTGCCCGCATAACCGCCGTATCGACTACTCACGTTACAGCTCCCGATGCGTCGTCGAATCCGTGCTTCCCCGCGTCCTATGAAAGCGACCCCGCATCCCCGCCCGCGCACTGTAGCACAATTTTCCGGCCAACCCAACCTGGACGATCCCGGCGTGGACAAGGGTGTGTCGGAATCCCGGAACGGCTGTAGATACGCGCCGATGACGCCTACACGGGCCTTCGCTTAGCGTGTTTCCACGTCCGGAAGCGTCTCCAGGATATTGCAGACGTAGTCGTAGGGAGGGACGACGGAAAAGTACGCCAGACCGAGCCGAACAATGACAAGTTTCCGGGAGGGAATCACGACAATCTTCTGACCTTCAAATCCCGACGCATGGAAGGTGTCGTCGGGCAGGGGAACGCCCCGGGCTTCGGCCCTGGCGCGTTCTTTGTGGGACGGCAGCCACCAGTGGGCGCCGTATTGGCCTTGCGCGGCGGTCGGCGTGGCGGTTCGCGCGTAGACGCACCAACCTTCCGGGAGAATACGATCGCCCCGCCACACGCCGTCATGCATATAGAGCAGACCGAAGCGGGCGAAATCCCGCGCGGTGGCGTGAAGAAACGACGAAAACACAAAGGTCCCGGAGGCGTCCGCCTCGACCACCGCGCCGCGCATGCCAATCCTGCCGAAGAGTTCTCGATAGGGCAGGGCATAGTAGGCGTCATCGCCGTAGGCTTGACGCAGGATCAGCGAGAGGATATTGGTGCTGCCGCTGGCATAGGCCCAGACTGTATCCACGGGGTATTTCAGCGGCATACGTGCGGCGTATCGCGCGCAATCCGGCGCGAGGAAGAGCATGCTGGTCAGGTCGCTCGGGGGCAGGAAGTCGAATTCCCCAAAGGAAAGTCCGCTGCTCATCCGCAGCAGCATATCAATGGTGATGGCGGAACGCGGGTCCTGGGCGTCACGCCAGAGCGGCGCCGGAGCATTGATGTCCACCTTGCCTTGGCGGACCGCGATGCCGTACAGCGCATGCAGGATGCTCTTTGCCATGGACCACGACGGCCAGCGCTGGTCCGGACCGAACCCCGCCGCGTACCGCTCCGCGACGATAACGTCGTCATATACCACGAGCACGGCGTGCGTGCGCCGCTTGCGCAAGCGGCTGGGCTCATCAAACATCTGGTCCACCACCGCGGCCAAGCGCGCCTCATCTATCCCTGCCGGCCTCAGTTTTGCGGCGGGGGCATCGCCAACGGGCCAGGGCTGATCGGCCAGATGCGCCAAGTCGGGCATCAGGTCCGGGCGAGCCTGTCGCCGCAGCGCCTCGATATCGCCGTCGTGCGCGAGCGCCACGCCGAGTCCCTCACGATAGACCGCGGTCTTCTTTCGGCGCGAGAGGGTCCACGCCGTTACCGTCTTGCCCTCGCGATCAATCGCGTATTTGAGGAAAGGCACAATGCCGAGTTCCTCCGACGCGACGGACTCCGGCGTCCGGCCGGCGATGAATACCCCCGAAGCCATCAGCTTGGCGCCATAGGCCGCGCCGACATCCGCACTCGCCCACAGAAACCATGCGATCCCGCCCAACCCCGCGAGCAGGACCAATACGACGCCAATCAACACGAACCGCAGCAACTTCCTTATGCGCATCCTGGCGCCCTCCCTCGCGGGCAATAGTAGCCGGGAATTCGCGGTACTTCCACCCGTCGTTGCGGCAGAACTGGCAATTTGCGAACTCCGGTCGGAGCGCATCAGCGACCTTGCACGGCCATCGGCGTCCGGGTCTCGAGATCGACGGCGACGGGGGGGGGGCGGGCG
>JAKQEQ010000078.1 GCA_029556545.1 Candidatus Hydrogenedentota bacterium
GCCGATTTCCAGATGATGTCGTGGGGCCAGGCGGACGTGTTGCGGCAGATTTCGTTGTTCGGGTCCGCCTTCATCCCGATCGCCTCCATCTGTTCGGGATAGTAGACGTCGCGGTAGCAGTCGTAGCGTCCCACGAGCACGTCCGGCATCGCCGCGAGCGCGGCAACGGTCGCCGCGCCGCCGCCCGAGCTCCACAGAAAACGGTCGAGCCCGGCCGCCTTCAATTCCTTCGCCATGTCGACGGCGCCGGGTTCCTTCCAACCGCCGAAATACCACACGTTCGCCGCGCCCAGCAGACGGTCGATGTGCGGACGCGCCTTCGCCTTTTCGCGGAACGTTTTCACGAGTCCGTTCGCCGCCGCGTACGCACGGTACCGCTTCGCCATCGCGACGTAACCGCCCGACGTCAGAAACACGTAGCGCGCGCGCCGCGTGTACCCGAACTGCCCGCGCGTCGGCGCCCACCCCGGCGCGGCCCCCGCCAGAACGCCCTGCGCCCGATACGCCGTCATCTTCGCATCGTCCGGCGTTTCGAGGATGGTCATCCAGCCTGCTCCCTCGGCACCCTTCGATATGCCGAAGAACGGCATCGACATTCCCGCGCTGTATGCGGAAAGATCACCGATCTGCAACGTGTTCGTGCCGAGCGGCAGCAGAAACCCTTCGCTGACGGGCACGACGAGAAAATCCCCCGTCTGGGAGGCGAAGGCGTCCGGATACGCGAACGTCCTTTTCAGCGCCCCGGTGCCGGAGACGGACGCCGTGAACTCAGCCGGTGCGGACGGGTCGAGGGCGAAACGGACCGTTCTTTCGCTACGCGTCCGGGCGTCTGTCACGTCGATTTCAAGTTCCCCCGCCGACGGACAGCGCGCCGCCCGCACGAGATAGGTCGCGAAATCGCCCGCCGCCGCGGTGGAAGCCCACGTCCGCCCCGTCCGCTTGTCCGTCACGGAGAGCCCCAGGTTTTCCGCCCGCACGTTCAACGCCAGCGCGTCCGACTCAAGCGTCCACTGCTCCGGCAGATCCGCCGCCAGCGGCACGCAGCCTATCTTCTCCAGAATCGCGGCACTGACATCGCCCGTGTACGGACCTAGCCCACCGACGCGCGCCTGGATCGACGTCGAACCGAGGGGAATCGTGAATACGCTTTCGCACGCTTCGCCCGCGAAGAAATCCTTCGCGCCGAAGCCCCACATCAGCACCTTCCCCTTTTCACCCGTCAAGACAACCGACACGTGCGCCTGCTGCTTCGCGGGCGCCCCCGGCACCGCCGCCGAACGGCAGGCCAGACGGTAGACTTCGCCGGGTTTCACCGCGACGTTGCCGCCTTTCAGCGTCAAGGCCCAATCCTGCTGTCCCGTGTGGACGACGCGG
>JAKQEQ010000086.1 GCA_029556545.1 Candidatus Hydrogenedentota bacterium
CCCGGAAACCGAGGCAACAGCACGTCGTCCAGGTACTCCCGGATCATCCGGAGGCCGTGTATCTTCTCGGGGGTGACCCCTGGGCCGAATCGCGACCAATTATCGCGCAACGAATAGAGGACCGCGCCGTTCTCGGCGATAATCGGCAGGCGCACGTCCAAGAGCTTCGCCAACACCTCGACATACGGCTGGGGCCGCCCCGTGCACAGCGTCATCGGCGGAATTGGACCGTCGCCGTTCGCCGCCGCCCGGCACAGCCGCGCCAAGTCTCCAAAAAGGTCCAAGTCCCAAGGCTCCGACTCCTCGGGACTCAGGCAACCGTCGATATCCGTGATAATCCATTCGACGCGCATGCGAAAACTCCCCAGTAACGGCTTATTCTTCTTGTAGGCTGTATCGACTGTCAAGGACTGTTCTTGTACACGGGATGCTGTTGACAGCCGACGGCAAATGCCGCACCTCGTCACAGGCGGTGATGAACACAGGCCCTCGTCGAGAGAACACGCATTCTCCGCGAAGTAATTGTCCGCGCGGCGACCAAGTGATGCAAGGGGCATCCGGCTGAAGCACCGCGATCAAGGACGAAGATAACGGAAGGGACTCAAAGGAGGGATCGGAGGGGCGCGGCCAGTTGGGCGAACGGGGTGAATGAGAACGAAGGCGCGAGTGAGACAACGCGATTGCGTGAAGTCGGGCAACGGCCTTGCTATGGAAATTACTCCGCGATTAGGGTATTCTCTACTTGCGACGGCCGGTGTGGCCGGGCACGAGGCGGAAAAAGGGACGATCGGATGGCCGATAAGCCGAAGCCTGTTTATATCAACGGGCGCATGACGCCCGGCGAGGAGATGATCTGGTCGCCCGAGCTCAAGTCGTTGCGGCGCGGCCGGCGCGCGGCCCCGCGCACGGAGGTCTGCCGGCCGTGTCTCCTGTGGCGGAAGGACGAGCCGGAAACGAAATTGGAGGGGGTTGTACTGGACCTGAACCCTCACGGTATGCGGGTCCGGCTGTTGGAATCGCTCGACATCGGCGATGTCGTGATCATCCAGATGATGCGCGACGAAGAGTTCAACGTGCCGTTGTCGCAGCCGATTCAGACGCGCGTGGTCCGGGCACAGCCGGGATTCGGCGACCTCGTGGACCACGGGGTGCAAGTCATTCTCCGTCCGATACATCGGGCCGCGTCGCGGCCCGTCGTGATAACGCCCCGCCCGCGGCCGCGGCGGACGCCGCGCACGCGCATGCATACGGTGGATATCACCGTGGGCGACCGCATCATTAACCGACTGGGGAAACGCCGTGGCTAACCCGAAGATACTTGTCGTTGACGATGAGCCGGATGTGGTGACGCTGATCGAGCGCACGCTGAAGGCGGAAGGGTTTGACGTGAGCAAGGCCTACGACGGCCTCGAGGCGCTCGATTTGGCCTTGCGCGAGAAACCCGATTTGATCGTGTTGGACATCATGATGCCGACGATGAGCGGCTACGAGGTCTGCGAGCAGATCAAGGCGAACCCGGAGACGCAGCAGATACCCGTGCTCTGCCTGTCGTCGGCGCATACGCCCGACGCGCGCGCCCACAGCCTCCACGTGGGCGCGCTGACCTTCATCACCAAGCCCTTTCTTCCGGCGGAGCTGGTGGCGCAAGTCAAACGGCATCTGCGCCCGCAAGAGTAGCGTCGCGCGGTCGCGGGGGCGCGGCAAAGACCCGGCGCGCGACGGGCATACACCATAATAGCGGTCGGAGAGTCGGCGGACATGAAAAGAGGGAAGGCGACACGGTGACACTCGCAAATCGGATCACGCTCGTTCGCGTATTCTCGATTCCCGTGTTTTGCGGGCTGGTGTACGCTTACACGCCCGAGCGCGAATGGCTGCGCTGGGCCGCATTCGGGTTATACACGGCGGCGGCCCTCTCCGACATGCTCGACGGCTACATCGCCCGCCGCTACCACCAGCACTCACAACTCGGGAGGCGCCTGGACCCGCTCGCGGACAAACTTATCGTGAACCTCGGCTTCGTCTTCATCGCCGCAAACGAGAGCTTCTACGACGTACTACCGTCGTGGTTCATGGCTTTCCCGGTCATCGTCCTCGCACGCGACATCTTTATCGTCCTGGGCGCGCTTCTCGTAATACGGCGGTTTGGCCCGATCCGGTTCGAGCCGCGCAGGCTGGGCAAGATCACCACCTTCGCGCACATGAGCGCCATCGTCGCGATCCTGCTCAAGGTTCCATTCACC
This sequence comes from Candidatus Hydrogenedentota bacterium, assembly GCA_029556545.1. Lineage (GTDB taxonomy): Bacteria > Hydrogenedentota > Hydrogenedentia > Hydrogenedentales > JAGMZX01 > JAGMZX01. The sequence goes on from JAKQEQ010000086.1 coordinate 2,244, forward strand.
TACTACCTGATTCTACCGGCGCTTCTGTTCACCCTCGCGTCGTTCGCGGACTACCTGCACGCCGGCGTGCGATTCGCGGTGACCCGAAAGGCCGCCTGATGCCCAGGAAACGCAAATTGCCCCTGGTGGCGATTATCGGGCGTCCCAACGTGGGCAAATCCACCCTGTTCAACCGCATCCTCGGCAAGCAGCGCGCGATCGTGCACGGGATCGAAGGCATTACGCGGGACCGCTTCGTAAGCGAGGCACAGTGGGAGGACCGCCGCTTCCGGCTTGTGGATACGGGCGGCATCATGGAGAACCCCGTCGATCCCGTCTCGCGCAAGATGCAGGAGCAACTCCGCGTCGCCATCGACGAAGCGCGCGTGCTGATCTTTCTGGTCGACGGCCAGACCGAGTTGACCCGCATCGATCGCCAAATCCGCGACGACCTTCTGCGCACGGGCAAGCCGGTGGTGCTGGCGGTGAACAAGCTCGACAACCCCGACCTCGAAATGCGCCGCTACGACTTCTTCAGCCTGGGGCTTGGCGAACCTTACGCCGTGTCCTCCGGCCACGGCCACGGCATCGGGGCGCTGATGGACGCGGTCATAGCGCATCTACCCGAGACCGCCGCGCCGGAAGCGCCGGAGCCCGCGGCCGCGTCGCGGGCCGTCAAAGTCGCGGTCATCGGCAAGCCGAACGTGGGCAAGTCGTCGTTTATCAACGCCATCCTGAACGAGGAACGGACTATCGTCCACGAAGCGCCGGGCACCACCCGGGACGCCATCGACATCGAGTTCGCCTGGCGCGGCAAGGAATACGTGCTCATCGACACGGCGGGACTGCGCAAGAAGGCGGGCATCCGCGCGCCGGTCGAACACTTCAGCGTGAGCCGGTCGCTGCGCGCGATTCGCCGGGCCGACGTGTGCCTGGTCATGATTGACGCCGTCGAAGGCATGACGGAACAGGACAAGCGCATCCTGGGCTACGTCATCGAGCAGGGAACCGGCATGGCCCTCGTATGGACGAAATGGGACCTCATCGAGGACCGTGCGGCGCGCTTCAAGCAGATCAACGACGAGATCGACCTCAAGATGCCGCACCTCAAGCACGTCCCCTACGTCACTATCTCGAACGTGTCGCGGCAGCGCATCTTCACGACCCTCGAATACGTGGACCGCGTCGCGGCGGAGACGGAAAAGCGGATCAGCACAGCGGAGTTGAACAAGTTCATGGAGGACGTCCGCGCGAAGCATCCGGCGTCGAGCGTGAAGGGGAAAGCGGCCAAGGTGCGCTATATCACGCAGGCGGGGGTCAAGCCGACGACGTTTGTGCTCTTCGTGAACAAGAAGGACCTGTTCCATTTCAGCTATCTGCGCTTTATCGAGAATCAGTTGCGGGATCGTTACGGATTCGCGGGCGTACCCATCAAACTCGAACTGCGCCAAGGAAGCCCTCCCCCATGAGCATTCTCTGGTGCGGATTGGCGATAATCCTCTCGTATCTCCTCGGGTCCGTGCCCACGGGCCTCTGGCTCGGACTCCGCCTGCGCGGCATCGACATTCGCGAGCACGGCAGCCGGAACATCGGCGCGACAAACACCCTGCGCGTCCTAGGAAGGCCGCTCGGCGCGTTCGCGCTCGCCGGCGACATGATCAAGGGCGTCGTTCCCGTGCTGCTCGTTTCGCGGCTGGACGCCTGGCCGCACTTGCCGCTCGCATGCGGCGTCGCGGCGATTCTCGGGCACACCTTCAGCGTCTTTCTGCGCTTCCGGGGCGGCAAGGGCGTGGCGACGGGCGCGGGCGTCTTCCTGGCGCTGGCATGGCTGCCGACGCTCGTCGCGGCGGTTGTGTTCGCCGGAGTCGTTACGGCCACGCGCATGGTGAGCGCCGGGTCGATCTGCGCCGCCATCACGCTTGCGGCGGCAACCTTCCTCACGCCGCACGGAGCACCTGTACGTATCGCCACGCTGCTCATCGCGCTACTGGTGGTCTGGAAACATCGCTCCAACATCCGCCGCATCCTCGACGGCGAGGAGAACCGCATCTCCTTCTCGACGAAGCGAGACGCCGGTGCACCGTGACATGACGGCGGCTCGCAATCCCGATAACGTCGCCCGCGTCTCCTTCATGGGGCCGGATTACGCGGTCGCGGCGGCGGCGGCCTGCGCGGCGTTCCTGGTGTACATGCGCACGCTCGCCCCCACGGTCACCGGCGAAGACAGCGGCGAACTGATCACCGCCGCCTACGCCCTTGGCGTCCCGCACCCGCCGGGGTATCCGTTGTGGTGCCTCGCGGCGCACGTGTTCACGTGGCTGCCGTGGGGATCCGTGGCTTGGCGTGTAAACCTTTCGTCCGCGTTCTTCTCCGCCGCGACAGTCTTCTTTGTCGCGCTGCTCATCGTCCATCTCACGCGAAACCGCTTCGCCGCGCTGGCGGGCGCGTTGGCGCTGGCGTTCTCGAAGACGTTCTGGGCGCACGCGGTGGTCGCGGAGGTCTACGCGCTCAACGCTCTTCTCATCGCCTTATGCACGTTGCTGATCTGGCGTTGGCGGGGGCATCGTCGCGACAGCCGGTTGTACGCCTTTGCCCTCGTCTACGGACTCGGGCTCGCCAATCACAACACGATGGTCCTGCTCGGTCCCGTCTTCGCCGCGTACATTCTGTGGGCCGACGGCCTCGACCCCGCCCGATGGCGCGCATATGCGCGCGCGGCACTCTTGGTGCTGCTGGGCCTCTGCGTGTATCTCTACCTGCCGTTGGCGTCCCGCGCGAACCCGCCCATGGACTGGGGAAACCCCGAGTCGCTCCGGGGGCTCTGGGACCACGCGACGCGCAAGCAGTTCAGCTTCATGTACTCGCAATACCCTCGCGGCCTCGGGCGCTATCTCCGCCAACTGGGAGTGTGCGCGGGATTCTGGTCGCGCGAGTTCACGCCGCCCCTCTTCCTCGTCGGCGTCGCCGGGTGGTGGCTGCTGTGGCGCGGGAAGCGCGCTTACGCGGTGTTCACCCTCGCCGTGAGCGTCGTCGTCATCGCGGGGTTCGCGTTCATCCAGAACTTCAACTTCGACAAAGAATGGCGCGCCGTAATGGTCGTATTCGGCATCCCCGCCGCCATGATGACCGCGATCTGGATCGGCGTCGCGCTCGCGTGGCTGCGGGAGCATGTGACATGGTGGGCTGTCGCCGCGGCGGCGGCGGTGTGCGTGTTCGCGCCGCTCGTCGTGCATTGGCGCGACAACGACAAGTCCGCGTACTTCTGGGCCGAGGACTACGCGCGCAACGTGCTCGAATCCATGGCGCTGGACGCCGTCTATGTCTCCGAGGCCGATCACGCGAGTTTCCCCGCGGTCTTTATGCAGGCTGTCGAAGGCGTGCGCCCCGACGTGATCATCGGACGCAAATACGGCTATCTTTCCCCGGAAGTCATCGCGGAGATTCCCGCCGAGGCCCGCGCGCCGGAATGGGGCGACAAGCCGCGACGCCGTTACGAACCGGCCATCGTCGAGGCGCTGCTGCGCCACACGCGCCGGCCTGTGTACTTCACGAACCCGCGGCGCCTGCCACTGCCTTGGCGCACGGCGCAGGCGGGCCTGCTATTCCGCGCGGTCCGGCGGGGCGACTCGACGCCCGCGCGCGATTACTGGTCGGAATACCGATGGCGCAACGGCCTCGATGCGGCGGCCACGCGGGGCGACGAAACCGCGGAGTTGATCTTCTACGAGTACCGCTTGGCGCGCGCGCGGGAAGCCTTCTCGGAGGAGCGTCATGACGACGCCTTGCGGCATATCGAGACCGGGCTCGGCGTCTATGGCCGCGAGGTGCAGACCCTGAACAACGCGGGCGCGCTCTGCGCCGAGTTCCGCGAGCGGGACGCGGCGCGGCGGTACTTTCTTGAGGCGCTCGCGCGCGAGCCGGGCCGTGCGGAGGTCGTGGCAAACCTCGAACGGCTCCACTGCTTGCCTTAATCGCGCTATACGCCGGCGATCAGCTCTCGAAAAGCGCCATGATGTTCGCCATGGGCCGGTTCACGGGTTGGTCCGTCGGATACCGGATAAAGTTCACGTGCCCGTCGAGGTACAGCACGTTGCAGCCACCGGGCACGTGATTGAACAACTCGATAGTGCCCGCGGTGCCCAGTTGGTCAATCATGATGAAGACCACACTCTGCGCCTGCGCCGTGGCCGCCGGGTTATTGATGTCTGTGATAAGGAACCGCTCGATTCCCTCGCGGAGGCGATACACCGTGTCGCCGCCGCCGTTGCCGTGGCCGACAAGATTCGGGCCGCTGACGTCGCTGTCGGCGATTCTGTCCACGAAAGCCTCGTTCGCCGGCGACGGGTTCGCAACGGCCGCGATGACGTCTGGATAGTTCGAGATACCCTGGATCAGGAGCATAGGAAGCTGAATCGGCACAAGCGCGCTCGTCGGAATGTTCACGTCAGGAAGGACTTGCAGGAGCAGCGACAACAACGTAATGGACCCCGCCGGGGCCACCTGCCCGGGCACGTCGTTCAACCGGTCCAGCACCCAGCCGAAATAGGCGTAACTCTTGTCGATGTCGTTGACCCCGTTCCCTCCGCCAAGGTAGTACCCGAGATGCCAGTCGCCCTCTTGAATGCCCAACGCCGGGATGTTCTCGTCGCGCAGGCTGTCGATGGTGTCCGTCGCGTCGGACGGGCAAATGATGATTGCCGGGTCCGTCAGGTACTCGGGATAAATCGCCTTCACCTTCGGCCCAGCGGCGATGTAGAGTTCGTATTGCCCCGTCACTTGATGCGGCTTCGACTCGAACTCGAGCGGCGGGAACCGCTCGCCGGGATCCTCGCCCGCGTACATCTTGAAGACGAGCCCCCACTCCTTGAGGTTGTTCTGGCAACTGGAACGCCGCGCCGCCTCCCGCGCACGCGCCAGCGCGGGCAAAAGAATCGCCGCGAGAATGCCGATGATTGCGATGACGACCAACAACTCGATCAATGTGAATCCTCGATGACGCATGACCAGCCCTCCTCTTGGGAACGCGGCGCAGGATACGCGGCGTCCCGGGTCCCAGATGATGCCAACGTCCGCCGGTCGCGGCCCCAATGCCGTGACTGCGGGATGCCCCAAAGGCCCGCGCACGGTTCCATGAGGCCATCGGGGCATGCTTGTCGCATTTCGGGAGACTGACAACGAGTCCGGGGAAAGCCTGCACCCGTACTGAACTCTCGCCACCCTATATGCGCATTCTACTATAAACGGTTGCCCGCCTGTTGTCAATAACAAAATTTGGCCATCAGCGCGGCTGCGGCCACGCCTGAATATCTTAGCAGACACGCAAGTCATTGCGTCGCCATCGGTTAACGGCGCTTGCCAAATCCTGATAATTATGATAAAGTTACCGCAGGCGCATTGACGTGCGGTTCAAGGAAGGGCGAGGGGGGTCGAGGACGCTGTTTGGGTATCAAGACAGTTGGAAAAGCGGTTCGTTCTCTCTCCACTCGTGTTCAATCGGACTACGTCGGTGTGGAACCCTGCTTGGGGCCGGCGGGGTTGTCGATTATCGAGAGCAGCGACCCGGTGTCGTCGCCGGCGCTGATGGTGGGCGAACCGGCTTACTTTGCGGCATAATCGGCGGGGGCGGGGCGCGCCTCGCCTCCCTGCATTCGAGAAGCGCGATCGCGGATGCTTACGGGGTACGTTTCGCGCGCAACCGGGAGCGACGGCACGCATTCAGAGGCCACATATTACCTGGACCACAGTCCGGTGACCGATCCCAGGATGCTGGGATCGGCGTACAGCGTCCTCCCGGAGACGCCGGAAGCGCTCTGCCAGGTCGCGCAAGGGCTCATTATCCACGTGCTGCGCGGCGAGCGATACGGGGTGACCCTCCCTTCAGAGCAAACGACGCAGGTTTACACGGTTCGCGTCGAAGACATGCTCGCCGCCATGATCGAGGCCGATCCCCGCCCGCTGACGACGCCGCGCGAACCCGCCGCCCGCTTCATCGGCACCTGTCGCCATTACGCGGTGCTGCTCTGCTCGATGTTCCGCGCACGGGGCATCCCGGCGCGGGCGCGCAACGGATTCAGCGCCTACCTCAAGCGGGGGCGGTTCAGCGATCATTGGGTGTGCGAATACTGGAACGGCGAGAAGGGGCGCTGGCGGATCGCGGACGCGCAAATGGACGCCGTACATCGGCGCGTACTCGGTATCGACTTCGATCCGTTGGACGTACCCCGGGACGAGCAGATTGCGGCAGGGGAAGTCTGGCGGCGCTGTCGTCGCGGAGAGATGGACCCGGCGCAGTGTGGGTCTCTCGATATCTGGGGACTGGACTATGTCAAGGACAACCTGCTACGCGACGTCGCCGCGCTCAACAAGGAGGAAATGCTCCCTTGGGACGGCTGCGCCCTGAGCGAGAAGTCCTGCGACGCCATGCACGACCGAGAACGGGCGTTGCTCGATACGCTGGCCGAACTCACCGCGCACACGATTCAGTTTCCCGCGATTCGCGGTATCTACGCCGCGCACCCCGAACTCCAGGCAAAGTCGTTGCCGAACCCGCACGCCACCGCAATTGGCCCGTGAGTCTGTGTCCGGAAGGGGCAGGGTTCTTGGACGGATCGGACGGATCGGACGGATCGGGCGGATCGGGTGGCCGCCAAGCGTACTCCCAATTCTGGGGCGCCGGCCCGCGCCTCAGGCCGCGCTCGACACCGCCCCCGCTTTCACCAGCACCTGCTCGGGCGCGAGATTGAGTTTGAAGCCGCGTTTGGGCGTTGTCACGATGAGGTCCTGGTACTGCGGGCACGCTTCGAGGACCCGCTTGATCAAGTTGCGCTTCTGGAAGTGCATCTGGTTGGACTCGACGATGACGTCGCCCCAGACGGCCTCGTATATGGCGTCGTAGGGCACACACGCGCCGGGATGCGCCGCCAGTGCCCGGATGAGCCGATACTGCTTGTCCTGGAGCGGAATGCGCACGCCGTCGAGCTGGATTTCGCCCGGCTGGTCGTCGTCGACGATGAGGACGGGCCACGCGGTCGCGGTCGGCTGCGGCATTTCCGCCGCAGCCAAGGCCGGCTGCGCGCCCCGCTTGCGCGCCCAGGCATGCAGTCGGCGGGCCTGGGCAGCGGTGAGCCAGCGGGTGAGCGCCTTTTCGGGGACGGCCACAATCGCGGCGGGCGTATCGAGTCGTTGCGCGGCCAGGGCGAGGATATCGTTGCGGGCGAGCCCCGCGCCGCACCGCGCCAACGGCAGCGCCTCCTCGCGCAGGCCGTACTGCACGCGCTCGGACAAGGTTCGGACGCGCTCGATGAACGCGGGATCCGCACCGGCGGCGGCCGCGATGGCCGCGGTGGCGTCCACGAGCCAGCTTATCTGCTCCGCGGCGGCCAGCACCTGGCCGGCGGTAGTGTGATAGTGCTCTTCGAGGTCGTGGATCGCCGCGTGTTCAGTCCATTCATGCAGGAACAAGGCGGCCTTCATGGCCCGTACTTCCTCGAAGAAGGGTTGCGCGTTGCCGTTGCGAACGCGGTTCATGGGCGTGTCCGCCGCGAACGGTTCGTCGCGGGTGAGCCGCTTGAGCACACTCGGGTAATTCGCGTGGTCGTATTCACGCGCCGTTAGCGAGACCTGGAGCATCCGCCCGTCCACGGTCGACGCCGCCGCGAACAGCAGGTCGATGGCCGGCCAAGGCAGCGTCTCGCATTGGCCGATCCAGTGTTCGAGGGCGCGCGCCGTCTCGATGGCGATTCCCTTCGCGGCGACGGCGTGCCCGAACGGCGTGGCCTCGATGCGGCCATCGGGGTGCGACACGGCGACACCCGCGTCGACACAGCGGTTCACGGCGGCGCGCAGGCGGAATTCAACCTCGTCCAGCGTGAGTGTTTCGGCCCAGACCCAGCGCCCGCTCAAGGTACGCTCCATGAACGCCAGCACCTCGTTCAGCGTGCGGCAGGACCGCGACGCAATAAGCCGCAGCACGTGGTCCTCGAGCGGGGTTTGCGCGAGGCGCGGGTCGATGCGTTCCCGTTCGCCCTCGACGTAGCGCCGCCAGAGCGTTTCCTGGTCGAAGGGCGTGGTCGCAATCAGGATCGACCGGCCAAACACGTGGCCCGATCCGTAGCGCCCGGCGCGTCCCCCCATGTTTTCGTATTCGGTGTGGAGAATGGGCGATTTCCACGGCATGCCGAGGCGGTTGTCGTAGCGCCACTTGTCCGCCGCGATGAACACGTTGCGCGCGGGCAGGTTGAGCCCCATAGCAAGCGTGCTCGTCGATACCAGCGCCAGGATTTCGCCGCGGCGGAAGCCCTCTTCGACCGCGCGGCGTTCCGCGGGCGAGAGGTCCGTGTTGTGGAAGGCCGCGCCGCCGGACAGCGTTTCGAGCAGCGCGGTCCGCGATCGCGTCGCTTCGAGCTTGCGCAGCGCCTCGATGGTTCGCTTCGCGGGCGGCAGGTCGAGCCGGCCCGCCAGCGATTCCGCGCCCCGCCGCGACTCGTGCCGCGCCTTCACGAATATCAAACACGCCTCGCCCGCCGACGCGAAGGCGCGGACGTTCTGCGTCAATTGCTCCCACGCCGACCCGTCGCCGGCGTCGATGAGCCGCTCCTCGCCCTCGGTGAACTCGTTGTGCGTGCGGTACCGGAATACGCCCTCGTAAAGGACGCCGTGCCGCAACTCGACGGGCCGCCGCTCGTACTGCACCAGCCGCGCGCCCATCCATTCCGCCAACCGATCCGCCCCGCCGATGACCGCCGACAACCCGATCAGCCGCCGCGCCGCGCCGCCGTAGTGCAGGATACGCGTCAACAGCAATTCCGCCATCGGCCCCCGCTCCGGGTCCGAGAGCAACTCGAGTTCGTCCGCGAGCACCAGGTCGATTTCCTCGAGACGCTCCGGGCGGCGCACGAGCAACTGCGCCAGTTTCTCGTAGACCACCACCGCCACCGAGAAATCGCCCTCCTCGAAGTCCCGGTCGAACTCGCGCCGGTCCCGCGTCGACACAATCACTTTCAGGCCGTATGCGGCGTACTTCTCGCGGAAATCCGCGTACTTCTCCTCCGCCAGCGCCTTCAGCGGTACGAGATACACCACCTTCTTCCGCCGCAACGCCGTCTGGACAGCCGCCATCTCCGCGATGAATGTCTTCCCCGAACTCGTCGGCGCCTGGATTAGCAAGTTCTTGTCGCCGAAAAGGTTATGCCGCGTTACCGCCAGCTCTTGTAACGGCAGCAACACTTCGCTCTCCTGCTTCCGCCACAGCTCGATAATCTCCAGGGGCACGTTGTACCGGTACAGTTCCATCATTTTCATGGCGCGCGCTCCTCTGTTGGCACCCTTCATTATACTGAATAAATTTTCAGTAGTCAAGAGGCCGAAAGGGGAAACGCCAAGCCATGCGCGGCGGGACCAGACGGGACGGATCGGACGGATCAGACGGATCGGACGGATCGGACCAACGAAGATCGGGGCGGTGGCGCAGTCGGGAGACCGGCCACACCAAGTGGCGCGGTCCCAGCCTTCGTCACGCGCGGCGCGTGACTTCGGCGGGCAAGCCAGGAGACCGGCCACAACCGGCCTCGCCCCGGGCCGTCAGAAGGCCCAATAGGGCAGGTTGTAGAGGAACCAGAGCACGAGATCGAGCAGGTCCGCGATGAAGTAATAGATCGCGTCGAAGACGCCTTCGAGAGAGTACATGGTTGCGCCCTCCTGCGTTGAAGTTGTCACGTCCGGTATGCGCCGCATCGATTCAGACGTCTCTGGCCGCGGATCTATTCACGCGCCCACCGCGATGCTTCGGCGGCATTTCCGCCGTGTGCTATAGTGCATCACGTGCGCGCGCCGGACGCGCGCCATCGAGGGTGCGCCATGAATCTGCTGCTTGCCGTGGAGATGTTTTCGCTGTTGGCCGCACCGGAGGCGGCGTTGCACCTGGAAGCGTTCGCCCTGCGCGACGTGCGGCTCCTCGACGGTCCGTTCAAGGCGGCCATGGACCGCAACGCCGCATGGCTGCTCGCACTCGAGCCGGACCGCTTGCTGGCAGGCGTGCGTGAGGACGCGGGGCTGGCGCCGAAGGCGCCGCGCTACGGCGGCTGGGAAGAGCAAGGCGTTGCGAGTCACACCCTCGGGCACTATCTGTCGGCGTGCGCGCTGCAATTCGCCGCGTCGGACGACGCGCGCTTCGAGGACCGCGTGCGCTACATCGTGTCCGAACTCGCCGCGTGTCAGGAGGCCAACGGCGACGGCTATGCCGCAGCGATTCCCGACGGCAAGCGCGTCTTCGCGGAGATCGCCCGGGGCGACATCCGTCCCGAGAGTTTTCAACTGAACGGGGTTTGGGTGCCCTGGTACACGATGCACAAATTGCTCGCCGGGTTGCGCGACGCCTATGTCCACGCGGGCTGCGAGGAGGCGTTGGCGGCGTACACGCGGCTGGCCGATTGGGCGTATGCGGTCACGGACGGCCTGAGCGACGCGCAGTTGCAGGACATGCTGCGCTGCGAGCACGGGGGGATGAATGAAGTCGCGGCGGACCTGTACGCGATCACCGGCGACGAGAAATACCTCGCGTTGGCGCGGCGCTTCAATCACGCGGCGGTCATGGCGCCGGCGGCGCGCGGCGAAGACCGGCTGAAGGGCCTGCACGCGAACACGCAATTCCCGAAGTTCATCGGGTTTGCGCGCCAATACGAGTTGACGGGCGACAGTCGTTTCCGCGACGCGGCGCGGTCCTTCTGGACCACCGTCGTCCTGCATCACAGTTACGTGACCGGCGGCAACAGCGACCACGAGCATTTCGGGCCGCCGGATGCGCTGAACGACCGACTCAGCACGGAAACGACGGAAAGCTGCAACACGTACAACATGCTCAAGTTGACCCGGCGTCTCTTCACGTGGGACGCCTCGCCCGCGTGCGCGGAGTTCTACGAGCGCGCCCTGTACAACCACATTCTCGGTTCGCAGGACCCGGAGACGGGGCGCGTGACGTACTACGTGCCCCTCGAATCCGGGCGGATGAAGACCTATCAGACCCTCTTCGATACCTTCAGTTGCTGCGTCGGCACGGGCATGGAAAACCACACGCGCTACGGCGAAGCGATCTACTTCCACGATGCGGCGGGCCTGTACGTCAACTTGTTCATTCCGTCCGAATTGACGTGGCGGGAAAAGGGGTTCGTACTGCGCCAAGAAACCCGTTTCCCGGACGAAGACGCGACGGAATTGCGCATCCGGTGCGGCGACCCTGTCGAATTGACGCTCCACCTGCGTTATCCCGCATGGGCGCGGGACGGCGTGGAATTGCGCGTAAACGGCGAGGCCGTCGCGGGCACGGCGGCCCCGGGCAGCTACATTCCGCTGCGACGCACCTGGCGCGACGGCGACACCATCGCGGCCCGTTACCCGATGCGGGTACATACCGAAGCCATGCCGGACAACCCGCGCCGCGTTGCGCTGCTGTACGGGCCCATCGTACTGGCGGGCGCGTTGGGCGAGACGGAACGCGCGCCGAACCGAATGCCGGTGCTGATTACGGACGACCAGCCGGTCGCGGCGTGGCTGAAGCCCGTCGCGGGCGAACCGCTTACGTTCGTGACCGACGGCGTCGGCCATCCCGAAGACCTGCGGCTAATACCCTTCTTCCGGATGCACCACCAGCGCCACGTCGTGTACTGGGACTTGTTCACGCCCGAGCAATGGGAGGCGCGGCAGACGGCGTATCGCGAGGAGCAGGCGCGCCGGCAGGCGCTTGACGCGCGCACGCTGGACTACGTGCAGCCCGGCGAAATGCAGCCGGAACGGGACCACGCCTTCGAGGGGGAAAACTCGCGTCACGGCATGCACCTGGACCGCGCGTGGCGCGACGCCGCAGACGGCGGCTGGTTCGCCTTCACGATGAAGGTGTCGCCCGACCGGCCCGTCGAACTTATCTGCACCTACTGGGGCAGCGACGCGGGCGGCCGCGTCTTCGACATACTGGTGGACGGCGAGCGGATCGCCACCCAATCGTTAGAAACGCCTCAGGACCCCGGCACGTTCTTCGACGTGGCATACCCCATCCCGCCGGAACATACCCGGGGCAAGGACCGCGTGCGCGTGACCTTCCAGGCCCGTCCGGGCATGATGGCGGGCGGCGTTTTCGGCTGCCGCACGGCGCTGCCGCGGTGACATTCCGGGCGCGCGATCAGGTCCCGGTGATTGCGCGCCCAAGAATCGGGCTGATACACTGCCTTCTCGGTACACGCAAAGCGCATCCCTCGAACCTGGAATTTCCGCCTATTGGGCCGAAGGCCCATAACATGATAGGCCAGGGCAACGTGCTGGGAGGACGAAGAAACCCCGAAACAAGCCCTGAAAGGGCGTAACATGGCCCCGATATCCACACAGTACATCGACGGAATCCGCGTCGCGTTGTTTCGCCCTTTCAGGGCTTGGCGTTCCTGTGCGTCTCTTCTCCCAGGGCGTTGCCCTGGGCTATCCTATCGTCGCCCCTTCGGGGCTCAACCGCGTTCGCGGCAAACCTCGCATACAACGGTTGGGCATGCCGTGTCTCAACGCGGCATGAACCGAGTACCCCGTGATGACACGCGACTATGAGGTTATCGTAATCGGCGCGGGACACGCCGGCATCGAGGCGGCGCTCGCCTGCGCGCGCATGGGCCGCCGCACGCTCATGGCCACGATGTCGCTCGACACCATCGGGCGCATGTCGTGCAATCCGGCCATCGGCGGCGTGGCGAAGGGCCAGGTCGTGCGCGAGATAGACGCGCTCGGCGGCGAGATGGGCCGGTGCATCGACCGCACGGGCATCCAGTTCAAGATGCTGAATCGGTCGAAAGGGCCGGCGGTCCATTCGCCGCGCGCCCAGGCGGACCGCGTCGCGTACCAGTACGACATGAAGCGGGTCTGCGAGGAGACGGCGAACCTCCACCTCAAGCAGATGGTCGTCGACGACCTCATCGTCCGCGACGGCGAAATCGCGGGCGTGGTCTCGACGCTCGGCGAGGAGGTAACGGCCCGGGCCGTCATCGTATGTACCGGCACGTTCCTGGGCGGACGCCTCCACTACGGCATGACCGCCGTCGAGGGCGGGCGCGGCGGCGAACCGCCATCGAAGGGGCTGACGAAGACGTACAAGCGGCTCGGGTTCCACGTCGAGCGCCTCAAGACGGGCACTTGCGCCCGAATACACCGCCGTAGCATCGACACGTCGGTCATGGAGGAACAGCCAGGCGACACCGATCCGCGCCCGTTCTCGTTCACGACGCCGATCGAGGGCTTCCAGCCGAACAAGGTCTCCTGCTGGCTCACCTACACGAACGAACGGACCCACGAGGCCATCTTGCGCAATCTCGACCGATCGCCCCTGTATTCGGGGCGCATCGACGGCATCGGCACGCGGTACTGCCCGAGCATCGAGGACAAGGTGGTCCGCTTTCGGGATAAGACGCGGCATCACATCTTTCTCGAACCCGAGGGACTGCGCACGGCGGAGGTCTACGTCAACGGTCTGTCCACGAGCCTGCCCGAGGACGTGCAACTCGCCATGCTCCGCACCATCCCCGGCCTCGAAAACGCGGAAATCCTCCGCCCTGGGTATGCGGTCGAGTACGATTTCGTCGAGCCGACGCAGCTCAAACCGAACCTCGAAACCAAGGCCGTCCGAGGACTCTTCCACGCGGGGCAAATCAACGGGACTTCCGGCTACGAGGAGGCGGCGGGCCAGGGCCTTTACGCGGCGTTGAACGTCGTGCGTTTCCTCGACGGCGAACCGCCGCTGACCATCGGCCGCCATGAGGCGTATATCGGCGTCATGGTCGACGACCTCGTCACGCGCGGCGTCCTCGAACCGTATCGGCTCTTCACGTCGCGCGCCGAGTATCGCCTGCACCTGCGCCACGACAACGCCGACGCCCGCCTCGCCCGCTACGGGTTCGGCAACGATGACGTGCTGCAACGGCTACGCGAAAAGGAAGACGCCGCCACGCGCGAAACGGCCCGGCTGCAATCCACAACCGTCCGCCCCGCGGAAGAGGTCAACCGCCTGCTAGTCGATCGCGGTGGCGCGCCCATCGCCGCGCCCCAGACCGCCGAGCAGTTGCTGCGCCGACCCAACGTGACGATACGGGACGTCTGGCGCATGACGCCGCCCCCCGCGCCGGTCGACGCGCTCGCCGCCGAACAGGTCGAGATTCGCATCAAGTACCAGGGCTATTTCGAGCGGCAGAACCGCGATGTCGCGCGTTTCCGCAAGGCGGAGGACCGCCGCATCCCGGACAACCTCGACTACGACGCCGTGCCCGGCCTGCCCCACGAAAGCCGCCAGCGGCTCAAGCAGATACGGCCCGCCAACTTCGGCCAAGCCGCCCGCGTCCCCGGCGTCCGCGCGTCCGACCTTGCCATCCTGCACATCCACGTGGATCGTTTACTAAGAAGCGGCAGCGAGGACGAAATCGAGTCCGCCATCGAAGAGTAGGCCGCAGGCCGATTCCACACCAAGGGGACATCGAGCGGCGAGCACGACAATAGGACGAAGAAGTCGAACGGGCGGGATGGGACGGAAGGCACCATGTAGTGTTTTTGGGCTTGACATACCACAAGATGTTGATTACACTATGCCCATGGTTGGTCGCGTGGGCGGCGGTCTTGGCGGCGGCGGCGAAGGTGATCGCCCGCGCGGGACCAGGCAAACGGCGGCGGGTGTAAGACCGGCGGCAAGGTCGCGCGCGGCGGAGACGCGGCGCGGGCGGGCCGTGAAAAGGTCTGGACGGCGAAGGGGAGTTCCTGTTATCCTGATCGGGATAACGCCGAGGGACGAAGGGAAACGAGACCGGCGACGCTCTGTAACGGATTTCACGCGCGCCAAAGTCAAGCACAGGAGCGTATACGTCTCATGAGGAAGCCAACCCGTTTTTTGTGTCTTGGGGGGGCCTTGCTGGTAGCGCTGGCGGGGGGGTGCGCAAAGGACGTTCACCAATTCGAGCCGCTGCCGCGCGTCAGCGTCGGCGCGGAGGACCTAGCGCCGGTCGAGCCGAGATCGGTGACCGAACTGCTTCGGGACGCGGAGAAGGCGTTCAAGGAAGCGAACGCGGCGCAGGAACGGGGCGATCATGAAGCGGCGCTCCGTCACTACACTTTGATGCTCGAATTGCTCATCGAGGCGGACCTCGACCCGGGCATCTTCTACTCGCTGCGCGGCGAATTCGAGGCGGTCCTGAACACAACGACGCGCCATGCGAGCGCGTTCGAGCACCGGCGCCGCCGCACGTTTACGGCGGAGGATTTCGACGCGCTCCGGGGCTACAGCGCCATCCAGGTTCCGTTCCCGCTGCCGGAGCGCGTGCTGGCGGAGATCGACGAAATCCAGACGGGCTACCCGAAGAATTTCCAGGCGGGGCTCGACCGAAGCCAGAAGTATCTGCCCTATATCCGGGAGGAGTTGCGCAAGGCCGGGCTGCCCGAGGAGATCGCGTGGCTGGCCATGGTCGAGAGTCTGTTCACGCCGAAGATCGTGTCGCGCGCGGGCGCGGGCGGCATGTGGCAATTCATGAAGAGCACCGGCAAACGATACAACCTGCGCATGGACAGCCACGTGGACGAGCGCTACAACTGGCAGAGTGCTACCCGCGCGGCCATCGGCTATCTGAGCGACCTGCACAACATGTTCAACGGCGACTGGGCCCTGGCGATTTCGGCGTACAACATGGGCGAAGGCGGCATCGAGCGGGCCATCGCCGACAATGGCGGCGACCGCAATCTCTGGACGCTCCTTGAGACGCCCCCCGCCGCCAACCGCATCCCCCTCGAAACAAAGAAGTTCTATCCCCGCTTTCTCGCCACCATGATCGTAGCGAGCGCCCCCGAGAGATACGGCTTCCGCACCAACCCGCAGCCGCCCGAGAACACGGTGCGCATGGCGGTGCGCGGCACGTACGCCCTGAGTGACTTGGACAAGGCGATGGGACTGCCCACAGGCACGCTCGAATCCCTGAACCCCGACCTTGTCCAGCGGGTTACGCCGCCAACGGGCGAGTACGCCGTGGCCGTGCCGGTCGAGTATCGCCAGCAATTCCTCGCCGCGGTCCAGAAGGTCAAGACAGTCCAGTACGCAGGCGGCAGCAGCACGCACACCGTGCGCCGCGGCGAAACGGTCGCCGGCATCGCCGCGCGCTACGGCGTAAGCGGAGACGAACTCATGCGCCTCAACGGCATCCGCTCGGCCCGTCACCTTCAGACGGGCGCGCGGCTCAAATTGCCGTCGGGCGCGCAAGTCGCCTCCGCCGCGCCTGCAAAGGGAGGCGCGCCCTCCGTGACGGAAGCGCCCGCGACGCCCAAGACGTACCGCGTCAAGGCGGGCGATACGCTCTTCGACATCGCGCGCGCGCATCGGGTGAGCGTGAGCGATATCCAGGGGTGGAACGGCCTCGGGCGCAGCGCCCGCATTCAGGTGGGCCGCACGCTCTACGTGAGCGACCCGTCATTGAAGACAGCGGCGGCATCCGCGGCGCGTGAGGCCGCGCCGGAACCTGCGCCAACCGCGACGGCGAAGGCAGAGGGGTCGGCGGCGGAGTCGGTCCACGTGGTGCAGGCGGGCGAGTACCCGGCCATGATAGCCGCGAAGTACGGCATGGGGGTGGACGACTTTCTTGCGCTGAACAACTTGTCGAAGTCTGGAACCATCCAGATTGGCCAGAGGTTGCGGGTCCGTCAAGGCGGCGCGTCTGCCGCGCCCTCGACCCCGAATAGCGCGCCCGCCGCCGCGAGTGCGCCCGCCCCGGAAACAGAAACCAAGATCATTCACAAGGTGGCGGCGGGCGAGACGGCCGGCGGTATCGCGCAGAAGTACGGGGTGCGCACGAAGGATCTCCTCGCGTGGAACAAACTGACCGATAAGTCGACGTTGCGCATCGGCGATGAACTGGTCGTATACCGGAAGGGCGCGTCCGTCGCATCGGCGCAGGTCCCCGAGCGGGTGATGACCGCCGCCAACACGGCGCCTGCTCGCGAATCGGGAAAGATCGTGCATGTCGTCGCCCGGGGCCACAATCCGACGACCATCGCGCGTCGATACGGCGTCAAGGTAGGCGACTTATTCCGCTGGAACGAATGGCCGAGCAACCACGTGCTGCGCGTCGGCGATCAGGTCGTCGTCTACAAGCCGTGACGCGCGGCTACTCCTTCCGATTAGGCTTCGCGAAGTCCCATTTCACTTTGTACTTGAGTGTCGCCTCAGGGCCGTCATCGTAGTCCAGATCCGCGCTAAGTCCCGTCTGTTGGCCGACATTCAGACGGGGCCGGCCCTTTTCGTCCATGTAGACCGCTGCGCGCGCCTTACCCTCTTCGCCCGCAAGTACTACTTCGTCGTCGCCGCGCAGCCGTTCGAGACGTTTCTGGAACGCCCGGTCGCCCTGCACGTCCTCGTGCCAGTCGCGCGTGAATGGGGTCGGCGTCGCGGGGTTGGTGGCGCATGCGGCCAGCCACACCGCCGCAAACGTCAGTTCCATGCCGACGAAGCCGGTTCTCAGCGTCATCCTTTTTCGCATCCTTACCACCGGGTGTCGAATACCGTCTCGGGGCCACCCCAACCAGGCGCCCGATCAATTCTACCGTATTCGCTCGTGCCGCAATCGTACAACTCCCGTTTCGCGAGGCAGCCGGCCACTTACTGTGGAATCCGCTCATACACAAAGAACGCCGTACCCGGGCGATCCGGTATCGTCACGGGCAGGCCGTGTTCTTGGAGTTCGGCCCCCGTGTATTCCACGAAGGCTTCCGGCGCGTCGACGTTCGTGACACGATACCGGTCAACGGTCCGCATCGCGTTCAAGGGCAGACGCGCCGACTCGTAAACGCTTTCCTCACGGCGAAACACCTGCACCATGCCGCCGCCTTCCTCGGGGCGGTCGAATTGCCACGCGATCCACTGGTCGTTCGCGAGGGTGTACGGGGTGAGGGGGTAATAGTCGCCGAAGTAGTTCGGCCCGAAGGCGCGCCACTGCGCGATGATGCGGGCCAGCGTGGGATAATCAAGGTTCGGGTCGCGTTGGTCCCAACAGGCGATGAAGTTGGGACACAAGACGCTGCGCACGAGGTAGGGGTTCGTCTTCGACGTGCCGGTGCCATAGAACGGGAACCAGAACGACAGCGCCCACGTGTGGCACTGGTTTCCGGTCGGTTCCATGATGTAGTCGCTGCGCAGCAGCGGCACGGCGCGCCGCAATGTTTCGAGGTCATTGCGCCGTCCGCCCGAGGCGCACGAATCGATCAGCATGTCCGGGTGCCGCCGCCGAAGTTCGTCCCAGTACGCGAAGTAGCCCTCGACGTGGCGAATTTCGGTGATGCCCTGCCGATCGGGCCTGTCGGCCCGCCGCCAGTAGTCCAGCGGGTCCACGTTGAAGTCTTGACGATAGAGGTCGATGCCCTCGCGCGTGAGCAGGCCGTCCACGTGGTCCGTGAGCCACTGGCGCGCCGCCGGGTTGCCCAGGTCGAGCAGGCCGCCGCTCTTTCCCCCGTGAATCCATTCGGGATGATTCTCGGCCAGCCACGTGCCCGCGGTGACGCGCTCCGGCTCGAACCAGACGATGATATTGACGCCTTTCGCGTGGGCATGGTCGGTAATCGGGCGGAAACCGCCGGGGAACCGATCCTGGTCGATCTCCCATGTGCCCGTATTGGGCCAGCCGGTCTTGTTGTAGTACCAGCCGGCGTCCATCCACCAATAATCGATTCGGATATCGCGTTCGAGATACTTGTCCAGAAAGAAGATTTGGCTCTTCGTATCCGCGTGGATCATCTCGCCGTACTGGTGCGAACTGCACGCCGCGAGCAGCGGCAGCACCGGCGGGCGGCCACCCGGGCGCGGCAGGTTGTGCGCTATCATCCACGCGCGCCACACGTTCTGAGCGTGGAGGCGGCCCCCCTTCCAGAATTGCAGGACAATCATGGGGCCGCGCACCTCCTCGCCGGGACGCAGCGCAAAGTGGGTAAGCGCCTGACCCGCGCGCAAGCGAACGCCATAGGCCGCGTCGCGCGTGAATTGCGACATCCACTGCCCCGCCCAACTCACCACAAAGATAAGTCCCTCCGCGCCGGGACCTTCTTCGTCGCCGAAGGCAAGGTTGTAGTAGGGAAACGCTATCTGGGTGGGCCGCCCGCCCGTGTTCGCGATGCGCAGGTCCTTTTCCGGCGGCAGCGTCTCGCGAATGGGCTCGTAGCTGTCGGCGGTGCAGTTGTCACCTTTATGGCGGTTGAGGACGAATTCGCCCGCCGCCGCGCGTTCGAAGCGGGTGTCGACGGCCAGAATATCGCTGAGGACGGGCGTATCCTTCGCGCCGTCGTTCCGGAAGTACAGCGTCCATTCGACGGTCGGGGAATCGCGGTACGCAACGCCGACGCATCGCACCGTCAGGCCAGTGTCGGGATCCCGGTACGTGAGCGTGTGCCCGGTTCGCCGGGTATCGAGAGCTTCCGATGTTCTCTCGCTAGGCCACTTAGAGAGGAACTCGCCGGAATGACGTCCGCCATAAGTGAACGAGAAGAACGGTTCGAGGTCGTAGGAGGCCTTTGTGTGAGCGTCGATGGGCAAATCGCCAACCCACACCACGCGTCCATCTTCGAGCGTAACGCGGGCTTCGGCCCAATCCGCCTGATCGCAGGAGATGCCGTCGCCGCCGTCCTCGACGCGCAACTCGAAGCAGCGGGCGCCCTCGAGATCGACATTGACAGACACTGCGGGCATTCCCTCGCGGAGCAGTTCGGAACGCCACGTCTCGCGTTCGGCCACGCGCACCGCGAAGACGACGCTGCCGCGCCCGCCGCTGGTCTGTTCGTTCGAGTCCACCCCGACAGCGGCCTCGAAATGCTTTCCGGGGCCGGGCAAGTGAACCACCACGTGACTCTCCGCGTGGCAGTAGAGACCGCGGGTGTATTCGCGGTCCCCGAGGCGCAGGGGCTTGCCGCGACGCGCGTTCGCCTGCACGGGATCGTGGTTCGCAATGACCTCGATGTGCGGGCGCGCTTCTTTCGCGGGCGCGACGCCTTCGAACTTCGCGGCGACCCATTGTTGGGCCTCGGCCAGTTCCGCGTCCGTCGGCGCGGCGCCAGTGAAGGATTGGACTAAGCAGGCAAGGACGGTAACAGCGGCCATGGCTAATGACTCCCCGCGCGGACGCGCATGTTTCGCGGGGTCCCCGAAATGGACGCGACATACTGGACCGAGGGGCGCAGCCCGCGACTACGCCCAAGAATAGACCAGGAGAAACCGCGGATGCTAGCCGTCCGAGACCGACTGTTCGCCCGGGCGGGTGGATGGTCTGCGGCAGTGGACGTGTACGCGTTTGGTGCAGGCCTCCTCGCGCAAGTGGGCCACCTCCCGGTAACCGGGATCGCGTACAAACCGGTAGAAATGATCGATGCTCGGCCACTCCGTCACATACACGTAATCCGGCTTGAAGTCTCCCTGGATGACGTCGACGGGTATCAGCGCCTCGACGCGGCGCGCGCCGTATTTCTCGGCGATGACCGACGCGCCCTCGAGATATTCGGCATACCGCTGGGCGCCGCGAGGTTTCACGAACCACACCGCGTGGAGTATGTACGCCCGTTCCTCGCCGCCGTTCTCCGAATTAGGCATGGCGCTACCCTTTCCCGTGCCCCGATGTCGTGTCTGCACCACCCAAGGTTCGAGCGCCGCGCGAGTCCGCGCTATTAAATAGTAAACCACAAGGCATCAAAGTGTCAAACGCGGGAAGGCGTGAACCGACGGGCAGGACGCGCACCGGCCATCGCCGCGAAATGCTAACTTATTTCATCGCAATGACTTGCAAAGCACTTTCGAGAATTCTTCAAGTAACTGCCCACGCGATCCCAGGTCAGGACAAGGTCAGGATGCGACTGAGACGCCATTGCGGCTATAATCACCGGGAAGACACCGGCTCTTTGGATTCGATGCCATCCATGATCAAACACGAGGCAGACTGCTACCCGAGCGCGGCCGTATCCCGTAAGCTGTTACGCATGAACGGTTTCCGGATGGCGCCGCGGCGGCACGCGCACGTTGCCGCGAACAAGAACTCCTGAATGCGTGACGAAACGGACATCCTGATCCTTGGGGCGGGCATGACGGGCCTGTGCGCGGCGCATTACGCGGTCGAGCTGTTTGGCCGCGACCGGATACTGGTCGTCGATGCGGCGGATGCGCCGGGCGGTACGGCCCGCACGGACCGTGTGGACGGCTTCACCATCGAGTGGGGACCGAACGGATTCCTGGACAAGGAACCGAAGACGTTGGAATGGATGGCGGACCTCGGCCTGGAAAACGAGCTTGTGCGCGTGAACGAAGCGGCGGCGCACCGGTTCATTCTCCGGGGCGGGCGGTTGCACGAGGTCAAGCCGCCACCCGGGTTCCTGGTCTCGCCGCTGCTCTCGGTGCGTGGGCGGGCGCGTCTGCTGTGCGAACCGCTGATTCCGGGTAGACGGGACGACGCGCCGGAGTCCATTTGGGATTTCGCGGCGCGGCGCATCGGCCGCGAGGCGGCGGACATTCTGGTCAGCCCGATGGTCACGGGCATCTTCGGGGGCGATGCGAAGCAATTGAGCCTCGAACACTGCTTTCCGCGCATGGCGGAGTTGGAGCGGACCTACGGCGGGCTGTTCAAGGCGATGCGCGCGCTGCGCAAGAGCGGTGCGTCGGCCATGGGGCCTTCCGGCACGCTTACCAGCCTGCGGGACGGCATCGGCGGCGTGGCGGAGGCGGTGCAGGCACGGCTCGGGGACCGCATGCGGTTCGGCGTACAAGTCACGGGCATTGCGCCGCTGCCGGACGGCGGATTTCGGGTCGATACGGCGGGGTCGAGAATGAGCCCTCACCCTCACCCGCTCCCGCGGGAAGAGGGAATCACGGCGCGTAACGTGATCGTGGCGCTGCCCGCGTATGGGGCGGCGGGGTGCTGCGCCGCGTTCGGCAGTCAACTCACCGCGGCGCTTGAAGGCATCCGCTACGCGGGCATCACGGTTGTATCGGCGGGGTACCGGCGGGATCAGGTGGGCCACGACTTGAACGGTTTCGGTTTTCTCGTGCCGCGCACGGAGGGCAAGCGACTGCTCGGGTGCCTCTGGGACTCGACGCTGTTTCCGGGGCGCGCGCCGGAGGAACATGTCCTGCTACGGGCGATGTACGGGGGCTACTCGGACCCGGAGGCCGTCGGGCTGAGCGACGGCGAACTGCTCGAATACCTGCGGCGCGAGGTGCATCCTCTCCTGCGCATCTCCGGCGATCCCGAACTACTCCGCATCTACCGGCATCCGCGCGGCATCCCGCAATACCTCCTCGGGCACGAGGCGCGCCTGCGCGCCGTCGAGGCCGCGGAAACGCGTTTTCCGGGCCTCATTTTCGCCGGAAACGCCTACCGAGGCATCGGCTTGAACGACTGCGTGCTGTCCGCGCTGCGCGCCGTTGCGCGATTGGAACCGCCGGGTTGAGCGGCGTCCTTTCTTGTTTCGGCGGCCATGCCGCGCGGCGTTCAACGCGGTTGCCCGTTGGGGTGCGGGGGCACTATACTCCGTTCTCGACCGGAGCCTCCGGCGCAATTCCCGGGGAGTATGCACCTCGTGCGATTTGAGTTGTTTGTCGCGGCGCGCTACCTGCGCAGCAAACGCCGCAATCGCTTCGTCAGCCTGATCGCGATCATTTCGGTGGCGGGCGTGTGCGTGGGCGTTATGGCGCTTATCGTGGTCATGAGCGTCATGACCGGATTCGACATCGCGCTGCGCGACGCCATCATCGGGAACCGCGCCCATCTTACCGTGCTGCCCAGTTTCGGCGGCCGCCTCGAAGACCCCGACCAGGCCATCGCGCGCCTGCGCGCCGTCGCGCCCGAGATCGTGGCGGCGGGCCCGCTGGCGCAGGTCGAGGCGCTGATCACCCACGACCAGAACTCGACCGGTGCGTACATCCTCGGCGTGGACCCGGTCCGGGAGCAGGAAATCACGATGCTCTCGGAGAACCTGACCACCCAGGGCGGGCGCAAGTATGGCGCGGGCGCGTTGCCGGGCGAGAAGGAGATCGTGCTGGGGTACCGGCTAGCGCAGCGCCTTCTCGGCGCGCACTACGCGGACCCGAACCTGATGATCGGCCGGCGGGTGACCGTCACGACGGCGCGGCAAACCCTGACCCCGCTCGGGCCGCGCAGGGGCAGCCAGATTTGGCTGCGTGTCAGCGGCATCTCGCAGGCGAAGATGTCCGAGTTCGACACGTTGTATGCGTTCGTGGACATTCCGACCGCGCAGATGCTCACCGGCGAAAGCGGCGTGGACGGCATCCACATGAAGCTGCGCGACCCGTTCCTCGCCGAGACGGTGAAGCGCCGCATCAACGAGGATACGGACCTGCCCTATCAAGCCATCACGTGGTACGACAGTCAGGCCGAGTTTTTCGAGGCGCTCTACCAGGAAAAGCTGGCCATGTTCATCATCCTCGCGTTCATCATTCTGGTCGCGGCATTCAACATCACCAGCACGCTGATCATGGTCGTGATGGAGAAGCGGCGCGACATCGGCATCCTGCGCACGATCGGCACGAGCACGCGATCCATATTTCAATTGTTCATCTTCGAGGGACTGATGATCGGCCTGACGGGCACCGTCGCCGGGCTGATTCTCGGCACGCTGTTCGCCCACAACATCAACCCGATCATGGTGTTCATCGCGAAAGCGATCGGCTGGGACATCTTCAACAGCACGATCTATTACTTCGACGGCGTCCCGGTGGCGGTCATGCCGGGGGACATTTTCTGGGTGTGCGTGTCGGCGGTCATCCTGACGTTGATCTCGACCCTGTATCCGGCGTGGAGCGCGGTGCGCGTCGACCCGGTGGATGCCTTGCGCTATGAATAACGTGCTTGCATGCAAAGACGTGGTAAAGACGTTCCGCGACGGCGCGCGCGAGTTGCGCATCCTGTGCGGCGTGGACCTCGAGGTGCGCGAGGGCGAGTCGCTGGCGATCAGCGGGCCCTCGGGCGTGGGCAAGAGCACGCTCCTGCACATCCTGGGCACGCTCGATCGCCCTACAAGCGGCGACGTGTTCTTCCGCGGCGCGTCTCTGGCAAGAATGAGCCGCAGCGCCGTCAACCGCATCCGCAACGAGGACATCGGCTTCGTATTCCAGTTCTACCACTTGCTGCCCGAGTTCACGGCGCTCGAAAACGTCATGATGCCCGCGCTCTGCAAGGGCGCCGCGCGCGGGGTGTGCCACGACCGCGCCGCGGAGCTTCTCGGGAAGGTCGGGCTCGCGGACCGCGTGTCGCATAAGCCGGGCAAGCTCAGCGGCGGCGAGCAACAGCGCGTCGCCATCGCCCGGGCTCTTTACAACCGGCCGAGCGTCGTACTCGGCGATGAGCCGACCGGCAACCTCGACGAGCATACGGGCGCGGGGATAATCGAACTGCTGCTGGACCTGAACCGTTCCGAAGGCGTAACGCTGGTCTTCGTCACCCACGACGAGGCGCTGGCGCGACGCGCCCACCGCTGGGTGCACCTGCACGAAGGAAGAGCGTACCCGCGCGGCGAAACGCCGGACCTCGGGAACGCGGGCGTCGATTAGCCGAGGCGCTTGCCTTCCCGGTCCGTGGACCAATAGGCGTCGAATTCGGTGTCGCCGTGGTCGCGCATCCAGCCATCGAGCATGTCGGCGAGCATGCGTTTGGTCTCGCGATGGGCCGGGTCGCTCGCGAGATTCACCATTTCATCCGGATCATTCTCGATATCGTACAACTCCTCGCCGTGCCGGATGTAACGCGTGTATTTGAACGCGCTCGTGCGGACCATGCGAATCGGATTCACCCACCGCTGCTTGTTGTAGTACTGCCCAACGACGAACGCGCGCTCGGGCATCGCGCCCGCGCCGGTCAGGAACGGACGCAGCGATTGCCCGTCCGCGGCGCCGGGGTCCGCCCCGGCGAAATCGCACACCGTCGGCAACACGTCCGTTAACGGGGCGAAGGCGTCCGTGGCGCGCGGCGCGACACCGCCGCACGCGTCGGGCACGCGGATGATAAGCGGCACGCGGACCAGGTGCTCGTACATGAATGGGCCCTTGAAGATGAGGCCGTGGTTCGCGTCCATGTCGCCGTGGTCCGAAAGGAGAACGACGATCGTGGACTCGGCGAGTCCAAGTGCATCGAGTCGTTTCAGCACCGCGCCGATCTCGGCGTCGACCATGCGGCATTTCTCGCGGTAGAGCGCGCGATAGCGCTCCCAGAAGACGCGCGGCTTGTTGTAAAGCAGGTCGCCTTGGTCCTCGCGCATGAACCGCAGTTGTGGCGCGGGTTTCTTCGTCAAGTCGTCCCGCCAGGACGGCGGCAGCGGGACCGGGACCTCGGGCGTCTCGATATCGCCTGTCAGACCCTTTCGTGTGAATTCGTAAATGTCGTGGGGGTTAATGTAATTGACGAACAGGGCGAAGGGTGTCTCCGGCAAATGGCGGCGATGTTCGAGATAGAACAGCGCCTTCTCCGTTGCGCCGGCCTGCGCGTCGCCGTCCAGTTCCGAAACGTCGAAGTGCGTCTTGAAATGATCGCGATTGCCCAAATGCCATTTGCCGAAATACGCGGTGTGGTAACCCGCACGGCGCAGCTTCGCGCCGAGCGTATCGGTCCCCTCCGCCAGCGGCGGCACGGGCGCGCCGTCGTGCCGCACGGACTCGATGTTCCCGATGACGCGCGTCTTGTGCGGGTACAGGCCCGTGTAGATGGACGATCGGCTCGCGGAACACTGGGGCGTCGTGCAGAAGGCGTGTGTGAACACCGTGCCGCCGCGCGCGAGCCCGTCGATGTGGGGCGTGTCGAAAAACGGGTCCACCGCGCCATAGGCCCGCCAGTGCTGCTGGTCCGTCGTGATGAAGACTATGTTCGGCCGGGGCCGGGGATCGACGGCGCGAATGGTTCCGGGAGCCCCGAGCAGGATCGCGCCCGCCGCCGCCGTTTGCAGAAAGCGCCTGCGCGGGAGCCGCCCCGCAAGTGAGTGTATTGTTTGCTCGCACATGGTGGTCAAAATTTTCCCGCTATTCGGACACTTGTCGCGCTATTATGCAGAAGTTCTCG
The DNA here is from genome assembly GCA_029556545.1 of Candidatus Hydrogenedentota bacterium. Lineage (GTDB taxonomy): Bacteria > Hydrogenedentota > Hydrogenedentia > Hydrogenedentales > JAGMZX01 > JAGMZX01. The sequence goes on from JAKQEQ010000086.1 coordinate 28,304, forward strand.
ACGGAATGGTATCGCAACTTGAGGCGGAAACTTCCGTAAGACTTGCCGCACAGCCCGCACACGGAGCCTCGCCTGTGAGTCACCTCCGCACACGATGCGGCGGCAGCGGCTAAGCAAACGGCTGATTGTCGGCCTTTCAAAGTGTGCGAACGATGGGATCTCTTCAACGTGGGACCAGCCGGGATGTAATCAGCATCTGCTGCATCAGACCTTGCGATCGCGTTCGAAGACGGGAACGCCGATTCTCCGGGAACTAACGGGAATCCATGTCATTTCGCCTGGACGTTTATCCAAAGGTTGAAGTCCCACGATTCCCGCTGCCCCGGCCACTTGTGGACGCGCCATTCATCCCAGAACACCACGGCGGGATAGGCGGGCGCCCAGCGCTCGATGCAAAGGTAGACTATCGGATCGGGCGTTGGGGCCGTCGTAAACGTACCCCAATACGTTGAGAATTCATCACAGGGCACAACGCGAAGGACCGGCTGGCGCAATCGCGTGGGAGGACGCGAGAAATCGATGCTGCCTGATTCGGTCGTGGGAAGGTCCCAAGCTGACAGCAAGATGTTACTAGCGGACGGGTTTCGCGCGGAAACGATTACCTCGTAGATCGTCGCAGGCTCAAGGCCGCGCACAAAGCACCCGAAAGGAGTCGATGCGCTCCCGCCGCTGCCATCTATCAGCCATTCCTGACGCACGGCGGCGTGTCCCGCCAAGACGTGTTCCGCCTCCGGCTGAATGGTGAACGACGGTCCGCCGTGGGTAAATCCCATCGGAGCGCCGTCCGCCCAATCCTCGAAGCCGCCATTGGCAAGTAGATTGTGCTTTGTTGCCTTCATCGCGCGAAAATGCAGGGGACGCATTTCATTCCGCAGTACCTTGTATCGCCGGCGGCTTGTCCAATCGTCCGCCATCGTCATCATGAACCATAAGGGAATCGATTCCGCGCCAGTTACTTCGTAGAGCCCTTTCCATTGGTGTTCCTGGCTCTTCCAGAGTTCAAAACCGTTGAACTCGGAATACCGGTACCGCTGCCATGTTTTCGACTCATAGACGGGTAGAAAGTAGCGGAGACTGTCCCCGGGGTCCCGCGGCCCGTCACCCCGCACCAGGCAACGATAGGACAAGGTGGGAAGCCCGGTTTTTGCCTCCTTCGTATAGAGACCGATCGGCACGTCTTGGCCCCTCCCGAACTCGGCCACAAGCAATCGCTGCCTCATGAGCCACTTCGGTCTTTCGCTCGCTGGCTGCGCCTCTTCCGGGGTCTCCGCGATACCGATTCGCATAACCCGCGGGTCCGCGCCGGTTGTCGTTTCAGTCTCGAGGCGGCGCAGGGGACTCGCGGCGTATCGGGAAAAAAGGTCGGCGTAAGCGTGATGCTGGTAGGCGCGCGCGGCGACCAGCGGAACCGTGAGAGCGACGCCCAGCACAACGGCGGACAGTGCCATCCTGAGCGCCTCGGGCCTTCGGAGGGTTCCGAGGATGCGCATGCCGCGGCCCGCCGTGCTCGATGAGCGGCGAACGCCGGCAAGGGCCGGGGCGACTCGCACCATCGCGTGGCAAGTGAAGAGCAGCGGCAGCCACCACAGGAATTCGAGGTGAAAGTGATGTCGCAAATCGTACTGTAGCGAGGTGTAGCCACAGTAGTAGATCACAACCAGCGCGAACGCCAGGCCGTAACGGACCGCTATGCCGGAGAGCGTCAGAAAACAGAACAGCAGCAGGGGGACTTGCAGGCGGGACATTCCGTGGAGCCAGTCAAAACGAAGCGCGAACAGATGCTCGATCATGGGCACGCGCACGGGACCGTAACGGGACTCATGAGACGCCACAAATACTCCGTAACGCATCTTGCTCAGTACGGCGGCGTACCACCGCATGATGATATCCGCCGGGAATGTGGATACGTATTGACGGAGAAAGGCGTTGCAGGCTTCGTCGTATCGCGGGGTATAGATGCGGAGCGGGTCGTTGTCCAAGTCCGCGGCGTTGCGTTCGGCGTAGCCGCCCGCAATATCGGACGTGATCGCGTCATTGGACGCCGGAGCAAGTTCGTAATCGACACCGCCGACGCCCAGGAAGTCATCAAAGGGCGGAAGCAGGCCGTAGATTAGCACGTGTCCGGACGAACTGCCCTGCTCTTCCATGCCTGCCCACAGCGGCCATGAGGTTGCGAAAAAGGTCGCGAGAAGGAGCAATGCAGCCAGGGCCTTTTCCCAGAGCCGTCGCCGCAGCCCCCCAGGAAGAAACAGGAACAGGACGGCAATTGTCGGCCAGACACAGATTAAGACGTCCTTGCGAAACCCCATCATCAGACCGAGGAAGCTTCCCAGGGCGAGGCAGGTACCGATGGTCTTGGTGCGAGACGTGCCGTGTTTCACCAGATAGCCGGCGGCGCACACCGCGGCGATGATTGGCGGCGCCTTCGAGTAGTCTCGCAAGTGCGGCAGGAAATACAAATTGGTTGGCGAAAAGATGATCAGCAACGTTCCAACCAATGCCAAAGGCCAGCCAACCAACAATCGGAAGGCCAGATACGAGAACACGGCGACCAAGCCGTAAAGGGCCGCGTACAAAGGCGTGATCGCGTCCCAAGAGATGACGCCGGCGTACCGCCAAATCCAGCCCACGACGTGGAGACAGTAACGCCATCGCAAATGGGTTTGTTCGAGAGGCCGCGTCTGGAGAGTATCGGGCAAGTCGGCCGCGGTGATAGCCAACGTTCGTGTTTCCAGATTGAGGAATTCCGTCAGGCCCGGCACACTCCGCCATTCCGGGTTCACAAACCCGCGCCCCAACGCGATCATGACCGCCGGCGCATAGTTGCCCTGCTCGAAACGAGCATAACCGCCGAACAGGCTCGAATAGCGGCCGCCCACCATGATCGCGAGCACGAATAGCGCAGCAACGGCCAAGCCCTCCAGGAAGGTTCCTCTGGAGCGGGAAGCCGACGCACAGACTCGCTTGAGAGGAGTGAGACGTTTCCTTTGGCTTCGGAGTTCTATCGCTGACACGTATCAACACCCTTTGATCTGTGGCCCCTCTGTTCCACGCCTCTCGGGCAGTCTTGCACGTCCCTCACGGCCCCCTCCCGAAAGGCGCAGCGGAGTCTAGTCGAAGAATGCGGCAGCCTTCAACACGAATCTCGCTGTTTGTGGCAATACAGCGGTGATCCTATGAGTCGATATGCGCGTGACCTTTTTCGGTGTGACGAAACCGTATCCCGCCGGTACGATGCTATACTGAAGGTGGATCCCGACTTGCCGGAGCGTAAACCGTGGACCATGGAACTTCGGGAATGCGATGCTTAGCGAGACCCGCCGCGCTCGGTGTGCTGTTGCTGTCGCTGGGACTGGGCGCATGCCCGCCGCCCCCACCCGCGCCGCCCACGCGGGCCGCGTTGCCGCTCATCGTGGGCATGGAATACGCGCAGCCGGGACTGGGCAACGGATTGACCGGCACGCGCATGCAGGGGGTGAAGTTCTTCCCCTCCCTTTTCAACTGGGGCGAGATGCAGGCGGGTCCGGACAGCGCCATTGATTTTCAGGTGCTGGACCGGCTTGTGAAGGAGTACCAGGACGCGGGGTTCACGGAGTGCATGATCGCGCTGCACTCGAAATGCCCGTGGGGCTCGATCGACGCGGGACTGCTCGCGCAGAACCCGAACTATGCGCCCAAACCCGAGTACCTGGACGAGTACGCCGCCTGGGTTCGGGCCGTGGTGGAACGCTACGATTATGACGGGCAGGCGGACATGCCCGGTCTGCGCCGCGCCGTTCGTTACTATGAAATCGGCGTCGAGTTCTCCTCTTACGAGCCGGAACCCGTCGCCGACTATCTCGGCATGCTGGCCGTCGCGTATTCGGCGGCCCACGCGGCGTTCCCGGAAGCCATCGTGATGCACGCCGCCTTCCTGGCGACCACGGCGTTTGTGGACGATCCGGGTCCGGACGACTACGAGGCGGCGTTCGCAAGCGTCAGCCCGCGTATCATGCACCACGGCCTCGATGATATCCGGGCGGTGCTGGACCGGCCCGATCTGTTCGACGCGGTGAATTTCCACGCGCTGGCGTCGCCCCTCGAAATCGAGGCGACCGTGGAATGGCTTCGGTTCGAAATGGGCCGACGCGGTTACGACAAGCCCCTGGTCGTCTCCGACACGTCGCCGAACCCCTTCATCGGTTGGGGTCCGGCGACCATCTGCGACGCATTGCCGCAGTTCATGGGTCTGGTCTTGCCGCCCGCGACGGAAGCGGACCGCTGTCGTCTGGCGGACTTCTTCTCGCTGCTCGTCGAGAAAGACCAGGCGACGCTTGAATGGGCCTATGGGCAGGTCGCGCGGGATATGGCGAAAATGGTGGTCATCGCGGCCAATCAGGGGATTGCCTTCATCAATACGTCGTTCATGGAGGACCTGATCCAGTTGCAGGCGCCGGTCTTTCAGGCGGGGGCGGGTCTGAGCGCATGGGCCGGTATGGCGACCACGACCTACAATGTCGTCACCCGCGCGCACGAAATCCAGGAACTGCGCCCCCTCTATTTTGCGATCCGGCAGACGATCGGGAAACTGGACCACGCGGACCAGGTGGAACGAATCGCCACGGACGATCCCGCCGTGTACCTCTATCAAATACGGCTGGCTGACAGCATCGCCGGAACGACGTACTGGATTGCCTGGCATGAACCGGGCACGCTGCTGCTTCCCGGCGACCCCGAGCCGGGGGTCAACCTCCTCCTCGACACGACCGCCGCCTCCGTGACTATCGAGTACCTGATCACGGAGGCCAACCCCGCAGCGGAGCCCTATACGCTTCCGGTATCGGGCGGCGTGGCAAGTATCCCCGTCACCTCGACCCCTCTGTTCATTGTCGCGGGCGCCGGCTGAGGAACCCGGGCATCTTTGCAGGTAATTTGTAATCCCCTTGCCTTTTTGTGCGCTCTTGGTATTTGATCGCGGAGTGTGGTATAAGGTAGTCAGTGTTGCTCCTGGTGGGATGCCAGCGCAGTCGTTGTGGATATGCACCAAGAAAGCAACGGGCGATAGCGAAAATAGCCGGGGTATGCCAAATGAAGCACTCATGTATTATAAATCGCGCACAACGAGGTGACAACCCGCTCGCGACCACCTGTCTTGTGGCTACGATCCTGACGTGTTGCGCGCTCACCGCCAGCGCCGCGACGCCGCGCATATTGTATGTGGGCGACAGTTGGACCGCCTATCCGTGGCAGCAGAGCCCGCCCGCATTGCGCAAGGCGCTGGCGGACTTCGGGTTGGGCGACTACGAGGAGAACGGCGATCTCGCGATGTATCGCGGGACCGCCGCCGAGTGGAACGCGCCGGACCCGTTGGGGCAAATCACGGCCAAGCTGGCGGCGTATCCGACGATTGACACGATCCATATCAGCCTCGGCGGCAATGATTTGAACGTGGGCTGGCGGGAGGCGCCGGATCGGGAGGCGCTTTTCGACACGACGGTGCAGCACCTCCGAGAAATCGCGCTGCACTGCCTGAGCGTGCGTCCGAATGTGCGCGTGGTCATCTGCGGGTACGATTACATCAATATCTCGGAGGGCTTCACGTTCAACGAATTCGGCCTCGTAACCGGGGCCGACGAGGGCGTCACGCTGGCTTATCTGCTGTACGGCTTCAGCTGGCCGGCCACCGTCATTGACGTGCTTAACAACCAGAAGACCATAAACACCGCGTTTATCGGGCTCGAACAGCGCAAGCTCGATCTCGCGCGCGACCTGGACCGCGTCGCGTATGTTCACAGCTATGGCCTGATGCAGGCGGTCTACGGCATCCCGTCTCTGGGCATACCGCCGAATGTCCCCGACGGTCTGCCCGACGGTCCGGCAACGGACTACGCGGACTTCCCCGGCGGCAACCGGGACTTGTTCAGTCCGAAGCAGGCAATGAACGCCTCCGGCGATTCCATCGACCCCATCCATCTGAATCCCGGCGGTTACGTGGCGCTCATGCAAAACGCCGTGGTCCAAGTCTATTACGCCTGGCTCATGGACTCGACACCGCCCAGCGTCGCGAGTATCGCGCGGGCAGCCGGCGCGCCAAATCCCACCTACGCGGACTACGTGGATTTCACCGTGACGTTTACCGAAGCCGTCACCGGTGTGGACGACGGTGATTTCGCGCTCGATGTCACCGGCGACATCACCGGCGCGGCCATCACGGACGTGCAGGGGAGCGGCGCGGTATACGCCGTGACCGTCTTCACCGGCACAGGCGCCGGAACGATCAGCATCGACCTTATAGACAACTTCTCCATCTACGATGTGAACTGGTACCCCTTGGGCGGCTATCCCGCCGGCGGCCTTGGGCCCGCTAACGGATCGTTCACAGCGGGCGATGGCTATGACGTCCGGCCTGCGGGCGAGGGCGAGGGCGAGGGCGAGGGCGAAGGCGAAGGAGAAGGAGAAGGAGAAGGAGAAGGAGAAGGAGAAGGTGAAGGAGAAGGAGAGGGCGAAGGCGAAGGCGAGGGTGAGGGCGAGGGCGAAGGAGAAGGAGAAGAAGAAGGAGAAGGAGAGGGTGAGGGCGAGGGCGAAGGAGAAGGAGAAGGAGAAGGAGAAGGAGAGGGCGAAGGCGAAGGCGAGGGCGAGGGCGAAGGAGAAGGAGAAGGAGAAGGAGAAGAAGAAGGAGAAGGAGAGGGCGAGGGCGAGGGCGAAGGCGAAGGCGAGGGTGAAGGCGAGGGTGAAGGTGAAGTTGAAGGCGAGGGTGAGGGTGAAGGTGAAGGCGAGGGCGATCCGTGCGTGAGCGAATGGCACACGGCGGACCAGGACCACGACAACCTGATCGTGTTGACGGAGTTGCTGCGCGTGATTCAGTTCTACAATTCCGGCGCGTTCCATTGCGCCGACGACCCGTCGAGCACGGAAGACGGCTATGCGCCGGGTGCGGGCGCGAACTACGATTGCTGCCCGCACGCGAGTGACTACGCGCCCGCCGGCCCGGACTGGACCATTCAGTTGACGGAACTGCTGCGCGTCATCCAGTTCTACAACGCCGGCGGCTATCACTACTGCCCCGACGAGGCCACGGAGGACGGTTTCTGCGTCGGACTGCCGTGACGGGGATCGGGGACGTCTCCCCCGCAAAGCGTGGGGTCGCTTGGGGGATCGGGGACAGGCACGTCTCAAAGACTCGCTTGTGCCAGTCCCCGTTGTGGGCGGGGGCGGCCGCGCACGTGAAAGGCCCGCGGTCGAATCCGCCGAATCACGTCCGTCTTGATCCGCATAGGGAAAAGCCCTAGACTCCCGCCGCTATGTTCACCCCGCTGCGCCGCATGTATCTGGTCGGCTTCCTCTTTGATTCCGCCATCATGGTCGGGATCACGGCGACACCGTTCTTTCTGTTCGACGTCTTGCACGGCGACGAGCGGATGTCGGGCTATATCGGCGGGGTGCAGATGGCGGCGTACTCGATGGCGTGCATCGTGGCGTCGCGGTTCGTGGCGCGTGTCCACAACGGACTCGTGTTCGCCATGGCCGGCATCGGCCTTTTCTCGTTGACCTATGCGACGCTGCCCTTGCACGGGAGCGCGGTGATGTGCGGCGCGATCAGCGTGGTCGCGTTCGGCGCGTTGGCGCTGGCGTGGCCCGCGCTGCATTCGTGGGTCGGCGCGGAGCCGGACCCGGCGAAGCGCGCGCGGGCGCTGGGCTGGTTCAACGTGTCCTGGAGCTTCGGGTTCGCGTTAAGCCCGCTGCTGGCCGGGCCGCTCTACGACGTGGACTACCGCCTGCCGTATGTCGCGCTGCTGGTGCTGGGCGCGGGCAGCCTCGCGCTGGTGTGGTCGCTGCCGCACGAACGGGATCACTTCGGCGCGGCGATCGAGGATGTTTCCGAGGAGCGCGTGGCGCACGATCGCGCGAGCGAGGTCCATCTCCACGCCGCGTGGTTCGCCACCTTCGTGGCCAACGCGCTGGTCGGCGTCACGCGCACGGTCTACCCGAAGCGCATCCAGGACCTCGTGCAGTCGGGCGAATTGCGCCTCCTCGAGGGTTGGCCCTTGCCAGGTTTCCTCGAAGCCGCGCCCGCGACCACGTTCGCGCTGCTGGCGTCCACGCTGAGCTTCCTGACGGCGATCGCCTTTGTCGTTCTTGGCGGCACGCACTTCTGGCGGCACAGCTTCCGGCTGCTCTTCTGGCTGCAAGCCGGCTGCGCCCTCGCGTTCTGGTGCCTGGGCCGCACGACCAGCCTGCTGCTCATGGCGCTGTGTTTCGCCGTCGTGGGCGCGAACCTCGGCGTCGCCTTCTTCTCGGGCGTCTACTACAGCATGACGAACACCGCGCTAAAACATGGCCGGGCCGCCATCAACGAAGGGGCGGTGGGGCTCGGCGGATTCACGGGCTGCGTGGTCTTCGGCTATGTCATCGGACGCTTTCACGATCTCGCTTTGCCGTTCACCTGGACGCCGCTCTTTATTCTCGCGGCCGTGATCGCGCAGCGCGCCCTCCTCGCCCACGGCGAACGCCGCGTCGGCCCGCCCAACGGCGCGGCCAGGACCGCCGAGGCCGCGGCCCGGCGCGTTGCTTGATCTCGTCTCCCCGTGTGGGGTCAACTCATGCGACGGGTTACGGAAATACTTGCAGCGTGGGCGGCTTCGGCTGCATACAAGAAACGGGAGGAAACCCCATGTTGCGTCGCGCTCTCATCGTTGTTGCACTGGCACTCATTCTCGCGGTGGCGGCGTTGCTCGCCGTCAAGACCTATGCGGACCGGCATTTCTACAATGGATACGACCCCGGCCAGCCGTTGAACGCCGAAGCCACGCCGCCCGAGCCTGTCGAGGGCACGGTCGAGGCGTTCGGGCAACAATTGCCGGCACGCTACCGGCGCGTGCGCGTCGAATTCGACGCCCGGCCCGGCGAGCGCGTGCCCGCCATCCTCACGCTGCCGATGGACGCCGCCGCGCCCGCGCCGGTCGCGGTGCTGCTGCACGGCAGCCATCAGGAAAAGGAATTCGTCGAGGAGATTTGCACGCCGTTCAACGAGGCCGGTTTCGCGATGGTCTGTTTCGATCAGTACATGCGCGGGGAGCGCCGGGTGAGGGGCAACTTCCTCGAAATGGCGCGCGCCTTTCGCGAGCGGTCCTGGAAGACGATTCACGATGCGCGCCGGTTGATCGACTACCTGCAAACGCGGTCCGACATCGACGGGGACCGCGTCTACCTCGTGGGCGCGAGCTACGGCGCGATCACGGGAACGGCCCTGCTGGCGCAGGAGGACCGGATCAAGGCGGCGGTGCTCGTTGTGGGCGGCGGCAACCTGCGCCTGCTCGCAAAGGCGCCCGAGGTGCGCCGCGAACTGCCGTCCTGGCTGTTGCCCTTTGCCGGGCCGCTGCTCGCCTTTATCGTCGGCCCCGCTGAACCGCTGCGCCACGCGCCCAAGGTTTCGGGCATCCCAATCCTGATGCAGAACGGCGCGAACGACGGCGTCGTCATCCCGGAATCCGGCGAGGCGCTCTACGCGGCCCTCGGCGAACCCAAGGAAATCCGGTGGTACCCGATCAACCATCCCGACCGCGAAGACAAGGGCGAGGAAGTGGTCAAGATGCTCCAGGACGGCCTTGAATGGCTCATCGCGCGGGACGCGATGCTACGCGGACAGCCTTAAGCCAATCGAAACGGCTCGGAAAAGCGCTGTCCACACCGTCCACACCGTCCACACCGTCCACTCCGTCCATGATGCGATTTCCTCGCGCCGCGCTCGCATCACCGCCGCCTGAGCCAGCGGGATTCAGGCGCCGACGTCAATGCCTGGGGCGGATCGTCGTAGGCGACGCCGTCGGGCCGGTACGGGAGGTTCGCCTGCGCCATGCCGGGCCACTTCATGAAACGGACGGAGCCGTCGAGTGAGAGCACGTTGCTTCCGCCGGGGATGTGATTGAAATCTTGAACACTGGTGAGCGCAAGGTCCCACATGACCGGTATCCGCGGGATGGGCAGGGGCAACGGCGGCAGTTCGATGGGCGCGTGCGTGTACGCGCCGAAGTACTCGTAGCTGCACCGCAACGACGCGGGGGTGTCGTAGCCGGTCGTGTATGCTTGACCTTCGGGGCGTTCGACGAACCAGGCCGTGCTTGCAGTGGGATCCGACGGACAGAGGAAGACTTCGAATGTCGAGACGTACTGCGTCTCAAGTTCGAGCAAGGCGTCCGCGTTGCCGCCGCCGCCGCTCCAGGGCAGCAGGCGCTCGTGTTCACTGGCGTACAGCGCGAAGGCGATGCCGATCTGCATGAGGTTGTTGGCGCAACTGACCCGGCGCGCCCCCTCCCGCGCCCGCGCCAGCGCCGGCAGGAGTATGGCCGCCAGGATACCGATGACGGCGATGACGACAAGCAGCTCGATCAGGATGAACCCGCGCCGAGCCGCATCCGTCGCCCTCGTGTCGATTCCGTCCATATCGTCCATCGTGTCCATGTCTCATTCTTCCAGCGTGAACCGCCGCACCGCGCCCGACGCCGCGAGTTCTAGTTGCGCCTCCCGCGACACCGCGCGCAACACCCGGCCCTCGTGGACCACCTCGCCGGTCGCGGCGAGGCGGTAGCCCCGGCCCTGGCGCGTCACGGCGACGGAGAAGCGTCCGCCGCCGAGGGGCGTGTTGTCTTCGCCGCTATAATTGGGGTCGATGCGTAAGCACGCAACCGCATTCTCGATGCCGGCCTCGGCGAGTTGCCGCGCCACCTCGGTCTTGACGGCGCGGGTCGATTCGCGAAACGTGATGTGATAGAGGCGCAGGGCCGCCGCCGCGCCGATGGACACCACAGCCAGCAGCACCACGGCCATCAGCAGCACGGAACCCGCCTCAGTTCGTAGCGCAGCCTTCAGGTTGTTCTTAGGACACGCTGAAGCGTGGACTACGAACACGCTTCTTTGTTCTCCGTCGTTCATGGCGCGACTCCCCGGGGCGCGGCGAGCACCCGATGCGTTGTCCTCACGCGGCCCGACGGACTCGATACTTCGAGGTCCAGCGCGAACAGTGCGTCCTCTCCCCCACTCGCGCCCCCGCTTGTGCTCGACATCGTAGCGGCGGCCACCGGCAGCAAGAACGTCTTTGCGGCGGTCAGCGCAGCCTCCCCGCCACGGGATTCGAAGCGTAAGCGCATTAAGCGTTGTTGTTCGGGCAAGAAGTGAAACACCACGTAGCGGTCGCCATCGGCGGTCGGCGGCATGCACAGGACGAGGGTCTCCGGACCGGTGCGATATATGCCAATTCCGTCCGTCGCGCCGCAGGAGGTGCGCACGGCATCCACGAACGCGCGTTCGAGTTCCCCGAGCTGCGCGGTCCCGTCGAGCGCGCGCGTCGTGGCGGCGGAGAGGCGCGTGCTCTTGGTGACGACGGTCCCGGCGAGATTGAGCGCCATCATCATGACCGCAAACACGGCCAGCATTTCGAGCAGCGTGTAGCCCGCGTTGTTTTTTCCGCGCGCGCGCATCATGGCGCATTCCCCTTATCCGCGATGAGCGTCACCAACTCGTACCTTATGGTGCGGCCCTTTTCGCCGGTCCAGGCAAGACGCGCCCGCACTTCCTTAAGTCCGGGCGCGGTTTCCGCGCGGTCCAGGATCGTGAGCGTGGGCGTCGCGTTGACGAGTCGTTCGAGGCCGGGCGTTTGGCTTCGGAACGGCGCGGCCTCCGCCGCTTCAAGCGCGGCGAACGGCAACGCGCGGAGAAACTCGATCTCGTTGCGGACTATCCGCTCGGCCAGCGCGTACTCGTTGAGCGCGCGCGTCTTGTCCATGACCAGTTGATAGGTGCCGAGCACGCCGAAGATGCCCGCCGTAACTACGAACAGCGCGCAATTCAGCTCGATGAGCGAGAAGCCCCGATTCTTGCGCATGGTCTTTTCCTCAGGGAACTAACACGTCCACCAGGGACGCCAATGTGGTGAATATGGCCGCTTCGAACGCAAGGGTCAGACCGCCGAGGGCCACGACGCCCACCGGCGTGATCATATCGACGAGGAACCGCGCCCACCGCTCGGTGCACTCCCGGTATTGCGCCGCAAGCGTGCCGAGGGCGTCGGGCAGCATGTCGGACCGCTCGCCTACGGCGACCAGCGTGCGAAACGACGCCGGAAGCAGCCACGCCTCGGGTACGCACGCGGCGGCCAGGCCCTCGCCTTGGGATACGCGCCCGCGGATTCGTTCGAGCATGCGCCGGTACGCGGGGCGTATATCGGCGCGCGCGGCGCTATCGAGGGCCGCCGGCAGCGGCGCGCCCGCGCGCAGGAGTTTCTCGAGCATTAGCGACACGACGGCGGCGTTCTGCCGCACGATAAACGTACGGAGTCCCGGCACGAGCATCAGCAGTCCGGCCGCCGGTTTGGCGGCGAACGCGCGGCGCGGGCGCACGAGGCACTTGATGCAGTAAACGACGAGCAGGGCGAAGATCAGCGGGACACCGTACCAGTGGTAGTAGATGAAATCGGCTGCGAATATAACCCACTGCATTAAGCCGGTCGGTTCCGTGCCGAAGTCGCGGAAAATCTCATCGAATACAGGAACGATTTTCAGAAACATAAAGGTCATTATTAGCGACTGAATGGCAAGAACCGTGCATAGGTATCCCAGTTGTTGCCGGACCTTTCCCCGGAAGGTCACGGCGTCGAGCGTGTCCTCGCCCAGTTGTTCCAGACATTCTAGGAGACGGCCCGATTCCTCGCCCGCCCGGACCATGTCCGCGTAGAAGGCGGGAAAGAAGCGGGGCCGCCGCGACAACGCCTCGGATAGCTGTATCCCCGCGAGCAAGTCGTCGCGCAAGGATAAGAGAACGGCTTCGCGCGCGCCCGAGCGGAAGAACAAGCGAAGGACGAGGAAAGCGATCAGCGCGGTGAGCGCGCCAAGGAGGCTGAGCGCCAGCAGTTCCGCGTTGTAGAGCCGATATATGCCGAATACAGAGCCCATACCCTCCGCCAACGCTTTGACCGCCGGCCCCGAGGCCAACCAGAGGAAACCGCCGGTGATGAGCGCCACCCAGAGCACGATCGTCGCCGTTGCCGCGATGCGCCTGTGTCCCCAGCGGGTATCCAGCCGGTGCTCTTCGCGCGCGGCGGCCTCAAGCCCCTGAGGCAGGCTGGCGTTCACGCGTACAATCGCCGTGAGTTCACTGACGACGCCAAGCAGGTCTTGTTGCCACCGCCGCGGGCGCAAGTAAAGGGGACCGCGCCAGGGCCGCCGCCGCGGGCGGCTAACCCGGCAGTAATAGCGCCCGGGTAGGTAGCACGTCTCGTGGCGGGGCTCCCGCCGCCGGGCGAAGAGCCACACGAACCACAGGTCGCGCCAATGGCGCCCCGGCGGTTCCGGCGCGCTCTTGCGCGACGGCAGGAGCCGCCCGAGGTCAAAAAGCAGTATCTTGCGCAGACCCATCGGTTACACCCCGGAAATGGCGCTGCCCAACGAAAAGATGGGCAGATAGAGCGAGACGACCAGGAAACCGATAATGCCGCCGATAATGAATATGAAGGCCGGCGTGACGAGAGCGACCGCCAGGCGGTCGCGCAGCGCTACCTCGCGTTCGTAGGACTCGGCCAGGGATTCGAGGGCGGTCTCGACCTCGCCGCGGTTCTCGCCGGTGCCGATCATCCAGCAGAAGTTGTGGCCGAAGAACTTCGTGCTTTCGAGGGCGTCCACGAGGCGTTCACCGCCGGCCACCAGGAGGTTCGCCTCGCCGACCGCACGTTCGAGGATGGCGCTGCCTGTCGAGGCCGCGGCCAGTTCGAGGCTGTCGAGGACGGGCACGCCCGATCGCAGCAACAGAGCGAGGGTCCGGCAGAAGCGGGCCAGCGCCACAAGATAGTTCAATGTCCCGACGATGGGCGCGTGCATGCGCAGCCAGTCGCCCAGGATGCGCCCGCGGTCCGCGCGCCGCGCGATGCGCCAGAGCAACACTACGCCAAACACGCACAGCGGGACCGCGAGGACCAGCGTCCGCGAGTGATGGAGCAAGCCGTCGGAGAGGGCGAGCCAGAACCGAGTCGGCCCAGGCATACGCGCGCCGAAATCCTCGAATATGTCGGCGTATACCGGCACCACCGTCACAAGGAGAAAGCCGATGATCAGGACGGCCGCGACAAGCACCGTGACCGGATAGGTCAACGCCAGCCGCACGCTGCCGCGCAGTTGCAGGACGCGCCCCGTGTACCGCGCCAACGCCTGGAGCACGCCCGCCATGTTGCCGCTGGCCTCGCCCGCGCGCAGCGCGCTCGTAAACAGGTGCGGAAACACGTGCGGCTGCCGCGCCATGGCTTCGTCCAGCGACGCGCCCCGCTCGATGTCGATGCGCAGGCGGTCGACCGCCCCTTTTAGACGGGACCGCCCCAAGTCCGCCGCGAGGGATTGCAGGGAGGGCGCGAGCGGCAGCCCGCTGCGCACAATCGACCCGAGCTGCTCGATAAAGAAGTGCAGTTCCTGCCACGCGAGTTGGCGGGACACCCGGCGCAGCCCCGGCGCTGGATTCGCCTCCTCGACGGCGGCCACGTGCAGCCCGCGTTCCTGCAACACGGCGACCACCCGGTGCGCCGATGGGGCGTCCATCGTTCCCTCCACCGGATTCCCCTCATGGTCCGCGGCCCGATAACGGTAGAGCGTCATGGCGTCAATCTCCGGAAAGGCTCGGCCTCCGCAATACATATGACCGGATTCGCGGGAATCGATCACCAAACGTTTCGCGCGGTAATGTTTGCATTATTTCCGGGGTATTCCTTATGCTCGCTTCCTCTGCGAAGCGTTGGAAAGGCGATCTATGGCGTGTGAAGCGGTGGCGTATGCGCGGGCGGGATTGATCGGGAACCCGTCGGACGGCTATTTCGGCAAGACGATCAGCTTTGTGATCCGCGATTTTTCGGCAAAGGTCAGTCTCTACGAGCACCCGGAAATCGAGATTGTTCCGAGTTTTCAGGACCGGTTCCGGTACGAGTCCATCCGCGAACTGGCCCGCGATGTGAAGGCAAATGGCTACTACGGGGGCATTCGGCTGATGAAAGCGACCATCCGCAGGTTCGTCGAATACTGCGATCAGCATAAGAAGCCTCTCGCCGAAAAGCATTTCTCGATTCGCTATCGATCGACGATCCCGCGGCGGCTCGGTTTGGCGGGTTCGAGCGCCCTGGTCACGGCCACGCTCCGCTGCCTCATGGAATATTACGAAGTCGATATCCCGAAGGCCGTCCAACCGAATCTCATTCTCAGCGTCGAGACGGAGGAACTGGGTATCTCGGCGGGCTTGCAGGACCGGGTGATCCAGGTCTACGAGGGGTGCGTGTTCATGGATTTTGATCGCGGACTCATGGAATCGCGCGGCCACGGGACCTATGAAGAAATCGATCCGTGCCTGCTGCCGCCGCTGTTTATCGCGTACCGCCGCGACTTGGGCGAAGGATCCGAGACCTTCCACAACAATATCCGCGAGCGCTGGCGGCAGGGCGACCCGGAGGTCGTTCAGGCCATGAAAGACTTCGCGAGCTACGCCGCGGCCGCACGGGAACTCCTGCTCGAACGCCGGGGACGGGAAATCGGGCCGCTCCTCGACGCCAATTTCGAGCGCCGGCGTTCCATCTACACATTGGACCCGCGCAACATCGACATGGTCGAACGGGCCCGGAGCGTGGGCGCGCACGCGAAGTTCGCGGGCTCGGGCGGGGCCATCGTGGGAACTTATGAGGACGACGCCATGTTTGAGCGACTCGTGAAGGTGTTTCAGGAGGCAGACATCGCGGTATTCAAGCCGCGGATCGAACCGTAGGTTCCGGTTCTTGCCCGGGGCGGCGCAGGCGCGGCGCCGGTCCGCAAGGGAGTAAGCGCGTGGGCACGCTATACGTCATTGCGACACCGATAGGCAACCTCGAGGACCTTACCCATCGCGCGGCACGCGTACTGGGCGAGGCCGGCGCGGTGGCCTGCGAGGATACGCGCGTGACGCCGCGCCTATTCGAGCGGTATGGCATCGCGCGGCCCAAGACACTGTTCTCATGTCACGAACACAACGAGGATCACGCAGCAAAACGCATTGTCGGTCTCCTCGCCGATGGCGTCTCCGTGGCGCTATGCAGCGAAGGAGGTTTTCCCGGCGTCAGCGACCCGGGATACCGTGTGATCACCGCCTGCATCGAGGCGGGACACGATATCGTCGTAGTGCCTGGCCCGAGCGCGGTTCACGCGGCCTTGCTCGCGTCCGGCCTGCCGACTTCGAGTTATATCTTCAAGGGCTTCCCGCCGCGCAAGCCTGGACCGCGCGCCCGTTTTCTCGAGATGGATCGCGACGCCCCGCATACCCTGATATTCTTCGAGTCGCCCTTTCGCCTGACCGCCCTGCTCGAGGCGGCACACGAGGCGTTCGGAGACCGCCAAGCTGCCGTCTGCGTCGAATTGACAAAAAAATTCGAGCGCGTGCGCCGTGGGTTCCTTTCCGAACTGGCGGAATGGTATAATGCAAACCCGGTAAAGGGCGAGATCACGGTTGTCGTCGCGGGCCGGCATCCGAAGTTCACGCGAGCAACGAGGAACCTGGGAGAACCGGGCGATGCAACGTGAAGGGTTTAACGGTTCGCCGTGCGGGATTGCATGCGGCCGTTCGTAACCAGGATTCGGAAGCGCCGAATCGCCATGTGGTACGCTGCGGGCGGGTTGAGGTTTGGCATTTGATGTCTTTGTGTCGTCACGGTAACAAACGCGGAAAGGAATTCGCACCATGGCCAACAGACCGGAACAGACCTATTACGTCAACTTTGACAGCGCCGTCGCGGTGTACGTGCAAATCGAGAACCAAGTCCAATTCGCCGTGGCTTCGGGCAAGCTCAAGCCGGGAGAAGCGCTGCCCACGATACACAATATGGCCGCCATGCTCGGGCTGAACGCCAACACCATCGTGAAGGCCTATCGTGATCTCGAGGTGCTCGGCGTGGTGCAAACACGCCGTGGCGCGGGCGTGCTGATCGCCGACAAGGCGCCAGCCGCCTGCCGCGACCGTATCCGCGCGGCGATGCGCGCTCACCTGAAGGAAGCCGTGGCCGAATGCATCGCGTGCGGCGTGGCCGAGGCCGAAATCCGGAAGATCGTGGGGAAAACCGTCCAGACCGCCCCGAATCCTTATGAGGCCAAGGCCTGAGACAAGGCCCATCCCGGGGCGCCGTTCGTAAGGTTGCAAAGGGGTACGGAATAGAGTACAATCGGGGAACCCTATCGACCGGTAGGTATATACCGGACGGGCTGCGCCCGGGAGCCCCTGTGGGGGGGCGGATAGGGCCGTGCGCGCCGCCGGCGCTCGCGAAAAGAGATTCCCGCACTATGGAACCGCAGTACAAGCGTTATGGAGGTCCTGTTACATGGGAAACGAGGAAAGAAAAGCCATCAGTTCATTGATGACCGAGACCCGGACGTTTCCGCCGCCGAAGTCGATTCAGGAAGTCGCCCACATCAAGTCCATGGAACAGTACCAGGAGATGTGGGAGCACTCGATTAAGGATTCGGACGGGTTCTGGCTGGAGCAGGCGAAGACGTTGCACTGGTTCAAGGCCCCGACCAAGGGCCTCGAATACACGTGGGACACGGCGAACCGGAACATCAACCACACGTGGTTCGAGGACGGCACGCTGAACGCCGCTTACAACTGCCTGGACCGCCACCTCGGCACGCCGACGGAGAACAAGGTGGCGCTGTTGTGGCAGGGCGAGCCGGAAGAGGACGTAATCAAGGTCACGTACAAGGAACTGCACGAGCAGGTATGCAGGTTCGCGAACGTGCTCAAGAGCCTGGGCGTCCAGAAGGGCGACCGGGTCTGCATCTACCTGCCGATGATCGTCGAACTGCCCGTGGCCATGCTGGCCTGCGCCCGCATCGGCGCGATTCACTCGGTCGTGTTCGGCGGCTTCAGCGCCGACGCCATCGCGGACCGCAGCAACGATTCGGACTGCAAAGTGCTGATTACGTCGAACGTGTCGCTGCGCTCGGGCAAGCACATCGGCCTCAAGCAGATCGCGGACGAGGCGATGGCGAAAGCCCCGACGCTCAAGAAGTGCGTGGTGGTCAAGCGCAACGCCGAACCCTGCCCGATGACGGAAGGCCGCGACCTGTGGTGGGATGAGGCGATGGCGTCGGCAAGCGCGGACTGCCCGGCCGAGGAATTGAACGCGGAGGACGAGCTTTTTATCCTCTATACGTCGGGGTCGACGGGCAAGCCGAAGGGCGTCGTGCACACAACGGGCGGCTTTCTGCTGCACGTGGCGCTCTCGCACAAGTACATCTTCGACATTCAGGAAACCGACATCTACTGGTGCACGGCGGACATCGGCTGGGTCACGGGCCACAGCTACATCGTGTACGGTCCGCTCGCGAACGGGGCCACGTCGGTCATGTTCGAGGGCGTGCCCACGTACCCGGACGCGGGCCGGTTCTGGCACATCGTCGACAAGTTCAAGTGCACCCAGATTTACACCGCGCCCACCGCGATTCGCGCCCTCATTCAGAAGGGCGACGAGTGGGTCGAGAAGTACGATCTCAGTTCGCTGCGCGTGCTCGGCACGGTGGGCGAGCCGATCAATCCCGAGGCATGGATGTGGTACTACACCAAGGTCGGCAAGGAGAAGCTCCCCATCGTCGATACGTGGTGGCAGACGGAAACCGGCGGCATTCTGATTAACCCCTTGCCCGGCGCGATGACGCTCAAGCCCGGCAGCGCCAGCCGCCCGTTCTTCGGCGTGGACCCGGTGATCCTGCGCGACGATTCGAGCGAGTGCGGCCCGAACGAGGGCGGCAAGCTCTGCATTCGCAAGCCGTGGCCCGGCATCATGCGCACCACCTGGGGCGACCACGACCGCTTCATCGACACCTACTTCTCGATGTACCCGAACATCTACTTCACGGGCGACGGCTGCCGCAAAGATGACGACGGCGATTACTGGCTGATGGGCCGTATCGACGACGTGGTCAACGTGTCCGGCCACCGCATCGGGACCGCCGAGGTCGAGAGCGCGCTCGTGAGCCACGAGAAGGTGGCGGAAGCCGCCGTGGCGCCGATGCCGCACGAGATCAAGGGGCAGGCGCTTTACGCCTACGTCACGTTGGTCGGCGGCATCGACCCGAGCGACGCGCTCCGCAAGGAGCTGGTGAATCACGTGCGCAAGGAAATCGGGCCCATCGCCGCGCCGGACATCATCCAGTTCGCGCCGGCGCTGCCGAAGACGCGCTCGGGCAAGATCATGCGCCGCATCCTGCGCAAGATCGCCGAGGACGCGACCGACCAGATTGGCGATACGACGACGCTGGCCGACCCGCACGTGGTTGAGCAACTCGTGGAGGAACACAACAAGCTGCTCAAGAAGTAACAGCGGGCGCGGGGGAACAACATGGCGGGAATGCCGGGGCCGAGCGCCTGACCGCGTTCGGCCCCGTTTTGCCAAGGTCTGAACCGGGGAGACACGAAATATGTCATCCGAAACCAAAGTCATGAATCGTTGGATTGTCGTAGTGGGCGCCATTCTGGTCCAACTATGCCTCGGGGCCATTTATGCCTGGTCCGCCTTCACCGGCAAGCTCAACGCGGAACCGTTCTCGTTCACAAAGACCGAAACGCAGGTGATATTCTCGGTCGGGTTGTTCGCGTTCGCCGTCGTCATGGCCCTCGTCGCGGGCAATTGGCAGAAAAAGGCCGGGCCGCGCGTCGTGGCGCTGGCCGGCGGCCTTGTGCTGGGGATCGGCTACGTCATCGCCGGATTCGCGGGCACGAGCTTCTGGGGCATCTTGATTGGCGTCGGCGTGCTCGGCGGCGCGGGCATCGGCCTCGGCTATGTGTGCCCGATCGCGGCGCTGGTCAAGTGGTTCCCGGACAAGAAGGGACTGATTACCGGCTTGGCGGTAGCCGGCTTTGGGTTTGGCGCGCTCATCTGGATCAAGCTGACCAGCGGATTCGTGTTCGGCCCGGTGAACCTGACTCCCGGCTGGACCGGCCTCTACGGCATGGGGTGGACGGTCAACAATGTGTTCCTGTTGTACGGCGGCTTGTTCGCGGCCCTCGTGGTGCTGGGTTCGCTGGTGCTGATCAATCCGCCCGACGGCTGGCTGCCCGCGGGCTGGACGCCGCCGAGCGGCGCGGCGGCCGCGGCGAGCGGGGGCGACGACTATACGACCGGCGAAATGGTCAAGACCCCGCAGTTCTGGGGGCTGTTCTTCATTTTCATGGTGGGCGCGACAGCGGGCCTCATGGTCATCGGCGTTATCGCCCTTTTCGGCAATGACGCCTTGACGGCAAAGGGCATTGCTCTGGACAACGCGAAGGTAATCACGGGGACCGCGATGGGCCTCTTCTTCGCACTCATGAACGGCTTCGGCCGCATCGCCTGGGGCAGTATCTCCGATAAACTGGGGCGGAGAAACTCGATAGCACTGATGAGCCTCCTGCAGGGCGGCATGATGATCGCCTTCTTCTTCATTGGCGGCAACGAGATTGGCCTGTACATCGGCGCCGCAGTGATCGGCTTCAACTTCGGCGGCAACTTCGCCCTGTTCCCCGCCGCCACGGCGGACTTCTTCGGAAACAAGAACGTCGGCACGAATTACCCGTGGGTGTTCATGTCCTATGGCGTCGGCGGCATCGTCGGTCCGATTCTCGGCGGCATCATGGGCGACGCGCAAGCCTGGATGTGGGCCTTCCTGCCCGCGGGCGTCGCGTGCATCATCGCGGGCTTCGTCGGGACAACGCTCCGTCCGCCAAAACGCGCCGCGTAAGGATACGACGTGGCACGGGCGTCTCGTCCGTGAACCCAGACCGTGGGCAAGGCGTCCGTGCCGCGTGGCACGGACGTTTCGCCCGTAACCCCAAGACATGGGCAGGATGCCCATGCCACGACATTGTCCATCAGCGGCCCTTGGCGACCTCACGGGCAATGACCAGCCGCTGAATTTCCTGCGTGCCCTCGTAAATCTGCATGAGCTTCGCGTCGCGCATGAGCTTCTCGACGGGGTACTCGCGCGAATAGCCCCGTCCGCCCAGAATCTGCACCGCCTCCGTTGTGACTTCCATGGCGACGTCGCCTGCGTAACATTTCGCCATGGCCGCCTCCTTCGTCTGGCGTACCCCGTGGTCCGCCATCCACGCGGCTTGCCACGCGAGCAGGCGCGCGGCCTCGACCTTCATCGCCATGTCCGCGAGTTTGAATTGTATGGCCTGGTTCTTCACGATGGGCGCGCCGAACTGGACGCGCTCGTTCGCGTACTTGACGGCCTCCTCGAGGGCGCGCCGCGCGATGCCGACCGCGCCGGCCGCCGTGCCCGCGCGGGTGCGGTCCAGCGTGCCCATCGCCACCTGGAAACCGCGTCCCTCCTTGAGCAGCAGGTTCTCCGTGGGCACGCGCACGTCGCGGAAATGCAGTTCCACCTGATTCGAGGCCCGCTGGCCCATCTTGTCCTCCGCCTTCCCCACCTCGACCCCCATGTCGCGCTCGACGATGAAGGCGCTCATGCCGAGGGGGCCGCGGTCCGGGTTCGTGGATGCGAACACGACGTAGAAGTCCGCGAAGCCGCCGTTGGTGCAGAAGCATTTGTCGCCGTTGATGACGTAGTGGTCGCCGTCGCGGACGGCGGTGGTCTTCGCGGCGCCCGCGTCGGATCCCGCCTCCCGCTCCGTCAGGGCGAAGGCCGCGATGCGAAACGCGCGGGCGTGGGGGCGCAGGTACCGTTCCTTCTGAGCGGCGCCGCCGAAGAGGATGATCGGCGCCAGCGCCAGCGAGTTCGCCATGATGCATGTGCCGATGCCCATGCACGCCGCGCCGAGTTCCTCCGTCATGAGGGCTGCGTCAAGATTCGATAGGCCGGGTCCGTCGTATTCCTTCGGTATCCCCTCGCTCATCAGTTTCGCGTCAAAGGCCTTCTGCATAATCTCGATGGGAAACTCGCCCGTGCGGTCGTGGTGCGCCGCCGCCGGCTTGATTTCCGTCTCGGCGAACGCGCGCGCCCGCGCGCGCAACTGTTCCTGATCCTCCGACAGACTGAATCCAATCATGGTTCACCTCATCCTCCGATATGGTCGGTTGCGTTTCGGCCTGGGCGCGCGCCGCCTCCCGCATCGGCACGCATTACGGGGGGCGTCCTACGAGTGTCCGGACTGTGCCGGCCAGTCATGCATCGAGGATGCGCGTCTCAACGTGGACGCGGTCGCGCTCGATTAGGCACGACCAGTAGCTGAACATCGGACGGGGACTGGGCCGTCCGGCGGCATAGCCGGTGACGCCCTGCGGGCCGCTCGTGACCAGGGGCGCTATCTCTTTCGCGAAGCGCTCAACGGCTTCTTTGCGCGGATCCGCCACGCTGATGCGCAAGACGGTCTCGAGCAATGGCGGCGCGTCGAGCACACCGGGGACACAGGCGTTCGCACCGATGCACTCGATGTTCGATCGCGCGTACTCGAAGCCCGCGCGGCGCAGCCGTTCGAGCACGATCTCGCCGCCGCGGCGGGCCTTCTCCACGGCGTCGCGCCCGAATACCGTGAGCAGGCCGTGCGCCCAATAGCCATCGCGATAGGTCGCGCTGACCTTGTACGTGTTCGTGGGCCGCGCGCCGCGCGCGCCGGTGACGCGCACGCGGTCCAGGCCGACTTCCTCGACCGAAAGCGTCGTGAAATCGACGCGACAATCCGGGCTGAGATAGTGGGCCGGGTCGCCGATCTCGTAGACAAGTTGCTCCTTGACCGTTTCGAGATTTACCCGTCCGCCGGTCCCTTCCGGCTTTGTGACGATGAAGTCGCCCGTCTCGTCGATTTCGACGATGGGGAATCCGATGCCGGCGGGGTCCTGCAGTTCGAGCCAGTTCGTCGCGATGCCGCCGCAGCACTGGGTCCCGCACTCGATGACGTGTCCGGCGACCGTCGCGGCGGCAAGCCTCGGGTAATCATCAAGGGCCCATCCGAACTCGTGTACACAAATACCCACCGTGAGGCTCGGGTCGGCGACGCGCCCCGTAATCACCAAGTCCGCGCCCGCCGCCAACGCACGCGCCACCCCTTCCGCGCCGATGTAGGCATTTGCCGTGACAAGCCGGTCCGCCACTTCCGCGAGCGCGCGATAATCCTCGCCGTTTGCGAAGAGCGGGTTTGCCGGTTCCGCCCGCAGCGCCGGCAACACGTCGTCGCCCGAGACCACCCCGATCTTCAGGTGGGCCAGGCCGGCGCCCCGCAACACCGCGGCGCACGCCTCGGCGCAGCCCGCCGGGTTCAAGCCGCCCGCGTTGCAGACCACCTTCACCTTGCGGCCCAGTCTCCAGTGCGGCACGAGATTGTGGAGCACCTCGACGAAATCCCGGGCGTAACCCGCCTGCGGGTCGCGGTCCCGTTGCAGCGCCATGATGCTCAACGACACCTCGGCCAAGTAATCCAGCGTCAGATAGTCCACCTCGGGACACTGCGCGACCAAACGCGCCGCCGCGTCGGTGCTGTCGCCCCAGAATCCCTGAGTGTTGGCTATGCGGATTCGCATAATGTGCCGCCTTCGTTTTCCGTTACCGCGCCAAATGAATGTAAATCGCTTCGTGACCGACGTAGAGCATGGCCGCTTCCCGAATGTTGCTCAGCGCATCCTCGAACGTGTCGCCCTGGCTGTGGCGCCCCGGCAAATCGGGACAATAGGCAAGAAGCCTATCTTCGTCGTGCTCAATAATCGCGGTAAGCTTCGCGGACATACGGCTGACTCCCTTCATCATTGCTTCAATGCCTAAGGAAGATCCTGGCACTTATTATAGCCTGTTCGAACTCCGCGAAGTCCTGTTCCCGCGCGAAGTGACCGCACCTCCAAGGCTCCCGCTCCACCTTGGCCCCACGTACCAGAGGGGAGAATCCGAGATTACCGGCGTGGCGCGTCATGGCAAGGCCGACGCGGAAGTGAGCGGTTACGCCCAGTCCTCGCACGTGACATCAGGTACTTCGTGGAAGTGCTTGTCGCGTGTGACCAAGACCAAGCCGTGCTGCAAGGAAAGCGTCGCGATCCAGAGATCATTCTCGGGAATTGGACAACCTTTCCGCTTGAGATTTGCGCGGATCAGACCATAGCAGCGCGCCGTATCGATGTCGCAAGGCAATATATGAAAGGCCGCAACCAAGTTATCCAGCCGTCGCCGATTCTCTTCCCTCCTAAGCGAGTTCTCTACTCCGTAGTACAGTTCCCCTAACGCGGTACTTGAGAGGAATACGTGTTGAGCCGCGGACAAGCGTTCCAACACTACGGGGTCCTCGTCAAGCAGGGCAATCACGATATTCGTATCGAGTAGATATTCACCAGGCATCGTAATCGATTCGCTCGCAGTCTTCTTCGATCACGGCGCGCATGCGCTCGATATCGTCCTTCGGGATACAGCCCACGAATCGCAGCAAGTCCTTGCCCGGGCTCCCCTCGGGCTTCGGGACTTTTATCCGAATTGCGAACGCGAGAACGCGCTGCTGTTGGTCCTCGTTCAATTCGGACACCACCCGAAGAATCTCATCCGTCGTCTTCACCATGTTGCCTCCAGAGTCAACGGAATTATAGCACGGCTGGGAGTACACAAACATGGCCGCGTCAGGAGAGCGTCAGGTCTGGATCACGCCGGTGTGGAAGGGGGCGCGGGGCATGGGGCGCTTGACGAGGCCAAGTGCGGTGATGAGGACTTCGCGGGTCTTGTCGGGCGTGATGATGGCGTCGACCCAGCCGCGGGCGGCGGCGTATCGCACGTCCGTCTGTTCGTCATAGTCGCGGTATACCTGGGCGCGCAACGCTTCGAGTTCTTCTTTGTCCACTTCGTGGCCGTGCTTGCGCGCTTCCGCTTCGAGCACTTTCTGCCGGATCGAGAAGATGACCCCGCTGGCCTGGGCCGCGCCCATGACGGCGTACTTCGCGTTCGGCCACGCGAAGATGAACCGGGGATCGTACGCCTTGCCGCACAACGCGTAATTGCCCGCGCCGAAGCTGCCGCCGACCACGACGGTAATCTTCGGGACCGTGCTGTTGCTCATGGCGTTCACCAACTTCGCCCCGCTTCGGATGATCCCCGACTGCTCCGCCTGCTTGCCGACCATGAAGCCGACCACGTCCTGGAGGAAGACGAGCGGCAGGCCGGTTTGGTTGCAGTCGAGCACGAAACGCGCGGCCTTGTCCGCGCTGTCAGCGTAGATGACGCCGCCTATCTGCACGCCCTGTTGCGGGGCCTGACATTGCAGGCGCTGGTTCGCCACGATGCCTACGGCGTGGCCGCCGATGCGCGCGAAGGCCGTCACGAGCGTCTTGCCGTAATCGGCCTTGTATTCGGTCATCGAGTCGCGGTCGATGACGCACTCGATAAGCCGCCGCGCGTCGTAGGGCTTCTTTCCCTCGACCTCGACGAGGGCGTAGACCTCCTCTGGGTCGCGATGCGGCGGGATATCGAACGTGTCGGCGTGCGGCCAGCCCCACTGCCGCTCGGGGAGCAGCGCGATGAGTTCGCGAATCCGTTCGAGACACGCGGGGTCGTCCGGCTCGCGAAAATCGACGGTGCCGCTGATTTCGGCGTGCATCTTCGCGCCGCCGAGTTCCTCGGGGTCCACGTCCTGGCCGATGGCCGCCTTCACGAGCGCCGGCCCGGCGAGGTAGAGCCCGCTGCCGTCCGTCATGAGCGTCTTGTCGCACAACACGGGAAGATACGCGCCGCCAGCGATGCAGTTGCCCATGATCGCCGCGTATTGCGGGATGCCCGCCGCCGAAAACACGGCGTTGTTGCGGAAGATGCGCCCGAAATCGTCCTCGTCCGGGAATATCTCGTCCTGCATCGGGAGATAGACGCCCGCCGAATCCACGAGATAGACGACGGGCAGCGCGTTCTCGAAAGCGATCCGCTGGGCGCGCAGCAGCTTCTTGCACGTCATGGGAAAAAACGCGCCCGCCTTCACCGTGGCGTCGTTCGCGATGATCATGCAGGGTCGATGATGGATGAGCCCGATCCCCGCCACACAGCCCGCCGCGGGCGTCTCCCCCACTTCGGGATACAGCCCAAATCCGGCCCACAGACCCAGTTCGAAGAAGAATTCGTCGTCGTCGAGCAGACGCGCAAGCCGCTCGCGCACGAACAGGCGGCCGAGCTTGTGCTGGCGTTCGAGTCCTTTCGCGCCGCCCCCCTGTTGCAGCGCCTGCTCCTGTTCGAGGACCGCCTCGGTCAGCGAGCGCAGATCGTGCCGTCGCGTCCGTGGCGCCTCGTTCGCACTCGCCATGCTTCGCACCGCCATGCTCAGAACCCTGTAAGGCGCCGCGCCACGTCGCGAACGGCGTCGTCGTGGTTGCGCATCAGGCCGCCCAGCGCCCGGTCAATCGTATCGAGCGCGAGCGCGCAGTACAACTTGCCCACGGCGAGGTCCGCCGTCTCGCGTCCGTTATGCGCGAGTTCGCTGTCGAGACGCCCGAGCACGGCCGTCATGCCGTACAGGGCCATCGCCGCATCGGCGACGCGGTTCAACTCCATCTGCGCGTCGAGAATCGCCTCTTTGTAGTGAACGATCAGCCGCTGGACCGCAAGCCCGAACTTGCGGATACGGTCCCCGAGTTGCCGCGCTTCCTCTTGCAGTTCCGGCGCGCGCACGGGGACGGTCGGCGTCACGAGCAGCTTGCGCATGCTGTCCTTGCCCAGCCCGAAGACCTTGCCGAAGAACATACCCGGCCTCGTGAGGGTGTCCGCTACCTCCTTGAACTGCATGCCCACGTCACGCATACCCACGAGCCCGATGAATACGCGCAGCACGTCGTTCGAGCCTTCGCCTATCGGATTCAGGCGCGCGTCGCGCATCATGCGCTCGAACGGTTCGTCCGTGAAGAATGACCGGCCTCCGAAGAGTTGCATGGTGTCGTAGAGGATGTCCCACTGCTGCTCGCTCGCGAAGACCTTGAGCATCGCCGTTTCAAGCATGTAATCCTCTTCGCCGCGGTCGACCAGTCCGGCCGTAAGCTGGGTCATGGCTTCCATCGCGTAGGCGTAGGCGGTCATGCGCGCAATCTTGTCCTTCACCAGGTCGAAATTGGCGATGGGCTGCTTGAACTGCACGCGATTCCGCACGTGCTCGATGGCGCGCTCGACGCAGTACTTGGCCGCGCCCGTACAGGTCGCGCCGAAAGTCGTGCGCCCGAAGTCAAGCACGTGGAGCGCGACGTGAAGGCCGCGCCCGAGTTCGCCCAGAATGTTCGCCGCTGGCACTTCCATGTCCTTGAACGCCAGCTTCGCCGTGCGCGTGCCGCGCATGCCCACTTTTTCGAGGGCGGGCACGGTCACCTTGAATCCCGGCATGTCCGGCGTGACGAGGAAGGCGGTGATCCTGTCCTCGCCGTCGACCTCCGTGCGCGCCATGACCGTGAGCACGTCGGCAATGGCTCCATTCGTGATCCATTGCTTCGTGCCGTTGATGACCCAGACGTTCCGGGCAGCGTCGAACACGGCGCGGGTCTGCACGTTCGCGGCGTCGGACCCGGCGTGCATTTCGGTGAGCGCGAACGCGGCGATGGCCTCGCCGCGCGCCAGCCTCGGGAGCCACGTGTTCTTCTGATCCTCCGAGCCGTAGAGCAGCAGCGCCTTCATGCCGATGCTCTGTTGCACGTTGACGAAGAGGGCGGTCGACCCGCAGCGCCGCGCCACCTGCTCGACCGCCTTGCAGTACTGGATTTGCGAGAAGCCCTGGCCGCCGTACTGGGGATCGATGGTGCAACTGAGCAGCCCGATGTCGAATAGGCCCTTGATCACCTCGCCCGGGATGTCCGCGTTTCGGTCGATGGCGTCCGGGTCGAGGTGTGCGTCCATGAACGCGTTGAGCCGATCGTTGAACTCCGCAATCACGCGGGCCTCTTCCGGGCCGGGCTGCGGGAAGGGGAACACGCGGGCCGCGTCGAACAGGCCGGCGTACAGGCCCTTGGCGAAACTCGGCAGGCGCGCCCCCGAAAAGAGCAGTTCCTCGGCGAGTCTGATTTGTTCTTCCTTGACGGCCTGGTCTACCGGCATGGCGTTTCCTCCCGGTGAATGCGGGTGTTGTTTAGTCACAAGCGAGGTATAATGGAAACCCGCACGGTTGGCGGCGTTATTCCTGTCGCGGTGTGCGCGCGGGCGAAGAAGGGCGAGAACGAACATGAAGGCGAGAAGGAGCATGTCATGCGGGTGACTCTGGGCGAGGCGGTTGTCGAGGTGGTGCAGGGCGACATCACGAAGGAGGCGGTGGACGCGATCGTCAACGCGGCAAACTCGACGCTGCTGGGTGGCGGCGGGGTCGATGGCGCGATTCACCGCGCCGGAGGACCGGCTATTCTCGAAGAATGCCGCAAACTGGGCGGGTGCGCCACGGGCGACGCCAAGATCACGACTGCCGGGCGCATGCCCGCGAAGTACGTGATACATACCGTCGGCCCGGTCTATCGCGACGGGCAACACAAGGAACCGGAGTTACTGGCAAGCTGCCACCGGCGCAGCCTCGAAGTCGCCCTCGAAAACGGGGTCAAGAGCGTAGCGTTTCCCGCGATCAGTTGCGGCGTGTATGGCTACCCCGTCCGCGAGGCGGCGCGCATCGCCGTGGACACGGTCAAGGCGTTCCTCGAAGCACGCGCGGGGATCGAGCTGGTCCGCTTTGTCACGTTCGGGCAGGATATCTTCAATGTGTTCAGCCAATCCCTCGCGCGTCACAAGTAAGGGTGCTTGACGCGCCGATTCGTGTAGTATGCGGGAAGGCCGAGGACGCCCAACAAGGGGAGGACGCAAGATGAAACGTCGAACATTTCTTGCCGCCGCGGCGGCGGGGGCGTGGAGCGCGACACACGCCGGACAAGTGGAACAGGTGCCGTCCCGGAGACGCCGCCCGAACCTGGTGTTCGTATTCGCGGACCAGTGGCGGGCCCAAGCCACCGGCTACGCGGGAGACCCGAACGTACGGTCGCCCCGCGTGGACGCGCTCGCCGCGGAGAGCGTCAACTTCGTAAACGCGGTGTCGGGGTGCCCGGTCTGTTCGCCGTACCGGGCGAGTCTGATGACGGGGCGCTACCCCCTGACGCATGGGGTGTTCCTAAACGACGTGTGCCTGAACAACGAGGCGGTCTCGTTCGCGCAGGCGCTGAACGAGGCGGGCTACCGGACAGCGTACATCGGCAAGTGGCACCTGGACGGGCATGGCCGCTCGAATTTCATCCCACCCGAACGGCGGCAGGGGTTCCGCTTCTGGCGCGCGCAGGAATGCACGCACGACTACAATAAGTCGGCGTACTTCGCGCAGACGGACGCGCCGTTCATGTGGGACGGCTACGACGCCATCGCGCAGACGCGGGAAGCGCAGCGCTATCTCCGGGAGGATGTGGAGGAACGGCCCTTCGCCCTGTTCCTGTCCTGGGGCCCGCCGCACAATCCCTACGAGACCGCGCCGGAGGAGTACCGCGCGTTGTACGACCCGGAGCGCTTGGAATTGCGCCCCAACGTGCCCGAAGCGGCGCAAGCAGCGGCCCGGCGCGACCTCGCCGGGTATTACGCCCATTGCACGGCCCTCGACGCCTGTGTCGGGAATTTGCTCGATACCTTGCGCGATCTCGGCTTGGACGACAACACCGTGTTCGTGTTCACCTCGGACCACGGCGACATGCTCGGATCACAGGGAGAACAGCGCAAGCAGCGGCCTTGGGACGAGTCCATTCGCGTGCCGTTGCTCGTGCGATATCCGGCGCGTCTCGGGCGCGCGGGACGGGTTATCGAACATCCGATCAGCACACCGGACCTCATGCCGACGCTGCTCGCACTATGCGGCGTCGATCCGCCGGCCACAGTCGAGGGGCGGGATTTCTCCGGGCATCTCAACGGCGGGCCGCCGCCGGACACGGCCGGGGCGCTCATCGCGTGTTACTCCCCGTTTGGCGAATGGACGCGCGAAAAGGGCGGGCGCGAGTATCGCGGACTACGCACGGCGCGCCACACTTACGTGCGCAGCCTTGACGGACCGTGGCTGTTTTTCGACAACGCGCGCGACCCGTATCAGCAGCGCAACCTGTGCGGTGTTCCCGAGCACGAGGCACTCCGGCAAGAACTCGATGCCGCGCTCAGCCGCGTCCTCGAGGAGCGCGGCGATGCCTTCCTCCCCGGCGATGACTACGTCGCGCGGTGGAGCTATCGGGTCGACGCATCGGGCACCGTGCCATACGCGCCGTAGCGCGCGGCCGGGTCCGTGAACGGCGCTCTCACTCCTCCTCGTCGCCGGCGGCCTCCTCGGGCACGCCGTCTTCCGAATCGATCGAGGTAGGGGCAATAGGATCGGCCATCGTCGGCGCGGCTTCGGTGACGGCTTCTTCCTGTTCCTCGGCGACGGCGCGGGCCACGGCGCTGACTTTCGCGCCTTCGTCAAGGCGCATGATCCGCACTCCCTGGGTGTTGCGGCCAATCGTGCGGATGTCGCGCACGGGCGTTCGGATGACGACGCCGTCCGTGGCGACGATCACAATGTCGTCTTCGTCATCGACGGTGAGCATCTCGACCACGTGGCCGTTGCGCTCGGTGGTCTTCATGTTGATGATGCCTTGGCCGCCGCGGTGCTGCATACGGTATTCGCCGATGGTCGTGCGCTTGCCGTAGCCGTTCTCGGAGATGCTGAGCACGGTGCGGTCGTCGTGGGCGAGCGACATGCCAATGACGTAGTCGTCTTCGCGGGCCAGTTTGATGCCGATGACGCCGCGGGTGTTGCGGCCCATGGCCCGCACGTCCTTCTCCGGGAAGCGAATCGCCATGCCCTCGTGCGTCGCTATGAGGATGTTGTCCTTGCCGGACGTGATCCGCACGTCGATCAACTGGTCGTCGGCGTCGAGCAGGAGGGCGATGATGCCGATGGACCGCACGTTGCTGAAGAGTTTCAGCGCCGTCTTCTTCACGATGCCCTTGCGCGTGACCATGAAAATGTACTTGCCTTCCTCGGTCAGATCGCGCACGGCAAGATACGCCGTGACTTTTTCGTCGGCCGCGAGTTCAAGGAGGTTGACGATGGCCCGCCCCCGCGCGGTGCGGCTCGCCTTCGGCAACTCATGCACCTTGCGCCAGTAGACCCGGCCCTTGTTCGTAAAGAACAGAATGTATTCGTGGGCGCTGGCGATGAAGAGGTCCTTGACGAAGTCCTCGTCCTTCGTCTCCATGCCCGTGACGCCGCGGCCGCCGCGCCGTTGCTTGCGGTAGGTGTCCACGGGCAGCCGCTTGATGTAGCCCTGATTTGACACGGTGACCACCATGTTTTCGTCGGCGATGAGGTCCTCGACCGAAAGGTATTCGGCCTCGCCTTCGATGATGGAGCGCCGCGGGTTCCCGTACTTCTTCTTGACCTCTTCGATTTCCTTGCGCACTTCGGCGAGAATCGTTGCGCGCCCGGAGAGAATATGGCGCAAGCGCTCGATCTCTTTGAGCAGTTCGCGATACTCCTTGAGCAATTCGTCCCGTTCGAGGCCGGTCAACTGGCGCAGGCGCATGGCGAGGATCGCGTTGGCCTGGACCTCGGTGAATTCGAAGCGTTGGATCAGCCGCGTGCGCGCCTCGTCCACGTCGGCCGATCCGCGGATAATCTGGATAACCTCGTCGATGAAGTCGATGGCCCTGAGCAGCCCCTCGAGGATGTGCGCCCGGTCCTCGGCCTTGCGCAGGAGGAAGCGCGTCCGCCGTTCGATGATTTCCGCGCGATGCTCGACGTAATGAAAGATGAGTTCGCGGAGGGATAGGACGCGCGGCGTGTTGTTGACCAACGCGAGCATGATGATGCTCTGGTTCGCCTGCAACTGCGTGTGCTTGAACAATTGATTCAGGATGACCTGCGGCTCTTCGCCCTTGCGCAGCTCGATGACGAGGCGCATGCCGTCCTTGTCGGACTCGTCGCGCAAATCCGTGATCCCCTCGATGACCTTGTTATGCACCAGGAGCGCGATCTTTTCGATGAGCGCCGTCTTGTTGACCTGGTACGGGATTTGCGTGACGACGAGGCTGTCCTTCCCGCTTTTCTGGTCCGATTCGGTCTCGACGCGCGCCCGGACGGTGCAGCGGCCCCGGCCCGTGCGGTACGCCTCGACGATGCCCTCGACGCCGCAGATGATGCCGCCGGTCGGGAAATCGGGCCCGCGCACGAAACGCATCAACGCATCGGAGGTCGCGTCGGGATTCTCGATGAAATACACGACGGCGTCGCACACCTCGGTAAGGTTGTGCGGCGGCAGGCTCGTCGCCATGCCGACGGCGATGCCATACGAGCCGTTGACCAGCAGGTTCGGGATCGCCGAAGGCAGCACTGTGGGCTCCTGCTGGCTACCGTCGAAGTTGTCCTGCGTATTGACGGTTTCTTTGTCGATATCCGCCAGCATCTCGGCGGCAATGGGCGCCATGCGCGCCTCGGTGTACCGGTAGGCCGCGGGGTTGTCGCCGTCGATCGAGCCGAAGTTGCCTTGCCCGTCCACGAGCGGGTAGCGCATGTTCCAGTCCTGCGCCATGCGGACCAGCGCGTCGTACACCGATTGGTCGCCGTGCGGGTGAAACTTGCCGAGCGCCTCGCCCACGATGGCCGCGCACTTGCGGTAGGGCCGGTTATGCTGCAGGCCGATCTGTTGCATCACGTAGAGGATGCGCCGGTGCACCGGCTTCAGCCCGTCCCGCACGTCCGGCAGCGCGCGGCTGACGATTACGCTCATCGAGTAGTCCAGAAACGCCGTCTTCAGTTCCTGCTCGATGGCGACCGCTTTCACCCGATCCTGAGAAGTAGGCATGTCAAAAACGTCCTTATCCGTGCTTTCCTGTCGGCAGCATTATCTTGACGCGGTCATTGCAGAACCACCCGCCCTCCGCGTCCGTCCGCGCACGGCCCCGTAGACGCCGCGGTGTTTACACATCCAGGTTCTGCACTTCGGGGGCGTGGCGCTCGATGAATTCCTTGCGCGGCTCGACGATGTCGCCCATCAACTGCTCGAAGAGCTCGCGCGCCACGGCCTCGTCTTCGGCTTTGACCTGGAGGATGGTGCGCTTGGCCGGATCCATCGTGGTTTCCTGAAGCTGTTCGGGGTTCATTTCACCGAGACCCTTGTACCGTTGGATTTGCAGCCCCTTGCGGCCCGATTCCATGAGGTAATCGCGCAACGCCATCAGGTCTTCCGTCTCGAAGAAAACCTGCGTCATCTCGTTGTCGCGAACGCGGAACGGTGGCTGCCCGATCTCGGCCAACGGATCGGCGTGGCTGAGCAGCGCGGAGAATTCGTGGCTGCGGAAGAAGGCGAGGTCGACTTCGCCTTTTTGCCGGGTGCGCCGTTCGCGGCCATTGCCGTTGCCGTTGCCGCGCCCGTTGCCGTCCGATTCCTCCGGAATGTCCAACTGCCGTTCGGCGGTGTTGATGAACGCCACGACCTCGCCGAAGAGGTCGCGCCGCTCCCGCTCCGTGAGTTGCCCGGGGTCGAGGTACTTTTCCCGCGGCAGCCGCAGGCACTTTTCCGTGGCTTCCCGGGTGACACCGTAGACGCGCTGGAGCCGCGAGAGCATCTTGTCTCGCTCCTGGGTGGTGCGAATGGCGCCGGTGAGCGCTTTGGCGTCGATGTCGATGCGCTTGCCGTTACCGTCACTGGCAATGACCTTCAGGTTGTCAAAGACGGTGTCGTAAATGAAGCTCTCGAATTCGGCTTCCGTGTTTACGTAACGCGCCTTCTTGCCCTTGCGGATGAGGTAAAGCGGCGGCTGCGCGATATACAGGTGGCCGCGCCGGATGACCTCGGGCATCTGCCGGAAGAAGAAGGTCAGCAGCAGGGTGCGGATATGCGCGCCGTCCACATCGGCATCGGTCATGATGATGACCTTGTGGTACCGGAGTTTCTCCGGCTGGAAGTCGCCCTCGCCGAATCCCGCTCCCAGCGCCGTAATGAGCGCGCGGATTTCATTGTTATTCAGAATCTTGTCCGGGCGCGCCTTCTCGACGTTAAGCACCTTGCCGCGCAACGGCAAAATGGCCTGGAACTTGCGGTCCCGCCCTTGCTTCGCGGATCCGCCGGCGCTGTCGCCCTCGACGATGAACAACTCGCATTGCGCGGGGTCGCGCTCAGAGCAATCGGCGAGCTTGGCCGCCTGGCCCAGCGTGTCGAGGGGACTCTTGCGCCGGGTGAGGTCGCGGGCCTTGCGCGCCGCCTCGCGGGCGCGGGCGGCCTCGAAGACCTTGTTGACGATGCGGTTGGCAACGGTGGGGTTTTCCTCGAAGTACGTCTGCAATCCTTCGTAGACCATAGAACCGACGACGCCCTGTACGTCGCTGTTGCCGAGCTTCATCTTGGTCTGGCCTTCGAACTGGGGATTGCGCACGCGGACGGACACGATGGCGGTCAGCCCTTCGCGCGCGTCGTCGCCCGAAATGGCCATGCCGCTCTTCTTGAATAGGTTGTTCTTCTTCGCGTAGTCGTTGAGGCTCTTCGTCAACGCCCCGCGGAACCCGCTGAGGTGCGTGCCGCCCTCGTATGTGTTGATGTTGTTCGCGAAGCTGTACATGCTCTCGGAATAGGCGGTCGTGTACTGAATCGCCACCTCGCATTCGAGTTCGTCGCGCCGCGACTCAAGATAGATGGGTTTGCGGTGCAACGGCTCGCGGCTCCGATTTAAATACTGCACGTACTCGATGATGCCGCCCTTGTACTGCATCACGACGGGCTCGGTGTCGATGCGCTGATCCTCGAGCACAATCTTGAGGCCCGCGTTCAGAAACGCGAGTTCGCGCAGGCGCGTCAGAATGGTCTCGGAATTGAATATGGTCTCTTCAAAGACTTCGGCGTCGGGGAGAAAGGTCACGCGCGTGCCGGTCGTGCGCGCGCGGCCGCGCCGTTCGAGCGGCCCCTTGGGCTTGCCGCGCTCGAATTCCATGAAGTACACGTTGCCGTCTCGCTTGACCTCGACCTCGAGCCATTTCGACAACGCATTCACGCAGGACACGCCGACGCCGTGCAGACCGCCTGAGACCTTGTAAGACGAGTTGTCGAACTTGCCGCCGGCGTGCAGCATGGTGAGAACGATCTCGAGTGCGGACTTGTTCCGATAGTCAGGGTGGTTGTCGACGGGAATGCCGCGTCCGTTATCGATGACTGTTACGCTGTTGTCGATGTGTATCGTAACGTTGATCTGGGTGCAAAATCCGGCCAGCGCCTCATCGATACTGTTGTCCACGACCTCATACACGAGGTGATGCAGGCCGCGCGTGCTGGTGTCGCCGATGTACATGGCGGGCCGCTTGCGGACGGCCTCGAGGCCCTTTAACACCTGAATGGATTTTGCGTCGTAACCTTTTTCACTCATTAGACTTACCTCGGTGTGCTCGTGTCGCCCGCGAGGGGCTTCCAGGAGGTGGCTTTATTATAGCAAAACGGGCAGGGGAAGACAAGGGAAAACGCAAGATTTTGCGCTTTGTAAGTCGTTGCGCCACTTCATCTTGTGGATTTACGAGAAAAAGACCACTTTTTGACACGGGAATGACTGGGATTTTCCATCCAATGAACACTCAATTTTCAGTATTTCTTCTCGAATACGGCTTGCGACTTTACGTAGTAATCCATTACGATAGACAGACTTACAGCGTCTATATCGCGACCGCATATTTTCAGTAGATTCGCCGCCCGGCCGCCGTTGGAGGCCGCCTCGCGAAACGCCGCCGCGCGCGCGCTCACTTCGGCTGCATGCGCAGCGCGCCATCCAGACGAATCGTCTCGCCGTTGATCATCGTGTTTTCGACGATGTGCCGCGCAAGAAGCGCGAACTCTTCGGGTCGCCCGAGGCGCGACGGAAACGGCACGGACGCCGCCAAGGCATCCTTTGCTTCCTGAGGCAGCGCGTCGAACATCGGGGTGTCGAAGAGTCCGGGCGCGATGGTCACGACGCGGATTCCGGCGCGCGCAAGTTCTCGGGCGACGGGCAGCGTGAGGCTGACCACGCCGCCCTTGGAGGCGGCATAGGCCGCTTGGCCGAGCTGTCCCTCGAACGCGGCTACCGACGCCGTGTTGATGAAAACGCCTCGCTCGCCGTTTGCTTCCGGTTCGCACTTGAGCATGGCGTCCGCGGCGAGCCGGATGACGTTGAATGTTCCGATGAGGTTGATCTCGATGACCAGCTTGAACAGGTCGAGCGGGTGCGGCCCCATCTTGCCGCAAACGCGCTGCGCGGCGCCGATGCCCGCGCAGTTCACCGCGCCGTGGAGCCCGCCGAACGCTTCAAGGGCGGCGTTGACCGTCGCCTGCACCTGCGCGTCGTCGGTCACGTTGCACATGGAGAAGCGCGCCCGCGCGCCGAGCGCGTCCGCGACAGCCGCGCCCTTCTCCTCGTTGACGTCCGCGACGATCACGTTGGCGCCCGCCGCCGCGAAACAGCGCGCCGCGCCCTCGCCGAGCCCCGATCCGCCGCCGGTGATGATGAAAGTCTTTCCTTGCAGTTCCATGTTGGCGTCCTCCCGTTCTTAATCCTATCGGGACACGCTGAAGCGTGTACTACGAACAAGACACGCTGATGCGTGGGCTACAATCTGGTTTGGACCGCCGCGAGGGGCAAATCGCGTTCAACGGCCCAACGCTCCCAAGCGATCGCGGTGCGCGTGCGAAAGACGGAGTGCAGATCGTCGTACCCGGCGCGGTCCAATCCAAGTTCACGCTTCAAACGATCAAGAAAGTGCGTCTCGAGCGCCGCGACGGCCAGCCAGCCGTCCGCGGCGGCGTACAGGTTGTAGTTGGGCAAGCCGCCGCCGAGCACGCCTCCGTGTGCCGTAGCGCCGTGCCGCAAAGGCGCGGCAAGGGCCGCCGCCGCGTCGGAAAGCGCCACCAACCGATGCCCGGCGTCCGCGCCCCGCTCCCGCGCGAGGACCAGTGCCAACCCTTCGCTTGCGGCGCGCTCTGCACCCGCGAGGTCCGCCACGAGCGTGGGCGGCATCCGGGGCGGCGTCAAGAGCCCATACGCGGCGGCGTAGGTCAGGTCGTGGCCCGCGCGATTTTCATTCGGCGGCGGATACCCGACAATGGCGACATGACACAGGCGAGGCCAGGCGACATGCAGCGCGCTCCAGTCCAGCCCGAGATTCGCCAAGGCGGCAGGACGGTTCGACGTGATGAGCAGATCGGCATCGGCCAGGTGCGCGTCCAGTTCCGCGCGTTGCGCCGTGTCCTTGAGGTCCAGCGTGACGACACGCATGCCGCGCGTGAGTTCGGCGTACCACGCCGGGGACGCAATCGCGAGTGGGTCTCCGGAAGGCGGCTCGACTTTGGTGACCCGCGCGCCAAGGTCGCGCAAACGCGCGGCGGCGGCGGGGCCGGGCACATTGGCGGCGACACATAGTACGCGCACCTCATGCAGAAGCGGCATAAGAGTCCTCGGGAGGCACGGACATCCCGCGTCGTGCCGATGGAGTCAAGGGTAATCGAGGGCGAAGCGGTTTTCAACCCCGAAGCGCGGGAGACCTCGTCCGGTTCCTACTGCGTGACGGTTTCAGCAATGACCGCCCTGAGAAATTCACTTTCCCAGGAATTGCTTTCGAGCACTTGTCTGAGTTGCTCGAATTCGTCGCTCAACGTATTGGCGAGCGTGGAAACGGCGTCCAAGCCGCTGGTCCGGACCCGCTCCTCGATTTCGAGGGCTATCTCGTGGACCCGGGTTCCCCCGACGGAGGAGGCGGCGCCCTGAATGGAATGGGCGAGGCGGTGAACGCCATCGAGGTCGTTCTTGCTGATGGCCTCCTGGAGTTCGGTCAGGCGCGTCGGCATGTGTTGCAGGAAGACCGCGGATATGCGTTTGAACATGCCCAGTTTGCCGCCCGTGACCCAAATGGCCTGCTTCGTGTTCAACACGGGGACGCCGCCGTCCTCGGCGCCGCCGCCGTTGTCGGGGCCGGCCTCCGCCTCGGCGGCCCGTGCTTGTTCGGGCAACCAACGTTGCAGAATATTCAAGATGCTCTGCGGGTCCACGGGCTTGCTAACGTAGTCATCCATGCCGGCGGCGAGGCAGCGCTCGCGGTCGCCCTTCATGGCGTGGGCGGTCATGGCGAT
This sequence comes from Candidatus Hydrogenedentota bacterium, assembly GCA_029556545.1. Taxonomy (GTDB): domain Bacteria; phylum Hydrogenedentota; class Hydrogenedentia; order Hydrogenedentales; family JAGMZX01; genus JAGMZX01. The sequence continues at coordinate 66,312 of JAKQEQ010000086.1, forward strand.
GATCGGGGTGTGCTGATTGTCGCCCTCGGTCCTGCGGATTTCCGCCGTGCTTTCGAAACCGTCCTTCTTCGGCATTTGACAATCCATGAAGATGATGTCGTAGTTCTCCGCGCGCTGAAGGAGGGCGGCCTGTTCGCCGTCCGAGGCGACGGTGACCAGGCAACCGAAGCTCTGCAGTATCTCGCGGGCGACCTGCTGGTTGACGTAATTGTCCTCGGCGACCAGCACGCGCGCATTGATAGTCGCGGCCGTCTTCTCGCGGGCCTGCGCGAGGGCGCCGCGGTTCTCGGCGATCGTATGGCGCGTGATGAGCCCGATTTCTTCGCCGCGCAGGTGCGCCGACCACAGCGTCGCGATGGCGTCCATGAGTTCGCTCTGGCGGATGGGCCGCGTCAGGTAGGCGGAGTACCCGAGTTCCTGCATGCGCTGGGCGTCGCCACGCTGGCCCAAGGCGGTTACCAGGACAAGGAGGGTCTCGCTCAGCACCGGATCGCTCTTGATGGTGCGTCCAAGCGACTCGCCGCGGATACTGGGCATCTGATCATCGATGAGCGCGATTTGGTATGGCCGGCCCTCCTCCGCCATCGCGCGCAAGCGCTTGACGGCGTCGGTGCTCGACGCGACGGTATCGGCCTCCATGGACCAAGCGGTAACCTGCTCGTAAAAGACACGGCGATTCACGGCGCTGGGATCGACGATGAGCACGCGGACGCCGGTAAGGTCGGCGCGCGGCTCGGCGGCGGCGGGCGCGCCCCGGTCGAGTTCGAGGAAGAGGGTAAAGTAGAAACGGGAACCCACGCCCTCGCGGCTCTGCACGCCGATGCTCCCGCCCATGAGTTCGACCAGGTGTTTCGATATGGCGAGGCCGAGGCCGGTGCCGCCGTACTCGCGGGCCACGTCGGCGCTCGCCTGGGCGAAGCGACCGAAAATCTGGTTCAGCTTGTCCTCGGGCGTACCGATGCCGGTGTCCTCGACAATGAAGCGCATCGATGCGGTGGCGCTCGTGAGGCCGGTGCATTCGACATTGATCAGCACGTAACCCTCATGGGTAAACTTGATGGCGTTGCCGACGAGGTTGGTCAGCACCTGGCGGATGCGGCCGGCGTCGCCAACGACACGGCGGGGCGCGTTGGGCGCGTAGCGGACAATGAGCGAGAGGCCCTTTTCTTCGGCGCGGGGCGAGACCATTTCGACAACGTCTTCGCAGGCGACCTGCAGGTCGAACCCGATCGGCTCGATGACCAGTTGGCCGGCCTCGACGCGCGAGTAGTCCAGAATATCGCCGATGACCTTGAGCACGTCGCGCCCGGACCGCTGGATCGCTTCCGAGAACTTGCGCTGGCGGGCCGTCAGGGGCGTCGAGAGCAGCAGTTCGGTCATGCCGATGACGCCGTTCATCGGCGTTCGTATCTCGTGGCTCATGGTGGCCAGAAAGTCGCTCTTCGAACGGCTGGCGGCTTCCGCCGACTCCTTGGCGCTCTGCAGTTCGGCCTCTGCCCGCTTGCGCTCTTGGACCTCGCGTTCGAGTGCCGCCTCGGTCCGCTTGTGATGCTCGATTTCCTGACGCAACTGGTGCGTTCGCTGTTCGACGCGGTCCTCGAGTTCGTTTCTGGCATCGATGAGCGCGTGCTCTCGCCGCTCGATCTCGGAAAGCATCTCGTTGAACTGGTCGGCCAACTCGCCGATTTCGTCGTTGCTCTGCGTGACGGCGCGCATGGCGAAGTCTTTTTCACGGGAAACGAGTTTCGAGAGCAACGTGAGATGGGCGATGGGGCGCGTGATCATTTGCTGCATGCTGAGCGAAAGCGCGAGCGCCAGCAAGGCGCACATAACGACGATGACCAACGCGCTGACAATATACATGAAAATGGTGGATTGCAGGAACGAGGCGTCAGCCCGGACGTACAGCGCGCCCTTTACCTGGTCCAGGTGATCCTTGATGGGCTCGAATACATGCAGGAATCCGTCCTGGAAGTACGCCCGCGCATGGAGCGGCGCATGCTCGGGAAACGTCTCACGTTCCCGGCTGCGCGAATAGTGGGCGTAGGGCTGGCCTTCGCCGTCGTATACGCACGCCGCGAGAATGCGCGGATTCGCTTCCAGTTTGTGTAGTTTGTCCTGCGCAAATCCATGGTACTCGGGGATGAACGGCCGGACCATCTCGCTGCCGGCATACGTCACGCTCAAGGCGATTTCGTTCTTGAGGGATTGACGAAGAAAACGAATCTCGAACTGGACGAGAATCGCACACGCCAGAAGCAACACCGCCAAGGCGCACACCATGACGATGAAGATCAACTTCGCCTTTATGGAACGGTTATTGAGACCGTACACTCTGACCCGCTCCTGACGCCCTCCAAGGCGCCGCCCCGGCGACGCCCGGCAACTTACCGTAATCCTCCCTCCCTATAGCCTATCACAAATCCGAGGAAAACGCAGCACGCGAATCTCGCGCGGGCTACACCGGATAAGGCCCCCCGGATCGGCGCGGACTATGCCGGAATTCCGTCCTTTGCGGCCCGCCGCGGCCGTCGCTTCGCCCGAAACGAATTGCGCATTACCACCTGCTTTGTTAGAGTGATGGTGATCGCCGCGGCTCGGTAAGCGCCGACCGCCGGCGGGACCGGCGTGCGCGAAAGGGAATGGGTATCATGGAATGCATGGTATGCGAGGTGCGGGCGGCGGCGGGTCGGTGCCCGGTGTGCGGAAAACCGTTATGCGAGTCGTGCGGGGCGGCGTGTGAGGTCTGCGGGCGCCCTTCATGCGGCAATCACACGTATTGGACGTCGGCGGGACAGGCGCTATGCAAGAAGTGCATGCATGGCCACCGCGGCAATCGGGCCGCGCCCGCGCCAGCGCGGCCCTCGGAACAGCCGACTCGGGCCGCCAGTTCGACGAGTTTCGCCGCGTTGCGGGACGCCGCGCCGTATATCGAGGAGGATTCCTCCGAGACCGACGCGCCAAGGCAGCCGAAGAAGGAGATTTCGTCGCAGGCATTGAGCGGCAGCGCGCCGCGAGGGACGCCCGTCTGGGTATCGAGTATATTCGTGGGCGGCCTTGCCTGGGTGCTTCTGATCCCGCTCGTGCCTTTCCTCTCGCGCGGCAACGTCTTTCGCCAGGCCCAGCCGTGGATGTCCTATTGCATTGTGTTGCTGGGGCTCGGCGCGATGGTGTGGGCGGGCGCGGGCGCCGTCGGGGCGCAGCCGCGCCGGGAACGCTGGTTGTGTCTGATCGGATTGGCCATGGGTTTGGGCGCCGCGGTGGTCGCGTTTCTGGTGCGGCTTCCGGGACCGCCCGCCTGAGGCCTCGTATGCGGAGGCGCATTCTATGGAAATTGTCGAGACGGTCGTCGAGTTCGTAGTGGCGAACAAATGGTGGTTTATCGCGGTAATTCCGATTTTGCTGGCCGTGATTGCGGTCAAGGCGCAAGGCTGATCCCAGGTCTCAACGGGAGGCGGCACGCACTTTCTCGCGGATAAACGCGCCCGCCGCGTCTAGAGCCTGCTGTCCTTCGTCAAGCTGATGCGCGAAAAAGTGCCATACGTGCACCATGCCGTCCCAGATATCGATCCGCACGTCGACGCGGGCGGCACGAAGACGGCCCGCCATGCGGGTGGCGTCGTCAAGCAGCGTTTCCCGCTCGCCGACCTGAATCAATATCGGGGGCAAGCCCCGCACGTCCGCGTACAGCGGCGAGGCCAGCGGGTGCTTGAGGTCACCTTCGCCCACATAAGCCCGCGCATAGAGGAGCGCACCGGCCTTCTGGATGACGGGATCGGCCGCCACCTTCGTGCGCATCGACTCGCCGCTGCAGGCCAGGTCCGTCCACGGCGAAAAGCACACCGCCGCCGCGGGCCGCGGCAGGCCGCAGTCGCGCAGGGCCACGAGCACTGCCAAGACCAGCCCCCCACCCGCGGAATCGCCCGCGATGACTACACGCTTCGGGTCTATGCCCCGGCCCAGGAGCCCGCGGTAGGCGGCGACCGCATCCTCGACGGCGCCGGGGAAAGGGTGTTCCGGCGCCAGCCGGTAGTTGATGGCGCAACAGCGCGCGCCCGAGGCCTTTGCCAGCCGGGCAATCAGGGCGCGGTGCGTGTCGACGGAGCCGATGACGTAGCCGCCGCCGTGGAGGTAGAGCACGGTAGTCTTATTTGGCGCGCCAAGGAACGAAAACCACCCGCCGCGCAAACCATCGAGGTCAGCCGGCGAGCATTCCACTCCCTCGGGAACAGGCATTATGGCCGTAAATGCGTCGAAATCCGCGCGCATGCCCTCGATAGTCGGCGGCAGGTTCTTCGCCCGTTCCCGCAGCAGTTCGATTATGGGCTCCAATTGCTTTAAGCTCATGCAGGCTCCTCCGCCTACATGATAATCGGTCGGAACACACTTCCGCCACCGCGTGCGCGAAGAATGGGCAAGCCTGTCTGACAGTGCTGAGTCCCGTCTGGTAGAATGCCGATGCGCGCGCCGCGGACGTTCAGCGAGGGCATGGGCCTCACGCCGTGCGGGCGGCGGCGTTCGGGGAGACACTCCAATGGCGACTTTCGACGGTATGGATGCCAAGGCGTCCGGTGACTGGCTCGGCCTGCTTTCCTTGTTCGCGGGCCTTCGGTTGCTGCTGGCGCTCGTGGTCGGCGCGGCCTTTACACTGATGCTCCTCTTCGGGGTCCCGGTGGAAGAAGAAGCATAGCCGACAGCTTCCCCGCCCGCTCTCGCCCGTTGACGAGGCCACTCACAATTCCGCCGCGGGTTCGGGTCCGAAAATGAGGTCGAAAAGGTCGTCAACGAGCGCTTCGGCGGCGTTCGGATGCGCCAGGGCGCGGGCGGCCCCGGCCATGCGCGCGCGAGCGTCGGGGTCGGCGAGTAGGCCGCGGATGGCCTCCGCCAGACGGTTTCCGGAGCACTCGCTGTCGAGAATTAGCACGGCGGCCCCGGCATCAGCGAACGCGCGCGCGTTCTCCTCCTGATGATTGTCGGTCGCGTGGGGGTAGGGAATGAGAATCGAGGGCTTGCCGAGGACGGCGATTTCCGCCGTGGTCGACGCGCCCGCCCGCCCCACGATCACGTCGGCAGCGGCGCAGGCCGTGGGCATGTCCTCGATGAAATGAAAGACACGAACGGAAGCCGCAACGGCCGCCGCACATTCGCGCGCAGCGGCTGCGCCGTCGGCCCCGGTCATCCAGAGGAATTGGGCTTCGTCGGCGGCAAATGCGGGCAAGGCCTCGTTCACGGCCCGGTTTATCGACCCCGCGCCCTGGCTGCCGCCGGTGATCAGGATGACCGGGCAGTCTGGGTCGAGTTCAAGCCGCTGCCGCGCCTCGGCGCGACCGGGAGGGTCGAGGAACCCGGCGCGGACCGGGTTGCCCACGACGCGAGCCCGCTCGCGGGGGTACTCGCCCAGAGTATCGGGAAAACCAAGGTAGATGCGGTTGGCCTTGTCCGCGAGCATGCGGTTGGCCATGCCGAGGCGTTTGTTCTGCTCGTGCAGGACGGTGGGCGTTCCGAAACGCTGGGCGGCCCAGAGGAGCGGCAGCGAGACGTAGCCGCCCACGCCGATGACGACCTGCGGCTGAAACTTGCGCAGGTGGGTGGTGGCCCGGGCCAGTCCGGCGGCGAGTTTCACCGCCACCCAGGCGCGGCGGACCACCGCCTTGCGCGGCCAGCCCTCGACGGGCACCGCGCGAAAGGGGATGTCATGGGCGGCGGCCACGCGCTCTTCGATGCCGCCCTCGCAGCCCACCCATTGAACAAGTAGTTGGGGATCCCGTTTCCGAAGCTCTTCCACAATGGCGAGGGCCGGCGATGTATGGCCGCCCGTCCCGCCGCCGGTGATCATGACTTTCATCCGCGTTCCTCAGTGCGTGGCGTCGCTATCGGGCAAGTGTACGCGCGCGGACCGGGCCAAGGTCAACCCCGCGGTCCCACGTATCGCTCGCGGCTCTTCCGAGCCGCGAGCCTGCTCACGAGGCGTCACGCATGCGCTGGCTGCTGGGCGGGCATAATCGAGCGGCCCTCGCGTTCCTCGACGCGCACCTGCGCGCCCACGTTCACGAGCACACCCGCGCAGGCCAGGAACACAATCAACGCGGTGCCGCCGTGGCTGATAAACGGAAGCGGCATGCCCTTGGTCGGCGCCAGGCCGATGGTGACGGCCATGATGAACGCGGCTTGAAACGCGATCAGGACGGCGCACCCGGAGGCCAGGAGCGCGCCGAACATGTCGGGGGCGCGATGCGCGATGCGGAACGAGACAAACGTGAGGGCGGCGAAGAGCAGGACAATGAGGAGGGTACCCGCCAGGCCGCGTTCCTCGCCGATGACCGAGAAGATGAAGTCGGTGTGCGCGGCGAACAGGTAATCGAGCTTCTGCTCCCCGGCGCCGAGCCCCTGCCCCCACGCGCCCCCTTCCGCGAATCCGCGCAGCGACTGCACCAACTGATAGCTGGCGTCGTCGCGATGGGCTGCGGGGTCCCGAAAGGCGAGCATGCGCTCGATGCGGTGCGGAGTGGTGTACGCGATATAGAGCACGCCGCCGATCCCCGCCGCGCCGGTGAGCGCGAGATATACGGGGTTGACGCCGGCGTTCCACATGACCAGCAGCGCCACGGCCATCAGGACGGCCGGCAGCCCGAGATCGTTTTCGAGGAACACGAGGGTGGCGTAAAGCCCCGTAACCGCTATCGGCGGGAGGAAACCGAACCAGAACCTGTTGAGGTGCATGCGCATGACGGTCAAGTTTCCCGCCAGCCAGACAACAAGGGCGAATTTCGCGCATTCGGAGGGCTGAAATTGAAACGGGCCAATCTTGAACCAGCGGCGCGCGCCGTTTACCTCCTCGCTGAAATACGGCAGCAACACAAGAATCAAGAACAGTATCGAAACGCCCTGGATAATCCAGAACAGCTTCTTCCCGCCAAAGCCGTGATAGTCGAAGCGCGCGCAGAAGAAAAACGCCCCCAAGCCAAGCACCGCGCAAGCGATCTGGCGTTTGAGCGCGCCGGTCCCGTCGCCCCCGAAGCCGGTGGCGCTGTACACCATGAGCACCCCGCAGGTGACAAGCAGCAGCACGATGACGGTGAGCGCGGTGGTTTCCCTGGTCATGACGACCCCTCCTCGATGTTGTCGCGAGACGTCCCTTCGCGCACGCAGGCGCGGAAATGGCGGCCCCGTTCCTCGAAGTTCTGGTACATATCGAAACTGGCGCACGCAGGCGAAAGCAGCACGATGTCGCCGTCCGCGGCGCAAGCGCGCGCAAGGCGCACGGCGTCCTCCATGCTTGCGGCGCGGGTGGCCGGCGCGAACGCGCCCAGTTCCTTCTCGATACGCGGGGCGTCTTCGCCGAGGGTGATCAACGCCTTCACGCGATCGCGCACGAGCGGGCCCAAGCCCAGGTACGGGTCGCCCTTGCCGCGTCCGCCCGCAATCAGGACGATTGGCCGGCCGAAGCTCTCGATCGCCACGCGAAGACTATCCACGTTGGTCGATTTCGAGTCGTTGTAGTAATCCACGCCGTCAATGGTGGCGACATGCTCGATGCGGTGTTCGACGCCCCGGAACCCGCGCAGGCCCGCGATCACGCCCCCTTGCGGGAACGCGCCCGCCCGCGTCACGGCGAGGGCGGCGGCCACATTCTGCGCGTTGTGGCGCCCGGGAAGCGGCGAATCGGCGGCGACAGCGACAACGGTCTCCCCGGACCGGTACGCGGTCCCGTCGAACCACACGCCGTCCGCGACCGGGCGTTCGAGGCTGAAACCGATTCGTCGCGCGCCGGGTGGCACGGGCATTGCCGCGACGCAAGGATCGTCCTCGTTAAGCACGGCGGCGTCCCCCTCCCCCTGGAAGGCGAACAGGCGAGCCTTCGCCGCAGCGTAGTCCGCCATCGTCTTGTGGCGCGCGAGATGGTCCGGCGTCAGGTTGAGGACGCAGCCAATCCACGGACGAAACGATATAGACATTTCGAGTTGATAGCTGCTGACCTCGAGCACGATAAACGCGGGTGGCGGATCGGCGAGGACCGCCGCCGAGAACGGCACCGCATTGTTGCCCGCCAGCAATACAGGGAGGCCGCAGGCGTCGATCATGGCGCGGAGCAGTTCCGTCGTGGTCGTCTTGCCGTTCGTGCCGGTCACGGCCAGCACGCGGGAACGGCAACAACGCCCCGCGAGTTCCATTTCGCCGAGCAAGGGCACGCCGCGACGGCGCATCTCGCGCGGAAGCGGCGCATCCAGCGGCACACCCGGACTGGGCACCGCCAACGCAACGCCGTCGAAGGCGCGGTCGGTGTGGCCGCCGGTCTCGTAAGGCACGCCCAGCGCGTCGAGAGCCGTGCAAAGCGCCGGCCTGCGCGGACCGAGTTCGCTGACGAAGGGGCGCGCGCCGACGCGGCGCAGCAGACGGGCGAGGGCGACGGCCGTCTCGCCCAGTCCGATAATCGTCACGTTGGCGTCGCGCAGTTCCATTACGTTCTTCACCGCAGTTTGAGGGTGCCCAGGCTCATGATCGCGAAAAGGATCGCGATGATATAGAAGCGCATCGTCACTTTCGTCTCGGACCATCCGAGCAACTCGAAGTGATGGTGCAACGGGGCCATGCGAAAGACGCGACGGCCCGTCAGCTTGAACGAGGCCACTTGTATCAGCACGCTGAGCGCTTCGAGCACAAACATCCCCGCAACAATGGGCAGCAGCAGTTCCTGTTTCGTCAGGATAGCCATCGTGCCGAGCGCGCCGCCGAGCGCCAGCGATCCCGTGTCCCCCATGAAGACTTCCGCCGGATGGGCGTTGAACCAGAGAAACCCGAGCCCCGCCCCGAGCAGGGTCGCGCCAAACACGAACAGCTCGCTGGCCTCGGGCACGTAGGTCAGATAGAGATAATGAGACCAGTCAGACCGGCTGACGATATAGGCAATTCCCGTATAGGCCATGAGCGAGATAATCGAAACCCCAGCGGCAAGGCCGTCGAGGCCGTCGGTAAGGTTGACGGCGTTCGAGGCGGCGACCAGGATAAAGATGACCAGGACAACGTAGAACGCGCCGAGCGGGATGAGCAGGTTCTTGAAGCCTGGGACATTGACCTTGGTGTGCAGGTCCGTGCCGCTTCCGACGATATGCACGGGCAGGGCGCTTTCGAGGAGCATACGGTTGCGGCGCAGGCGTTCCGGCCGTTCGAGCGTCTCGGGATCGCGCGCGACAAGCCCCGTCAACTCGACCGGCATCTCGTAGCCGGCCCACACCGCCGGGTCGTAGAAATCGGCGCGGTCCAGGAGCCGGTCAAGACCCCGGATTATGGCCCTTTCCTGCGTATCGGTCATGCGGTCCTTGCCGACGGCGGTCCGCACCGCTTCCTGGGCCTCTTCGTCCAGCCACTCCCACACCCGGCGATCCGGTGAGTCCGCCGGCGCGACCGCCCCCGCCGCGAGAACATTGACGAGCCCGGGCCAGTCGCGGATATCGTTCGGGGCCACGTCCATGGCGCCAACGGTAATCGGGAAGACAATCAGGTAGCCGCCAAGCATCGCGCCGGTGAGTATCTGCCCGATGAACTTGGCGCGCGCGCTGAGGCCCTCGTTGCGTTTGCGCCGCAACTTGATGAAGTCGTCCAGAAAGCCGACCGCACCCAAGGCGCAGAAGACCAACACGGCGAGCCACAGCAGGCGATTCGTCAGACGGCCCCAGAACAGGAGGGCGGCCACGGCCGCAAGGATAATCATGGCGCCGCCCATCGTGGGCGTGCCGGCCTTTCCCTTGTGGAGTTCGTGCAAGGCCGCTACGTGCTCTTTGCGGATGTACTGCCCAATCTTGAGGGACGTCAACAGACGGATGATGCCCGGCCCGAACAGAAGACAGAAAAGGAACGCGGTCACAGCGGCGCCGCCCGCGCGCACCGTGTGGTAGGTAAACACGTTGAACGGCCCGAAAACGGGCACGAGTTTGAGGGCCAGGTAGTACAGCATGGCCGTTGTCACCGCAACTTCATTGTTCGCCGCATTCCTCAAGGGTCGTGGGCGCGTGGCCGCCCGACGACCGTTATAACCAGGCGTCCGCGTACCGCGTCGCGTATACGGTGCGCAACGCCTCGATTACCTTTTCCATGCGCATGCCCCGCGATCCCTTCACCAGCAGCCTGTCGCCGAATTGCGCCCGCGCCGCCACCGCCTCCGCGATGACGCGGTGGTCGGCGAGGACCGTCGCCTCGGCTACGCCCGCCGCGCCTGCGGCTTCCGCCATCTCCTCCGCGTTCGGGCCATAGGCGAATAAGGCCGCGACGCCCGCCGCGCCCGCCCGACGCCCGACTTCCCGGTGGAGTTCCCGCGCCGCGTCGCCCAGTTCGAGCATGGAGCCCAACGCGGCGAAGCGCGCGCCCGGACCGGGCCGGTCGGCGAGAGCTTCGAGCGCGGCGGCCATGCTGGCGGGGTTCGCATTGTACGAATCGTCGAGGATTTCAAGGGGACCGAGACGCAGTATGCGGAAATGCGCCAACTTGGCGCAGGCCTCGCGCAAGGGTCCTTCGAACTCGTCGATGCCGTGGCGCAGCCCCACCGCGACGGCAATCAGCACGTGCACGGCATGAGCGCGCACGGCCAACGGCAGGCGCAAGCGCCCGATGGGGTCAATCGTCAATAGCATGTCACCGGAGGCGTCGAAGTCGCAAGCGCGCAGCGCCACGTCGCCGGACGCGCCAAAGCGCACCTGGTCGCCGCCGTAGGCCACGGCAAGCCGCACGCACCACGGGTCGTCGGTGTTCACGTAGAAGCAGCCGTCCGGCGGAAGCGCCTCGACAATCTCCCCCTTCGCGCGGGCCACCGCGTCGAGGCTGCCAAAGCCCTCGAGGTGCGCCGGCGTCACGACCGTGATCGCGGACTCGGTGGGCCGGACCAGCGAGCACAGGGCCGCAATTTCGCCGGGGTGGTTCGCGCCCAGCTCCATCACGGCAAATTCGGTGGTCTCGTCCATGCCAAGCAACGACAGTGGACAACCGATGTCGTTGTTGAGGTTGCCTTCGGTCTTGGCGACGACGTAGCGCGAGGCCAGCACCGCCGCCGTGAGGTCCTTGGCGGTCGTCTTGCCGCACGATCCCGTGATGGCCAGAACCGGAATATCGTGCTTCGCACGGTGATGCGCCGCGAAGGTCTGCAAGGCGCGAAGGGGGTCCGCGACTACGAGGCACGGGCCCTCCGCATGAAACTCGCGGCACAGTGCGCCCGCGGCGCCCCGCTGAAAGGCTTCGGGAACAAAGGCGTCGCCGTCGAAGCTCGGGCCGCGCAGCGCCACGAACAGGTCGCCCACCCGCAGTTGGCGCGTGTCAGTGCAGACCCGCGCGAAGCCGGTTGTTGTGGCCGGTCTCCCGACCGCGCCACCCGCCCGACCGCAGGTCTCCACTTGGTAACCCTCACCCCCGCCCTCTCCCTCGGGAAGAGGGGCGCCGACGATGCGGGCCAACTCGGCCAGTGTATATCGCCAGGCCATCAGGGGCGGTCCTCGAGCAGTTTGCGGGCAATCTCCCGGTCGTCGAAGTGACGTCGCGTCGTCCCGATAATCTGGTAGTCCTCGTGCCCCTTCCCTGCAATCAGGACCAGGTCGCCGGGTCGCGCCATCGCGAGCGCGCGGGCGATGGCTTCGGCGCGGTCCTCGATAACCAGGTAGCCGTCTCCCTTTTGTCTGTTGGCCGACTGCACGCCGGCCTCGACGTCCAGCAGGATGCGCACGGGGTCCTCGGTGCGCGGGTTATCCGACGTAAGGATCACGAAGTCCGCCATTTCCGCAGCTACCCGGCCCATTTTCGGGCGCTTGCCACGGTCGCGGTCGCCGCCGCAGCCGAACACGACGAGGACACGCTTGCCGCAGATGGCCCGCGCCGCCTTGAGGACGTTTCGGAGCGCGTCGTCGGTGTGCGCGTAATCGACGACGACCTGAAAGTCCTGCCCGGCGTCGACGGGCTCGAAACGGCCCGGCACGCGTTCGACGGCGGCCACGCCCTCGGCAAGCGCGGCGACGGGAATGCCCAGGCCGCCGCAAATGGCGATGGCGCAGAGGGCGTTGCTCACATTGTGCTCGCCGAGGAGGCTCATGGCCACCTCCGCGCCGCCCCAAGGGGTTTCCAGATGGAACGTGGTGCGGCGCAATTCGGCCCGGACGCGCGCGGCGCGGCAGTCGCCCCGCTTGCCGAAGGTGTAGCAGGGAACCCGCGCGGCGGCGATAAAGACGTCCGCGGCGGGGTCTTCGCGATTGACGACGACAAAACGGCCGGGACCTTCGATCTCCTGGAAGAGCTTGAGCTTGGCGCGCCGGTAGTCGTCCATGTCCCTGTGGTAATCGAGATGGTCCTGTGTAAGATTCGTGAACGCGGCTACGTCAAACGCAATCCCCGCGACACGGTCCTGGTCCAGGGCGTGGGAACTGGCTTCCATGACGACGTGCGACATCCCCTTGTCGCGCGCGCGCGCGAAGTTTTCCGCGAGCGTCTCGGCGAAGGGGGTCGTGTGCGGCGCCGGGAGCGTTTCCCCGGCGATTTCGTAGCCAAGCGTGCCGAACTTGGCGGCGCGGAAGCCCGCGCGTTCGAGGATCGACTGCACGAGGCACACCGTGCTCGACTTGCCGTTGGTGCCGGTCACGCCGATCACCGTGAGACTTGCCGACGGGTTGCTGTGCAGGGCGTGCGCCACGATGCCCGCAGCGCGGCGCGGCGCCGCATGGAAAATGTACGGCAGGCCCGACAACTCGGCGCAGCCCGCGCGGTCCCCGAGGATCGCCACGGCGCCGGCGGCCGCGGCCTGGGCCGCGAACGCGTGGCCGTCATGCGCGCCGCCGCGCACTGCCACAAACAGGGCCCCGGGCCGTACGGCGCGGGAGTCCTCCGTGATGCCGGCAAATGCGAAATCCGGGCCGGGCGCGGGCGGCAGGCCGAGGAGTTCACATAGCTGTGCTTTGGTCATGCTCCGAGTCCAATGGGCGGTTCGAAAAGACGAGGCGGCAGGTGTCGACCTCCTCGACCGGGGTGCCGGGGGCGGGGTGCTGCGCGATCACGCGCCCCACGCCCTGCGGGGTCCAGGATACGCCGAGTTCGCGCAGCCGCTGGTACGCCTGCTGCTTGGTCATTCCCGTGAAATCCGGCAGGCCCGTCACCCACTCCGTACCATCCCGTTCGCGCGCGACGAGTTCCCGGTCGTCGAACGGTTCGAGGAACAACGTGCGCGCGGCCTCTTCCTTGGCGAGCAGGACGCGCGGCCTGATGACGTGCATGTCTTCCTCCATGCTCGCGTTCGGGTCGACCGTCCCTTGAACGGGGTCCGGCGGCACGCCCAGCCGAATGAGCGCCTCCCGCACCACCTCGCGAAACACGGGGCCGCAGACGTACCCGCCGTAATGCCGCTGGATCATGGGCTCGTGAATGACGATAACCCCGACGAGGCGCGGGTCGCCGACCGGCGCAAACCCCGCGAATACGGCGGTGACCTTGTCGCTCGAGAAGCCGCCCCGCTGCACCTTCTTGGCGGTGCCGGTCTTGCCGCCCACGCGGTACTCGGGGATGTTCGCCATAGTCCCCGTGCCGTGAAGCACCACTTCGTGGCAGAGTTCCCGCATCGTGGCGGCGGTCTCGGGCGAAAGCACGCACTGGCGCGCGCCGCCGCCGCCGCGATGGACCACCTCGCCTTCCCGGCTCTGGACGCGGTCCAACAGGTACGGCTGGATGAGATAGCCGCCGTTGGCGATCACGGCCATGGCGCGCGCCAGTTGCTGCATCGTCACCATGACCTCATAGCCCATCGGCAGCGACCCCATCGTCAACCGGGACCACCGCTCGCGGCGCGGCACGAAGCCCGGTTCCTCGAAGGGGCGAATATCCAGGGTGCAACGGGTTCCAAAACCGAATCGGCGAATCCATTCGTCGAGATGGCCCGCGCCCACCCACGAGGCCACCTCGATATGGCCGATATTGCTCGATTCGGCGAAGACCTCGCGGAACGGCGCCTCCCACATCCGGTGCACGTCGCGGACGGTGTGCCCGTAGAAGTTGTGGCTGCCGCCGCGGCAGTTCACGACCTTTTCCGGCGTGACGACGCCCAGTTCGAGCGCGGCGGCGGCAACGACAATCTTGAATACGGAACCCGGCTCGAACACGTCGCGAAGCGCGCGATTCTTCCACAGTTCCTTGTCGAATTCCTCGTAGTGGTTCGGGTCATAGCCCGGGCGGTGCGCCAACGCGAGGATCGCGCCGGTGTGGGCGTCCATGATGATGCCCGCGCCGCGGACCGCGTTGCAGCGCTCGATGTTGGCGTCAAGGGCCTGTTCAAGCGCGTGCTGGATCACCGCGTCAATGGTGAGAAAGACGTGGTCGCCGCCTTGAGGCGGCTTGAATTCGAGCGTAAGCGAGTTCAGCAGGTTGCTCTTGGCGTCCTTGCGCGCCCGGTATTCTCCCGGGATGCCGCGGAGCCACTTGTCGAATTCGAGTTCCACGCCCTCGCAGGGGTCCCCCACGAGGTTCACGAATCCAAGCAACGAAGACGCCAACTTTCCCTGGGGGTAGTAGCGCATGGGCTCGTGGATCACGAATACGCCCTTGCCCGCGAGTGCCGCAATTCGCTTGACCTCGTCGCTGGATACGTCCGTAATGCGGCTCTTCAGGTACACGAACGGGCGGGGCCCGCCCTCCTGTGTGCGCCAGGACAAGCGCGCCAGGGTCTCTTCTTCGTCCAGTCCCAGGGCCACATCGAGCAGGAGCGCGACCCGTTCCGGCTCCTTGACGACCTTCGGATCGCCGCACAACGACGGGATGCGGTCGTCGGTCGCAAGGAGTACGCCGTTCTTGTCATAGAGATTGCCGCGAGTGACATGCACGGCCACCCGCCCCTCATGCGCTTTCGCCTCGTCGGCAAGATACTCGGCGGGCCAGAGGTGGACGTAGAAGAGTCTGCCGACAATAACCGCGAACGCGACGAGGAAGAAACCCATGGTGGAATAGACACGGAATCTGTACCACGCGCCGGGCATGGCGGCGCGAAAGCGGTCTTCCGCGCGCCTTGCGCGACGCCGGTGAAACGAGGTGTTTGCCGGTGACATAGCCGTACCTCCGACGATCAACCGTCAGAACGAGCCCAACTGGTTCTCGGGTGACTCATCCAGCAGCCACGGCGCGGCGGGCGGTCGCGCAGGCGCCGTGGGCGCGCGGGCGGCGGAAGCGTCAAGCAAAGGCGGCCGGCCGCCGCCCGCGGCCGACGCGCCGCGGGCCAGTTCAAACTGCGGTGTGTCGCCGTATTGCAGGTCGAAACGCGGATCGACGTAGATCGTCTCGATCTGGCTGGGTTGAGGTTCGACGAGCCCGAGATGCGGCGCGCGGGTTTCGAGGTACTCCAGAGGAAGCAACCGGGCCTCCTCGACACGGAGGGTGTGCAGGCGTTCCTCAAGGCGCTTCATCTCCGCCGAGATTTCGATGAGCTTATAGTCGTTGCGCCACGTCTGGGTATTGAGCCAGACCTCGTAGAAGGCGACCGTGAACGGCGCCGCGAACAACGGCGCCCACACGATCCACCCGAACAGGGAGGCGCGGCGCGCTTCCTTTTCCCGTTTTCGACCTGTCCTCGCCATGCTGCTCATAATCGTTCCCCTACGCGGAGCCGCGCGCTCTTCGCGCGCGGGTTGTTGCGCACCTCTTCGTCGTCAGGACGCACCGGCGCGCGCGTCAGAAGGCGCAGCCGCGGCGGGATGCGATCGCGCACCCGGCCGTCCGGATAAAGCAGGCGCTGCTCGCGCGCTGCGTCGCGCATAAGCGTCTTCACGACCCGGTCCTCGCCGGAGTGAAACGCGATGACACACACCCTGCCGCCGGGGCGTAAGGCGTCGATGGCCTGGGCCAGCCCCGCCTCGATCCAGCGCAGTTCCTCGTTCACCCGGAT
Organism: Candidatus Hydrogenedentota bacterium; assembly: GCA_029556545.1. Classification (GTDB taxonomy): domain Bacteria; phylum Hydrogenedentota; class Hydrogenedentia; order Hydrogenedentales; family JAGMZX01; genus JAGMZX01. Next base: position 82,201 of record JAKQEQ010000086.1, read on the forward strand.
TCGCACCGATTGAAACACAGTTCTCAACTCTTCCGGTTCCGGCCCCGCGAAAGGCAGGGCCTCGCGCACCGCCGCCGCCAGATCGTCCGTGGTCTCCATTGCGCCCGCGTCGCGCCGCCGCAAGATCGCCCGCGCGATGCGGCGCGCGGGCCGCACGTCGCCGAACTCCTTCAAGTCCCGGACGAGGTCCTCGATCGAGACCCGGCGCAGGTACGCGGCCGCGGTCGTGCCGCCGGTCGGATCCATGCGCATGTCCAGCGGCGCGGTCCGGGACCAACTGAATCCTCTCTCGGGCGTATCGATTTGCATGCTGCTCACACCGCAGTCGATGAGGATGCCGTCCACCCGGCCCACGCCGAGCCCGTCCAGAATGGCGCGGAGTTCGGCGTAATTGGCCCGGACCACGGTAACGCATTCAAATGTTTCGAGCCGCCGCCGCGCGAGGGCCGCGGCATGCGGGTCCCGGTCCATCGCAATCAACCTGCCGCCGTGCAAGCGCCGCGCGATAAGCGCGGCGTGGCCGCCCGCGCCCGCCGTGCAATCCACGTAGGTCCCCTCCGGCCGGACAGCAAGCCACTCGATGGCCGGTCCGGCCAGGACGGGCACGTGCGGGGCATCGACTTCGCCCGGCATGGGGCCTTCTCCCGGCGGCGGCGCCCGCGCGCCCCCGCGCTACGCGGCCTTGCGGTACGAGTCGATGGCGACGGCCTCCTCGTCATAGATGGCGAAAAGGCGAATAACCCCGGCCATCCGCATGAGCCGCTGCGTGTACAGGTTCACGCCCGCAAGACGGAGGTCGCCCCCGCAGGCGCGGCAGTGCCGCAGGCGCTCGACAAGCAGGCCTAGTCCTAGATAACTAACATAATTCACGTCGGCCAAGTTGAGCACCACCCGCGTGCGTTGGTCATGAATGCACCCGCCCAGGCTGAGCCGCAACTCCTTCGAACCCTCCTCGTCCAGATCGCCCGCCGCCCGCAACACCGTCACCGCCCCCGATTCCAGTCTGTCCACGTTCATGTTCGCGCCCTTTCTCCCTCGCTGGGAACGTTGGATGTATTGTCGGTGTCGTCGCCGATCGCGGCGACGGCACGGCCCTGACCTAGTCGCGGCGGGGAAATGTCCCCGGCCAATTCCTTGAGTTGCGCCTCGCGCTGCTCGCGGAAGGCGCGCCACGCCGGCACGCTCCAGATTTCGATGTGCCGCCCCACCCCGATGATCACCGCCTCTTGTCGCGGCTCGAGCCCGGCGTGCTCGCGGAGATACGGAACAAGCTGCATCCGGCCCTGCCCGTCGAGAACCGCTTCCGACACGCTGCTGAAAAGGAGACGCCGGAAATCCAGCGCGCGCGGATCCAGGGGGCCGAACTGATTGAAGTGTTCAAGGACCCGCTGCCACTCCTGTTCCGGATAGAGGAAGATGCAACCATCGTAGCCACACGTCATATACCAGTCGGAGTGTTTGAGCACGCGCATGGTTTGACGCATGCGCGACGGAATCGTGACGCGCGACTTGTCGTCGATCGTTGTTTTCAGTTCGCCGTAATACACAACTTCACCCACGATTTCCCACGTGGACCCACTTCATAAGCCATCTTGTAGCAATTCTCGATGATTCTGTCAAGAGAATATTTCATCCCCTCGGCACAGCGAACAAGCAACGTAGCAAAAAGATAACGTGGCAATAAGAAAGATTAACACAATATGTTGTGGTCATTGGTCCAATAAGGTCAAGATTAGTCCAATATATTGAAAAGGCGAAAGTTCGCGGTTCCCTCTGTCCAGATCGACCGCGCGGGACGAATAGGGGTGGGTGAAATTGGGGGAAAGTCTGCACACGCGCGCACGTCTTGCCCCATAACCCGATGGAAGGCCAGGAAAGACCCCGATCGCGACACACCGCGGAAAAAGGGAGATCCCCTTGTGCTTTCAGGAACATTTCCGCGCCCGACGAGGGTTACCGCGGATACCGCTCGTTGCCGGCGGCGCACTCGTCCCCGGGAACGGCTCGGCATCGTGTTGATTTGACGGTCAAATAGGTCGTGTTCAAAGAGCGGGATGCTAAGGCACCATTGTTGACAGGTTTCTTGTCTTATTGTATCATTCAAACGGCTTGGGGCGGCGTCGGCGCTGCGGCGTAACTCGGGTCTTAATTGTGCGGTCTTGCAGGCCAAGAACGGCGGCCCTGAAGTCCGCGAGTGCGGTGGTCGCACGGAGTGGCGCGGTGAAGAACGGTTTTGCGCTCTATCGGCTGTATCGGCAGTCGTTCAGGTCTCATCTTTTGACACGAGGGCCTCGTGTCGCAACGGAAAGGGCAGGAATCGTGAAGAAGAATCCGGGAATCCTTTTTGCTCTCGCGGCGGCGCTGTTGTGCTGCGCGACCCTGGCGCAGGCCCAAGTGTCCCCGCCGGTCGATTATGACACGACCCTGGACCGTTACGACGAGCAGTTGGGGGCGCTGCTGGTGAACACGCAGGGCACCAACCTGTGGCGGAACGGGTCGCCGCCGGCCTATACGGAGGTGCCGCAGAGCACGCACCTGTTTGTGGCGGTGGACAACGATCAGAACGGGATACGCGACGACGATCATTTCGCGCTGCTCGAAGCACTACTGAACGGCACGGGCTGCGTGCCGGGCACCGTGCCGCGCCAGGCGATTCGCGATTCCTTCCAGTTCAACCGCGCGCGAATCACGGCAACGGAACTGACGCTGACGAACGTGCGCGTAAGTTTTACCGCCCTCGGTGGTCTAATCAGCTACGATAGGACGATCACCGTCAAGACCGGCGAAGGCGGTAGTCCCGAGGCCAACTGTCTGCCCGAAATACCGATCGTGGGCACGACGTGCTTCGACGTTCCCAGCCTCTACGACCCGAACAAGCCGGGCGGATCGTTGCTCGACAGCGATGATTATCCGTTCATGCGTTCCGACACGGTCGATCTGGCGGCGGGATTTATGACGATGGGCGACCAGTACGGGATCAACTACTGGAAGGACCTGCAGGCGGTGGTGATTAAGCGCGTCATCGTGGACGTGTTGCCCCGGCTGCTGCAGGACCTGAAGAAAGGCGCGCCGCTGCCGAAGGACTACGGCGAGGCGGTATTGCGCGGGATCATGGAAGGCTTGGCCGCGCAGGCATTCCCCCCGGACGCAGCGAAGGGCGCCGCGACCAACTGGAGCTGCGCCGGCATAGTGAACATTGACCAGACCGTCCCCGTGGATATTTCAGGGGTAGGAACCGTAAACGTCCGCATTCGCGTACCCGCGGCGTCTATCTGCACCGCCCTGACCAACTACATCAACTCGTTCAGTTGCGCGAATTATCAGTGCCAAGGAGCGCGTCTTTCCATCGCCAACCCCGTGGGCAATCTCAACGCGGACGGCCAGTCCAACGTGACGTCCTATGCGCTCGCGCCGGGCAACCGCTCGATGTTTCTGGGTTACGAGTGCGCGGAGTATCCCGAGAGTTACATCTTCTCGCAGGTACCCCAAGGCAACCTCGACGCGGGCGGCGTGCGCGTGCCCGGCTCCGATATCTCGCCGGGGAGTTGGACGTACGACGTGCAATTGTCCATGGCGGACAAGCCGTACCGCTTCCAGTGGTATTACAAGGCGCCGGGAGAACCGGCGTACGCGCCTTACGGTGACATACGGATAGGCGGACTGCTCCAGATTGACGGGCTCACCGCGGGCGATCACTATTTCTACGCCAGGGTGCTCGGCAGTTGCTGCGCGTCCGATACGGACACCGTGATCACCGGCATCCGCGTGGTGCCGATTACCATCACGCGCCAGCCGCCCGACAATTTCTCGTTTGTTATCGGCGAAGGCGCGGATGAGGACCTGGTGGACGCCACTATCTCCGACTCCACGGAACTGGTCTATCAATGGTATCGCCGCTTAATCGGCGAGACGACATTCGTGCCCTACGGCGCGCCGAACGCGGACGGGCGCCTCATCTTTGACATCGGGGCCACCCAGGCGGACCGGGGAACCTACTTCTGCCGGGTCACGTCCGTCGTACACGAACATCACCGCGATACGCAGCATATTCAGGTGTTTCCCACTGTGTTCAGCACGCGTATCTATGACCCCTATGCCGGACTGGGCACGCAAGGCCGCTCGCTCATAGTCAGCGGGAAAGCCTTGGGCGATATCACGATCAACACGGACGCGAATCCACCGACGCTGGCGGTCGAAGGCGGTTCGACCTATACGGGCGAAGTGGATTCCGGCGTCGCGGTGTTCCGCTTCGACAAGGTCGAAGTCACCACCGGTACAGTGACGGTCTCCGGTTCGCGTCCGTTATCGATTGTGGCCGCGGGCGACGTGCTCTGGGGCGTGGGCGTCATTGTCCCGCCCGGAACGCTGGGCGGCGGCGCGGGCGGCCAAGGCGGCACGGGCGGCGGCGGCGGCGCAGGCGGCACAGGCGGCGCGGGCGGACGCGGCGGCAGCGGGGGCGGCGGCGCTTCCGGACGCAGCGGTGACGGTGACGGCAAGACCGGCGGTTCGGGAAGTAGTGGCTTGCCGGGCTCGGGCGGTGGTTCGGGCGCGGAAGGCGACGATGGCGAAGTCGGTAGCAGCGGCTTACCGGGCTTCGGCGGCTTCAGCGTCGCCGGCGGCGGTGGGGGCGGAGGCACAGGCGGCGGTGGCACGGGCGCTGGAGCATCGAGCGGCAGCAGCGGTGGCAGCGGCGGCGGGGGCGGGATAGGCGGAGCAATTCTTACCGGTGTGGATGGTCAGCCCGGTGGAGCAGGAGGCAGTGTTGCTGCCGCTGCCCCGGCGGGTGATAACGCCGAAGCCGGCGGCGCGGGCAGTCCGGGCGGGGCGGCGGAAACGCTGGTAGATGCAAATGCTTTGGCGCTTGCCGCAGGCGGCGGCGGCGGTGGCGGCGGCGGCGGCCAAGGCGGTGGCGGCGGTGGTGGCGGTGGTGGTGGTGGGGGTGGTGGCGGCGGCGGCGGCGGCGGCGCGGGGCGGCGCGGGA
>JAKQEQ010000109.1 GCA_029556545.1 Candidatus Hydrogenedentota bacterium
TGGACCGGGACGATCAGGCTGCGTTCCGAAGCGCGATGACCGGTGCGGGGATACCGGCGGGCGTCCCGGATTGACTCAAGCCGACCAGTTTCGATCAAGGCAGCGCCACAGATCCGACGAGGCGCGAGCTATAGGTCGCCACGGCGACGAACGCAGAGTGCGGAACGGTAAACTCCAATTATCTCCATTCCGATCACCGCGCGGGCTGAAGCCCGCGGCTCTTTGCGAATTCCACGCTTCAGACGGAGAAGCATACTACTTGATCGCGGCCAGCAGTTCGCGGATGGTCTGTTCGAGCAGCGGACGGCCGGCGAAGGTCATGCCCAGGGCGCGGAGCTTGTCGGTCACGATCCGATTCTTCGGGCCGCGGTTGAGGTCGTCGATCCGGCTGGAGCTGCCGGTGAGCTGCTTGGCGATGCGGGCGACGTCCTGGTCGGCCACGTAGAGGTCGCAGCAGTTATAGCATTGGCCGGCGACCTGCGGGGCGGTCAACAGGATGCCGACGGCCTTCGCGACGTCGGATGCGTGGACCTCCTTGCCGCCGCGATCGGAGGCGAAGGGTTCGCCCGCCTTGATCCGTTGAACGATCGGAAACCACTTGCTCTTTTCGATCGGCCGGGCCGGGCCGTAAACACCGGTCGGGCGCAAGGCGCAGATATCCCACCCTTCACCCAGGCCATAGCTGTGAACGAACTGTTCGAGGGCGGCCTTGTGGGCGCCGTAATGGCTGGTGGGCCACGCGACATGAGTCTCGTCCAGCGGGCGGTCGGGCAAAACCACCTCGTGGACGGCACAGGTCGAGATGAACACGAACCGCGGCACGCCTGCGGCGCGGGCGTCCGCCATCAGGCGGATACTGCCGACCACGTTGCGTTCGGCGTAGGCGACGAGGTCGCCTTCCGCCCGGCGAAAACCCGGCCCCGGCCGATACAGCGCCGCGTGTACGACGGCGCCGACGCCTTGGACGAGGGCTTTCGACGAGGCTGCGTCGCTCAGATCGCCGGGGACCCACTCGATTCGCCCGGGCGCGGCTTCATCGAAGCCCCCGCGATCGCTGCCATCGCGATACCACGCCCGGACGTCGCGGCCCGCGCCGAGGAGGTGATTGACGATGTATCGGCCGACGAACCCCGTCGCGCCCGTAACCGCAATGAGCATGGTAGAACTCCGAACGTCAAGGTGAGAAGCCAAAGGCTATGCCGTCTGATGTCGAGCGGGCCTGCCGAGGCGTTTTGTAACGGAAGTCGAACGGGCGAGCACGTCGCCCAGATCGTACGACCCGAGCACCTGGTGAAATGCGCCGAGCGCCTCCACGAGGACCGGCGCGAGCCCGCAGGAAGGCGCGATCCGGCACCGGCTGTCGCTCCGGTTGAAGCATTCGACGAGATCGAAGTCGGGCTCGGTCGCGCGCACCACATCGCGAAGATTGATGGCCCGCGGCGCACGCGCCAGGCGCAGGCCGCCGCCGCACCCCCGCGTGCTGGCGACGAATCCATGCTTGACCAGATGGTGAACGACCTTGACGACGTGGTTTCGCGAGACGCCGTAGGCCTTGCTGATTTCGCCGATCGACACCAGACGATCCGGGTACAGGCCCAGATAGATCAGCACGCGAAACGAGTAATCCGTGAAGTACGTGAATCGCATCGGTTGCTCCGGGATCGCAGGGCTGCGCGGACGGATGCCCTTAACGCGCGGCGCGGGCGCACGCCCGCACGAAACCACCAGATTAATAACTCAAACTGACCGATTCGGGGATTAAAGAGCCGCGGGCTTTAGCCCGCGCGGTGAGCGGGACGCGAGCAAACGCCAGGCCTCACGCAAAACTCCGCGCGGGCAAAAGCCCGCGGCTCTTTAGAGTTACGGCACTCCGACGGATGCAATCGGTCAGTTTGAGTTAATAACATTGCCACGGGCCCCGCAATAGATCGCTTGAACGCACGACGGCCTACCGCCTCACAACGAGCAGCGAGCCTTTCG
>JAKQEQ010000115.1 GCA_029556545.1 Candidatus Hydrogenedentota bacterium
CCGCGGCTTCGGACGGTGCCGAAGTGCCGCGGAGCTTTCATCCGGGAACGCGCCGAAGCGCTATTGTTGTCAGTCTAAAAGTACCCGATTTCCGTCATTCGTTCAACAAATTCAGAAGGCGCGCACGAAACCGGCTATTGCGCCCGGAATCTGATCGACGGCGGCGTGACATTTGCCACGCGATCGCTGTTCGTGAACACCCACGGGTCGGTCGCCGCGGTCGCGAACGTCAGGGTCCGCCGGAGTATCGTCGCGTAGTTCGATGCCGTCGCGCTCGTCAGTCCAAGATTTTTCGCGCTCGATACGTTGATCGTGCGGAGAGTTGCGGTCGAACTGTGCCGGACGCCGACCCAGTACTGCGTCCCGCTGTAGAACGTGAACGACAAGGTTGCTTCCTTGATCCCCGTGCTCGAGCAGTCGAGCGCCGCGGTTTCGTACAGCAATGCGTCCGGCCACCCGTTCGCGTCCGAACTGTAGATCACGACCTTCGCCTGCGCCGAGGCCACGCCGGTCGAAACGGCCACGCCGATACGGTCGATCGCGAACGTGACCGATGTGTAGTACGGGGCAAGGTCCATGCGGTTGGCCGCGCCGGCGAGGGTCGAACTTGCCGTTCCCTGAAATGCGTTGTCGTAGTATTGGCCGGAAACGAAGCCCCCGGCGTTCGGCGAGGCGAAATTGGAGATCACGCCGAGCCGCGAATTGAGATCCGCGGCGCCGCCGCGCACGTCGGCGTCGAAAACGACCGGCGAGTTGTCCGACACGCGGAGCAGATCGGTCCCGTCCGAATAAACGTCCCCGATCTGGTCCCAACCGGATGCGCCGCGGTACAGGATCGCGCCTTCGGTCGCCGTCACCCAATCGAGCAGACTGGAAACGGACACTTCCTCAACGTCTCCCGGCGAACCGCTGAACGTGTTCCGGCCGAGAACGCGCTGAAACGTGACGTTCTGCATCTTCGCGTAACTGACCGCATCGTTTGCGATCGTCAGCGTCGCGTCGCCGGCGCTTTTTGTCACGTCGCCGGTGAACGCGCCGACCTGAAGATTCCCGCTGCCGTCGTCCTCGAT
>JAKQEQ010000128.1 GCA_029556545.1 Candidatus Hydrogenedentota bacterium
CTCGGCAACCCATTGCCGCAGGTGATCCGGGTTCCCGGTGATCTGGCATTCCTCGCCAGACTCGGCGGCGGCGGTTTGCGCTGCCGCGATGACGTCGGCCATCCGCAAGCCAATAGCCTTGAACCATCCCTTGGCTTCGATTCCGGGGAAGTTGGCGGTGGCAAAAGAGGTGGAACGAATTGCCTTCAGCATGTCGTCTTTGCGCGGCAACAGTTTCAACATGGGCGCGTTGGCCGGATTCTGGGCCAAGGCGGCGCGGTAGCCAGACCAGTTGTCAGAGAACACCGCGTAGAGTCCACCTGCACCAGTCGCGTTCGAGCGGTCCAGATAGTCCTCAACGCTGACGGGCATGTTCCGCGCGGATTCCGCCAATTCTGCAAGGGGCGCATCTTTCGCGCCCATGGCGTTGGCGGCGGTGTGGCTCAGTTCCTTGCGGATGATTTTCATCAGAAAATCGAGGTGCTTCGGGTGCTCCATGATCGTGGCCAGCGAGTGATCGGGAATCACCGTCAGGCCAATATCCGCATTGGCGGCTTTGCCTGCCGGGTCAGGCTCGCCAGCGGCGTTGAAGGTCCGACCGCGCACACCCAGAATCGAGACGGTCGCGGGACCATCAAAGCCGCTGGCGGGCGCGGTCTCGGGGTCGGCCAGCGTCGCCACAGTGAAAGCGCCCTGCCCTGCGACAAAGACGGGCAACGCGGCGATTGCGGCACGGGCGGACTCGGGCGCTTCTGCGACGAGGCGAGCGGCGAGGGCCGAGAGGTTGCCCACGTCGTGCGCGCGGAATCCGCCGAGGGTCGCGCGGATCGCAGCGCCGATCGGGCCTGCGGACGGATAGGCCACAGGCAGGACGGGCGCGGCGACAGGGGCGGCGGACTCGGTGGCGGCGGGATTGGTTTGGTCGGTCATGGGTCTTGCTCTCTCTGATATGCCCGACTCTCGGGCGGGGTTTTCCGGGGCGGGATTGCCTCGGGTCTGATAGTAGGGTGGGCGCGCGGCGCGTATGTGTCAAGCGCCGCGCGCAAGCGGGTCAGGCGCGGCTGACGTAGGGCGATATCTTGCTCGCCTCGAGCGCCGACACAATCGGTATAAAGCCGGCGTCAGCACGGCGATAGTTGCCGTCTAGCAGTCTCACGCGGGCGCTGTTGTCCAGATCAAGCCATTCGGCGCTGATCTTTGCCGCGATTGCCTCGGCGGCGTCTCTGTGCAGGTAGGCGTAACTGAACACGCGCTGAGTCCTGACGTGACGCACAATATAGACGGTCGTGCCTCGCTCGACACCGGGGCGATCGTGTCCCTTGTGCGGGCGCTGCGTCACGGACAGGCTGAATTCCTCAACGATAAACTCAGGCTGAGTCTTGGTCATTGTGCGGCGTTTTTCTGCATCCTGTTCCTGATTCTCATCGTTACCGAGGGCAACGACGAGGCGCAGCAGCGGCATGTCGGCCAGTTCGATTGCGGCGGCGTCCGGGTCGGCGCACAAGCGCAGAATGAGCGAGTGCCAGGCGGTGACAGGGTATCCCTGAATCCCGGCGAAGCTGCAGGCCGTGTGCATCGCGTCCTCGGTCAAG
>JAKQEQ010000142.1 GCA_029556545.1 Candidatus Hydrogenedentota bacterium
TCCGCGGTCGGTGCGTGGTGGATGGCGATTCCGCGGGTCGCGCGTATGCTCGCTGCGCTCACCCCGCGCGACCCACGGCTATTTCATCGACCGCTCCGCGGTCGCGGAACTGACGCTCCACGGTTTCGCACGCTGCATGATCCTGGAACGGGTTTCATATCAGTTCCCCACACGCCTGCGCCGCACCACCTCGGATGAAACGCACCCGGAGTGCGTCTCAAACATTCGTCCGGGAGGTTTCCTGACAGGTCGGTAGTTCTTGGTGCCCGGGTTTAGTTCGCGAGTCTGTTACGGATTCCGCGACCGCGGAGCGGTCGATGTAATAGCCGTGGGTCGCGCGCGGGCGAGGCAACGAGCCCTCGCGCGACCCGCGGAACCGCCCGCCGTAGCGCAGCGACCGCGGAGCGGTCGCATTCTCAGGGCCGAAGATAACGCCCGCACGGCCTGAGCTGCTTCGCTCTCTCAATACAGTGCGACCGCTCCGCGGTCGGTGCGTGGTGGATGGCGATTCCGCGGGTCGCGCGTAGGCTCGCTGCGCTCGCCCCGCGCGACCCACGGCTATTACATCGACCGCTCCGCGGTCGCGAAGAAGGCCAAACTTAAGTGCGGCGCGGAGCGCCGCTTTGGATTTGCCTTTGACGTCGGTTCACCGACCGCAATCCAAAGCGGCGCTGCGCGCCGCACTCCAAGGCGCTTCGCGCAAGAGTCGGACGTCAGTGTGTGCTGTTTGACTGAGGGGGAGGGCTGCCGCCGCGGGCTATATCCAGATGGATCGCCCGGCCGACTGCCTCGAGGAGCGCACCGCTCTCGAACGGCTTCCTCAGGAATCCGGCGAGATCGTGCGTCGCAACGTATTGTCTCGTCGATTCGTCGTCGTGCGCGGTCATGATTATGACCGGAGGATGATCACTGGTCTTCTCGATCAGTTCGTTGAGCTGGATGCCCGACATTCCGCTCATGTGAACGTCCAGGATTACGCAAGCGACGTCTCCGTCGTGAGGACCGGCGAGATACCCTTCGGCGGATTCGAACGATTCGACGGCCAGTCCGCACGACCGGATGAGCCGCACGAGCGACCGTCGCACCGAAGCATCGTCGTCAACTACTGCGATCACTGGTGTAGCCATATCGATGCCTCGAGACTAGGGTCGATTCTTCGCTCTGTCGATTGGACCTTGGTCGTATGCTTCGCGCTCCCTCGCACACTTCCCTTGGGCCTTTGCGACTTTGCGCCTTGGCGT
>JAKQEQ010000148.1 GCA_029556545.1 Candidatus Hydrogenedentota bacterium
ATTCTAAGTGAACAATAATAATATTATGAATAGTGTTCATTCGATGCCGCTATCAAACGCCTCGCATACACCCTCTGCGCCGCTCCGCGTCGCATGGCCCCCCTTCACCCTCTTCATCCTCCTGACTCTCTTCTTCACCGCTTGCTCCAATATGATCACCGGTAATAAGAATGAGAATAAATACGGCTCGTCCGCTCCTTGCGGCAGATCGTTCGTCATAAACGGCGGCGCGCCATACGCCTATCAGCTCGACGTCGTACTGAGCATCGACGTTTCCAACTCCCGCCGGATGCGCTTTCGGAATGTCCCCGGCGAATGGTCCGACTGGGAGCCCTACGCCGGGTCTAAATCATGGATGCTCCCCTACGGCAACGGGACTAAAACCGTCGAAGCCGAATTCAGAAGCGCGGATAACGAATCCATAACTATGGACGACGCCATCGAGTTCATCGATCGCATCACCGCCATCGACGGCGCGAGTCACCGGCGCTTCGGAAGCGCCGTCAGCGTATCGGCCGACGGCGCCACCGTGGTCGTCGGCGTCCCGGCGTACGACAAGCACCGGGGCGCCGTGTATGTATACCGCTTCTCCAGAGGGGCCTGGGAGCCTGTGACCCTTCTTACCGGCGCGATCGACCCGGACGCGCTGCCGGGTGACGACCTCGGCCACTCCGTCGCGCTCTCCGCGGACGGAGACTGTATCGCCGCCGGCGCCCCGGGCCATGACGGAGCCCGCGGCGCCGTCTATATGTTCGAAAGAAACAACGGCGGCGCCGACCAGTGGGGGCTCCGCGAGCGGCTCATCGCCGGACAGGCCGGGGAAAATGATATGCTGGGACACAGCGTGGCCGCATCGTTCGACGGAGGGACCATTATCGCGGGCGCGCCCTGGCGCGACGGAACGGGCCGACTTCATGTCTTCAGGCGCACGGGTGTGCGATGGACGGAGGAAACCGTTCTCGCCGCCTCCGACGGCGACGCGGGCGACCAGTTCGGCTGCGCCGTCGCCATAAGCGCCGATGCGGGCGCGATACTGGCAGGCGCGATGGAACGCCGGATCGACACGGCCACCGCCCGGGGAGCGGTCTACCACTATAGTCTTGAAGGCGCCTCATGGAAAGAAACCGTCTTTATCGCGGGCGACGGAAGCGCGGGTGATTACTTCGGCGCCGCCGTATCGATCTCCGCCGACGGCGACACCTTCTGCGTGGGAGCGTACGGGCACGACGGGCGCAGCGGCCTCTATGGCCTGGGCTGTGCATACGTCTACACCCGAACCGCCAGATCCTGGCGCGAACATCGCATCCTCGCTCCCGACGGGGCCGGCTCGGATTATTTCGCCCGCTCGATAGCTATAACACCGGACGGTTCCATTCTAGCCGCCGGCGCCTGGGGGAACGCCCCGCTCAGCCTGCGTACCGGCAGCGTCTACCTCTTCGGACGCGACCACGGCGACGCCGGGGAATGGGGCATGCTCGCAAAGCTCATCGCGCCCGACGGCGACGCGGGCGACCAGTTCGGCATAACACTCGCCCTCTCCTCCGAGGGAACGCTCATCGCGGGGGCGAGCGGGGACGACACCGGCCCTGGAGAGGA
>JAKQEQ010000171.1 GCA_029556545.1 Candidatus Hydrogenedentota bacterium
GTAGTCCGCGTGGCCCGGGCAGTCCACGTGCGCGTAATGCCGCGCCTCGGACTCGTACTCGACGTGCGCAATCGAGATCGTGATCCCGCGCTCCTTCTCCTCCGGCGCCTTGTCGATCTCGCCGAACTCCATCACCTTCGCACGCCCCAGCTTCGCAAGCGCCTTCGTGATCGCGCTCGTCAGCGTCGTCTTCCCGTGGTCCACGTGACCGATGGTCCCCACGTTTACGTGCGGCTTCGTTCGCTCGAATTTCGCCTTAGCCATGTCCTATTCCTCTTGCTCTGTGCCGCGTCCCAACGCGATGCGGCGCGGCCCGGTGGACGTTTCTCCTCACCTTGCGAAAGCGTTTCAACCTGGTCGAAACGCGTTCCTGCATATACTGGAGCCCACGACCAGAATCGAACTGGTGACCCCTTCCTTACCATGGAAGTGCTCTACCGACTGAGCTACGCGGGCCCGGCGAAGCGCGCATGGAGCGGGAAACGGGGCTCGAACCCGCGACCCTCAGCTTGGAAGGCTGACGCTCTACCAACTGAGCTATTCCCGCACGGCGTAACCTCGCGCCGAAAACAGCGTCCTACGCTCGACAATATCTTACATGGTGGTGGGTCGTGGATTCGAACCACGGTAGGCGCTAGCCAACGGGTTTACAGCCCGTCCCCTTTAGCCACTCGGGCAACCCACCATACGATGGTTTCAACTGTATCGGGGTTCGGAGCCCTTCACAAGCCTGGAGCTGGCGAAGGGAATCGAACCCCCGACCTGCTGATTACAAGTCAGCTGCTCTGCCAACTGAGCTACGCCAGCCCGGCGAAGCTACAAAAATAACTGCCGTCTGCTCGCAGACGGCACAGTTACCCTAGCAAAAATTCGGCGGCATTGTCAAGGAGAACGACGAATTCCAGTTGTCCTACCGGGGCTCAGCGGCCCGCGCGGCGCGGGCGCGCCGATACTCGCGGCGGCCGTACGCCCCGCCGCAGCCTCAGATGCCGCGGGCCAGGGCCTTGCGCAACAGCGGCTCGAAGCCGCTCAGCGCCATCTTTGCCGTGATGCGCGCGGGCCCGGCTTCGATGGTGTAGACGAATTCCAGGCCGATTTCCGAGCGGAGCGCGCGGGCCAGCGCGTCGCCCGCCATCGCAAGCAGCCCGGCCAAGCGATCAATGTCCGCGGTCGTGCTGGTGTCGCGGCAATCCAGTACGAGGGACATGCGAATCGCGTCGTCGCTGGCGAGGTCCGCCGTGAACCGCAGCGAGGCGACGCCCGGCCAGACCTCGATCAGCGGGTCCAGCGCCGTCATGCCCGCCGACATGTGCGACCCGCTGATCGCGCCATGCAGCTCGTATAGCACGCCGTTACGATTGTCCGCCGATATCTCGAGCAAATGCGCGCCGGTCGCCGCGACCGCGCTGACGGGATGATAATCCGGCCAGTGCGCCATCGCGCCGGAGGCCACATGGTCGGCAATGCGCACAAAACCTTCAGCAGTCATGGCGCCCGCGGCGCCGCGCACCGCGCGGGGAGGCTGCCAGATCACCGGGTAGGCCGCTTTGAAGAAGTCGGAATCGTTGAGCACGCCCGCGAAATTCGGCCCGTCCGGGTTCTCCTTCGCAAACAACAGAACGTCCAGAAGGCCTACCGTGTTCTGATGCACGAGAAACGTGAACTCGACCGGGAGATAGTGGACCCAATCCAGACGTTGCGAACGGGGCGCGACCGAACTCAGCCGCGGCATGGCGGGTATTACACGCAGCACCTCCGGCGCAAGACGGGAGACGTAGGACTGCACCCGTTCTGGGCAGCACACAATACGCGCGGCCGTGTTCGGCGTGACGAAAGCCTCATGATTGAGCGCAGTCGTCCCCCGATGGAATACGGACCGATACGTCAGCCAGCCCGCCACCATGGCCGCCAGAACCACAACGCCGACGGTGTACGCCTTGCGCAACTGCACGACAACCCTCCTGAAACACGCGCCGGGAAGCCTCTTGCCCTGCAAAAGTTCCCGTCGCTACGATTATACCCGAGGCTGCACGGTGGCTTCGGCGTGTCCGCGATGTCGCTCCGGGTTGCCGGGCGGGCCGGTCGTCTCCTTCCTGTCAAGAGAGAGCCCCGTGCCAAGATTGCCTTGTGAAATGCTGGAAACGGCGCGAAAAGGGCCGGGAATTGTAACCCGCCTTACAGTTTTTTCGTTTCGAGACGCCCAGTATGTAATATAATTCCTGTGGAGAATGTAGCGTCTTAGGCAGCGAGCCACGGAGTTTGACAGCGCTTCTGAACGGGCATTCATGAGATCATCCCGGCCATTTTATTGAGTGTGTGTACATCGCCCGGAACACAGGAGCGCGGGAACTGTGGCTGTTTATCAGTATGTCGCCGTCGCCGTCAATAAGCACGGACACACGGAACACGGGACCATCCTGGCCCGTGACAAGCTCGACGCTTTTGACAAGTTAAAGGGCCGAGATCTGACGGATATAAGTCTGAAACGCGTCCGGGGCTGGAGCGCGTTCCTCGGCAAACTCACAGCGACCATCCGCTGAGTCCAAGGTCGTCCTCTTACGGGTCATGGCGGGGCACGGCCAGCGCCGCCGCCAGGACATCCACCTCGAGAGCGCCCGCGCGGCGCAGCGTGGCGGCGCATTCCGTCACCGTGCTGTTCGTTGTGACCACATCGTCCACCAGCAGCACCCGCTTGCCCCCACATGCGTCGCCCAGCACCGCGAACGCGCCCCGCACGTTTGCCCGGCGCTGCTTCTCATCCAAGCGGCTCTGCGTGCGCGTGGGACGAATCCGCTTGAGCGACGTGTCGAGTCTTGCGCGCGGAAAGACCGGCAGCACCCGCTCCGCCAGGAGGAACGACTGATTATAGCCGCGAAGCCGGTGTCGCACCCGGTGGAGCGGCACCGGCACGACCAAGTCATAGCGGTCCCGCTCCATCTCACGCTCGGCGAATTCGACGAGCAGTTGTCCGAGCGACCCGGCCAAGTGGGGTCGATCCCGGAACTTGAAGCGTTTGATGGTCTCGGCGATAGCGGCGTCGTAATATGCCGCGCCGAAAAGCCGCCGGATGTGGCGATTCGGGCGTTCCCGGCACGCCGCGCAGGGAAAATTCGAGCGCGTGCCGAATCCCACCGCGCCCGGATGCGGCCGCCCGCACAGCGTGCAGAAGGGTCGCGCAATCCGTGGGCTCATTTCCCAGCATGTCGGGCAAAACAGCGTGTTCTCCTCGGTCAGCAGCCGTAAACCGCACTGTTGACAATAGATCGGCAAGAACAAATTCTTCAGTGCGAGGCCCCAACCGTCCAACCAACCACGCGCGCCACGTGCGGCGCGCGTCGCCTCTTGGGTCTGCATTTCACCTTCCGCTTCACACATCCTTATCCACTCGACGTCCTATCCCGGTCCGCGCGCGCCCGCTGTCAAGAGGACGGGTTTCGCCGCGGTCTTTCATTCCCGCGCCGCGCGGAAATTTGACTGTGTTCCGCGCTCAATGGTACACTGTGGTTCTTCGTAGCGCCACCGGCGACCGTCCACCTGACGTCCCGCCCCGTGGCGCGTGCGTTTTCAGCGACCCCATCGTCTAGTCTGGCCTAGGACACCAGCCTTTCACGCTGGCGACACGGGTTCAAATCCCGTTGGGGTCGCCATTCGTCCTTCCCCCCGAATTCGCCCGAAAAAGCGCCATTATCCAATGAATCCGGGCTCTTTTGTTGGGAGGACGCTGCCTGAGTAGCATTGGGGTCTTCTGGTGCGATCTTGACAGCGGCGGACAGATTATGATGCGACAAGCCCCTATCGAGTGCAACGTCTCGCCGGGCCGCTTCCCGCCGTTCCAAGGACGGTAGCCCATCGACCGTCGCGCGCATGTCGTCAAGGTCCGGGCGAATTCAGCACTTCGTGGCCAGTTTCAGATCAGAATGCCGCATGAGCCCTCGTAGCACTTGCGACGGGGTTCCCGATCTTGCATGGCGCGTGGCGAAGGTGGGGAACCGATACAGCCGGCGGACCATGTGTTACACGCAGCAAGAGCAGCCCGGCGAAATGTCTCGCTATGAGGCCCTCGACCCTGCCACGCGGCACCGCGTCCGCATGACGCTCGTGCGCCAGAAACACGAGGCGCGTTACGCGCCGCTCATGAATCAACACTGCGAATCGCTCCATGCGGGCGACGTTCCCCTCGCGAAGAGTGTCGAGGTGCCGGAACGTATAAGCGACTTCTTCGCGTGGGATGTTCCCAAGAAGGCACTAAAGGACTACGTACTGACCTTGCGCATCGAGACAACGCCGGACGCGGCCGCGGGCGACCGTGCAAGTGTCGAGCAATGGCGCAACTGCGGCAGTCGGGGCACGATTGTAGGCGAAGTATGGCTCATGCGGAAATAGGGATCAGCCGCCCGCGGCGATCTTCCGCGTGGAGCGACAAATCTTCGTTCACTTCTTGTGGCGTTGGCGTCTGAATCCCTGAACGCTGCGGGACAGGGTCACTTTCCTAAGAGGAAGACGTGTGAAGCGACCATGGAATCCGCGGACTACCACTCAGAGAGAGTATCTTCTATAATGAACAGGGGTGGGAAATGAAGCCGCGTCCGCTGGAGCGTTTGCCAAGGAGGCGCACGACATGCGTAATCCGCCGCGTATTCTCAGCATTGAAGATGAAGCCACGGTGCGCCGGAGCATGATGGTGTATCTGTCTGACAGTGGTTACGAGGTTCTTGAAGCAGAGAACGGCCGCATTGGCCTTGAGCGCATTCTTACCGATCAACCCGACCTGATTCTCTGCGACCTGCGCATGCCGGAAGTGGACGGTTTAAAAGTCCTGGACGAAGTCAAACGCCTCATGCCGGACACCCCTTTCATAGTTGTATCCGGGACCGGCGACATGCGCGACGTGATTCAGGCCTTGCGCCTGGGCGCATGGGACTACCTGATGAAGCCCATCGAAGATATGGGCGTGCTTGATCACGCCGTGACGCGGGCACTCCAGCAGGCCCGGCTTATTCAACAGAACCAGCGCTACCATGAGGAGCTTGTGGCCACCAACCGCCGCTTACAGCAGAGTCTCCAACAGCTTCAGGAGGATGAAACCGCCGCGCGTAACATTCAATTCCAGTTGCTTCCGCAGCACCCATGGGCAGTGGATGACCTCGTGTTTGACTATTTCATCCGGACATCGGCGTTTCTCAGCGGGGATTTCCTGGACTATTTCCGGATAGATGATTCGCGATTGGGTCTCTACGTGGCGGACGTATCCGGGCATGGAGCCTCCTCGGCTTTTGTGACCGTGTTGCTTAAGAGCACCGTCAGCCGCTTGTTGAACGAATACCGCGAGTTCAAGATTCAAACCGTGCTGCTCCCTGATCGTGTTTTGAGTCTTATTAACGATGCCATTGTGGAACGGCAGTTTAACAAGTATCTGACCATGTTCTACGCAGTAGTGGACACGGCAGCGGGTATCGTGAAGTATTGTAATGCGGGGCACTTCCCCTACCCCATCTACCACGACGGACACGCCGCCCGTTTTCTCGAGGACCGAAATCTCCCGGTGGGCCTATTCGACGGTTCAACGTATGCCACCAAGGAACTCGCCTTTCAGGGACCGTTTACGCTGACCATGTTCTCGGACGGTGTACTGGAGGTCTTGCCGTCGGACCTGATTCCAGAGAAGGAAGCGCTCCTGCTTTCGCGGATGAACGCCGGAGATCCCGATGTTGAAATGCTGGTGGAGACACTGGGTCTGACGCAACAGGATCAAGTTCCCGACGACATTACTCTTCTGCAACTCAGAAAAGGAGGCTGACGATGGATACGGGGAACGTCCTGTATGCGCGGCAGGGGAATGTTGTCGTGCTCAGGTTTGTGGGGAAATTGGGTTTTGCAGAAAGCGGATCTCGGAGCACTACGGCGGCGCTAAACGCATTTCTGAAACAACTCTTCGAGGCTAAGGACTTTGAAAACATTCTGCTCGACTTGACAGAAGCCACGAGCATCGACAGCACGACTCTCGGTCTGATGGCGAAGATTACAAAGTTCAGCATGGAGCATTTCGGGCGCAAGACGATGATTCTGTCGATGAATGAGAATATAGACCGTATTCTCGAAAGTGTGGGATTTGACCGAGTGTTTGTCATGGTTCACGAAGCGGCGAGTCCCTGTCCGGACATGATTGCCTTGCCGGCGGCAAACGATTCGGATCGCGAATGGATTTCCACAGTCCTGACCGCGCACCAAGAGTTGTGCAGATTGAACGAAAGAAACTACGCGACCTTCAAGTGCTTAGTGGAGATGCTCGAGAAGGAAACCGCGGCCGCAATTTGACAGCAAGCTGCGAGGCTGGCGCTGCGGCATTCGCCCCAGGCTTCATGGTCGTCCTTATGATTGGCTTTCAGCGATGACGGCGCGCAGGAATAGCGCGAGTTCATCATAAGCCTCCCGCAATGGCTGAATAAGACCGTGGGCCTTGTCAAATTCTTTCCTGATTGCCATTTCCTCAAGTTCTAGAGCGATTGCCGCGAGCTTCTGTGCCTTGATGGACATGGCCCCGTTCTTGAGCGCATGCGCCTGAAATCCCATCTGCTCCGCATCGGACGTTTCGACGGCAGCGAGAAGTCTTTCGATCCGAGGATCGTTATCTTTCAAGAAAGCGGTGATCAATTCCTGAAGGAAGGTGACATCCTTGCCCGAATACTCCTGTAGATACTGTATTTGCACGGGGAGAGCATCCGAACCCGCCTCGGCGGGCGGCACGCTTGGGGGCGTCCTATCCGGTGCGAGCCGAGGAGGGGTTTGGGCCTCCAGCCAGCATTGCAGCGCGGCATAGAGATGCGTTCGAGTAACAGGTTTGGCGAGAAAGTCGTCCATGCCCGCGTTCAAGCACCGCTCACGATCTCCTTCCATCGCAGATGCGGTCATGGCGATTACCGGCGTGTGTTTGCGTGATCCTTGCAGTTCACGAATTCTTCGCGTGGTCTCATATCCATCCATTTCAGGCATCTGGCAGTCCATGAGGATCAAGTCGTAGTCCGTTTGGGACAGTTTTTCGAGGACTTCGCGTCCATTCGATGCGATGTCGCAAGGATAACCGGCGCGTACGAGTAACTGTTGCATGACTTTTTGGTTAGGGACAACGTCCTCGGCCACCAAGATGCGGACGCGTGAACGCATCTTCCGGTCAACGGTGGCTTCGGTCACAAACCTCGAGGGCTCCTGTTTCCGCTGTTTGTGTGAAAGCACCATCATCAGGCAGTCCAGCAGCATGGACTGTTTGAGCGGCTTACACAAGGCGCCTTCAAAACCGATCCGGGCGAGGTCCTGCATGCTCTTTCGGGTTCCCACTGAGGTCAGCAGGACCACTGAAATGTGCGACAGCAGAGGGTCTGCCTTAATGATCTGCGCGAAGGTTTCACCGTCCATTTCCGGCATCTGCCCGTCGACCAGCGCGAGACGGACAGCCTGCCCCGCGTGGTCTGTGTGCCGTAGAAGGGCGAGGGCCTCCTGTCCAGATGCGGCTTCCAGGACGTGGCAGCCCCACCGTTCCAGATAGTTGTGCAGGATTCGGCGATTGGTCTGGTTGTCATCCACGACCAGTACGCGGAGTCCTTGCAATTCCACCGGCTCCATTTCGCCCTCCTTAGGTAGTCCTTCCTGAGTTTCCGGCAAAGGGATGCAGAACCAGAAGGTGGACCCGGAACCGGTTTGGCTTTCTACGCCGATCTGACCGCCCATCAGTTCGACGAGCCGGCGGCAAATCGCGAGTCCGAGGCCCGTGCCGCCAAACTTGCGTGTCATGGAAGAATCCATTTGGGTGAAGGGTTGGAACAGTTGGTGGATGCGCTCCGCTGGAATGCCCATGCCGGTGTCGCTCACTTCGAATCGAATCAAGGTTTCAGATCTTGCCTCTTCCGGCGGTTGCGGCAAGACGCGCAGGATCACCTCGCCCTGACTGGTAAACTTGACGGCGTTGTGAAGAAGGTTCAACAGGACTTGCCGCAGTCTTCCGGGATCCCCCATCACCCATGCTGGAGTTGAGGGATCAATCAACACGCCCAGTTCCAGGTGTTTGGCGTCGGCCTGTTGCGCGACGGCGTCTACGGCGCGCTCGATATGTTCCCGGAAGGAGAATGGGATGCATTCGAATTCCATCCTGCCCGACTCGATCTTTGAAAAATCGAGGATATCATTCAGGATGCTCAAGAGCGCTTCGCCGGAGTACCGGATCGTCTCCACGAAGTCGCGCTGCTCCGCAGTCAGATCGGTATCGCAAAGAAGGTCAGCCATGCCGATGATGGCGTTCATCGGGGTACGGATTTCATGAGACATGTTGGCCAAAAATATGCCTTTTGCCTGATTTGCCGCTTCGGCGGCCTCCTTGGCATCCTCCAGTCTGGCGAGGCTCTGCTCGAGTTGGCGGTTCACCCCCAGGAGGTGTTCGCGATACTCGCGGTTCTGCAACATGAGCCCGGCGCGATCGAGGGCCTTCTTGATGGAATCTTCAAGAACCGCCATGTCCTGAATGGGCTTTGTAATGTAATCCCACGCGCCGAGACGCAACGACTGTACGGCATCCTGCACGTCGCCGGCGCCGGAAACCACGATAACGGGCGTGTCGGGCAGGAAGTTCCTGATTTCGGCTATCACGTTCAAACCGTCCAGTTCGGGCATACGCAGGTCGCATAGGACAACGTCGGGTTGGTCGATCAGAACACGTTCGAGGCCGATGCGCCCATTCTCTGCCTCCACCACCTCATAGCCGCTGTCCGTCAGATACGTCGCGATGCTGTGGCGAATCGTGTCCACATCTTCAATAGTGAGAATTCGCGGCGGAGTATGCATGGCTGATTTCCTATGGTGTCAACAGGGCGCGCACCAGATCCGTCAGCGGGCGCAGGTCCGAGAGGGGTTTGCGAAAGAGTGCCTTCTCCGTGATCCCGATGGCGCGCAGGTCGTCGGTGAGCCCGTAGCTTAGTGACCCGGTATGAATGAGGAAATGTAATTCGGGCAGACGCGCGTGCAGAGCGAGAATGGCGTCGTGGCCGTCCATTCCCGGCAGTCGCATGTCCATGATGCACACCCCGGGCCGGCAGCCGCGGTCCAAGGATGCTATGGCCTCTTCGGCGCTTGCGGCGCACAGAACGTTCAAACCGTCATCCTCCAGATACGCGCCCAGCGTGGTACGCACCGTGATTTCATCATCGACGAGTAACACAGTTCTCATGGCTCGCTATCCTTCCGCCCGGAACGGCAGCCGGATAATAAACCGGCTTCCCTCGCCCGGACCCGATTCGACGCTCATCGTGCCTTTGTGCTGCCGCGTGATGATGAAGTACGACACTGACAGTCCCAAGCCCGTTCCCACGCCGACTTCTTTGGTTGTGAAGAAAGGTTCGAACGCACGTCGGCGGATGGTTTCATCCATGCCGGGCCCATTATCCGACACCTCGATACGGAGGTGACGGGGCTCTCTGGCCAGGCGGACGGTGATGACCGGCGCAATGGTTTTGTCCCGTGTCGCCAAGGCCTGCGCGGCGTTCTTTACCAGGTTCAGTAGAACCTGCTCGATCTTTGTCTTGTCACACTGGACCGGGGGAAGATTCGACTCGAAGTCCCGAACGATCTGGATGTTTCGGAAATCGTATTGCTTCTTAAGATCATAGTCGTTGGCGGCAAGCCGAAGGACCGTTTCAACGGCCTCACCCAAGTCCACGGACGCCATCTGAGATGTACTTCTGCGGCTGAAAGCAAGCATGTCAGAGACGATCCGGGCGGCGCGCGCGCCGTCGGAACGGATTCCTGCGACGAATTCGAGGATCCCGCGCTCCCGGAGGTACTGGTGCACCAGCCCGAGATCTATGCCGAGCGCCTGCGCCACTTCGACATTCTTGGCCAAGTCCAGCGACGTGCGGCGTTCAATATTCTGGCAGGCCTGCAGGATGCCGCCAAGCGGATTGTTGATCTCATGGGCCATGCCGGCTGCCAACCCGCCTACCGACATCATCTTTTCGGTTTGCACCATCATTTCCTCGATTTGCACGCGGCTGGTGACGTCATCAAGCCGGAGCACGGCGCCCTGGGTGCCGTTCGCGATCAGCGGGTATACCATGAGGTCGTAGAATCGCATGTCTTGTTCCGAATTGCGCGCGCCGAAACGTTCGTTCTCCAGAGCCTGGCCTTCCCGAATAGCGGCGCGCACCTTCTCGAGTTGACCCTGCAATTGCGGGAGTACGTCGCCGAAGTCGCGGCCTTTCACATCCGCTTCCTCCATTCCAGTCAGCCGGGCAGCCTCGCGATTCCAGTGGGTGACGGCGCCGTCGAGGTCGATGCCTACAAGAACGGAGGGCATCGAATTCACCACGTTCTGGAGGTAGGCACGCATGTGTCTTATGGCGTCTTCAGTGCGCCGTCGCTGAAGTATCCGCCACATGCCCTCCATGAGAAGCGTTAGTTGACGAGTATCGGATTCGTCATAGGGTTCGTCTTTGTTGCCGACACCGGCCACGGCGACAATGCGCCCCTCGTCCATCACGGGAATGTTCATGTGCCGCAAGATCGGCACATGACCTTCGGGGAAGCCCTTCTTGAGGGGACTGGGCACTGTATAATCATTGGTAATCACCGGTCTGCGCTGGCGGACCGCCTCGCCCCAGAGGCCGGTATCTCTTACGGGATAGACGATCGGCTTCTCCTGAACGGTGCATTGCGACATGGCGCTACGCGACCACGAGTACATGGTCAGCACGCTCTCATCCTCGTTCATAAACGCTAGATAACCAATCTTGCTTTTTGTGAGCCGCACAGCCTCTTCCAGTGCGAAATCGGTGAGTTCCTTCATGGAAGCCCGGGTCATCTGATTCAGCCTCAGGAGCGCATCCAAACGCTGTTCGTCCAAATATCGCGCTTCTTCCGCGCGTTTTCGATCCGTAATATCCCGCAATGTCTCCACGGCGCCGATCACATCGCCCTCCGGCCCCCGGATCACCGCGGCCATGAAATACAACCACCGGCCTGCGTCTCCCAAATTTGGGAAGAAGTCAGTTGCTTCATACGCCCCTTCCACCAGTTCTGACGGTGTTACCTTGCTTCCATACCACTGCCGCATCTGTTCCCGCTCGCCCTCCAATAACAAGTCCGCCAGGCATGGCCGCTCTGAAGGGTAGAAGGCCCGCCATTGCTGGGAAGTGCCGAGCATCGTTTCAGCCTTGATTCCCGTGTATTCCTCCAGAGGTCTATTCCATGAAATCACGCTATGGTCGCGATCGATCACAAATTGCGCTACGGGGCTTCCATGCAAAATCGCCTGCAGGCGGCTTTCGCTCTCCCGCAGGGCTTGTTCCACCCGCGCCCGGTGCTGCACTTCTTCCACAAGCGCCCTGTTGGATTCTTCCACCTCCCGTGTCCTTTGCTGTACCCGTTGCTCCAGCCCCCTATTGGCTCGTTCGAGGTCTTCTTGAGCAGCATCCCGGACACGTTCCAGGTGATGCACCACACGCGCGACGCCCGCAATGATGGCGCCTATCAGTACGATTCGGATCAAAACAAACACCGAGGTGCCAGATTCCGAGGTGTAGAATCCGGCTTGCTCACCGGCCAGACGCAGCCAGCCCAGCACTACGAGCATGATTACGGTTAAGGGAAAGAGCAGGCGCATGATCAGCCCGGCGGCTCCTCCACTTGTGACCAGTTGCATCCAGCCGCGGTTCGTACGCATGAAGAGTATGCCCGTTGAAAGTACGAGGAAAGCAGCGGAAGTGTGGATTGCCATCGCTGTGTACCGATGGGTGTATCCTACGAGCGAGGAAACCCCATAGAGATATCCGGTGAACGGCAGCATGGCGATGCCAAAGGCGGTTAGCGCGAGGAATTCTGAGGGCCGGAACCAGCGAGTATGCCCAAAATCGGCCAGGAGCAGCGCCAGGCCAAGGAGTACAAAATTCGCCGCGCTATTGGGCGCCATGCGTCCCGGGTGCGAGGTTTGAACGGCGCTTTGGCTGTCGCGGAACAAGGCCTCGTCTATGCCCAGAGGAATATTGGAGACATATTCCGCGAGCGTGAGCAGGCCAAGCATCAGGGCCAGCAATGCGCAGGCGCGCCCCATCGTGGTCCTGAGCGGCGTTGTGGGAGGGTCTTCTCGAAGCAGCCACAGTGCGATTCCCGATAGAAGGAATGCAATGGCCGTATTGGCCTTCATTGCAACATAATCTGGCAGGATATTCGTGAGTTCCGTAATGTCGCCGACCCAGCCAATAAGCACCATCCCGCCTACCAGCGCCACAATCATGCCCGCGCCGCGCGATACGATCCGAAAGCGCTGAATCAGCTTGTCCTGGCTTGCCCTATTCATTCCGGACCTCCTGAGGCGATCTCCGGCGCTTTGTCCACCGAAGACGTCTCCCCATGTTGGCTCGATCCTTCAACTGCCGGGCGCTGGGTATCTGGGGACCGGGGCATTACGGGAAGAGTAAAATGAAAGCAGGATCCGCGTCCCTCTTCGCTTTCAAATCCCACCGTGCCGCCATGCATCTCGACAAAATCCTTCACGATGGCCAATCCAAGACCGATCCCTCGTTTTCTGAATTCATAGTATCCGGAGGAGTGATGCATGACATCGAGGGTTGCGAAGAGCCGCTCAAACATGTGCGGTTTGTCCGCGTTCGAGATGCCTATGCCCGGGTCCTTCACGGACACCCGTATCGCACCTGAACCCTCCCGGCATACGCGGACCTCTATATTTCGGCCGTCGGGGGTAAACTTTATGGCGTTCATCAACAGATTGGCCAGAGCATCGCTGATCTTGCCCCGGTCTACTGAGATCTCCGGAAGGTTGGGTTCGATCTCGGCCTGGATCCGCTGTGACCGAAGCCCGGCGAAGGGTGCAACGCCGCTCATAGTGTCATGAACGAGAACGCCCAAATCCGAGCATTCGCGTTGGAGTTCCTTATCGTACTTGTCCTCCCGGCTCGCTTTTAGTACTTCCTCGACGATGCGCCAGAGCCGCTGCGCAGCGGCGGACAGCCCGTCCACTATTTCCTGGACTTCCTGACTTTGCTGCGCCTTGAGCGAAAACAAGATCTCAAGGTTCAGAAAGATGAGGGACAGCGGGCTCCGCAATTCATGCGAAGTCATCGTGATAAACGCGGATTTCAATTGATCGAGTTCGCGGAGCTTTGCCGCAATGGCCGCCTGAACCTGAGCCTCCGTCTGCAAGTGAATCAGCCGTTCCGCGGAATGCATACGAACAAGCAGCTCTTCCATATCCAACGGTTTCGTCATGAAATCGTCCGCGCCGGCTGACATGCCCGCCACAAAATTCTCCTTGCCCGACCGGGACGTCATGAGGACAATAAACACGTAATGGCCCCGGTTGAGGAGCCGGGTTCGTCGGCAGACTTCCAGACCGTCCAAGCCCGGCATCATCCAATCCACCAGTAGCGTATCCAGCGACGGGTCCTCCTCTATCATCCTCAGCGCCTCCTCCCCGTCGCCGGCCAATCGGACTTCATGTCCCCACGCTTCAAGCTGGCGCTTGAGCAAAATCCGAATTACAGAATCATCATCCGCGATAAGGATCTTCATGGCCG
The DNA here is from genome assembly GCA_029556545.1 of Candidatus Hydrogenedentota bacterium. Taxonomy (GTDB): domain Bacteria; phylum Hydrogenedentota; class Hydrogenedentia; order Hydrogenedentales; family JAGMZX01; genus JAGMZX01. Next base: position 13,572 of record JAKQEQ010000171.1, read on the forward strand.
CAAAATCCTCAATAGAAACCACATTGCACTACCCCGTTGCCCTCACATCCTCACTATAGCCCCCCCGACTCCATTTGGCAAGACGTTGAAATCCATATTGGTTATTAGATCATGGATGAGCGATAGATGCAACGATGCGCAAGCAGGGGAAGAGCGTCAATTGGCGGGCGTGGGGCCTTCTGTTCGCAGTACAGCGCGGAGCCGCTTTCATGATTCGCTGTGCCGCTCTTGCCCGAAATTGCTCCCGATTGCGTCCATAGGCCGCCTCCGAATGCAACACCTCGTGCAACATCTCGGTGGCCTGGCCCGGCGTCCAGGGAGGGCATCGCTCCGCCGCTCGGCCCGTTATTCGATGATGGAGCCCGAACCCACGCGTAGCATAGAGACAACGCTTGAGGAAACGCCGCGAAATCCGAGCCGCCGTGACGTGGAAGAGTCTTTCCGTGAACTTGCCGACCGTTGCTTTACGCAAGCCGGCGTGCGGTTCTATACTTGGCGCATGCCCGAGCCTGCAATCGAAATTCGACGGGGATACGTTCCGGGCGCCATTGGCCGCGTGGTCGAGCTCTCCGGCACGTATTATCATGACCACTGGGGATTCGGCCTGTTCTTCGAGGCGAAGGTGGCCGCGGACCTGGCCGAATTTCTTTCCCGATACGACCCGGCCCGCGACGGATTCTGGACCGCGTGGGTGTACGGGCGCATCGAAGGGCATATCTCGATTGATGGACGGTATGCCGCGGACCAAGGCGCGCACCTCCGCTATTTCATTGTCTCGGATGTGCTGCGGGGCCACGGCATCGGAAACCGACTTATGGAGACCGCCATGGATTTCTGCCGCGAGGCAGGTCATAAGCGGGTCTTTCTTTGGACATTTGAGGGACTGCACGCGGCCCGACACCTCTACGAGAAACACGGATTCCGACTCGTCGAACAGCGACTGGGCTCGCAATGGGGCAAGGAAGTCACGGAACAGCAATTGGTGCGGGCTGTGGCCTGAAGGCGTTGCGGATTGTCCGGATTCGCCGGCGCCCCCGTATTCCGCGCTCGTTCAACGTCTCGCTGTTGCACGCGCCGCGAATTACGGTTATGCTGGTTTGAAATCGGTAAAGGGGAGTGGTCCGGTGGGCAAGGGCCCAAGAGCGTTGCAGCGCAATCTGCGAACAAGACCTGCGGTGTTCTCCGCCCGTGAAGCCAACCGGCGGTACTTCCGGCACGCCTATCGCACCGGAGAACACGGCTGGGCGGTCGAGGAGCCGTCTCCCTATGCCGTGGATTTCCTGCGCCGACTCAGCAGCGTTACACCGGGCGGCGTCGTGTTGGACGTGGGCTGCGGCGAAGGCCGACACGCCATAGCCGCCGCCCGCCTCGGTTTCCGCGTTATCGGCATAGACTATGAGCCGCTCGCGTTGCGGCGGGCGCGACGTTTCGCCAAGGCAAACCGCATCAAGGAGATCGCGTTTCGCGTCGCGGACGTACTTGACCTGCCGTTTCCGAACGCAAGTTACGATGTCGTTCTGGATTACGGCTGCTTGCACCATCAAAAGAAGACCGACTGGCCGAGGTATAGGGGGAGTATTCTCCGAGTCCTGAAGCCGCGGGGCTATTACGTGCTTTCAGTGTTCAGTCCCCGATTTCGTCTGTTCCAAGGCGCGACCAGGAGCTGGCACATCGCATACGGCGCTTACAGGCGATGCTTTGCACAAGAGGAAATCCGCAAGCAGTTCGCCGCCGACTTCACCATCATCAAGATGATTGAAGAGAAGCGCGGCGGCTTCTGGCATGTCCTGATGCAGAGGCGTTGCGGCTAAGTGAGTGCGGAAACCGCTTACCTTATCCTCGCTCGGTTCGCTGATCCATGCCATGGCAGAAACGTCTTCGCGTGGCATGGGCATCTTGTCCATGTTCCTCAATCACGGGTGGGACGCCCGTGCCACGATGGGGCCTGTCCCCGTCTTCCCGAGCTCCGCAATCCGCAGTCCGCAACCCCCAATCAACTCATTTCACCAGCACGCGGAGTTCGTCGATGGACCACCAGAAGCCGTCGTCGGCGCGGCCGGTCTGCACGATCTTGAGGTAGCGGGCGGTCACGGGCGGGAACTTCACTTCGAGGACGGGCCCGCTGCCGTCGCCTTGGGCCACGGGGTCGCCGGGGGCGGCCTCGTCGGTGTATGCGTAGACTTCGTAGGCGCGGGGATAGTCCTTGGACGAGCGCGACGTGTCGAGCACGATGCCGGCAATCTCCGCCGGGTGGGTCATATCGATCACGAACCATTCGCCGCCGGCCTGCTGCGTGCCCGAGGTCCAGCGCGTGTCCACGTTTTTGTCCAGCGCCTGACGGAGCATTTCGAGGTTCGACGACGCGCTGAGTTCGTAGAAGTTGGCGCGGATACGCTCGGCGGCGACGGCGGCCTCGGTTCGCACGGCCTCGTCATCGAGATAGCGTTCGACGATTTCGAGGGCCTTGGGATCGGCCAGGTCCGAGAGTCCCGACAGGATGCGCCGCTTCGCGCTGGCGTTCGAGGCGAGCTGCAGCGCCTGTTCGTACAGGGCCGCGGTCTCGGCCGCCGGGCGGTCACTGGGCAGTCGAAGCATGCGCACGTACCCGTCGAGCGCCTTCGAGCGGAACCGGTCCACGTCCGAATTCCGCGCGATGTCGATGAGGTCCGCCAGGGGCGCGGCGTCGGGCCAACTGCTGAGCGCGCTGACGGCGGCGTAGGCGATGTCCTCGTTCGAATGCTTGACCGCCGCGCGCAGCGTGTCCAGCGTCGCGGGGTCGCCAATCTCGCCCAGCGCCAGCAAGATCGCGGCTTTGAGACTGGGCGCCTCCGCCTTGTCCAGCGCCGCAACAACCGGCGCGGCCGCGTCCTCAGGCGCGCCCGCCTTGCGCGCGACCTGCACCACCGTCCGCGTCATCGCGCTCCGCAGTTCGTCCGGGCACTCCAGCAGCAGATCCGTCATCCTGGGCAAATCGGCGAACGCGGCGGTCCCGGCCAGCGCCTTGACCGCCGCCTCCCGGACGGCGGCGTCGTCATCGCCGACGCGCGCGACGAGCAGGTCGAGCGCGCCGGGTGTGGCGCGTTCGGCCACGGCGCGTATCAATTCGACGCGCACGGCTGCTTCCGCCCGCGAGAGTTCGTCGAGGATCGCCGCGTCGACCGCTTCCCCGGGGAGCCGGTAAAGACTGCTTCTCGCCATGCGCTGCTCTTCGCCCTTGGATTCCGCCGCAACGCGGGCCAGCGCCGGCACGGAACTCGCGTCGCCGAAGACGCCGAGGCCCTCGAGTGCGGCGGCGCGCACGGCCTCGTGCTCGCTCGCGAGCGCCTTGGTCACGGCGGGCAGCGCGAAACGATCGCCCCGGTCCACGAGCGCCTTGATCAGGAGCGCCTCGTTCTCCGGCGGCAAGGATTCCGTTTCCAGGAGTTCGACGAAGAACCGCGTCGCGGGCGTGCCGGGGATCGCGCGGACGTGGTGCATCGCCTGGAGCACGATTTCGAAGTCGGCCTCGGTCAGCATGATCATCAGGAGACGCGCCGCCGACCGCGGGTCCGCCGTGATCCACCCCTGCGCCGCGGCCATAAATTGCGCCTTCGGCTCGGGCGCGTGGTGTATGGCGCGGAACATCTCGCGGGCGGAGTCGACGTGGCCCGCCGCGAGTTCCGCCCACGCCACCGCGAGATAGGCGTCCACGACGGTCTTGTGCAGCCCCTCGACCTCGTCGAGCATGACCAGCATCAGTTCGCGCGCGGCGTCCGTCGTGCCGATGGCGCCAAGTGCGAGCGCCGCCGCCTTCGCGACCTCGAGGTCCTCGTCGCGCAGACACGCGGCCAGCGGCTGCATCGCCGGCTCGCACTTACGCACGCGCAGCGAATTGATGATCCCGATCTTGAGTTTCCCGGCGGTCTTCCCCATCGCTTCGATGAGCGCCCGGTCCACCGCCTCGCCGGGCATCGCCTCGATAGCGTACCGCGCGACGTGGCTCAGTTGTTCATCAAGCAGGAGCGGCGAGATCGCGGGCAGTTGTTCTTCCGTGCCGATGACGTAGAGTTGCCGGCACGCGAATAATTTGCCGTCGAACGTGGTGTCGCCATCGAGCAGCGCCGCGAAGCGGTTCGCGAGGTCGCGGCGGGCCTCGGTGTCGCCGTGGGATGCCATGACGCGGTCGACCAGGAACTGCAGCGGAGCGGCGTCCTGCCCGAGTTCATACGTCCGGACCGCCTCGAATGCTCGGTCAATTGTGATCGGTGTTTCCTGCGCCGCAAGGCCACTCGTCACGAGCGCCGCCACTAGAACAAACGCGTACCAGCGTTTCATTGCTTTTTCTCCTCGTATCTCTGTGCCTTGCAGAACTTAGACCTGCCACGGGCTGCGCATGGGCCGGTTGATCAAGCGGTTCGCCTCGGGATCGTCCACGAACACCTCGTTGGCGGGGTCCCACTTGAGCGAGCGTTTCAGCCAGTACGCAATGTTGCCGATGTTGCACACGTTCGCCGTGTGATGGCCGATCTCGACCGGGCAAATCGGCTCGCGGCGCGTGCGGACCGCTTCGAGCCAGTTGTCCTTATGGTTGTCGCTGGCGTAGAGATGGATTTCATTCGGCCCGATGGTCTCATGCGCGAGTTCCGGCGGGTCCGTCTTGAGGAATTGGCCGCGATTCACCAGGACGCGCCCCCGGTCGCCGATCCATTCGACCGCCGCGCCCGCGCCGCCGCCGCCGTGATGCATGCGAACGCCGTTCTCGTATACGTAGGTGATCTTGCCGCCGTCCTCGGGATACAGCACCTGGACGGGGCCAGTGTGGTCCATACCGAGCCCCCACTGCGCGATGTCGTAGTGGTGCGCGCCGAAGTCGCACATGCCGCCGCCCGCGTAATCACGGTAGTACCGCCAACTCGGCCAGCCTTCGTAGCTTTCCGGCGGCGCGAAGGTCGCGTTATAGGGCCGCCACGGCGCGGGCCCGAGCCAGAAATCCCAATCCAAGCCTTCCGGCGTCGGCTCGGGCGGCAGGTAATCGTCCTCGGGCGGGCCACCCACGTTCACGTGTACCGTGTGCACCTTGCCGATGCGCCCATTACGCACCAGTTCGCACGCGAAGCGGAACGTGCCGTCGGACCGCTGCTGGCTGCCGACCTGGAGCATGCGGCCATAGCGCCGGACCGCCTCCACGACCGCCTGCCCTTCGCCGATGGTGCGCGTCATCGGCTTTTCGAGGTAGATATCCTTCCCGTTCATCGCGGCTTCGACCGCCGCCAGGCCGTGCCAGTGATCCGGTGTCGCGATCACGACGGCATCCAGGTCCTCGCGCGCGCAGAGTTCGCGGAAGTCGTTGTAGTGCTCACAGCCGCGGTAGCTGCCTTGCCCTTCCCGTTGCGCGTAGTGCTGATTCACGCGATCCGCCGCGCGTTCCCGCCGGAAGCGCTCGACGTCCGCGATGGCCAGCACCTGGACCCGTCCGTCGCCGAGGAAGCTGCCCAAGTGTCCCTTGGCCATCTTGCCCATGCCGATGAAGCCCACCGTGATGCGATCGCTCGGCGCGAGGACGTCCTCGCGGCCCAGCGCCGTCGCCGGGACGACGCAGGGCAAGCCGATGGCGGCGGCAAGGGCCCCGCCGCGTTTGAGAAACCCGCGCCGGCTGATAAGACCGCGACATCCGCCTGATGATTGCATGAGACGTTCTCCCGGTTGACCCCGGCGGTTGACCTCCGCGCCCGCGCGGGGTAGCGTGTCGTATAATAGACTCAGGCTGTTGTATTTGCCAGCGTCGCGCGACGCAAACGGGAGAAAACCCATGTTGACCGAAGAACGCCAAGGTGTCTACCAGACCCACGAAGTGAAGAACCAGCCGACGCCGCTGGAGAACTACAACTTGTATCTCGAAGACCAGCCGCTGCGGGAGGCGGTCGAGCGGCACCATGCCTCCTGGATGGAGGACCGGCTGCGGGCGTTCGGCGAGCACATCGGTCGCGCCGAATTCCTCGAACTGGGCAACCTCGCGAACAAGTTCTCGCCCGTGCTCCAGACCCATGACCGCTTCGGGAACCGCCGGGACGAGGTCGAGTTTCACCCCGCGTATTACGAGTTGATGGGAACGGGCATCGCCGCCGAGATGCACGCGCTCCCGTGGAACCGGCCCGAGCGCGGCGCGCACGTCGCCCGCGCGGCGATCCATTACCTGCTGTCCCAGGTCGAGGCGGGCGTGGGCTGCCCGATCACGATGAGCTTCGCGTCCGTGCCCGCGCTGCGCATCCAGCTCGAGGTGGCCGACGAGTGGGTGCCTCGCGTGACTTCGACGAAGTACGACCGCCGCGTCATTCCCGCCGCCGAGAAGACGGGCAGCATGATCGGCATGGCCATGACGGAGAAGCAGGGCGGCTCGGACGTGCGGGCGAACGACACGCGCGCGGTGCCCGTCGGCGCGGAAGGCCCCGGCCAGGAATACCTGCTCACCGGGCACAAGTGGTTCGTCTCGGGAATCATGGCCGACGCCTTTCTCGCCACCGCGCACACGGACAACGGCCTCACCTGCTTCTTTGTCCCGAAGTTCCTGCCGGACGGCACGAAGAACCGGTTCTTCATGCTGCGGCTCAAGGACAAGGTGGGCAATCGCTCGAACGCGACCGGCGAAGTCGAGTTGCTCGACACGTGGGCGCGCATGGTCGGCGAGGAGGGGCGCGGTGTGCCCACCATCATCGAGATGGTCAACCACACGCGGCTCGATTGCGCCATCGGCATGGCGTCCGTCATGCGCCAGGCGGTCTCCCAGGCCATGCACTACTGCGCCCATCGCGCCGCCTTCGGTAACACACTGATCGATCAGCCGCTCATGCAGAACGTGCTCGCGGATCTCGCCCTCGAGTCCGAGGCCGCCACGACGCTCATGATGCGCATGGCCCAGGCCTACGACGAGGTCCGCGAGGACCCGGAGGCGCGCCACTTCGCGCGCATGGTCACGGCGGTGGGCAAGTACTGGACCTGCAAGCGCGCGCCGCATTTCGTCTTCGAGTGCATGGAATGCCTCGGGGGCGGCGGCTACGTCGAGGAGTGCAATATGCCGCGCCTCTATCGCGAGGCGCCCGTCTGCGCTATCTGGGAAGGCTCGGGCAACGTCATCAGCCTCGACATGCTCCGCGCGCTGCATAAAGACCCGCAGACGCTGCCCGCGTTCCTCGCCGAACTCGACCATGCCCGCGGCGGCGACAAGCGGCTCGACGCGTTCCTGGATAAGCTGCCGGGCGAATTCGCCGGCCTCGACGGCATCGAGACCCGCGCGCGGCGCATTATGGAGAAGCTGGCCCTCGCGTTGCAGGCGACGCTCCTCATGCGCTTCGCGCCCGACTACGTGGCCGACGCCTTCATCGCGTCCCGTATCGCCGGGGATCACGGCCACGAATACGGGACGTTGCCGAAGAATACAGCGTTCCGCGACATTATTGACCGCGTTCGACCGAAGACGGACTGAATGCGGAATGCGGAATGCGGAGTGCGGAGTGCGGAGTGCGGAGTGCGGAATGGCAAGCTAGGGGAGGTCGGTATGAGGGAAAAGGACGACCTCAAGAGACGGACGCGGGCGTTTGCGTTGCGAATCATCCGCTTGTGCGAGTCATTGCCGGCGGGTCGAACCGGCGAAGTGATTGGGAAACAGCTCTTGCGTTGTGGCACGTCGGTCGGCGCGAATTATCGCGCGGCATGCCGTGGCAGATCGATCGCCGAATTTATCGCCAAGCTCGGGATCGTCGAGGAGGAATGCGATGAATCCATCTTCTGGATGGAAATACTGGCTGATTCCGGACTGATAAAGAAAGACCTTCTTGAACCTCTCATGCGGGAAGCCGACGAAATTCTCTCGATAACTGTCGCCTCGATCAAGACCGCGCGGAGGCGCTCCTGATGGCCATTCCGTGTTCCGAAATCCGCATTCCGCACTTGACATCCGCAGACTAGGACAACGTAGAATCGAATCATGCGCCGGGGAGTCACGCCTTGCGCTACGGATGCTGAGGGGCGGGTGAAGCGCCGCCCGGACGAAATCAACCGGGCGCAGGGCCTTCCCGTGACTACGATATGTACGCCAGAGGAAATGTTCTATGAAAGTGGCGAAGTGGCCTGACCCCGTTGTCGCCGAAACGCGGAAATGGCGCGAGGGACTATTGGCCGAAGCCGATTACGACTTGGGACGTCTCGCGGCGCGACTTATGGAAAGCCAGCTCCGCCACGGCGACAAACTCGTGAGTTTCGAACCCGAGACGCCTGACGAGAAGGGTTCGGCGTAGACGAAGCGCGAGCGCGTGTCGGGCGGCGGCGAATCGCGCTAAGGGCCGTGAGAACCGCAAGCATGCCGCGACAAGCCATCATCATCGGCGCGGGTCCCGCGGGGATCACGGCGGCCTATGAACTCGTGACGCGCACGGATATCGTTCCAATAGTCCTCGAACGGAGCGGTTACGTAGGCGGTCTGGCGCGAACGCACGAGTTTCGGGGCAACCGCATCGACATGGGCGGGCACCGCTTCTTCTCGAAATCGGACCGCGTGCTCGACTGGTGGTTCAACATCCTGCCGTTGCAGCGCTGCGCGGAAGACGCGGTCACGCTGCGGTATCAAAATCGCTCGCGGCACGTGCAGGGCGCGCTCGACGGTCCCGACCCGGATGTCGAGGACCGCGTCATGCTGCTGCGCACGCGCAAGTCGAGCATCCTTTTCGACCGCAAGCTGTTTCCCTACCCGCTGCGCTTGACGCCCGCCGTGCTGCGGCGGCTCGGCGCGCGGCGCATGACGCGGATCGGGCTGAGCTACCTCTGGCGCGTGGCCGCGCCGGTGCGGCCCGTCGAAAACCTCGAGCATTTCCTCATCAATCGTTTCGGCGACGAACTGTACCGCACGTTCTTCGAGTCGTACACCGAAAAGGTCTGGGGGATGCCCTGCCGCGAGATCAGCGCCGAATGGGGCGCGCAGCGCATCAAGGACCTGTCCGTCGCGAAGACGCTCGCCCATTGGCTGCGCTCGCGGCTGGGTCTTGCGCCGCGGGACACGCCCGAAACCAGCACGTCCCTTGTCGAGAAGTTTCTCTACCCGAAACTCGGTCCGGGGCAACTCTGGGAAGAGGCCGCGCGACAGGTCTGCGAGCGGGGCGGGGTCCTGCTGCACCACCGCCGCGTCGTCGGGCTGACCCGCGCCGGCAACCGGATTTCGGAGGTCCGCGCCGTCGATGAAACCACCGGCGAGACGGAGACGTATCCGGCTGATTACGTCTTCTCGTCGATGCCGGTCTCGGAACTGGCGGCGGCGTTCGACGCGGCCCCGCCGGATGCCGTGCGCGACGTGGCCGCGGGCCTGTGCTACCGCGATTTCATCACGGTGGGCCTGCTGGTGCGGGAACTGCGGCTGCGCGACCCCGCCGCGCGCGGCCCGCTCACGGATAGTTGGCTCTACGTGCAGGAGCCGGACGTAAGGTTGGGCCGGCTTCAAATCTACAACAACTGGAGCCGCTACATGGTGGCGGACCCGCGGCAGGTCTGGCTCGGGCTCGAATACTTCTGCATGAAGGACGACCACCTCTGGCGGCTCCCTGACGACGCCATGCTTGCCCTGGCCGCGGAGGAACTGGCGCGTATCGGGGCCGGCGCGCCGGGAGACGTGATCGACGGCGTCGTGGTGCGCGTCGAGAAAGCCTACCCCGCCTATTGGGGGACCTATGGGCGCTTCGACGCGATTCGCGCGTATCTGGACCCGATCGAGAACCTGTTCCCGGTCGGACGCAACGGTATGCACAAGTACAACAACCAGGATCACTCGATGCTCACGGCCATGAAAGCCGTGGATAACATCATCGCGGGGGTCACGGACAAGTCGAGCGTCTGGAACGTCAACACCGAAGGCGAATACCTCGAGGAACTCGGCGAAGGCGATGCGTAGCGAGGGAAAGGCTTGGGGTGAGGGTGTATGGAGACCCTCGGTCGGGGCGGTGGCGCGGTCCCGCCTTCGCTGAAGCTACGGTGGGCACGCAGGAGACCGGCCACAACGACGCCACTTCAATGCAGCAGCCGCTCGTAGGCGCGCATAGTTTCCTCGACCATGCGTTCAACGCTGAAGCGTTCGAGGACGAGCGCCCTGCCGCGCGCGGCCATGGCCCGGGCCTGCTCGCGATGACGCAGGCTCGAGACGATGCCGTCCGCCAGCGCCTCGGGATCGCGACACGGCACGAGCCAGCCCGTCTCGCCGGGGAGGACCATTTCCGCCGCGCCGCCGGCCATAGTGGCCACGACGGGCGTGCCGCCGGCGAGCGCCTCGAGGATCGAGGTGCCCAGTCCCTCGGACCAACTGGAGGACACGTAGACGTCCGCCGCGCGAATGATGCGGGGGGCGTCCTCGCGCCGGCCCAGCAGCGTGATGCGGTCCCGCAGGCCGAGGGCGGCGGTCTTCGTTTCGAGCCGGCGGCGTAGGCGTCCCTCTCCCGCGATGACCAGCCGCGCGTCCGGGAATTGGGCCAGCACGAGCGGCATCGCGTCCACGAGGTTGTTGTGGTCCTTGTGGCCCACAAGCGCGCCCGCCGTCGCAAGGAGCGGCGCGTCTTCGGGGACGCCGAGTTCCCGGCGGGGCAGCGGGTCCGCCTCGGCGCGCGGGATATCGACGGCGCTGTGCACGACGGCGCGCTTAGCCGCGGGCATGCCGTAGGCCGCGAGCACCTCGTCCACCTTGCGAGAGACGGAGAGGAACAAGTCCGGCGCGAGGTATTTCCACCGATTGAGCGGGCCGCGTCGTGGGGGAAAGCTCACGCGGCGGGACACCACGACCTTGCCGCGCCTCGCAAAGCGCCGCGCGAGGCACGCGATCATGTGGGCGTGGCTCGTGTGCGCGTGCAGGATGTCGACGCCGCGATCGCGCACGATGCGCGCAAGACGCCCCGCGGACCACAGGTCCCATTCCGCGCGCAGGGGGAGCGCAAGACGCTCGACGGGCGCGCCGCCGTGATCGGATTCGAGGAAAGCACAACCCGGTTTCCCCGCCACGATGACCGTGTGTCCGGCCTTCGCCAGACCTTGGATCAGCCAACTGGCCTGTTGCTCGCCGCCGCGCCAGTCTTGTTGTTCATCAAGGTGCAGGACAATCACCGCTCTTTTACCCCGCGTACTTCGTGTATGGCCAGCGCGCGACGATACGCCTCGAGCGTGCGCGCGGCGAAGACTTCGACCGTGAATTCGCGCAATACCCTGGCTCGGCCCGCCGCGCCCATGCGCCGCCGTTCGGCTTCCGAGTCCAGCATCCGCAACAACGCGTCGGCGAGCGGGTCAACCGTCCCCGCCGGGACGATGTACCCTTCGACGCCGTCCGTGAGGATTTCCGTGAGGCCGCCGTAGTCCGAAGCGATCACGGGAACCTCGGCAGCCATCTGCTCCTTCAGGCTGAACGACGAGGTGTCGCAGTCGATGGACGGCTGCGCGCCCGCGTCGAACGCCTGCACGCAATGGGCCATATCGTCGCGGAAGCCCGTCCATGTGACAACGTCGGCGATGCGCAAGTCGCACGCGAGTTGTCGCAGGCGCGATTCGAGGTCGCCTTGCCCCAGAACCAGCATCCGGACTTGGGGATGCGTCTGCCGTACCTTTGCGACCGCGCGGAACAGGAACTCGTGACCCTTCGCCGGCACCAGCCGCGCCGCAATCCCGCACACGAAGTCATGCTCTCCATAGCCGAACTCGGCGCGGGCGCGCGCCCGCGCGCCGGGATCGGGCCGGAACCGCGCCGCGTCCACGCCGTTATGGATCGAGCACATGCGGTCGCCGTCGAAGGCGCGTTGCGCGGCCAAGGTGCGGCGCACCACGTCGCACACGACAATCTGATAATCCGTCCACGCCCGATTCAGCACCCGGTTGGCGAGATGGTCCCGCACGGGGTACGTATTGTGGCGTGTTCGGACAAGGCATGCGGGCCGTCCGAGGGCGCGAGTGGCGAGCGCGCACACCCAGTGGTCCTGGGAACCGCTCACGTGAATGAGGTCCGGTTTGGCCGATCGGATGAATGCGGCCGCCTGGCGCAGGTCGTGCATCCAGACGCGCGGCCGCAGCCCGCCCTTGAAGAAGAACGTGTCGCACACCGCCGCATTGGCCTCAGCCGCCCGCGCGACCAGCACGCTGCCCGGCTTGCAGCCGATGGTCACGCGCTGCCCGAGCCGCCCGAGTTCGCGCGCCAAGTTCGCGACATAGCGGACCTGTCCCCCGCCCGCGAGGTGCGGGTCCGTCATGAAGATATGCAGTGAATCACCGGCCACGGACGCCCTTCGCCCCCCGCCTCGCCCATTTTCCACGTCGCACTCGAATCCAGAGCGGGGCGGCTTAACGCGACAAATCTCTTCCGACCACGACGGTGCATTCGTAATCTCGAGCCCTAAGTTAGAGACAACTAATCTTCGCTCACGCTTACTTCCTCGCCCGATGCGTTCGATGCGGGGGGGCCGGGGGCGGCAACGGGCATATCAGGCTCCGGGACCGCTTGAAGCAGCGAGTTTACGCGGTCATTCACCGAATCCAGCAGCGCCATCGCCTCGGCGAGTTCCTGATCGACCGCCTCAAAATCCTCGGATCGGACCAAAGATACTTTGTCTTTCTTGGACATCTTGAATCGAATTCCTCAACAGGTTCAACGTCTCGTAACCGCCGGCTCAAAGCGGCAGTTCGGGCGCCTCGAGGGCATCCTTTGCGAAGCGCGCCAACACTTCGAGCCGCTGATCCGGCGGCAACGGCTTCTTCGCCGAGTCCAGGGCTTCCCAGGCCTCGGCGTCCTGCAACGACTTGATGTTCCGGTTATCCTCCGCCTCGAAATCATCGCGCGCCGCCAGCTTCGCCACACGAATAACGGCGGTTAGTTTCGGGTCAACCGCGCCGCTGATCGGCCGTTCCGGATTCGGGTATTGATGCCATAAGGCATCGGCCAGGGCCTGCGGCAGGTTCCAACGTCGGGCAAGCGCCATGGCCACGTCCGCGTTGGTGAAGCCGAACTCCTCCAGCTCGACCGTGTACAGCGTTTGTTGATCGTTCTTATATTCCTCATAGAAGCGCGCATAATCATCCCCCAACTGGCACAGCAGCACCATCTTGCCGATGTCGTGCAGTAGCCCCGTGATGAATTCCTCGCCCTGGAGCCCGAGGCCCATCTCCGTGCCGAGATTCTTCGCGATGGCGCCGACCCGCAGCGAATGAGCCCAAATCTCTTGGCCAATGCGCACGTCGGCGCCCTTGGCGCGCAACGTCTCGAACACGGAAATCCCGAGGACGATATTGCGAATCTCACGCACCCCGAGGATTACCAGCGCCAGCTTCAACGTGCCCACATATTGCTTCATGCCGTAATACGAGGAGTTTGCCACGCGCAGAATCTTCGCGGTCAACGCCGGGTCCGACTGAATCTTCTGGCTTACCTGCGACATCTCGGAGGCCGGGTCTTCCGTGATACGCAGGACATCCGACACCACCGCCGGCATGGCGGGCAGGTCCCCCACGGATGCTATAACAAGTTCGACGGACTTTTCCGCGTTCATGGTTCTGCCTTCCTAAGTCCTCACACAGAGGAGTACACCGCCGTCACTTCCTCCCAATTCCCCACACGCGAAGCCGGCGTACCTCATTACCCGGCTCTTCAGCCAACGCGGGCCTGCGCCGCGCAATCGCTATCGGGTCAGTAGCGCCGGGCACGGGGCGTGATGAATGACGTAGTTCGTCGTACTGCCCAGCACGAGTTCGTGCATCTTGCTGTGCCCGTAAGCGCCCATTATCAATAAATCCGCCCCGCATGCGCCCGCATAGGCTACGATCTCCTCGCGCGGATCGCCCGGGCGAAGTTCCCATTGTCCCGCGACCCCATGTGCCTGCAAGTACTGTCGTGCGCCGGCGAGCGCGTCCTCTTGCACTTCCTCGCCGACCACCAGCACGTGCAAGGCCGCGCCCCAATTCGTCGCCAATTCGGCGGCCACCTGGAGCGCGCGATCCGCATATGCACTCCCATCGTAGGCCGCCAGCAAGCGTTGATCGCCGAGTTGATCGACGCCCGTCACCAGAACGGGCCTGGAAGACCGACGGATGACCGACCTTGTGGTCGAGCCCAGCATGCCCTCGAGCCATGCGCTGTGCTCACCGCCGCGTCCCATTACCACCAGGTCGGCGAGGCTGCTGTGCTCGACAATCTCCCGTGCCACAATCCCCGTAGCCTGTGCCGTTTCGCAGGGCGCGCCCGCCTCTTCGCACACGCTTTGGAAGGCCGACAGCGCCGCGCGGCCCCGTTCCTCGAGCAGCAACGTGATGTTTCCCTGGTAATTTACGTAGGGCGCGGTCCCGAGCGACGCTGACAGGTCGCGCAGAAAGGGCCCCTCGAGCAGCTTCACATCGACCACGTGCAGGCCGCACAACGTCGCCCCACACCTGCGCGCCAGCGCGACGGCATATCGGACGCCGACCATCGCGGCGTCGCTGCCGTCCGTGGGTACAAGAATACGCTTAATCATCGGCCCTCCTCGACGAGTTCCGCGAAGGCGCGCAGGATCGAAATGCCCGCACCCTGACTCTTTTCCGGGTGGAACTGGACCGCTAAGACGTTATCGCGTCCGACGATGGCGGGGAACTCGACACCGTGTTCCGACGTGGCGAGTACGAGGCTTGGGTCCGCGGGCTGCGCATAGTAGCTGTGCACGAAATACGCATAGGGCGCCGCACCGTTGCGGATCAGCGGGCAGGCGCCCGGCGCGACGGGGCGCACGCGGTTCCAACCCATGTGCGGTACTTTGAGTCCTCGGGGCCGCAGGTCGGGAAACCGCACCACGCGCCCGGAGAACACGCCGAGGCCGCGAGAGCCCTCGCCTTCGTCGCTCCCCTCGAAAAGGAGCTGCAAACCGACGCAGATGCCGAGAAACGGCCGCCCGCTCGCGGCCGCGTCAAGCACCGGATCGACGAGGCCCCGCGAGGCGAGGCCGTCGTAGCAGTCCTTGAATGCGCCCACGCCCGGCAACACGACGGCGTCCGCAGCGGCGATCCGGGCCGGATCATCGGTGATCACGGCGTCCGCGCCGGCTTTTTCGAGGCCTTTCTGCGCGCTGCGCAGATTGCCCAGTCCATAGTCCACAATCGCGATCACGCCTCAAGAATTCCTTTGGTCGATGGGATGTCCTTCACCCGCGGATCGAGGCATACCGCCTCGCGCAATGCGCGCGCGAATGCCTTGAACAACGCCTCGATGCAGTGATGCGCGTTCCTGCCGTGCCGCAGCAGCAGGTGCAGCGTCGTCTTGCTGTGGGTGGCGAAGGCGCGGAAGAACTCCTCCGTCAATTCCACGTCGAACTCGCCGACCTGCGACGTCGCGAACGCGGCGTCGAATACGAGGAACGGCCTACCGCAGAAATCGATCGCCGCCTCGGCCAGCGCGTCATCCATCGGAACCACCGCGTGTCCGAAACGGGTCAGCCCGACCGGCGCGCCCACCGCCTCGTGGAACGCTTTGCCAAGGCAGATGCCCACGTCTTCCACCGTGTGGTGCGCATCGGTCTCGAGGTCGCCCTTGGCGGCGACAGTGAGGTCAAAGAGGCCGTGGCGCGCCACGTGCGTCAACATGTGGTCGAGAAACCCGACGCCGGTACGGGCCTCGATCTTGCCTTCGCCGTCGAGCTTGAGGACGACCGAAATCGTCGTTTCGGCCGTACTGCGCGAAATATTTGCCTGCCGCATAGTTCAAGGCCTCACTGTTATCGGCCCAAGGTCAATCGTTCGGCCAGAAACGGGGGCAGCCCCGCCTCGACCACGCGTGCGTACGCTTGGTCGACCGGATAGCTGACCCGAATCTGCTCGTACTCGGTCTTTTCCGTGTCCAACAAACCGAAAGCCGCCCGGGGGTCGCCGTCGCGCGGCTGCCCTACCGAGCCCGGATTGATGAAGAACGCCTTATCGCCCACCAACGAAAACTTGCTGTCGTCATCCACGGTATATACACCGTCCGCCGAGTAGATCCCCGGCGTATGCGTATGCCCGAACAAACACAGCCGGCAGCCGCTTTCCTCGAGAAACGGCAGGTGCGCGATAATATCTTCCCAACCAAAGAGGTACATGTCCCGGTCGCCGGGGGCGCCATGCACCGCCATAAAGTGCTCCGTCTGGATCTGTCCCGGCAATCCTTGCAGCCATTCCAGATTCTCCGGCGAAAGCTGCTCGCGCGTCCAGAGCGCGGCCGCCAACGCCACCTGGTTGAAGCCCCAGGGCTCCTCCAGGAGGCAGGCCACCGCGTCGTGATTGCCCATGATGGTGGGTATCCCGCGCTCACGTACGATGTTGGCGCACTCATTTGGGCTGGCATTGTAGCCCACCACGTCGCCGAGACAGACGGTCCGGTCCACGCCCAATGCGTCAATGCGGGCCAGCACGGCCTCGAGGGCCTCGAGATTCGCGTGGATGTCCGAGATTACCGCGTACCTCAAACGTAGCACCTCCTCCGCGCACCGGCGCAGTCCGCATCGCATAAGCGTCCAGCGGGGCTCTCACAGGACCGAAATACATTCTCGCCGCGCACCGCATCATCCCAAGCCGTACAGTCTCAAGTCGGTCAAAAGCAACCGGCCTCCGGGACCCGTATTCTGCCTGCAAGCCCCCGATGGATTCAAGATATGCCCAAAATTCCGCCTTGGCGCGCCCCTCGGGCGACGGCGCTCCCGGGCACTTGCGCGCGCCGCGCGTTTGATTTACGATGCGTGCCGGGTATTGAGGCGGTACCCCGGAAGGTGCGAACCATGAAACAGTTCATCGGCTGGTATTGGGACGGTATTCTGGGCAGGCTGCTGGGTATCATCCAGCAGTGGTTCTTCAAAGGGCAGCCTCTAGAGTCCCCGTGGCCCTTTGTGGTGAAGTGCCTGATTTCACTGGTCATCGTTTTCATCATTTACGAACTCTACCTTTACTTCCTGCGCATCACGCGCAAGCGAAAACTGCGCGACGCGGTGGTGTTGGATGGAACCAGTGCCTCGCCCCTCGGGCCGCAGGACTCCCAATTCGTGCAGTCGCTCGAGGCCACCAAGGACCTCGAAGGCACCATCGAACCCCTCAAGCGCGCGAGACGCTACGACCGGCTCGGCGAGATTTATTCCTCGCTGAACCGCCCAAAGGAGGCCGCGAAGTGGTTCCGCAAGGCGGGCGACAAGCGCCGCGCCGCGATGGAATGGGCGAAAGCAGGCAAGACGCTGAAGGCCGCCCGCATGTTGATGCGCACGGGCGACTACGCGAACGCGGCGCGTTTCTACACGGAGAAGGGCAAGCACATGGCCGCCGCAAAGGCCCATAACAAGCTCGGCGACCTGCCCGGCGCGGCGGCGGCTTACGCGCGAGCGGGCCGCTATCCGCAGGCGGCGGGCATGTTCAAGGACTACTTCGCCCAGAGCCGCGACGGCATGGACGCGCAAGTCAAGGCCGCGGACCAGTGTTACGCCCTTCTGAACGACGCCGCCGGCAAGGACAAAGTAGACGAGGCGACGCGGCGCGGTCTGGCCCAAGCCGTGGCCGTGCGCTTCGAGGGCGCGCAACGCTTCGACCTCGCCGCGCGCCTGTTCATGGCCGCGGGTGACTTCAACCGCGCCGGGGACGTTTTCCTGCATATGGGCCGACTCGAGGAGGCCGCGCGGTGCAAGAAGCAGGCCGGGCACGAGCGGGAGGCGCTCCTGATCGGCGCCCGCTATTACGAGTCCAAACAACTGTGGAAAGAGGCCGGCATGGCCTACCGGGGCGGCCAGGAGTGGCGCAAGGCCGGCGACTGCTTCTCGAAGGCGCTCGACCCGATCAGCGCGGCGGACTGCTATGAGAAGGCGGGCGAATACTTCGGGGCCGCATTTGCGCTGGTCCACGCCGACAAGTGGGAGAGCGCGATTTCCCTCTTTCAGAAAGTGAAGGAGGACCATCAACACTTCAATGAATCGCGCGCTCTGCTGGGGCGCTGTTTTTACGAACTCCGCGACTACGCCCACTGTGCCGCCACGCTCGAGAACCACCTCATGGGCGAGCGCGTTCGCACCGGAAACGTCGAGTATTTCTGGATGCTTGCGCTGGCTTACGAACAACTCGGCGAACTCGAAAAGTCGAGGCAGGTTCTCCTCAAGATACAGAGCGTTAACGTTGGCTACCGCGACGTCAAGAACCGTCTCTCGAACATCGAATCCCGCATTTCGATGGGACATGGGCTCGGCGAGACCGCGTTTCCGGCGGCGACCCCGTCCGCGGTCGGCCGCGCCGCGAGCCCCGACGACGCCACCCAGATTATGTCGATGGTCGCCAACGCGATCGGGGCGCGATACCGCATCGAGAAGGAACTGGGCAGGGGCGGGATGGGCGTCGTATATCTCGCGCGCGACACCCAGCTCGACCGGCCCGTGGCGCTCAAGTTTCTCGGCACGCTTCTTGACGGTTCGGAGGAGTACCGCAAGCGATTCCTGCGCGAGGCCCGCGCGGCGGCCAAAGTCTCGCACCCGAACATCGTCAGCATATATGACATTTGCGACACCGAAGGCCGCGCGTATATCGCCATGGAATACATCGAAGGCATGGACCTGCACCGCTACGTCCGCCGCAAGGAGCGCCTCGAACCGCGCGAGGCCGTCAACATCGTCATGCAAGCGTGCTCGGCGCTCCAAGCTGTGCATGACGCCGGCATTGTCCACCGCGACATCAAGCCGGACAATATCGTCGTCGCCCGCGGCGGCCTGGTGAAACTGATGGACTTCGGTCTGGCCAAAGGCGCCGACATGCGCCTGACCTCGCCAAACATGGTCATGGGAACGCCTTGTTACATGTCGCCCGAGCAATGCCGGGGCGAAGACGTCGACGCCCGGTCCGACATCTACGCGCTGGGCCTTGTCCTGCACGAAGCGCTAACCGGACAAACCGTGTTCGCGGACGGCGACGTGCTTCAACGCCAGCAGACGGAGACGCCGCGTCGTCCCGGTGAAATAGTCGCGGGGATTCCCGAATTACTCGATCAGATCGTCATGAAGTGCATTGCGAAGGCCGCGGACGAACGTTTCCAGACCGCGCGCGAACTCGCGGCCAACCTGCGACAGGTCCGCTTCGCGTAAGTATCCGCCGGAAACGCGCCGCGATCACGGAGAGCCGAGAGGTCCTATGGGACAAATACGACCTATTGGGAGGGTTTTCTCCATAGGTCCCATAGGACTATAGGTCGTATTCTTCGCCTCGAAGAAGCGGTTCGCGCGAGGTCTAGCGCCCCGTGTGGCCGAAGCCGCCCGCGCCGCGCGGCGTATCCTCGAGCGCGTTCACGAGTCGCCACCGCGCGTGCGTCACGGGCGCCACAATCATCTGGGCGATTCGGTCCCCACGACGAATGTGGAACGGTTCGTGACCGTGGTTGATGAGGATGACCTTAATCTCGCCGCGGTAATCCGCGTCGATGGTGCCCGGCGTATTGACCATCGAAATGCCGTGATCGAGGGCGAGGCCGCTGCGAGGGCGAATTTGCGCCTCGTATCCGGGCGGGAGCGCGACGCGGAGGCCGGTCGGCACGAGCGCGCGTTCGCCGGGACCGAGCGCGAGCGGCTCAACGACCGCCGCGCGCAGGTCCATGCCCGCCGCGTGCTCGGTCGCGTAGGAGGGCAAGGGGATGTCCTCACAGCCCGGTTCGCGGGTGATGTAGACAATCACGTCCTCCGGGCTCATAGTGGCACCGCGTCGCCTGGCCGCGCGTCGCCCGGTCCGAGTACCAACAGCGCGCAGTTCTCAGGGGTGAAGATACGCGCCGCGAGCGCCTGTACGTCCGCAGGCGTCACGGCGTCGATCTCGGTGATGATTTCGTCCACGGGCAGGATGCGACGGTAGTAGAGTATCGACTTCGCCATCCGCGCCATGCGCGTGAATGTGCTCTCGAGCGCCATGAGGATATTGCCCTTGATTTGCTCGCGGTTCGATTCGAGTTCGTCCTCCGGAACGGGCGTCTCGCGGAGGCGGCGCATCTCCCCGCAGGCCAGGTCGAGCGTGCGGCGGAGATTGGGCGGGGCGACCGCGGCGTAAATGCCGAATATCCCCGCCGTGAGGAACGAGGACTGAAAGCTGTAGATGGAGTACGCGAGTCCCTCCTGCTCGCGGATGCGTTCGAAGAGCCGCGAAGTCGAGCCGCCGCCCAGCGTATTGTTGAGCACCTCGCAGACATAGCGCTCGCTGTCTCCCACGCGCGCCCCGGGAAACCCGAAACACACGTGGGATTGGCTGATGTCCCGCGCGCATTGCGCGATGCCCGCGCGGAATCGCGGCGGCGCACAGCCGTTGGGCGTCGGGTCGGAGGTCATTGCGCCGAACGCCTCGGTAATCTGATCGAGAACGGCGTCTTCGTCGAGATTACCGGCCACCGAGACGACCATGTTATGCGGGCGGTACCACGCATCGTGAAAGGCGCGCACATGCTCGATCGTCAAACCGGAAACGGTCGCCTGCCCGCCGAACACGGGTCGGCCCATCGGATGGTCGGGCCAATGCTGCGCGGTGAGCAGGTCGTGGGCGTATTCGTCCGGCGTATCCTCGACGCTGGCGATCTCCTCGAGAATGATGTTGCGCTCTTTCTCAAGATCGAGGAATCGCGAGCGGAGCACCACGTCGGCGAGAACCTCGATTCCCACATGAACATGTTTCGCGAGCATCTTCGTGTAGACGCACGTATACTCCCGGGAAGTAAATGCGTTGAATTGACCGCCGCGCCCCTCGATCTCCTGCATCAGATCATGAGCCGAACGCGTGACGGTTCCCTTGAACATCAAGTGTTCGAGAAGATGGGCGAGTCCCGCCTCCGCGTCGCACTCGTCGGCTGACCCTGCCTTGACCCACACCCCGGCCGAGACGGTGTGCAGATACGGCAGGCGTTCGAGCGTGACCGTCAAACCGTTCGACAGGCGGTATACGTGCGCCGCTTCCTCCGTATGTGTGGTTACCACGTAGAAACCTCGTTCACGCGTTGGCGCGTCCTGGTTTGTAGTTCACGCTTCAGCGTGTTTTCAAGACAGCCTAAAGGCTGAACTACAAACATCTATTATCTGTAGCCGCCGCCGCGTCCGCCGCGATCGCGTCCGCCACGATCACGCCCGCCGCGGTCGTCGCCACGGCCTCCGGATCGCGGTCTTCGCGAGTCGCGCCGAGGTCCGCCCGGTCCGTCCGGACCGATCCGCTGAACGCCGCTCGGGTCGACGCGCCCGAGTTCGATATCCGCCTTCAGTTTTGACAGGTTGATGCGGCCCATACGGTCGATTTCGAGAACCTTTACATCCACCTCGTCGCCCACGTCCACAACGTCGGTGACTTCGCGCACGTGGCCGGGGGCCAACTCAGAGATATGAATCAGCCCCTCCTTGCCTCCCATGATCCGGCAGAACGCGCCGAAATTCATGATGCGCGTGATGGTTCCATGGTAGATCTTGTCGACCTCGACGTCCGCCACGATCTCCTGGATCATGTCGATGGCGGCCTGGGCACTGGCCTGGTCGACGGCGGCCACATTGATGGTGCCGTCGTCTTCGATGTTGATCTCGGCGCCGGTCTGGGCCTGGATGGCGCGAACCACCTTGCCGCCCGGCCCGATGACGTCGCGAATCTTCTCGACGTCAATGCGAATCTGGTAGATGCGCGGGGCGTATGGCGAGAGGTCCGGGCGCGGCTCGGGCAGCACTTCCGCCATTTTCGCGAGGATATGCTCGCGGCCATCCTTCGCCTGAAGCAATGCCTGATACATGACGTCGCGCGAGATGCCCTTTATCTTCGTATCCATCTGGAACGCGGTGATGCCCTTGTGCGTGCCGCACACCTTGAAATCCATGTCGCCCAGATGGTCTTCGTCGCCGAGGATGTCGCTCAAGACGCGCACCTCGTCGCCTTCTTTGATAAGGCCCATGGCGATGCCCGCCACGGGAGCGAGGGTCTGCACGCCGGCGTCCATGAGGCTCAGGCTGCTGCCGCAGACCGAGGCCATCGAACTCGATCCGTTGCTCTCCGTGATATCCGATACGACCCGCACCGTGTACGGGAAGTCGGTCATATCGGGTTCCTCCGCCGTGTTGAAGGGCAACACCGGCTCGATGGCGCGCTCGGCCAGCTTGCCGTGGCCGATTTCGCGACGGCCCGGCCCCATGATGCGGCGCACTTCGCCGACGGACCACGGGGGGAAGTTGTAGTGCAGGAAGAACCGGCGGAAGAAGTCCCCCGTCAGCTCATCCATGCGTTGTTCGTCGCGGCTGGTTCCCAGCGTGGTGGTCACGAGCGCCTGGGTCTCGCCGCGCGTGAACAAGGCCGAGCCGTGCGCCCGCGGCAGCACGCCGACCTCGACGGTGATAGGCCGAATGTCGGCGGGGCCGCGGCCGTCGATGCGCGTATTCGCCTCGACCACCTGCCGGCGCATGAGTTGTTTTCCCACGGCATCAAAGGCCTCGGAAACCTCACGGGCGCGCTGTTCATAAAGTTCCGCGCCGTATTTCTCCGCGAGAGACGCCTTCACCTCTTCCTTGATCGCGTCGATACTGTCGTGCCGGACCTGTTTCTCGACGACACGCAGCGCCTCGGCGAGGCGTTCGCGCGCGATAGCCTCGACGTCGGCGATCACCTCCTCGTTGGTCTGGGGCGACTCGTAGGGCATCTTCTCGATGCCGCAGCGGCGCCGTAGTTCCTCGATCCCTTCGATGATCGTCTTGATATGGCGATGCCCGAATTCGAGCGCGCCCAGCATGACCTCTTCGGACACCTCGCGCGCCGATCCCTCGACCATGGTGATGGCGTCGCGCGTGCCCGCCATAACCACGTCAATCTCGCTCGATTCCATGTCCTCCATCGTAGGATCAACGATGAATTCGCCCTCGATGAGCCCGACGCGCACCGCGCCTATCGGTTCGAGCAATGGAATCTTCGAGATATGCAGCGCAGCCGAGGCGGCGTTGATCGAGATCACGTCCGGATCGTTGACGTTGTCCGCCGACAAAACGGTCTGGCACACCTGCATCTCATGATAGAACCCCTTGGGAAACAAGGGGCGCAACGGTCGGTCGGTCAGCCGGCACACGAGAATCTCGCGTTCCGACGGACGCGCTTCGCGCCGGAAGAAATTGCCCGGGATTTGCCCCACGGAATAGAACTTCTCCCGGTAGTCCACCGTGAGGGGGAGAAAATCCTGCCCGGGGCGGACCTCGGGCGCGACGCATACGGCGGACAGCACCATGGTGTCGCCGATGCGGCAGATAACGGCGCCGTGCGCCTGCTTTGCGATACGGCCGGTCTCAAAAACGAGTTCCCGATCGCCCACGTTTACGGTAATGCGTTCCACTGACAATGTTCCTTACTCCTTCTTCCTTCTTGCGTGGAACGCCTCCCGCCGCGTCCCACTGTTTCCTTCTTGCTTCCTCTTTTCCGATTCGTCACATCCCAACACGTCTCGTCGTCACACTTGCTCGCTGCCTGACCTGCATTTCGTGCAGCAACTTCCAATCGGGGCGGGAGGATATGTATGGCGGGGCGACCCCGGGCCGCCCCGCGCGCGGGCATTACTTTCTGAGGCCCAGTTCCTGAATCAGGCTTCGATAGCGTTCCAGGTCGTTCCGGCGCAGATAGTTCAAGAGATTGCGCCGCTTGCCGACCATCTTCAACAGTCCGATGCGGCCGGCGTGGTCCTTCTTATGGACCTTGAAATGCTCCGTGAGCTGGTTGATGCGTTCCGTCAGCAGTGCGATCTGCACTTCCGCCGATCCGGTGTCCGCCTCGCTCTTGCCGTGCTTGCCGATAAGCTCCAGTTTTCGTTCCTTCGTCAGAGGCATTCCTTTACCCTCTCGCCCTGCGCCCAGGTCGCCGCACCCGATTCGCGCGCGCCCGAGTCGCGGGTCGTTGTTATGCCGCCGGCGCGGGGCTCACTTGTCCGTGAGCGCCGCCACCCCCGGCAGCGTTTTTCCTTCGATCATCTCCAGCGCGGCGCCGCCGCCCGTGGAGACATGAGACATCTTTTCGGCCAGGCCGAACTGGTCGACCGCCGCCGCCGTGTCGCCGCCGCCGATGATGCTTGTCGCGTCGCCCGCCGCCAGCGCTTCGGCGAGGGCGCGCGTGCCCCTGCTGAACGTCTCCATCTCGAAGACGCCCACCGGGCCGTTCCAGACGACCATCCGCGACTGCTTGATCACGTCGATGAAGTTTTCTGTGGTCTTCGGGCCGATGTCGAGCCCCTGCCAGCCGGGCTCGATGCCATCGATGGGGACCACCTTCACATTGGCGTCCGGCGCGAACCGGTCTGCCACCACTAGGTCCACCGGCAACTCGAGGGCCACGCCTCGGTCCTTGGCTTTGGCGAGCGCGTTCCGCGCCACGCTGAGGCCTTCCTCATCGAGGAGCGATTCGCCAATCTCGAGCCCCTGCGCCTTGAGAAACGTATAGGACATGCCGCCGCCGATCAGGAGCGTATCAACCAGGTTCAGCAGGTTGTCGATGACCCCGATCTTATCGGCCACTTTGGCCCCGCCGAGAATGGCGGTCAAGGGTCGGTCCGGATCGGTCAACACTTTCGAGAAATACGCTATTTCCTTGGCTACGAGGAAGCCGGCGGCGTTCTGCGCGACATACTCGGTCACGCCGGCCGTCGAGGCGTGCGCCCGGTGCACCGAGCCGAAGGCGTCACTGACGTACACGTCCGCCAGTTGCGCCAGCGCCTGCGACAACGCGGGGTCGTTCTTCTCCTCACCGGGCTCGAAGCGCGTGTTCTCGAGCACGATGATGTCGCCCGGCTGCATCGCCGCGACCGCCGCCTCGACCTCGGGTCCAACGACCTGATCAAGTTTCGTGACGTTGCCGCCCACCAGTTCGCGGAGTCGCGCCGCGACATGGTCCATCTTCAGTTTCGCGAGCTTCGCCGGGTCGTCTTTCACCTTCTTCGGCCGCCCGAGATGCGACATGAGGATGAGCTTTCCGCCCTGCTCCCGCACGTGGTTGATGCTCTTGAGCGCGGCCCGGATGCGCGCGTCGTTGCGCACCGATCCATCGTCGTTCTGCGGCACGTTGAAATCCACGCGCATAAGCACGCGCTTGCCGGCGACGTCCAAATCCTCGATGCTGAGCTTATTCATGACATTGCATTCCCTGAGTGCGCGGCGCTCAGGCCATCTTCTTGAGCAGGTCGACGCAGCGGTTCGAGTACCCCCATTCGTTGTCGTACCAGGAAATCACCTTGACGAAATTGTCGCCCATGACCGAGGTAAGCGCCGCATCGAACACGCTCGAATGCGCGTTGCCGATCACGTCGCAGGATACGATGGGGTCTTCGCAGTACTGCAAGATGCCCTTGAGGGGGCCTTCGGCGGCGGCTTTCATCGCTTCGTTGATCGCCACGGCCGTGGCTGGGCGCTCCAACTCGGCGACCAGGTCCACGACCGAACCGTCGATGACCGGCACGCGCATGGCCATGCCGTCGAGTTTCTTGTCAAGCGCGGGCAACACCTTGCCCACGGCACGCGCGGCGCCGGTGGTCGTCGGAATAATCGAGTAGGCGGCGGCTCGCGCGCGGCGCAGGTCGCTGTGCGGCATGTCCAGCACGCGCTGGTCGTTCGTGTAGGCGTGGATAGTCGTCATGAGGCCGCGCTTGATGCCGAACTTTTCATGGAGCACCTTGGCCATCGGCGCGAGGCAGTTCGTCGTGCAGCTCGCGTTCGACACTACCACGTCGCTCGACTTCAGGGTATCATCGTTCACGCCCACCACGATGATGGCGTCCACCGCGTCCTTCGGCGGCACGGTCAGCAGCACTTTCTTCGCGCCGGCCTGTTTATGCAGGAGGCACTGCTCCTTCTTGCGGAACACGCCCGTTGATTCGACGACGAGATCGACACCGTCCGCGCCCCACGGCAGTTCGGCCGGATTCTTCAGCGCCGTTACCTTGACTTCCTTGCCGGCGACGACGATCGAGTTCTCCCGCGCTTCGACCGACTGCTTGTATACGCCCATTACGCTGTCGTACTTGAGCAAATGGGCCAACGTCTTCGCGTCGGTCAGGTCATTGATGGCGGCTACTTCAAGGGCCTCTTCCTCCATCAGCAGCTTGAAGACCGCGCGACCGATACGCCCGAACCCGTTGATTCCAACCTTTGTCGCCATGACTCGCACTTCCTTTCCGCATTGCGCCAACGTTACGTAGACTCAGGCGCCGTCGGCGCCGGAATGCTCCGCGCGCACTTCACCCCGGCAGGCCTGACCGAAAACAGGTTTACGAGATTGGGGAAAACCACAGACGACAACCCAGGCGGGAGGGGCGTCGCGGCCCCCAATTCCGGCGGGTATTCCACACGGACCGGATGCGCCCATAACCCCGCTTTGTCGGGGCGTGGTCTCCCGCTCTCCACGGAGAAGGAGTATTGCACACAAACGTCATACAAGTCAAACTGCCAACGACAGAAGGGCCGACGACAGCGCGCGAGGCGGCGCCTGCTCCCTCTCCCCGAGGGATCGGGTCGGAGTGAGGGTTGCGTCTTCGGGGGTACGACGCCCTCGTGCCGGTGATGCTCGACATCATCTCGCGACGCCGGGCCGCCATAATGCTATAATTTCGATGTGCAAAAAGGGAGATACGTGAAATGACATGTCGTGGACACGTCAAGGACGGCGTGGTCGTCTTGGACGAGCCGGCGCTGATGCCAGATGGCGCGTTGGTCGAGATCAGGGTGGTCGATGCCGATATCGAGACCGACGAGGATAACGACGTCGCCGCGCTCCAGCGAGACCTGCTCGAGTTCGCCGGGAAGTTTACCGGTCTGCCCGAGGACGCGGCCCGGAACGTCGATCATTACCTGTACGGGCATCCGAAGCGATGACCGCCGTCTTCGCGGATACCGCTTTCTTCGTCGCCCTGCTGAATCCGCGTGACACCCATCACCAGGACGCGCTGGAAGCGTCGCGCACGCTGCGGCGGACAGTGACCACCACGGATTGGGTTATCGTCGAGACCGGTAATTTCGTCTGCGATTCGCCGCAGAGACCGTTATTTCCGCCATTCGTCCGCCGCCTGCGAGCCAACCCGCGCTTCGCGGTACGGCGTGGCACGGCGCGGACATTGGAGGACGCGCTCGATCTCTACGCGGCCCGCCCGGATAAATCGTGGTCCCTCACGGATTGCATCTCCTTCGTGGTGATGCGAGAGGAAGGGCTTACGGATGCGTTGACCACGGACCATCATTTCGCGCAGGCGGGCTTCAAGGCGCTGCTGTTGTAAACGGCGGTCGGTCGCGGGTCATGCGCCCGTTTTCGTGCCGGCATCTCCGCATGGGCTTGTGAAGCAGGGGGGCACGACAGCCCCACGGCGCGCTGAATTCCAGAAATCCCGCCAGCGGTCGCGATGCCGACACCGGACCGACAACGACAGGTTCATCAAACGCAGATGGGGCGTAGCTGCGATTGTCGCCTGATTTCGGGCAGGGCGCAAGGCTGGCGATGGATTCTAACATATTGTAAACACTGTATTTGCAGACTTCTGCGATTTGGGCATGATCTATGCTGTCTCTCGGATATGAAACTGGTTTCCTGCATGCTTCGGTGGTCTGTCGTGGCGGGGATCGTCGTGTCCGCGCGGCTCGCGCTTGCGGCCCAGCCCGTCATCGAGCCGCCGCAGGCACCGGCGCGCGCGCGGGTCGGAGAACCGGTGGAAATATCGTATGTCGTGCGTTGGGACGGCCCGCCCGAGACATACGTCATTAAACCGCCCACGGCCCCAACGCTCGATTGGGGAAAAGCGGAGTTTGTCCGCCTGTCGGTGAAGGCTGAAGACGCCGCCACGGCGGCGACGCTGATATTGCGCGTGTTTCCGGAACAGGGTGGCCGCTTTGACGTGCCGCCCGTTTCGATTTCCCTGGCGGCGGAGGGCGGATCGGGCGCCGAAACGCCGCTCGAATCCGCCTCCGTATCGTTGACGGTGAAGGGACATGGCGGCCGCTGGGCTTTAGCGTTGCCGGTGGCCGTCGTGGGAGTCGTCGGCCTCGTGATCGCGGCGTTCCGATGGACGCGCCGCGGGCGGGAGACCGGCGGTGACGCGACCCTTTCGCCCCTCGAGCAGGCGCGCGAGGCCCTGCACGCGGCGCGTCGGCGCCGGCTGGACGGTGACTTCTACGCGTGTTACCGGAAATTGGCGGAGGCGGCGGCGCGGTTGCCGGAGGACGAGGAGTCCCGGAGACTCAAGAAAACGCTCGAGGATCGCACCCGGCAGGTGGGCTATCAGGGGGTGCGGCCCAGCGATGATGAATTGGAAGGCGACATGCGCGATATCGAACGCGCGTTGGCGCGTTGGAAGGAGACAACGACACCATGAGCGTAAACGTGGAAGCGGTGCGGCGGAACGTCGAGCAGCAGTCTCAGTTTGTGACGCGGCTGCGCGCGGAGATTGGCCAGGTCATTGTGGGGCAACAGTACATGGTGGACCGGCTGCTGGTCGGCCTGCTGGCGAACGGCCACGTGCTGATCGAGGGCGTGCCCGGCCTGGCCAAGACGCTCGCGGTCAATACGCTGGCCCGGGCGATGGCGTGCGCGTTCAAGCGCATCCAATTCACGCCGGACCTGCTGCCGGCGGACCTGATCGGCACGCTGGTCTACAACCCGAAGACCGGCGACTTCACCACGAAGAAGGGCCCCATCTTCGGCAACATCATATTGGCGGACGAGATCAATCGCGCGCCCGCCAAGGTGCAGAGCGCGCTGCTTGAGGCGATGCAGGAGCGGCAGGTGACCATCGGCGAAGAAACGTTTCGCCTCGAGGAACCGTTCATGGTGCTCGCGACGCAGAACCCCATCGAGCAGGAAGGGACTTATCCGCTCCCCGAGGCGCAGGTGGACCGGTTCATGCTCAAGCTGCGCATCAATTACCCGACCCGCGCCGAGGAACGGGAGATCATGAGCCGCATCGACCTGCTCCACGCGCCGCAGGTGTCCCCGGTGGTGACGCGCCAGGAAATCCTCGAGGCGCGCGAGGTCGTGAACCGGATCTACGTCGACGAGAAGGCAAAGAACTACATCGTCGATATCGTGCACGCGACGCGCAATCCGGAGGCCTTCGGCCTGAAAATCAACCACCTGATCGAGTACGGCGCGTCGCCGCGCGCGAGTCTGTACCTGCAACAGGGCGCGCGGGCGCTTGCCTTTCTCCAGGGCGAGGGTAACGTGTTCCCGAACGACGTGAAACAGATCGCGATGGACGTGCTGCGCCACCGCGTGCGCGTGACTTACGAGGCCGAGGCGGAGAACGTCGCCAGCGAAGACATCATCCGAAAGATTCTGGACACGGTGCCTGTTCCGTGAGAGGGCAATTCACCACAGAGGCACGGAGGGCACAGAGGAAACACAGAGATGAAGGAACGCGAACTAGACCAGTTGGCGCAGCGGAACGGAGACCCGCCATGCAAGTGAGGATTCACCACAGAGGCACGAAGGGCACAGAGGAAACACAGAGATGAATGAACCCGAACTAAACCAGTTGGCGCAGCGGGTGATAGGCGCGGCGATCGAGGTCCACAGGGTGCTTGGGCCAGGCCTCTTGGAGCCCGTCTATGAGGATGCGCTCTGCCATGAACTCGCGTTGGCTGGCATAGGCCATGAACGTCAGGTTTCGATACCGGTGCGTTACAAGGGCATCGTGCTGAAGAACGCATTCCGCGTGGACGTCCTGGTGGAACGTCAGATCGTGCTCGAACTGAAATCGGTCGATGAGGTCCTGCCCATTCACAAGGCGCAGGTGCTCACGTACCTTCGAATGATGGACCTCTGGCTTGGATACGTGCTCAACTTCAACGAGGAAACCCTCGTCAAGGGGGTACGCCGCTTGGTGAGCGGAGACCCGCCGTGCGAGTGAGGATTCACCACAGAGGCACGAAGGGCACAGAGGAAACACAGAGATGAAGGAACGCGAACTAGACCAGTTGGCGCACCGGAACGGAGACCCGCCGTGCAAGTGAGGACTCACCACAGAGGCACGAAGGGCACAGAGGAATCACAGAGATGAATGAACGCGAATTCGGACCGATGAGCACAGACGCGGGAGCGACACGCTATGTGCGAGCCGCCTCCTCCGTGGCTCTCCGTGTTCTCTGTGTCTCTGTGGTAAGGATTAACCCGTCATGCTGCCGTCGGAACTGATGCAACAGATACGCCGGATTCAAATCCGGACCAGTCGCATGGTGAACGACGTGCTGGCCGGCCAGTACGAGAGCGTGTTCAAGGGTCAGGGCATGGAGTTCAAGGAAGTGCGCGAGTACGTGCCGGGCGACGACGTGCGCGCCATCGACTGGAACGTGACGGCGCGCACGGGTCACCCGCACGTCAAAGTGCTCGCGGAAGAGCGGGAAATGACGGTGATGCTGCTCGTGGACGCGAGCGGTTCGGGCCGTTTCGGCAGTTCGGCGCGCTTCAAGAACGAGGTCGCCGCGGAACTGTGCGCCGTGCTCGCTTTTTCCGCTATTCATAATAACGACAAGGTCGGCCTGATCGTTTTCACGGACCGGATCGAGCTCTTCGTGCCGCCGAAGAAGGGGCGACAACACGTCCTGCGCGTGATTCGCGAAGTGCTCTTTTTCGAGCCGAAGGGCACGGGCACGAACATCCCTGAGGCGCTCCATTACCTGAATGGCGTTGTGAAACGGCGCGCCGTCGTGTTCCTGGTTTCCGACTTCATGGAGGAGAACTACGAGACGCCGCTACGCATCGCCAACAAGCGGCACGACGTAATCGCCGTGGCGATTACAGACCCGCGCGAAGAGGAATTGCCGAACGTGGGGCTTTTGTGTGTCCGCGACACGGAAACGGGACGCGAGACGCTGGTGGACACGAGCGATCCGGAGGTGCGCCGGCAGTATGGGCTCGCGGCGCGTGGGCGCGCGGACCGCCGCAACAACATATTCCGGCGCACGGCGGTCGATGCCATGCACGTGCGTGTCGAGGAGGAGCGCTCCTATATCAACGAACTGCACCGTTTCTTCCGCATGCGCGAGCGGCGGAAGGCGACGGCGTGAGGGTCCGCGCATGATGCGTTGTATGATATCGGCGCTGATTCTTGGCGGCGGCATCGCCGGCGCCGCACCCGTGCAGGTCGCGGTGACGCTCGAACCGCCGTCCGTGCCGTTTCACCGCGTCGCCCGCTACACGATCGCCGTCGAGGCTGTACCTGATGTCACGGTGGACATCCCGCGGCTTCCCGAGATCAAGGGCGTCGAGGCGACACTCCGAGATTCCTCGGAGGAAACGCTCGAAGACGGACGCCGGCGCATCCGTCGGGTGTATGCACTGGATGCGGTCCGCATCGGCAAATACCTTGTGCCGTCCCTGCGGATCGCTCATGGCGAAGGCGAACATGTCGCGACTGCCCCCTTGATGCTTGAAGTGCGCGATTTGACCGACGACGAGAAGGAAGCGATCGAGCGATTCGCGTTGACCGAGTCGCCGGAAGTGTTCTTGTCCCGCGCCGCGCGGGCTTGGCCCGCCCGCTTGGTGACGGCGCTTCTCGTGGTTCTGGCGATTGCGGCGCTCGTGATCGGCGTGGTGTGGTATCGCCGCCGCAAGCAGGTATTTGTGTCTCCGCCCGCGCCGCCTTGGGAAGTGGCGCGGCAGCGCCTGCGCGCGTTAGCGGCGCGGCAACTGCCCGAGGCGGGCAAGCACGAGCCGTACTACGTCGACCTGTCGGCGATCCTGCGGTATTACATCGAGGACCGGTTTCAGGTGCGCGCGCCGGAGCAGACAACGCCCGAGTTCCTGGAGACCGCGACGAGCAGCGGGCTCTTCACCGAAGCACAACAAGAGGCGCTGGCGGCGTTTCTGCGCCACTGTGACCGGGTGAAATTTGCGCTTTATAAGCCGTCCTACCAGGAAATGGCGAACGGTTTCGCGCTTGTGGCGAAGTTCGTCGACGAC
Source organism: Candidatus Hydrogenedentota bacterium (assembly GCA_029556545.1). Taxonomy (GTDB): domain Bacteria; phylum Hydrogenedentota; class Hydrogenedentia; order Hydrogenedentales; family JAGMZX01; genus JAGMZX01. Next base: position 45,474 of record JAKQEQ010000171.1, read on the forward strand.
ACGGTCCCGCGACCCGAGACAACCGAGCGGAGGGCCGCGGCATGAATCCGTGGGGAGTGTTCCGCTTCAACACGCTCAGCCATCCCTGGGTATTGCTCCTTTTGGGAGTCGTCGCGGTCGTGCTCGCCGTCGAGTGGCTTGCGCGCGCGCCCGGCGCGCTCAATATATCGACCGGCGAGACCATCGCGCGGCTGCCCGGCGGTCGGCGCGCGGCATTCGCGCGGCGCGTCCCCGCATTGCTGCGGGCCCTCGGCTTGGCGCTTCTCATCGTGGCGCTGGCGCGTCCGCTCAGCGGGGAACGCCTGCGCAAGGACCGCGCGAACATCATCGACATCATGCTCTGTCTCGACGTTTCGGGCAGCATGACGCAGCAGGACTTGTATCTCGGCAATCGACCGCGCGACCGGCTTTACGTTGCGAAGGAAGTGGTACGCGACTTCGTCCAGAGCCGCAAGACGCGCGATTCGACGCGCTTCGGCATAGACCGCATCGGCCTGATCCTGTACGCGGGCTTCGCGTGGACGCAGTGTCCCCTCACACTCGATTATGAGGTGCTCGCGCGGGAACTCGAGCTGGCGCGCGTCAATGAGGAGGACCCGCGCAAGAACGGCACGGCCATCGGATCCGCCATCGGTCTTGCGGTACGACGGCTCACGCAGAGCGAGGCGAAGTCCAAGGTTATCATCCTGTTGACCGACGGCCTCAACAACCGGGGCGAGTTGGACCCAATCACGGCGGCCGAGGTGGCGAAAAGCTACGGCATCCGCGTCTATACCATCGGAGCCGGTTCCGCCGAGGAGGGCGTGACCGTCGGTCCCGGCGGCCTGCCCATGCTGGCGAACCCGATCGACGAGGAGGCGCTGGACAAGATCGCGCGAACCACGGGCGGTCGCTACTACCGGGCAACGAGTACGGAATTGCTGCGTCAGGCCTATGCCGAGATTAGCGCGCTCGAAACCACGGAGATCGAGATTGGCGATTTCTATGAATACAAGGAGGCCTTTGTCCCTTACGCGGTGCTGGGCGGACTCGCGCTCCTCGCTTCCATTCTCTCCCGGCGACGCTGGTTCGATCCGATACCGTAGACAGGCAAGGTGATTGCATGAGCGCATTGTTCTCCGATACGCAATGGCATCTCTGGCTGCCGCTGGGCGCGGCGGCGCTCGTCATGCTCGCCCTCGTGCTGCGCCGCATGGAAACGCGGCGTCGTGTGCGTCTCGAACGGGTTGTGGATGCGCGGCTGCTTCCCCGGTTGCTGCCGGGCTATGACGCGGGCGTGCGCAGGCCCCTGTTCTGGCTGACCCTGATCGGCTTCGCCGCGCTTATCTTGGCTATCACGCAGCCGCGTTGGGGCCAGGCTTGGGTCGAGGTCGAGAAACATTCGCGGGACGTGCTGGTGCTGCTCGATACGTCTGAGAGCATGAACGCCGCCGACCTGCGCCCGAGCCGGCTCGTGCGCGCGCGACAGAAAATCCAGTCGCTCCTCGAACGTTGCTCTGGCGACCGATTCGGACTGATCGCCTTCGCGGGCGGTGCCGCGCTGCAATGTCCCTTGACGCTGGACCACGCCTATTTCCGCGGCGTGCTCGATGCCGTGGACACGAACACGCTGAGCGCCAAGGGGACGGATATCGCGGCGGCGCTGCGCGAGGCGGCCGAGGTCTTTCGCGAGGACGCGGGCCGCACCGGCGACGCCGGCAAAGGCTCGCGCGCCATCCTCGTCGTGAGCGACGGCGAACATGTCTCGGGCGACGTACTCAAGGTGGCCGAAGAGGCGGCGGCCTACGCGGAAATCCTCGTCCTCGCCGTTGGGACAGAGGAAGGCGCCATCGTGCCGCCGCCCGTCACGCAGGGCCGCGAGCGCGTCGCGCCGGAGTTCCTGCAGCCGCACCACGCGCGGCTGGACGGCGAGACGTTACGCACCGTGGCCCGCGACTACAACGCCTATGTTGCGCTGTCGGCGAGTAATGATGACGTAGACCGGCTCCAGCGTGAACTCGAACGCCTGAGCGGCCGCGCCCAGGCGAGTGCGCTTCGCAACCGGCTGATCAATCGTTATCAATGGCCGCTGAGCGTGGCCATCGTGTGTTTCGTCGCCGAGGGACTCTGGCTGGGCGTCATGCCCTATGTCCGCGTCTGGCGACTTCGACGCGCGGGCGGCGTCATGGAGCTCGGGCGCTATGCGTAACTGGCGAAAGATGACTTCACCACAGAGGCACGGAGGACACGGAGCGTGCACGGAGAAGAGCTTTCTGTGCCTCCGCGGTTTCATTTGCGTTCTTGCTCTTTCTGCTCTCCTTATCGGTTTCTTGCCCGGCGCTTTCGCGGAAAGTCTCCATGACCGCCTGGCGCACGCGGAACAACTCCGACAGGACGGGAAATTCGACGAGGCGATGGGGGTCTATCGCGAGGTCCAGGTCGACGCGCCGGAACTCGAGTCGCTTCCGTACGCCCTGGCCTGCACCGCCTTCGGCAAGGCCGAAAGTCTGTTGTATGAGGCCCCCGATCAGGCCCTCGAAGCGTATCGAGCGGCGGCGACGGCGTTCCAGGCCGTCTTCGAGGCGCGCGACGACGCATTGCGGCGCGAGGCGCGCCTCGGGGCCGCCAACTGCGCGGCCCGCATCGCCGAAATCGAGGCGCGCCCCGAGGAATACCTCGAAACGCCGGACAAGAATGCCGTGCCGCCCGACGAGGTCAAGAAGCGCGTGAGCGTGCTGCGCCAGGCGTCGCTCGAATACGAGCAGTTCCTGCAACAATACCCCGATTCCGAGGCCGCGCGTCGGAACCTCGAACGGCTGCGCTACTACTGGAAGCGGATGGTCCAGGAAACGCCGCAACCCGTGCTGGTGCGCATCATCGGCGCGAGCACGGAGTACCCCGCCGCGGCGGCGCTGCCGTTGCCCGAGGAGGCCAGCGTCGTACTCGTCCCAAGAAGCACGCAAGGAACCGCGCCATGAGCCTGCCGCTGTCCATACTGTTGCTGGCCGCCGCGCTTGCGCAGGCTACTGAAGGCCCGGTGGACGCCGCGCCCGAGGCGGCGCCCGAGCCGCCGCCGCTGATGATCAACATGGCCGCCATCCAGGCTGACGCCGAAGGGCGCGCGGAGCCGTATTTCGACGAGGAACTCGAGCCGCTGAAGGAACTGTTGTCCGCGTTGTCCTACGATACGTTCAAGAAACTGGCGTTGACGCAGATGGAATGCACCCCGGGAGAAGAGATCCTCTTGCCGATCGACGACACATTCGCGTGCGTGGTCCGCCCCGATCCGGTCGCCGCGCCTGAAGGCGCGCCGCCCGTGCCCGGCGGCGGCGGATTGACCTTGAATGCGATGGTGGTGGACCGGTCCGACCCCGATGCGCCGGTGATCGCCTTGGCCGCCGCCGCCGAGATGCCCCTGGGTCAGACGATTCTGTTCCGGGACATCCCCCGTGAGTCCGGCAAGTTGCTCGTGTTCCTCACGCCTTCGATGGGCCAATCGCAACAGCAGCAGCAACAGGAGCAGGACCGGAACGACGAGCAGCAACAGAGCGAACAACAACAAGATCAGGAAGACCAGCAAGAGGATACCGAACAGCAGGAGCAAAGCCCGCCGCAACCCGACAAGGAAAACCCCGAAGAACAGCAGGCCGCGCAGGAGGAGTCCCCGGCCGAGGAGCAGGACAAAGAACCCAAGGACATGCAGAATGTGCAGGCGGTCCTCGAAGCGCTCGAAGAACTCGACAAGCGCGAACAGAAGCTGATGCGAGACGCGCCCGCGCTCGATACACTCCGGGAGTGGTGGTAGACCATGGCGCGCGGGATGTCCATAGCAATACTCGCGGCGCTGCTCATGATCGGCGCGGTCGCCCAGCCGTCGGTGCGCGTCGTTGTGGACAGCACGACCGTTGCCACCGGCGAGCCCTTCGCCGTAAGGGTCACGGCCAGCGGCGAGCGGGTGAGCCGTCCCGTCATCCCGCACGTCGAGGACCTGGTGATCAACCGGACGCCTTCCGGCACCAGTCAATCGATGCAGATTCAGTTCATCAACGGTCGTGCGGTGACGAACCAGGTGCATGAATGGGTGTATTACGCCACGGCCAAGCGCGAAGGCGCGATCACGCTACCGCCCATCAGCGTGCGCATCGACGGGAAGGACTATTTCAGCGAGGAGATTCAACTGACCGCGCAAGAGCCCGCCCCGCCGCAGGTCGTTACACCGCCCCCGGCACCCGGCCGGCCCCAAAGGGGCGCGGCCCCGAGCACGCCGGACGGGCAGAAGGAAATCACCTGGGACGACGTGGTGCTCGTGGAATGCACGGTCGATAAGCGCCGCGCATATCAGGGAGAGCCGATTCAATTGACCCTGAGCATCTGGGAATTACAGTACTGGGGCCTCACGATACGTTACACCGGTCCCCGTAGCTTCGACATGCCCAAGTCGGAAGGTTTCTATGCGCTGCCGCCGGAGCAGCGCAGGCGCGTTGCCTCGCGCAATCGGTTTGACTATGAAGTCCAGGAATTCACGCAGCGCCTGTACCCGATGCGCGCGGGCATGCTCGACATTAGTACGTGGTCCTGGCAGGGCATGGCCACCGTCATGGCCCAGTTCGGCCCGAAGACGCACAGTTACCGCTTGACGACCCAGCCGGTTACCATTGAAGTACTGCCGCTTCCCGCGAGTCCGCCGGGCTTTACAGGCGCGGTCGGCCGTTTTCGGGTGCAAGCGCAGGTGTCCGCGAGAGACACCGAGCAGGGCGTGCCCGTCGAACTGCTGCTGCGCGTTTCCGGGGAAGGCAACCCGGACGCCATTGGCGCGCCGCAGTTGCCCGCCCTTTCCTGGGCGCATGTCTCCGGGCAGTTGTCGCAGGTCGAGCCGGACCCCGCCGGCGCGGCGGGCTTCACGAAGGTATTTCGCTACACACTCTCGCCCCATGAAATCGGCGAACACGCGATTCCCCCCATCCCCTTCTGCTACTTCGATCCCGCATCCGAACGTTATCGCACCGAGGAAACACGCCCCATCGCGCTGCGCGTCGCGCCGCCGCGCGAGGGAGTCTACGCCTCGGCGGACCACCCTGCCGCCCCGCAGTATCGCGCGGACATCGAGGAGGATATCTGGTCCGTCAAGCCTGTCGCGGGCCGCTTGCGGATTCGGGGCGGCTCGGTGGCGCTGCCGACAACGGTGGTGGTGAGTCCGCCGTTGCTTTGGGGTGGGTTCTTCCTCTTTATGCGGCGTCGGCGGCGCTTGCTCACCGACCCCGAGTATGCCCGCAAGTATTACGCCCGCTCCCGGGGCCATAAGCGCCTGGCTCGGGTCGCGGCTTCGCCCGAGCCAGTCGAAGAGCTGTACCGCGCCCTGATCGAGTTCCTGGCGGACGCCTGCAACGTGAACGCGGCCGGATTGACCTCGGAGGACGTGCGTGGACTGCTCGAAGGGCGCGGCCTGCGCGACGAAGCGGCGGAGAACCTGGTGAAGATATTGCGCGCGTGCGAGCGGGACCGCTACGCTGCCGCGAAGCTGAGTCCCGCCGAGATGGACGCGCTGACCCGCGCCGCCGTATCGTGCGTGGACCGCCTTGAAGAGGCGCTGTTGAAAGGGCGCGCATCATGAACGCCGCATGGATGCTGCTCTTGCTCTTGGGCGTGGATTCGTTCGCGCGGACCTTCGAGCAGGCAAACGATGCCTATGCGCGGCAGGCCTATGCGGAGGCGGCCCAGGGCTATGAAAGTCTGATCGCGGAATCCATCGAAGATTCGGTGGTCTTCTTCAATTTGGGCAACGCCTACTACAAGCTTGATCGGCTTGGTTGCGCCATCGCCAACTACGAGCGCGCCTTGCGTCTTGATCCGGGTATGACGGATGCGCGGGAGAACCTTACCCGCACGCTTCTCAAGACGCGGCGGAAGCTCAACGCGCCCGCGCCCGCGCCTTGGGCGCGGAATCTCTTCTTCTGGCATTATGATATCTCCCATGACGCGACGCGCGTGCTTGCCGCGGCCTGCTGGACGCTGTTCTGGGCGTTGCTCGCGGTGCGGCTCTGGCGCAAGCTGCCGTATCTGCACGGGGCCATCATAGCCGCCGGCGTGCTCGCGCTCGCCTTCGGCGGGTCAGCGTGGGTCAAGGCGCACCCGGCCCAACGGGCCGTCATCGCCGTCGAGCACGTCGCGCTGCGGTATGGCCCCGGCGAGCAGGAAGAAGTCGTGCTGTATACGCCTGAGGACGGCGGACGCAAGGCCCCCGCCGATCTATTCGACGGCGATCGCGTGCGTGTCGAAGCGCGGCGCGACGGATGGGTCCGGGTCGCGACATCGGACGGTGCCCGCGGCTGGGCGCCCGAGAACGCGCTCGTGTTCGTGACGCCGCCTTACAACCGCCCGCCCGAGGACGCCGGCGCGATCGCGAATACGGAGGAGGCTTCCACGTGAAAGCCCTCTACGGAGAACTGGTGGCAATGGCGCAGCGGGGCGACCCCGCCCTGGCGCGCGTCTCGCGCGAAGCATGTATCGATGCGGCGCGGGAGTTCGTTCGCGCGCGCCACGTCGAAATCCGGGAGCGGCACCGCAGCGGCGAATCGGGCGGCAACGTGGTGCGCCTGCTGGCCGACGCCGCCGATACGCTGGTCCGCGGTGCGACGGTCATCGCCCTCCACTTCACGAAGGCGGACCGCTCGCTGCTGTCCCGCATTGCCATATGCGGCCTTGGCGGATACGGCCGCGGCCAACTCTGCCCCCATTCCGACCTCGACGTCGGCCTTATCTACGATGGCCGCCTGAGCCAGGAACTTAAGGATCTGAGCCGATTCCTGATGACCTTCTTGTGGGACGTCGGATTCCATGTCGGGAGCACGGTGCACAGTATTGCCGAGGCCGTCGCCCTCGCCAAACAGGACCCCGAAGTCTTCACCACTTACAGCCAGGCGCGCCTGATCACCGGCGACAGCGCGGTTTTCGCTCGCTTACGCCTGCGGATGTCGGAAATCCGCGCGCGGCACCTGGACCAGACACTTGCGTATATCCGGCGGCGGGAAGACCCGGCGAACCTCGCACCGGAACACCGGGACCTGTACAACCCCGAGCCTAACGTCAAGGAAAACGTGGGCGGCCTGCGCGACTACCACGCCGCCATGTGGATGGTACAACTCAGCCGCGACGCCGCCTCGCTCGATGATCTGTCCGGCCTCGGCCTGGTTGCGCCCGAGGAACAGCTTGACGTGCTTGACGGCCTTGACTTCGTGCTCCGGGTGCGCAACGAACTGCATTTCAGCGCGGGAAAGGCACAGGACCAACTGACGTTCGATCTGCAGCGGGAACTGGCTGAGCGCTTTGGATACGGCGTCGGCGGACAGCACGCCATAGACCGGTTCATGCAGGATTACTACGCGGCCGCGCGCAGCCTGCGCGGGTTCCTCCAGACCGCCGGGCGTATCACGCGCAGCGTGGCGGAAATGGAGTTTCTCAGGGCGCCCGGCGTGGATTCTTCCGACATCGTCGTGCGCGAAGGCCTGCTATACGCCGGTCTGAGCGACCCCCGCTGGTTCGCCGAGCATCCGCCGCGGCTGATGCGCGTGTTCTGGGAGTCCGCCCGTCGTGACGTCCCGCTCAGTCCCCACACCGAACGGCTTATCGCCAGGAATCTCAACCTCGTGGGCGAGGGCTTTCGGTCCAACGACCTCGTGTGCCGCTTTTTCGTGGCCATCTGCAACCGACCCCTGCGCGCCGGGCGCGTGCTGCGCCAGATGGCCCAGTGCGGCCTGCTCGGCGCGTATTGGCCCGAGTTTGCCGCCATACACGACGTGGTCCGCTACGAGGACTTCCATCACTACCCCGTGGGGGAGCATACCCTGCGCGCTGTCGAGGCGCTCGCCCACGTGCCGAACATGGACAGCACCGTCGCGCGCATCCTCGAACGGGTGCTCCACCATGTCCGCAACTCGCACGTGCTCGTCCTCGCCATTCTCATGCATGATCTTGGAAAGGCTTCGGGCGAAGAGCACGTGGCCGAAGGCGCGCGGCTCGCGCGTCACGTCTGCGAGCGCATGGGCCTCCGTGACGAGACGACGGAACCGATCACCTGGCTCGTAGCGCATCACCTCGAAATGGTCAATATCGGTTTCTACCGCGATACCGACGACGTGGATATCATCCAGTCCTTCGCGCGGACCATGAAGTCCGACGAGCGGCTCTGCAATCTCCTCCTGCTCTCCTACGCGGACCTCTGCGCCGTCGGACCCGCGGTCTGGACGGAATGGAAGGGCGCGTTGCTGCTCAAGCTGTTTCTCAAGACCGAGCGGGTGCTGCTGGGCCGGGCGGAGGTCATCGAGGAGGAATTCTGGACCCTACCCAAAGCCGAAGCCGTGCGCAACGAGACGCCGCCCGCCTTACGCGAACAGGTCGAGGAACACCTGCGCGCGCTGGGCGAACGCTACTTCATCGGCTTTTCGCCTCGCCACATCGCCGACCACATGGTCTGCCTTGACGAAGCGCGCTGGAGCGGGCTTGCCGTCCACTTCACCACGTGCGAAGAGACCGGCATGACCGAAGTCGTTGTCTGCACGCGCGATTGTCACGGGCTCTTCTCGCGGATTACGGGCAGCTTTACCTCGCAACTGGCGGACGTGTGGGCCGCCGCGTTGTTCACCCGGCCCGACGGCTACGTCGTCGACTGTTTCACCGTCTTCGACGCCTCGCGGCGGCAGCCGCTCACCCCCGCGCAATGCGAGGGCGTGCGAAAGGTGCTTCATGCCGTGCTCGCGAACGGCGACAGCGTCGAGAAATACGTCGAAGCCTCGCGCCGCCGGCTCTTCGCGCTGCTTCAGTCGCGCGCGCCGCTGCGCACCACCGTCGACTTCGACAACCGCGCATCGCGCACGGATACTGTGATCGACATCGAGACCGGCGACCGCACCGGACTCTTGTACGATATTACCCGTGCCTTGGCCGAAGCGGGCGCGGACATTCAATCTGCTCGCATCGTCACGGACGCACGCCGCGTCCGGGACGCGTTCTACGTTCGTTTGGACAACAGGAAGCTGGAGGACCCCGCCGCGCAGGCGATGCTGCGGGAAGCGTTGATCGCGGCTATCGAGCGGCGGGCCCCGGCTGAAAGCAAAGGAGCTACGTCATGAGAAACCTACGGAGAATCTCACTAATCACCGGACTGATCGCGTTCGGCCTCGCCGGCGCGGCGGCGGCGCGGAGCGAGATGCTCAGGGAACTTGAGAATTCGTTCATTCAACTGCACGAGGAACTGCGCCCCTGTGTCGTGAACATCGACACCCAAGGGTCCCTGGGCCAACTTCCCGGGCCGCAGGGCGTGCCGGAGGGATTGGAGGACCTCTTTCGGTTCTTCGGCCCGCTTGACGAGCGGATGAACCCGAGACAGCGTGTGCCCCGCACACGCGGGACCGGCTCGGGGTTTATCTACGACAAGGACGGCCACATCGTCACGAACAACCACGTCGTCGAAGGGGCCGACAAGATCACCGTCCGCCTCTGGGACGGCAAGGAATACGACGCCGAGGTGGTGGGGCTCGATCCCGACACCGATCTGGCGGTTATCAAGATCGATGCGGAAGGGGACTTGCCTGTGGCGCGCCTGGGATCATCAAGCGACTTGCGCGTGGGCCAGTTCGCCATCGCCGTAGGCAGTCCCCGCGGCTTCGAGGGCTCGTTTTCGTTCGGCCACATCAGCGCCCTTGGCCGGGAGAACCTCGCCGGCCTGGCGGCGCAGGGGCTTCGCTTCCAGAACCTGATCCAGACCGATGCGGCAATCAATCTTGGCAACAGCGGCGGCCCGCTCGTCAACATCGATGGCGACGTCATCGGCATCAACATCGCCATTGTCTGGGGCGCGAACAACCTCGGGTTCGCCATTCCGATCGACACGGCCAAGAGCATCGTGCCGCAGTTGATCTCAGGGGGCAAGGTGACACGCGGCTATCTCGGCGTCCAGATTATGGACGCACGGGAATTCGCTGACAGCCTCGGCCTGCCCGACGCGCAGGGCGCCTTCGTCAAGCAGGTTCAGCCCGGCACGCCCGCGGAACGGGCCGGCCTCCAGACCTACGACGTGATCCTCAAGGTCAACAGCGAGGCCATCGAGGACGCCAACGATCTAGTGAAGACGATCTCGGCGCTTGCGCCGGGCGAGTCGGTCTCGCTCGAGGTGTGGCGCGATGAGAAGATCGTGCGAGTCGACGTGGACCTGGACGAGTGGAGTCCGCAGGAAGCCACGCCCGCGCGCGGACGCGAAACCCTTGGTATCCGGGTGCGCCCCCTCACGCCCGAGTTGGCGAAGCGCCTTGGGCTTGGCGACGACCAGAGCGGCGTGCTGGTGGCGGAGGTCGTCCCGGGCAGCGCCGCCGAGGAAGCGGGCCTCATGGAAGGCGACCTGATCATCGAGGTCGCGCGCGAGGCGATAAGCGATACGCGGGACTTCCATAAGAAACTCGAAGAGGCTGCGATACCTGGGAAATCAGTGATGATCCGCTACATCCGCGCCGGACGAGAGCCGGATATCACCGTAATCAAGGTTCCCAAGACCTCGAAATGACCCATGTGATGGCGGGGTGCGCCCGAACTTGCCGGTTCGGGCCGCCCCGCCGCACGGATGCAAGGCGCGCCGCGCGTAGAGAGCGCTATGGCCACCAAGTTCATTCGCAAACGTCGCGTCGACGAAGCGCCCGATTCGCGCGCCAGACTATTCGCGCGCGACAGTGCCTCGCGCGTCGTGACCCGGGGCCGGTTCTCGTTCTTTTCGATTGGCCTCCTTGCCGTGGTCATTTTCGCGCTTGCCCAGATGCGAGAGGCGCCCTCGTTTCGATTCTTGGGGCAACCGGTTGTGCGCGGCGACGGCATCATCGTCGACAAGACAACGACAGAGACGGGGGGTGTTGTTCGTTTCCATTTGCATATCGAGGCGGGGACGGGAGAAGGCGGACGGCTGCCCGGCGTGGCCGCGGTGGACGGCGACCAGTGGGAGCGCTTGGCGGTCGGCGATCGCGTTACTTTGCTTTATCAGGTAAACCGGCAGGGGACCGCCGTGCGTATCCGGCAGGTGGGGCAGGTTGCACTGCCTGTCCCGATGCAGTAGGCTGAGTTTGGAGGCTGGAATCGCGGGCTTATGTCGCTCAGCGGCGAAGAGATGCAAGACCTGTACGAGCGCACGGTCATCGTGCGCCGCCCTACCTATGGGATTGTCAGCGGCTATCATGAACTGCCGTACATCTGCCTGGGCGCATCGTCCGAGGCGGGATTCGCGACCCTGCGCGTCCGAGGTCGCATCCACGTTTCGCCCCGGTTTGTGATCCGGCCCGCGCAGTATCTCCCGCAGTACCAGGAAATCTTCGGCGAGGAAAACGTCGATGTCGAGTTACAGGGACGCATGTTCGGGTTCCTCGGGTTCCGGCGGCGTCCCGTCGAGTGCAAGTCGGAATTCCTCGAAGTCCAGCGCATGCGCGAGCCCGTCGAGCACGTGTTGTCCTCGAGTCTCGATGAGTTGGAGCGACACGAAGACATCCGGACCGGCGTCATCATCGCGCCGGACACCCGGTACTATCCGGTTTCGGTGGAGCGGTTCATATCGAGTATTGTCGAGGACGAATTCAGCGTCTAGGAGCGAAGAGGTCATGAAAAGCGCCTATGAAGTGGCCATGGAACGCCTGCAGCGCGAAGGCGGCCCCGTACGTTCGCTCACCGATGAGCAACGGGCCGAGATTAACGCCATCGAGAAGCGTTATGAAGCGAAAATCGCCGAATTGCGCCTTACCTACGACCAGAAATTCGGCGAGGCGCAATCGGCGGAGCAATTGAACGCGCTTCAGGCCGAAATGGCCGCCGCCCTCGCCGCGCTCGAAGAGAAGCGCGACAAGGAAAAGGACGCCATCTGGGAACGGGCGTGACCGCGCATCCGTTCGTAGACCGGCCTTCAGGCCGGACGCGATTTCGTGCCGCGCGTCCGTGGCTCGCGCTGGTCGCCGTGCTGTTCGGCGCCGTTGTGCTGGCCGCTCTCGACCGCCACCTGAAGACGATCCCGCGCGCGGGCTTTTGTCCCGCCGATACGGCGGTAGTGGTTCAAGCCTCCGATTTTCCCTCTTTCCTGGACGCGCTCCAACGCACCCGCGCCGGCGTTGCGATCACGGAAGAATTACCCGCCTTGGTGCACGACGCGGCGCTGGCCGTGCGGATCGAGACCGGCATCCGGCCCACGCCCTTGCGGTGGCGCGTGTGGCTCGGTTTTCCCTTGCTGGCCGGCGTACGCGAAGGCGAATGGGGCTTATGTGTTGCGCCGGGACTGCTTGCGCGCGGCGTGCATGCGCTCAACCGCTTGGTTGGCCGCGCCACGGATGAACACGAAGCGGTGGCGGGCGTGGATACTCCGCGTCTCTACGCGTATGGCCGCTTCTACTATGCCTGGCGCGAGGGCTGCCTCATCCTTTCGCGGGACCCGGCTTACGTCAGGGATGCGCTGGACGCCCCCGCAACGCCGTTCGCGGGAGCGGCCCCGGACGAAATGCTCATCGCATGGAAAACCGATCCGCCGGGCAGCCTCCGCCTGCGCGCGGAAGACGGACTCCCGGTCTCAGGCGCGGTCACGGCGGAAATTACGCCCCGCGCCGCCCCGCTCACGCTCGCGGACGCCTGGCCGGAATCGCCGCTGTTCTCGCTGACTGCCTCCCGGTTCGAGGACGCGGCGATGCCGGCCGCGTTATGCCGTGCCGTCCAACCTTTCATCAAGGGTTGCCTCGATACCTACGGTGTTACGCAGTTCCTTCGTTGTGTGCCGCCCCTCATCGACGCTTGGGGATGGAATCAACTCGTCCCCGATGGGCGGCAGGCCGTGGACGAGTGCTCGGTGGCGCTGCTGGGCCTCGAACTGGACGATGGCATTCTGCCCGCACCCGAACTGGCGTTTGCCATGCGCGGTCCCCGCGCGGGACGCGACCCCCATCCCTTGACGCCGCTGATTCGCGAAACGTTATTCCCGTTCGAGTGGAACGGCGTTCCGGGCATGGTGTCGCCGGTGGTGGGGGAACGGTGGACCCTCTGCCTTGCGGCGTGGGAGGACACCTGGCTGGCCGCGACACGGGAAGCGGCGATGGCGCGTGTCGCGGGCAGGCTCGCCGAGAGGCCGGGCATTCGCGCGGACGTGGCGGTGCGCGTGGATTGGACGAAATGCGGGACATTCCTGGAACGGTTCCTGCGCCGCGCCGCGCAACTCGAACTCGTCCGCGGCATGGACGCGCGGGAAGCGGAGCATATCGTGTTGCCTTACACGAGGGCGCTGGGCCGCTTGGGCGCGTTGCGTCTCCAGGGGCGGATGGAGGGCGACCGCCTGCATTTCGAGGGCCGTCTGGCCGAAACGGTCGAGGAAACGGCGCCATGACACGCCTGCTTTCACTGTTCATCGCGCTGGTGGCCTTTGCCGCCGCCGTGGAGGGCGCGACCTTCGACGAGGTCTTCGGATCGGCGGGCGTCACGGCCGTCTCCGGCAACGGCGGCCTCACGGTCGGGGTGGACGCCTCCGGGCGCGTCGTGTCGTGTCAGTGGCCCGGTCCCGGCCGCTTCGACCAGGTAACCTGTTTGACCGCTTCCGACCGCGACGTCCCGCCGCTCTGGCACGGATTGCATTGGGGCGTCTCGATGCGCGGCGAAACGCGCTGGTTGAGCGAGGGCGGCTCGAGCCTCGAACAACGGCGCATGGCGCAAGGTGTTCCGGTCATTATCACGGCGAAATCCATCGGAGAGGACGGTGTGCTGGCCCGCCAGACGCTTTTTGTCCACCCGCACCTGGATGTGCTTGTCACCCGTCTCGAGGTGGAAGGACCGGAGCCGACGTCCGCCCTGCACTTCTTCGCGAATTTTACGCCCTGCACGCGGCTGATCCCCGAACTGCCCCTGGCCGACTGGGCGCTGGATGCCTTCAACGATTTCGCGGTCTTCGCGGACGCGGATGCGGGAATTGTGACCCATTTCCGGCCCGCCGCGCCGAGTCGCCGCGACTGGGAGCGCGCGCGCGAACTCGCCGCGCGCGATGCCGGGCCCGACGCCTGGCAGGGCTTCCGCGACGGGACGTGGATCGCTTACGCCGCCGCGAATCCCCCGAGCGCAGTCATTCTCGGCGACGAGACTGCCTTGGGAGACGATGCCGGGCTGAAGTTCCCGGAGAATGACGTAGGTCGCGGTGGCGCAACAGGGCAGTGCTACTCCGCGGTAACACTGACGCCGGAGCCCCTCGGCGCCGGATGGTGCGCCACGGTGTTTGTCGCCTTCGGCCCGAATGCCGCCGAGACCCGCCGACTTCTGGCCGACGCGCGCCGGCAGGGTTATAACACGCTGCGGGATCAGACCGCCGCTTCTTGGTCCGCGCGGCTTGCACGAACGCGCGCGGCGGAGTCGTTGAGCACGGACCGGGCCGCCGCGTTGCATGACGCCCTCGCCACGCTGCTCATGGCCGCGGACCGTACCCACGGCGCCATTGTGCGCGCCCCTGTCACGCAGCCGCCGCTTGCGCTCGATTGGCCCCGCCACGGCGCGTGGATCAATCTCGCGCTTGACACAGCCGGCTTCCCGGAAACGGTCGAGCGGCATCTGTGGTTCCTCGCGGGGACCATACGGCGCACGCCCGCGCCCGGACGCCCCATCGGATCGCTGCCCGCCGCTTGCTACGGCGACGGCACGGAAGCGGCGCCGCGTGCTGTGCTCGATGCAGACGCGGCCGCGTGGTTCGCCGCGAGCGTCTGGCGACATGGCATGTTGGTGGGTCCGGCGGAGCGGACGGCGTTCTTCGAGTCGCTCTGGCCCGATGTGACGCTCTGCGCCGACTTCCTCGCGCGGTGGAGCCGCGGCCCCTTCGGCGAACCGCCGCCGACCTTCGATCCCGCCATACTTCGTGACCGCGCCTCGCTGGAATCGCTTCTGGCGTTCTATCTCGGCATCGAGAGCGCGGCGCACATGGCCGCGGACATCGACGCGCCCCTGCCCGCGCCGTGGGAGCAACAGCAGCGCCAGTTGCAGTCGGCGATTCAACTCCGGCTCGCGCGCCTCGATACGCCCGAGGCGTGGCCGATGGGGCTCGGGCCGTGGCTCGACGCGGTGTTGCCAGCCGAACACTGGCTACGCAAGCCTATGCGGCTTGGCGGCGTGTCCTGGACCCCCCTGAGCGACCAGACGACGGGCATTCCCGAACCCGCCCCGGAAGCGGGCCTCGACGCGCTCGACGCCGCCTTTACCGTGCTGCGGCTAATCGGGACCGACCCCAGAACGGGACGGTGACCAGCGCCGCAAGCAACGTGGCGACGGACAGCCACAGGCCGATGCGAAAACTCAGCGGCTCGTAACGGAATTCGACGACGTGCGCGCCGGCGGGAAGCAGCACGCCGCGAAAAGCGTAATATGCCGGGAACATCTCAGCGCGGCGGCCGTTCACGTAGGCGTTCCAGCCGGTGAAGTACCCGTCTGCCAATACCAGCGCGCAATCACGCTTCGCCTCGGCCCGCACCCGGACCCGCGTGAAACCATATTCCTCGATCACGGCTTCGCCCGGCGATTCCGCCGTGTCGGACGCCGCGGGCAAGGGACCCGCCGGCGCGCGGTCGGTGACAACCTCGCGCGTCGGGTCGTAGTCTTCGCTCCGCATGGTCTCGAACAGTGCGTCGAGGTCCGCGATTTCGCGGACACCGCCCACCAGGTACGCGCGCGGCATCGCGCGCACGTTCTCGTAAACGGCCACCCCTTCGATCTCGGCGCGCAAGCGGAAGATACCGGTGTCGTCGAACGCGAAATAGGGACCGCCCATGCCGCCTCGGTCCATGCTTGGATGCCGCAGGTAGAACCGGATATTGCACATGGGCTCCATGCAATTCCACAGATCCGTGCCCAGCGTGCGCGCGAAATGAATGATGCGCTCGGGATACAGGCCGTCGTAACCCATCCATTCCTGCACGCCATATGCCGCCGTCACGCCCGGCGCGCCCAGCGCGCCGCCCGGCTCGATCCGCACGGGGCGGCCCTGTTCCCGCAAGTAGGCGAACAACTCCGGGTCCGGGAATGCTTGCTCGCGCGGAGAAATGGGATTGATTCGCCAAGCCGCGAGGATAAGGTCCGCTGCCAGTACGGCGCACAGAAGCCACCCGAACACCGGTGAGACACGTTTCGCCCAGCCGGACCGCATGGCATGCACGGCAAGCAAGAGCAACCCGAGGAATGCCGCGATGATACTGATGGTCACCTGTCGCCAGACATGGTCCGTCACCCCATACGCGCCAATCAGACGCCAATAGAAATAAAGCGCCCAACCGACTATGGCGCACGCCGGCAACAAGACGACGAGCGTCCAGCCAAGCGCCCGGACCCGCCTCGGGCGAGCGAGCCAGCCGTCGAGTCCCCGCGCTCCCAATACGGCCAGACCGAACAAGGCGAAGCCGATGTGGTAATTCTGGCGCAACGACTCGAAACCGGGCAGTCGCTGCAACCAGGCCGAGTCAGGAGGGGCAAATGCGGACAGGATGGCGATGCCCACCGCAATGGCCAGCGCAATCAGCGGGCGTTCTTGTTTGCCGAGTTCCCGGCGTTGCGCGAAGAGCAATGTCGCGCTCATCCAGACCAGGATGCCGGGGTAGATAGCGTAACGGTTGCCGTCCTGATCACCCCAGATATTGTAGTGCGCCTCCGCGCCATAGAAACGGGGTACGAAGAACGCCACGGACGCATTTATCGGCAGTTCGGAGGTGAAATCGCCCGACTCGCGATGGAAAAACGTGTAGCTGTGCAGCAGGTATTCGACGAAGGGCAGCCACTGTGCCGCCGATACCAGCAGCGCGATCCCCCAGCCGAGCGCGCAGGCCGCCACGGGCCGGAGCAGGGCCGTGCCCGTCCGCCCTTCGAGAGCCAGGCGCAGCGCGAAATAGATACCCGCATTGAAACACATCGCGAACGCCGTCTCCGGGTGCCCAGCCAGCAGAATCAACGATCCGCCGGACGCAAGGGCCGCTACGGCGCGGCGGGACACGCGCGGCGCGGACGTCCCCGGCTGCGAATCCGTGAACGCCAGCTCGACGCCAAGAAATACGACCGGCAGCCAGGCGCTCACGTCGGTGAGCGGCCAGCACGCCCAGAACTGGTTGTACGTGGACAACATCCACGCCAAGGAAAGGAACCGTGCCGCCGTCGCGCCCAGGCCGATAGCTCGACCGCATAGATAGGCCGTCATGCCGCAAAGCCACAGCTTGAGCAGGATGTACAAGGAGGTCGCCAGCGGGACGTCGAAGAAAAGATGAAGCAGCCGGGGCGGATAGAAGACCGCACTCTGGCAGTTGGCCAGCAGCGGAATACCCGCGCATCCCGTGGGATTCCACAGGGGCCATTCCCCCCCTTCGATTGCCGCGCGCGAAAGCACGTACACTGGGTGGAAGACGGAGACCACGTCCGCCGCCAACGGGTTTTGCGGGCGTTCCCATTCCGCGGGCTTGTACTGGTCAAACGGCGGTATATCGAACAGCAGGTCGGCGGCGGTGATTATCTCGCCTCGCAGGAATACCCCGGGAAACACGATGCCCAGAACGGCGACAAGCAGCAGGCCGTGCAGCATCGCATCGCGAAGGCGCACGGACGCGGTATCGGATATCCGTGAGGGCACAGTGATCCTCCCCGCCCCTTCTCCGTCGTTGTCCCGGGCGCCCGGGCCGGTCGCGCGGCATGGTCGCGCCGCGGGATCAGGCCGGACGCCAAAGGGTCGCCTACGCTATCTCCACCGTGTTCTTGCCGGCGTTCTTGGCTCGATATAGCGCTTCGTCGGCGTGGCGGATGAACATCTCCGCCTGCTGTCCCTCCGAGTACAGGGCGACGCCGATGCTCATCGAGGCGCCGTAATTCTTGATCTTCTGAAACTCCGCCCGCATCCGCTCCGCAACGTGCGCGCAGTTTTCCCGGTCCGCACCCATCAAGATCACCGCGAACTCGTCGCCGCCGAGGCGGAACCCGTCGTCCGAGGTGGCCCGCACGCTCTTCCTGATGACGTCACTCACCACGACCAGCAGTTGATCGCCCACCTGGTGCCCGTGGGTGTCGTTGCAGGCTTTGAAATTATCAAGATCAATGAACATCAGGCCCAGCGCGAGACTGCGGTCGCGCGCGCGGTTGATGGCACCTTCGATCCGGTTCTGAAACGAGCGCTTGTTGAACAAGCCCGTCAAGGCGTCCTTCTCGGCCGCTTCCGCGAGTTGCTGCTCGAATTGGATCTTCTCAGTCACGTCCTTGCACGACAGGAAAATGATGCGTTGCGACGCCACTTCGATGAACGTGGCCGTCACATCCACGTGCGCCAGCCTGCCGCTCGGGCACGCGATGGTCAGGTCCGCCATCGTGCCCTTGCCGCTGTGTGCGCAGATAGCCAACCATTGTTCCAGCCGGATGCGGTCCACGCCGTCGAAGAGTTCACACACCGGCACGCCCACAAGCGCTTCCGGAGTCCGTTCGGAGAGTTCGCGAAACGCCTGGTTCGCGTCCACGATAATCTGGTCTTCCGCGTTGACCAGGAGCATGCCGTCCATGCTGAGTTCAAAGAGGCTGCGGTACTTGCTCTCGGCCGCCTGCCGCGCCCGCAGGGCATCACGTTCCCGAAACAGGCGGACGAGTTTCGCTTCGAGTTCCGCCGGGGCAAAGGGCTTGCGGATGAAATCGTCCGCGCCTGCATAAACGGCGTCGACAAACGGGAAATCGTCGGGATGGCCCGTCAGCGCGACGATGCTCGTTTCCGGCGCCCGGGTCCGCAACGCCGCAACAAGTTCCAGCCCCTGCACGCCCGGCATTGCCAGGTCCGCTACCACCACGTCCGGCGCGTGCCGCTCCAGCAGGGCGAGCGCCTCATCCCCGGTCGATACAACCAACAGCTTGCAGCCCAACCGTTTCTCGACGGCCTTTGCTAAGAAATCGCGCGCATTCAGTTCATCATCCGCGACGAGAACCGTGAAATGCCCCGCAACGGAACCCTCCCCCACGGCTGCGTTGCATGCCGTCGCTTTGTCACAAGCTATTGACTCGAACCGTAACGCCATCGGGATTCCTCATGGACGCGCGGACACGGGAGTATAGGCGACCCGCCCGGGGACCTGTCAATAAGGGCCCCATTGTTGAACACTCAAGGCGACGAGTATTCATCCCGGCAACGAGCACGTTGTCGTTGTGTTTGATCGCGAAAGTTCACCAGCAGCCCGATAATGGCCGCCGGGCAGGCGGCCACGAGCGCCAGTGCGAGTACGAGGCGGCTGTGCTCCGCGATGATGCCGACGAGCCACGGCATGGCGAAGCAGCCGGCGTTGCCGGCGGCGGCCAGCAGCGCAAACATCGAGGCGCCGCCGTGGGGAAAGCGGTCGGCGGTCAGGCCGAGGGTGGTCGGCCAGAGGCAACTTACGGCCAGTCCGCACAGGACGCACGCCGCCAGCGCAAGCGTTCGGAAGGGCATGAAGCAGCCGGCCAGAATGAGGATGACAAGCAGGATGCACGCGGCGCGCAGGAGGGAAACGGCGTGAACGCGCCGCGCGGCCAGTGCGGCGAGCACGCGACCCACGATCATTGCGACCGAGAAGCCCGCCAGCGTCATGCCGCCCTGCGCCTTCGAGTAGTCCAGCGCCCGTTCCGCGTAGGCGGGAAGCCATTGCGCCACGCCCTGCTCCGTCGCGCCGGCCAGCGCCACCACGGCCAGCCCCGCGACGAAGAGCGGCGTGCGCATCAGCCGCCCCACCGGCAGGCGGACAGCCTCTTCGTGCACGAGCGGCGGCAACCGCAATGGCGCGAAGCCCAGCGCCACCAGCGCGGGGACCACGGTCAGCGCAAGCGCCAGGGTGCGCCAGTGCACGCCGTAGCGCAGCGCCGCCGAACCCGCCAGCACGGTCATCACGGCCCCAATGCAGTAGAAGGCGTGGAGCCAATTCAGCGCTGCGGTGCGCCGGTGCGGTTCGAGCGCCGATACCACCGGGCTCAACACCATGTCGAGCACACCCGCCCCGAGCCCCAGCACGGCGCTCGCCCCCAGCAGACCGCCGTAGACGCGCGCCGTCGAAAGCAGGACCAGCCCGGCGATGGTGAGCGCCGCCCCGAACACCGCCAGGGGTTTCGCGCCCCACCGGTCCGCAAGCGGGCCGCCGCCCAGGATGCCGGCCACAAACCCGGCGAAGATGACCGCCGCTATCCGGCCCAACTGCTCATCCGTCAGGCCGCCGGGGCCGCCGAAAGTCTCCTTGAACGTGGTCAGATACACGGGAACGAAGTTCGAGCCGATGGCCACGCACATCATGCCGCCGTAACAGAGCGCCAAGGGCCCCCAGTGCGCCGTCAAGCGGTCCCGCGCCCCTGTCATGACGCGCCGTTCCCGTCATATGCTTCGAGTTCGCACAACCCGAGGACGTAATCCTTGCTGCCGTCGTTGGCCCAGGGGTCGAGTTCGTCCGGTGACTTGAGTTGCTGGCCGCGCATCCGGTCTACGGCGATGTAGCCGCACGCCACGTCCGGCAGCCCGGACATGTCGCTCCAGAGTTTCTCGAATTGCGCCACGGGGTATACGTCCTCCTGGCCGTGGCCCCAGCGCATCTTCACATCCTTGATCGTGACGTAGGTGGGCACGCGATGCGCCATGCGCCGCACCGCCTCCGCTATTCGCTCCTCGGGCCCGTGCAGGTCTTCGCGCGTCAGCCCGAAGAGACGCAGCAACGGGTCTATCTGGACCCACGTGGTCATCGAGTTGTAGTAACGGAGCCGGAGTTCGTCCTCCTCGCGCGGTTGGGCAAGCCCCTCGAGCAGGCGCACGTGGCCGTTGACACGCGCGAGGCCGCCGCCGCGGTCCGTGACGCGGCGGGGCACCACCTCGAAGGAGAGAACGTTGCCCGAGGCAAGGTGCGCGCCGAGCGGCCCCGCTTCGACGTTCGCGCCCAGCGTGTCGATGTTGTGGAGCATGATTGTTTCGAGTTGGGGCCGCTCGTGGAGCAGCCGCGCGAGGACGCCGTTGCGGAACAGGTTCGGGATTTCGTACCAGTGGCCGGGCGGGTGGAACCGCTGCAACGGCACATTATCCACGTAGTCGCCGCCCTCGCCTTTTTCCCGCGCCCAGTTCATGAGCGCGTGCCGCACGGCATCGCGCACCTTCTGTTTCTGCTCATCGAGCGTTTCCTGCGGCATCTCCTCCCACAGGAAAACCAGGTCGCGCACCATGGGCACGAGCCGCTGGCCGATGGCGCGGCCCGGCGACAGGTACAGCGGCCCGTCGTGGCCGTAGTTCGCGTTCAGGCGCAGGTGCTTCTCGATGGGGCCGTGGGTCAGGTAACTCGTCGAGACGATGTGCGGTATCTCGACACCGTAACCGTGCGCGACGCGCCGCGTCTTCGCCAAGTGCAACTCAAGGAAGCTGCGATGCCTGCCCGCGGCAAATAAGAACGGATTGACCGCCTTGATCACGCCCGCGCCGGTCGTCCAGCGCGTGCCGACACCCGCCGCCAATGACAATACCGCGACCCGACCCTCGCGGATCGCGGCCTCGCCCAAGGCGCGCTGTTCCGGCGCGCCGGGGGCGAGCACGTCGCCGTCCTGAACGTCCTGAATATCGGTCTCGATGGACAGCCGGTTGTGGGCGAGCCCGATGCGTCCGCCGCGCAAATCGCGCCGGATTTGCTCGTGATGCACGGGGTCGAAGCCGTGTTCCTCGCGGATTCCCGCGCTTTCCTCGTCGTATTGCGCGCGCGGGGACCGGGCGCCGGCGCCGCTGACTTGAAACAGGTGGCGCACCATCGTGCGCAGCAGCCCGGAGGTCTCCTCGGGCCGGTCCGCCTGACCGGCGATATGATCGAGCTCCGCGCGGCGCAGGTAGGGAATGTTCTCGGTGTCGCGATGGACCAGGTCGGGTATCTGAAGCCCGTAGTAACGGCCCGGCATCAGCGCGTCGCCCCCCCTGAGCACCCGCGCTTGCGTACCCGATTCGTTGATGTCGAAATCGTAGACCACGGGGTCCATGGCGAAGGGGAGCGCGTCCTCGAGTTCCGCTTTCGTGGACCGCAATATCTCGAGCAGTTCGTCGCGGAACGCCGCGCGCCGCCCCGGCGCCGTGAACATCGCCATCCCCCCGCCCGACATGCCGCCCAGCATCAGGAAACCCCGGAAATCATCCTTCAGCCGTTCGCGGGTCCGGGCAATCACCGTTTCGGTGAACCGGTTTGTGACCCACGGGATAATGGTCTTGAGCGGTCCGTTCCAGTTCTCGGTGGTGCATCGCGCCACGGCGCGGACGTCGCCGTCGCGCAGTCCTTCGAGGATGCCGTCGAAGATGCCGCGCATGCGCAACCGCGCCTCCCACTCGGCCCGACTGCGCAGGAGATATTTTTCCGTGACCATCTCGAGGATCGGCCCCACGTTCTGCGCCATGCCGCCGTGAAAGACCACGAGCGATTCCGTCAGCCGCCGCCGCGCTTCCGGGTGCAGCGCGTCGCCGCCCAGCAGCCGGTGTTGCGGCAAAAGCCGGCCCTTGCTAACGCCCCACTCCGGGTCGCTCTCCGCCGCAAGCGCCCCTTGGATCACCTTGAGACCGGGCCATACCCCGCCCGAGTCCTGCCAGCCGCCGCCGGAACCGCCGAGCCATTCCCCGAGAATTGCGCGCGAGGCTACCAGCCGCCGCTCCCGTTCGCTCAACGCGCCCTCGACGGCTTCCGTCTGGCCGGTGGCGCGCATCAGCGCGCTCACGATGGACGCCAGTAGTGTCGTCGACACCGCCAGCCGCGAGCCTTTCGGGATGTCGTTGACGCGCGTGACGAGTTCGACGCCCATGCCCGGCTCGACCACGCGCCCGAGGATGTCCGCGATGCGCTGGTCCGTGCCCTCGAACGACGGCGGGACGAGGCCGGACGCGATGACGCCCGCCTTCAGCAACCCGAGGTAGTCGTTGCCGAAGTTGAACAGGTCTTCCAGGGTCGTGATGTCCTTCGTGGCTTCGAGGTCCACGCTGGTCAGGCGCAGCACCGGCTCAGGAATGACACGCACGTAGGTCTCGACCGGCGGCTTCACGTCCCGGTCGCGGCCATAGACGCCCAGGTTCACCGAAATGTTGAGCACCCGCGCGCCTTCCGGGAAATCCATGCCGAGAAAGAAGATGTCGGACCAACCGCTGTGGCTCAGGTCGAGCCGTACCGGCGTCTGTTCGAGCAGCACCGGGTAGAACGGTGCGCCGTCGCCGTGGTCGAGCATCTCGGGCCGGAAACGCACGGGATGGTCCTCCGCGTGGCCGACCCGGAACATCCAGCGGTTGCCTTCGCTCGCGCGCACGCTCCGGCGTACTTGGTCCGCCAGCGTCTGGAACGCGAGATGGTGATACGTCTCGGCGAGCGCACTGAGGATCGCCCCGTTCGGGCCCGCGCGGCGCAGTTCGCGCCGAAACCGCTCGATGGCCCGCTCGAAACGCCGTTCCAGAAAGTCGACGAATCCGTCGTGCGGTATCGCGCCGAGTGTCGCCGCGGCCTCCGATTCCGTGAGAAAAAAGCGATAGGCCGCATAGAGGAACAAAGTGGCCCGCACCCGCTCGTAAAGGTTCGCGGCGTCGCGGCGGAACCGTTCGAGTTCCTCGCAGACCTCGAGCAGTTGCGCGGACGGCATCGATGCGCACAACGCGCCGAAGGGACGGTCGCGTTTTTCGGGGTCCTGCGTCGTAATCGTTTCGATAAGCGCGTTCACGGTCGGAAGCACTCCGTTGGTCTACGCGAGTCGCGTGTCACGTCGCTCGGTTGTCCCGCTGTAATTCGGCCAGGGTCTCGAGGATGGTCGAGAGGGCCTTGTCGCGCTCGCGGCCCGCCAGCGCCAGCGCAATCTGCGTCTGGAGCAGGCCGAATTGTTGGCCGATGTCGAAGCGTTTCCCCGCGACCTCGAGCGCGAGGTAGCGTTGCCGCCGCGCGAGTTCCTGCAAGGCGGGCGTCAGTTGGCAATCGCCGGTCTCGGCGGCGGCCGCCATGTATTCCTCAATCAGCGAGAACACCAGCGGCGTGAAGACGTGCATCCCGAAGAAACACAGGTAGTGACCGACGCGCAGCCCCGGCGTGTGCAATTCGAGTTCCGCGCGACTCAGCGACGGCTTCTCGATGATCTTCTCGATCTGGTAGACGCCGGGGCGGTTAGGCTCGCGCCTGCCCGTCAGCGTGCCGTAGAGGCCCACGAGATGCTCCCGCGTCGCCTGGACCGCCGAGACGGGGCACCCCTCCGCACGCGCCAGTTCGAGTAATTGGGTCGCGCAGCGTTTGCCCGGCGCATACGACAGATAGAGGTGATCGCCCAGGAGCAGGAGGAACGGGTCCTCGCCGACAAAGGCGCGCGCCGAATACACCGCGTGGCCGTAGCCCAGCGGTTCCGTCTGTTCCGAGAAGTGCAGCCGGCGCAGCAGCGTGTCGATGCACTCCGCCTGGTCCTCCGCCCAGACTTGGCCCGGATAACCCAGCAGCAGGTTGCGGCGCAGCGCGCGGAACGCGGCGACGTACTGCGCCTCGTCGCCCGGCGCGCACACGATGCAGATTTCCTCGATGCCGCTTTCGAGCGCCTCCTCCGCGATAATCTGGATAATCGGCTTCGTGATGCCGTCCCGGTCCAGGAGCGGCAGCATGCCCTTATGCACGGTGTTCGCCGCGGGAAACGTGCGTTCGCCCCGTCCCGCGGCCGTGATGACGGCCTTCTTGATTTCCACGAGTGCTCCTCCCTGCCAGAAGGATACAGTCTAGCAAGCGCTTCGTTAGCAGACAAACGAACACGGGCAGCAGGGGTGGGGTATACGCCGACCTTACCAATGCGCGCAGTCCGACGGGTCGGATCGGTTCGATCGGTCGGATCGGTCCGATCCGTCTGATCCGTCCGACACTACGGACTTGTGGGCGTGGCTCGGGATGGGGTCTAATGCGCGCGAGCAGGGAGACTATGCATATGGTGTTGCCTTGGCGCGGGAGCGCGAGACTGTGGTATGCCTTACGGGTCGGAGGCGCGTGCGCGCTGGCGCTGTTCGTGGCGGCATGTTGCCAGCCGCAATCCTCGGGGCCGCCGGGCGGGCCGCCCGCGACCGAAGGGGAAGGCGAGGAGGAGACGCCGCCGGAGACGCCCGTGTACACGTACCAGGTAGTGAACGCATATCCCCATGATACGGAAGCCTTTACGCAGGGCCTGGTCTATGAAGAGGGGCTCCTGCTTGAGGGGACAGGACTCCACGGGAAGTCGTCCCTGCGGCGCGTGGCCCTCGAAACAGGCGCGGTCATCCAGCAGCACGACCTGGAAGCGGCCTATTTCGGCGAAGGCATCGCCACGGTCGGCGATCGCATTATCCAGTTGACGTGGCGGGAGAACCGGGGATTCGTCTATGAGCGCGCCTCCTTCGCGTTACTGGGCCAATTCCAATACCCGGGCGAGGGCTGGGGCCTCACGTATGACGGCAACCGTCTCATCATGAGCGACGGCACGCACGTGCTGCGATTCCTCGACCCCGAAACCTTCGAGGAGACGGGAAGCGTCAGGGTCCGCGACAAGGACCGTTATATCACGAGGTTGAACGAGCTCGAATACATCAAGGACGAGGTCTTCGCGAACGTGTGGCAATCAGACTACATCGCGCGTATCGACCCGGCGACGGGCAGCGTGACAGGATGGATCAACCTGACGGGACTGCTCGCATCGCACACGAAACAGCGACCGCCGGACGTGTTGAACGGCATCGCCTATGACGCCGCGGGCGACCGCCTCTTCGTCACGGGCAAGAACTGGCCGCTACTCTTTGAAATACGCCTTGTCGCGGCGCGGATTGCGACCCCGAACGCGAGCACGCCGAACTGAGGGGTTGCCCCGAAGCGCGTGGCGCGGCGAGCCCCGGCTGTGCTCTAATAACGCCCTCTGCTATTGTGAAATGGAGGAGAACGCGGGACATGAAACAGGCTTTCCTCGCGGCAATCGTCGTCTTCGCGCCGATCACGCTCGGCGTGACCGGCTGCGCCACGGACGGCGCGCATGACGCAGCTAGCTCAGAGGTTGTTCAACAGCATATCGCCGCGTTCTACTCGGAGGTGCAGCAGGCACGGCAGGAAATCGCCGCGCTGGAAGGAGATGAGGCCCGCTTCCAACGGCTTGTCCAATACAAGGATCGCCTACGCAAGCGCGCGGCCGCTTATGATCAATCCGTGGTGGACGATCGCATCGATCCGCTCGAACAACAGGTCTATGACGAACTCCAGGGGTTACTTCTCACCCTGAACAATATCCCCGACAAACCCTTCAGTCTGGACTATTGCGATATCGTGCGGCAAAGCATCTATCTGGCTTGGGCCCCCAACGAACCGTCGCCCACGCCGGACATGTTCACCCGATCGGTCCGCGAAGGTCTGCTGTTCCTGGACGTGCTCTGTGCCCCTTGAGCGTGCGCCGGCCTCTCCACTCGTCCATCTTAGTTCGTGCCCGCCCGCGTGTTCCCCAGGTACACGACGCGCGCCTCCGTCACGAGGATGTCCACCCGGCGGTCATGGGGTTCGGGGCGCCAGTCGGGCGCAAGTTGGCGCTCGTAGGCCAGCCCGACGGCCACGCCGCCGAAGCCGGCCAGAAATCGGTCGAAATAGCCGCCGCCGTAACCAATGCGATAACCGGTCGGTGAAAACGCGATGCCCGGTACGAGGCATACGGCATCTTGCGGGGGCGGCCCGATGCGCCGTGCCGCGGGTTCCGGTTCGAGAATCCCGAAGCGGCCCGGCGCGAGTTCGTCGAGTGCTCGCAGGCGTGACCAGGCGAGCGCGCCGCCCGCTCCCGCTACCGGGACCCACACCGGCCTCGCTTCCGCAAGCGCCCGTTCGATGAGGGGACGCGTCTCCACTTCATTGTCCTTCGAGGCCACATAGGTCAAGACGGCGGGCGCGTCTCGAAACTCGGACAGCGTCAAGACTCGCTCGAAGATCGTCTTGCCGGCGGCGGCGACCGTCTCCGGCGGCATTGCCCGCCGCAGGGCAAGATAATACGCGCGCAGGGTTTCCTTGGCGGTCATGGGCGCATCCTTGCAGACAGGGCGACGGGGAGTCAACGGAGGAATACGGACGATGTGGACGGGATGGACATCTCCTGTCGTCGACGGCGGGGCCATCCGCGCGGCGAAGCCGCCCTGTGGAGCCTTACCGCATCCCACCCTTTGCGCAGATCGTCCATCCCGTCCATCCCCTTGCCCACATCGCCACGCCAGCAGAAAGTGCCGGGCCGCGGCAGGAATTTCTTTCCCAGACCCGCCGCCGCCGCGTCACAATAATGCGCAAGCGCCTTGTTGCCAGCCACTTACGGCCACTGGACCCGCTGGCATACGCCTTGCTCCTTCCCGGACAAGGACCCATCCTCACCAGGGTCTGTCCTGAACGGTCGGCCCGACGCAACGGGGTGTGTGGCCCATTGTCGCCCCGAATCCGTCGCTGGTTTGCGCGGGCCTACCCGAACATGACGCCCTCGGGCGTGAACATAGGAGGAGGTGGGGCGTCCCGCCCCACAGGAGAGAGGAATTTGGGGCGTCCCGCCCCACACGGGATATGCGTCGACAATGATAGCGGGACTCTACACATCGGCGAACGGCATGGTGGCCCTCGAGGAAGCCCAGGCGGCCATCGCGAACAATATTGCGAACGCCTCGACCACCGGGTTCCGCCGCCATCAAGCCGTCCAGACGGGCTTCTATCAAGTCTTCTCGAATGTATTGCGCCGTCCCGCGGCGTTTCAGTTCGAGCGCGCCCCCGGCGGCGGGGTCAAAGTCGCCGAAACCTTCACAGACACGGCGCCGGGCGTCCTGCACACCACGGGCGGCCCGCTCGATCTAGCGATCGAGGGTTCTGGCTACTTTGTCGTCGAGACCCCGCGCGGCGAGCGGTACACCCGAGACGGCAACTTCATGGTCGATGTCGACGGCGACCTGGCCACCGCCGAGGGGTACAAAGTCCTAAGCATCGATGGGCGCTCGATGGACGTGCGCGGCGGCAACGTAGTCGTTGACGCCGATGGACAGATTGCGGTGAACGGCGTTCCGGCGGGCCAGGTGCGGCTGGTCGCCTTCGAGGACCCGCAGCGGTTGCGGCGCGAGGGGGAGAATCTCTTCCGCGCGCCGGACGGCGTGACCAGCGTCACCGCCAACGGCGCGGGCACGGCGGTGCACCAGGGCCGCCTCGAATCGGCCAACGTGAACCTGCCCGTTGAACTGACCAACATGCTGCTGGGACTGCGCGCCTATGAGGCGAACCTCCGCGCAATCCACGCGGCGGACGAGACGGTGTCCCAGTTGATAGACCGGGTTGCCATGCCCTGATAACGGGGAGGAGACAGACCAATGATTCGCGCGTTGTTTACAGCGGCCACGGGCATGATCGGCCAGCAATTGCACGTGGATACCATCGCCAACAACTTGGCGAACGTCAACACGACCGGCTTCAAGAAGAGCAGGGTCAACTTCCAGGACCTCATCTACGAAACGATCCGTCCCGCCGGCAACGAGACCGCCGCGGGCGTGACCTTGCCCGAGGGCATCCAGGTCGGCCACGGCGTGCGCCCGAGCGCCATCTCGAAGTTGTTCACGCCCGGCGCCGCCATCCAGACCGGCCAGCCGCTCGATCTCTACATCGAGGGCGACGGTTTCTTCCAGGTCGAGATGCCGGACGGCACGGTCGCCTACACACGCGACGGCGCGTTCAAGCTCAATCAGGAAGGGACCATTCTGACCGCCGACGGATTTGTGCTGTCGCCCGCTATCAACATTCCGACGGACGCGGAACTGATCACGATTTCGAGTGACGGCAACATTTCGGTGCGTGTTCCGGGCGATAGTTCGCCCCAAGCGCTCGGCCAACTGGAATTGGCGCGGTTCTCAAATCCGGCGGGACTCGACGCGCGGCTCGGGCGCAATCTGCTGCTCGAGACGGAGGCGTCCGGCGCGCCGACGACGGGCACGCCCGGCCTCGACGGACTCGGGAACATCGCGCAGGGCTTCCTCGAAAACTCGAACGTGCAGGTGGTCGAGGAAATCTTGCAGTTGATCATTGCGCAGCGCGCTTATGAGGCGAACTCCCGGGTCATCACGACTTCCGATGAAATGCTTCAGGTCGCGAATCAGATTCGGCGATAAGAGGACGACGTGAACTGATATGACGCAGAATGAACTCAGCCTTGGCATGATCTTCCTCGCGGCCGTGCTCGTCGCGGCGGGCGTCGCGGCGGACACGCTCGTGCTCAAGGATGAGGCCTACGTGCGCGGGCCGAACGTGCTCCTCGGCGAAGTGGCGCAAATCGAGGGCGAACTTGCGCCCGTTCTAGCAAACGTCGACCTCGGGCTCGCCGCGCTGCCCGGCGACTCGAAGCGGCTGCACGCGGCGCTGGTCGAGGCCCGCATCCGCAACGCCGGCATCGACGTGGACAGTCTTGAGGTGGGGGGCGCGTCGAGTGTGAGGGCCACGACGCTCTACCTCGAGATCACGCGCGAAATGGTCGTCGGCTCGCTCCGCGAGTTCATCGAAACGGAAATGCCGTGGGACCCCGCCGACACATTGATTGACATTGTCCCCGCCGCGCTCGATTTCCGCGTGCCCGACGGCGAGGTCATCTTCGACTGGAGACCGAATCCGCAATACGGCTACCTCGGGCCGGGCGTGTTTCGAGGCGAAGTGATCGTTGACGGCCAGACGCAGAAGCGGTTTACGCTGAAGGCCAATGTCGAGAGCTACGGCGACGTGCTCGTCGCCGCGGCGGACATCCCCCGCGGCGCGCCCATCAGCGCGTCGCAGGTCGAGGTGCGCAAGCGCTCGCTGGCCAAGGTCGAGTCGGGCGCGTTTCGCGATCCCGCCGACCTTGCCGGATACGTGGCGCGCACGACTATCTTTCCCGGCCAGGAAATCACGAAACGCAATGTGCAGCCGCGCATTCTCGTGAAGCGTAATCAGCTTGTCGCCGTTGAAATGCAGTCGGGCGGGCTGCGCCTGCAAACCCAGGCGCGGGCGCTGACAGCGGGTGCGGCGGGCGACGTGATCCTCTGCGCGAACCTCAATTCGCGGGCCGAATTCCAAGGCATCGTGCGCGCGGACGGCGTCGTTGTGGTGCCGTGAACGGCTACAAAGAGCAGGAGTAAAGGCGATGCAACTCAGACTTGTCGTGTGGGCGCTCCTGGCGGGCGCGCTCCTGGCCGGCGCCGCCGCGTGGGCCGACTCGCTTTTCGATCACCAGGCACAGCAGGCGGGCACACTGACCGCCGAGCCGAGAGCAAAGTTCAAGACAGGCGACATTATCACGGTGCTTGTGCGCGAGAAGACCACAGCCAGTACGCGCGTGGACACGCGCACGCGGAAAGAGTCGGACGTCGAGAGTGAGGCAGACCCCAACGATAACATGTTCTGGGTCGGCGGCGAAGACAGCGACACCAACGGCATCTTCAACCCGGGCGAATTGCCGAACTGGAAGGTCGAGGCGGAGAACGAGCACCGCTCCCGCGGCGAAACGCGTCGCACCAACGAATTCGTGACGACCATCACCTGCACCGTCATCGAGGTGATGCCCAACGACAACCTGATGCTTCAGGGCGAAAAACGGATTACGACGAACCGGGAAGACTCGCTGTTCATCGTGCGCGGCATGGTGCGCGCCAAAGACGTAACGCCGCAAAACACGGTGCTTTCGACGCAAATGGCGAACGCGACGGTCGAGCTCAAGGGCAAAGGCGCGTTGTGGAACAGCGACCGCCGCGGCTTGCTGACCCGGTTCCTGGACTGGTTCTCGCCGTTCTAGGCGCCGTGGAGTCGAGAACGAGAACGAGTATGAACAAGGACTGAGGAATGCGGATCATGGCGTGGCGATCCACGAAATTACGACGGCTGATCGCGGGCGTGGCAGGGACGGCGCTTCTCTTGGCCGTCGGAGCGGCGCATGCCGCGAAACTGCGTGACCTGTGCGAAATTCAGGGCGCGCAGCAGAACCTGCTCAAGGGCGTCGGCGTCGTCGTCGGGCTCGCGGGCACGGGCGACAAGGCGCCCATCGCCGTCAAGTCGCAGGAACGCATCCTCGAACGCCTCGGCATCGACGTGCAGGACCTCAAGCAACTCAAGTCGGACAATATCGCCGTGGTCATGGTCACTACTTACCTGCCGCCCTTCGCGAAGCAGGGCACGCGGCTCGATGTGCAGGTGGCGTCGTTGCACGACGCCAAGAGCCTCGAGGGCGGCACCTTGCTCGAAACCCACCTTCGCGGGCCGGGCGACAGCGAAGCGGTCTACGCCGTCGCGCAGGGGGCCGTGTCCGTCGGCGGGTTCAACGCGGACGCGGGCGGCACAAGCCTGCGCAAGAATCACGTGACCGCCGGGCGCATCCCCATGGGCGCGGTGGTCGAGCGCGAGGTGCCCGCGACCATCACCGACGGCGAACGACTCATCCTGATCCTCAAGGACCCGGACTTCATCCGTGCGAATACGATTCAACAGTTGATTTGCGGCAAGTACGGTCCCGACGCCGCGCAAGCTTATGGGGCCGGCACGGTCCGCGTTACCATCCCCGAGGCGGAACGGGCGAACCTCGTCGCGTTTATTGCGGCGCTTCAGGATACCGAAGTGCCGACCCAGGCGCCCACGCGCGTCGTCATCAACGAACGCACGGGCACCATCGTGGTCGGCGGCAACGTAATGATCAAGCCGTGCCAAGTCGCCCACGGCGGCCTCACCATCAAGATCGCCGCGACGCCGATTATCGCGCAGCCGCTGCCGTTCACCGACGCCGCGGCCATCGAGACGACCATGTTCGATATGGAGGCCGAGGAAATCGAGGCGCACCTGATGCCCGTCGAGGGCACGTCGGCCGGCGAGGTGGCCGAGGCGCTGAACAAGCTCAAGGTCACCCCGCGCGACATGATCTCGATATTCCAGGCGTTGCGCGAAGCTGGCGCACTCGAAGCGGATTTGGAGACGATGTAATGTTATACAACGTTGTGGCCGGTCTCCCGACCGCGCCACAGAATCGACCGAAGGTCTCCCACTCGTGGCACCGGCGTTCCGCCCGTGATTCGAGACATGGGCAAGATGCCCATGCCACGCTTGTTGTGGCCGGTCTGCCGGACACAGCAAGACACACGGACTTGGAGGCGATGTAATGCTGTACGTCAATCCCCTCGAAGTCCGCTACACCGCGCGTGTCGACGCGGCGTTGACCGGCGCAGCGCGCGAAGAACGCGCCGTCCAGGAATTCGAACGCTTCTTCCTTTACACCTTGCTGCGCGAAATGCGGCGGACCGTGCCGCGCGACGGCCTCTTTGGCGCGGACCAGTCGCGGCAAGTGGCGGAGGACATGCTGGACGACGTCTTCGCGGGCGAAATGGCCCGGTCCGGGCAAATCGGCATCGCAAAGCAGATTCAGGAACAGTTGCGGCAACAGAATTCAAGCGGGGGCGGCGGCCTGCCGATAGATGGCGTAGGCACACCGCCGTATCCGCGGGAGTGACATCATGAGCCTTATCGAAAGCTTGGGCGCGGCGGGCGCCGTATTGCGCGGAGCCCAGGGCGTGATTCGCGAACTGCGCCGACCCCGCGGGGCCGACGCCGCATTCGCGGCGGTCTTGCGCGAGCAACTGCAACGCAATGACCCGGCGGCGACACAGCGGATGACGCTTGAGATCAATGAGCAGAGCGCGCGCTTCGTCGCGTTGCGCGACGCGGACGGCGACGGCCTGCTCACGCTCGACGAGAGCGGTCTTACGCGGGAAGAGTTTCTGCGTCTCGATACAGACGGTGACGGGCGGCTCAGCGCCGCCGAAGTCGCGCGGCCGGCGCTTGACGCGCTTCAGCCCGCGCGGAACGGATGACAAACATGGACGAAATCAACGATACATTGAATGAACTTTGCGCACACTGTGACGAGGAAGCGGAGCGCCAGGAGACCGTCCTCGAGGTATGCCGCGCACAACTGCACGCGGCGCGCGCCCACGATCTCGAACAACTCGAAGCCAAGACGGCGGTCCTGCTTCTGCTCATCCAGGATACTGCCAACGCGGAGAGGACGCGCCTGCGGCTGCTGCGCGACGTGGCGGAACATTTTCGGCTTCCCCCCGGACAGGAAACGCTGACCGGCCTGATCGCCGCCGTGCCCGCGCCGTGGTCCGCGCGCCTCCGGGAATTCCAGGCGCGCCTGCGCGCGGCGGTCGAGGAAACGCGCCACGTCGTACGACAGAACCGCATGGTGATGCGGCGCTCGCTGAGCGTGCTGAATCGCGCCCTCGAAGCGGCGTTTCAAACCGCCGGCGTATCCCGCAGCGCATACGATGCGCGTGGCGAAGCGCGGCGCGGTGTCGCGCCGCAAGCGGCGGTGCTCGACCAACGCGGGTAGATGAACACAAGTAGCAGAAGAGGAGAGCGTTGCTGACGCTCAGGAAGCGTCC
The DNA here is from genome assembly GCA_029556545.1 of Candidatus Hydrogenedentota bacterium. GTDB lineage: Bacteria > Hydrogenedentota > Hydrogenedentia > Hydrogenedentales > JAGMZX01 > JAGMZX01. Next base: position 78,862 of record JAKQEQ010000171.1, read on the forward strand.
AGCGAGGTTGCACGATGCCGTACATTCGGATTACGCAGGGAATCGTAATGAGCCGGATTCTGGCGGATCTGAGCCGTCAGACGCGCCGACTGCTCGATCTCGAACGGCAACTGGCGACCGGGCAGCGCGTGAATACGCCGTCGGACGACCCGCTCGCCGCGCGGCGCGCCATCGCCGCGCAAGCCGAGATCACGGCAAATTCCCAATTCATGACCAACATCTCCACCGCGCAGCCCATCCTGGTCGACACCGAATCCGCCTTGCGCACCGCGCTGGACTACATCCAGCGCGCGAACGAATTGACGCTTCAGGGCCTCAACGCGACGAATACCCAGGATCAACGCGACCAGATCGCGAACGAGGTAGACCAAATCATCGAAGGCGTGCTTCAACAGGCGAACAGCTTCAGTTCGGGGCGTTATCTCTTCGGCGGCACGCGAACGCTCGCGGAGCCGTTTTCGGTGACCCGCGACGCGAACGGCGAAATCACCGCCGTGACCTATGTCGGGAACGACGAAGACATCACCGTCGAAATCGCGAACGGCATCCGGCTTCCAATAAACATCACCGGCCAAGCCGCGTTCACGTTCACGTCGCCCTCCACCGTGGATGTCCTCCAGACCCTTGTCCAGATTCGCGACAACCTGCGCACGGGCGACTCCGCGGGACTCGAAACGCGCCTCGGCGAGCTAGGCCAGGCGCAGAGCCAGGTGCTCATCGTCATGTCACGGATTGGCGCTGTCCAGCGCCGTCTCGAGGACGTGACCGCGAACCTCGACGAGATCAACGTGCAGTTGCAGCGCGTCATCTCGGACAACATCGACGCGGATTTCGCCGAATTGCTCGTGAACCTCAACGCGCAGACAAACGCCTATCAGGCCGCGCTGAACGCCTCCGCCCGCATCATTCAGCCCAGCCTCCTCGATTTCATCCGCTAAGCCCGCGAGACGCGCGCGCTGCCGCGGCTGCGCCCTGCCGAAAGCAAAGAGGCCGCGCTGTCTCCGGTGGCAACTGCGAGAAAGTGCATTCGGCACATTCCCCGTTCATTACAGGTCAGGCGCGCAAACTCGATCTCTTGCGTCCTTTCGGCCCTCTTCGTCCCTCTGGTCCTTTCGGTCCCTTGCGTCCTTATCCGCTCCCGCTCCTCGTGGGCTTGCCGCAATTCTTTGTGCTAGAGTCTTGCATAATGTTCTTGCTGCGGCCGTCCTTGCGCGGATCCGCGCTACGGGGTCTTGCTCGGGCCGCGCCCGAGGGCGAAGGAACGGCGGTCGCCCTGATGCGCGCGCAGCGGCTTTGTGGGAGAAGACGCACTGGTGACACGGCTGGCACATGCCATGGCCCTATTCGCCGAACTGGCGGTGCTGCTCCTGCTCGGGGTGGCGGTGAGTGCGGGACGTCTGGACCAGGGCTGGGCGTTTCACGGGCCGTTGTTCGGCGCACTGTTCTTGTCCACGCTTGCGTTGGGGCTGCTGCTGCCCGGCGGATGGACGCGCTCGATTTCCGTGCACGGCCTGCTTGTGCTGGGCGCGGTGATTTTCGTGCTGCCCTTTGTCTGGTTGTTGGTCACGAGCTTCAAGTATCCCGAGGAGATCACGGCGTATCCGCCGCAATGGATTCCCTCGGTACCCGGGGTGGCGTTGCGCTCGCCCTTTGTGAGCGCGGAACTGTTCGAGGCGCCGCGCTCCCCCGAGGCGCTCGCACCGGATCGTTGGGAATCGCTCTGGCTCCAGGCGGAACAGATCTTGTGGGAGACCGGCGCGGTGATGCTCGGCCCGGAGCGCGCGCGCGGCCTGCCCGAGTCCGAGTTGCGGCCCGCGCTGACACAGGCGTTGTTGGAAACGGTCTCCCGCGGCGTGCCCGTTGACGTTTGGACGCAGGACGATGCCGCGATACTTGATGCGTTGCGCGCGCGAACGACTCTCGATCGACTAGAGGACGTCTGGAGCCTGCTCTTCCGATGTGTCGCTGTGCGCACACCGTCCTTCGCCGACATCGAACGCCGCGAACACACGCTTAATGACCCGGAAGGAAGCCTGCTGGAAGCCCACGCCGAGCCCATCGGCGCGACGCGGCTCGTCCGGCGGCCGGTGTCGTTGTTCGAGCGAAACGGCGCGCCGCTGCTGCTCGAGTACGATTTCTCCCAGAGCCGCGATGCTGGATTCCGTGTCGAACTGCCCCTCCCCGCGCCCTCCGAGCAGCTCTTGAGCGTAACGCTCCCGCTGCGCCAGGACCGAAGCTGGCGCCGCCTGTCCTTCGAGTTCGAGTTGGACGGTCGCCGCTTTGTCTCGAATGCTTCGCTGTACCTCGCCCGCTACCGCTGGCAGGAACTCGCGTTCAAGATCATCGAGCGCGACGACCGGGACGAGCGCGACGTCGGCATCTGGCCCTTGGTCGCGGCGCGGGATCAAACGGACGTCTTCGACACGCCGGGCCGTTGCCGCATGACGTTGCGAATTCACAGCATATCGGCCCTTGCCGCTCTCTGGAACAAATACACGCAGAATTACCGCGACGCCTGGGTGGCGGGCAGGCATTGGAGCAGCTACATCTTCAACAGCGGCTACCTCGTCGTTCTCAACGTACTGGGGCAAGTCGTCGCGTGTTCGCTGGTCGCCTACGCCTTCTCGCGGCTGAGCTGGCCGGGGCGCGACCTGCTCTTCTTCGTCATGTTGGCTACGATGATGCTCCCGCCACAGGTGACGATGATCCCCGTGTTTCTCGTGTTCAAACACCTGGGCTGGTACAACACGCTCAAACCTCTATGGGTTCCCGCGTTTACCGGCGCGGCCTTCTTCATCTTCCTGCTGCGACAATTCATGATGGGCATTCCCCGCGAACTCGAGGAAGCCGCGCGCATCGACGGCTGCGGTTACTACGGGACCTACGCGCGCATCATCCTCCCGCTGATGAAGCCGGCACTCGCCGCCGTGGGCGTGTTCACATTCATGAATACCTGGAACGATTTCATGGGCCCGCTGATCTACGTCAGCGATCAGCGGCTTTACCCCCTGGCGCTCGGGCTCTTCGACTTCCGCCAGGAACACGGCGGGGAGTTCGGGATGCTCATGGCCGCCTCGACGCTCATGATTCTACCCGTGGTGCTGCTCTTCTTCTTTGCCCAGCGGTATTTCATCCAGGGCGTCACCTTGACGGGAATGAAGAACTGAAGACAGGCTGAAGTCCGGGCTACGAACCCGTTTGTAGTGCAGCCTTCAGGCTGTCCTCAAGGCAAGCTGGAGCTTGGACGACGAGCAATCATCGCGCAAGGAGACCGTGCATGGACAAGGTGCGCATCGGATTTGTCGGCGTGGGCGGTATGGGCCAGTGCGCCCACCTGAGGAACTACGCGACCCTGCCTGATTGCGAGGTGGCCGCCATCGCCGAACTGCGGCCCGAACTCGCGCGCAAGGTGGCCGTGCGTTATGGGGTCCCGCGTGTTTACCCGGACCACCACGCCATGCTCGATGCGGAGGCGCTCGACGCCGTCGTGGCCTCGCAACCATTCACGCGCCACGGCGTCCTGATCCCGGAGTTGCTCGACGCGGGCGTACCCGTCTTCATCGAGAAGCCGCTGGCTGCTTCCGTGGAAGCCGGGCGTCGTCTGCTCGATGCCGTCGAATCGCGGGGCGCGCTGGTCATGGTCGGTTACCACAAACGAAGCGACCCCGCCACGATCTACGCGAAGGCGGAGATCGACCGTTTCAAACAGACCGGCGAGTTGGGCCGCCTGCGGTACGTGCGCATCGTCATGCCCGCCGGCGACTGGATAGCGTCCGGGTTCACCGACTTGATCGCGTCGGACGAGCCCATGCCGCCGCTCGACCAGGACCCGCCCGCATCCGACATGGATGAGACCGTGTACGAAGAGTACGTGAGCTTTGTCAACTACTACATCCATCAGGTGAATCTCCTGCGCCATCTTCTGGGCGAGCCTTATCGCCTTACCCACGTGGACAAGGCGGGGCGCGTGCTCGTCGCGTCGAGCGCAAGCGGCGTCACCTGCGTGATCGAGATGTCGCCCTACACGACCACGGTGGATTGGCGGGAGGAAGCCCTGGTGGCCTTCGAGCATGGCTACGTGAAGCTGTTCCTGCCGGCGCCGCTCGCGGTGAACCGTCCGGGCCGCGTCGAGATACTGCGCGACCCCGGTGACGGCGTCGCGCCGGTAGCCGTGACGCCGACGTTGCCCTGGGTCCACGCCATGCGACAGCAGGCCATGAACTTCGTCGCGGCGGTTCGCGGCGAGCGCAAGCCGCCCTGCGCGGCCCACGAGGCGTTCGAGGACCTGCTCGTGGCGCGCGAGTACATCCGACTGCGTTTCGGCGCGTGAAAAGCGATGCTACCGCCGAGGTGATGTAATCGCCTATCAAGGCCGTTATAATGGGTACCGGTAAGCGCGAACGCCGATACAGTAAGAGAAAGGGACGACATGCGCACGGTAATCATAGCGGTCGTGGCCGCGGTCTGCGGCGCGGTCGCGGGCATGGCGATCATGCAGCAGCGGACGGCGTCGGAGTTCGAGGCGTTGCGACAGGCCCGGAACGCGGCTCTCGAGGAAGCGACGGATCTGCGGCGTCAAACGGATGAAGCGATGGCGCGGAGCGTCGCCCTCGAACGAGAGGCCGCCGCGCGGACGGAGCGATTACAGCATCTCGAGCACGAGGCGGCGGGCCTGCGCCAAGCCGTGGCGCAGCGCGCCGCGCCCGCCCAGACACCCGTGATGGAGGAAGTCCGCGACGAATTTGCGTTTCCGGAATTGCCGCCTCCGGCGCCGTCGGATGAAGGACGCGACCCAGACGCGGAGGATCGGCGGCGACCTTGGCGAGGCGACTTCGCACCGGGCGACCTGCGCGATATGTTCCGGGAAGTGATCGGCGCGCAGGCCGCGCGAAGCACGGACCCCGCCGAACAGGCGCGCCTGACCGCCATGGCGGAATACGCGGATTATCTGGCCGACCTGCGCGAGCAAATGCGCACGACGGAGGACGAGGAAACCCGCGATGCGCTGCGCGAGCAGTTCATGGGCGCGATGGGCGAAGCGCGGCAGATCATGGAAGAACAGCAGCGCGGCATGTTGGTGGAGTTTGCGCGCGCCCACGGCATTACCACGCCCCAGCAGCAGGAAGCCTTCGTTCAGGGGCTGCAAGGACTCTTCGATAACCCCTTATTCCGCGCCGGCGCGATGTCCCGCGGCCCCATGAGCATGGGCATGGGATGGGGCCCTCCGAGGCGCGACGGCCGGTGAACTGCCATCGCCCCGAGCGAGAGGGTAAGCGTTGGAGGGCGGGTAAGCAGCGGTCAGTCGCTCGTCTCGAAGAGGCGGCGCGGCTTCGGAATTTCACCCTTGGCGGCGGTGGTGTACAGCGTCGGCGAGTACAGCACCTGAATCGGGCCCTCGCGCTCGCCCTCGATCCACGCAGCCAGTTGTTCCATCCCGTCCGCGGCGGCTTCGCGCACCGGCAGCCACAGATGGGCGCACGCCTCGGAAAGCACGGCGGCGTCGTTGACGTAGGTCCACGCCACCACCTCGAAATCCTTCCCAGGCACGCGGCCGGCCCGTCGCGCACCCTCCCGTAACGCTTGGGCATCCTCGGTGCTGCTGCAATCGATGAGCGCGGTGACTTCGTCGTTATCGAGAATCCGGTGGACCATGTTGGCAATGTTCCGCGCGCGGAAATCGACACTCCGCGCGAGCGTGTTGTTGTACGGTAGACCGGCTTCCTCGATCGCGCGCCGGTAGCCCCGGGTCCGTTCTACCCCGGGGGTATAGCCGGAGAACGCCTGGAGCATGCCGATTCGCTTGTGGCCCCGATCGATCAGGAACCGCGCGCACAGGTACGCCCCTTCTTCGTAATCGACCGTCGAGAAACTCAACTCCGGCAGGCTGTCAAGACGCCCCATTGCCAAGTAGGGCACGCCGGCCTTGTGGATGCGCGCCGCCGTCGTGTCGCGTTCGGACAACGGCCCCGCCAGAATACACGCCCGGAACATCTGATCCCATAAGCCGCGCGCGTAATCGCCGTTCAGGGACGCCGCATACGGGTTGATGTCGAACGTTACATAATAGCCGCGCGATCCGAACACGCGATACAGTTCCTCGTACAGCCACAGAAAGAACCCTTGGCTAAGCGGAACCGTCTCGAGCGGCGCCGGCAGCGTTACCCCCACGGACCGCACGGCAATCCCCAGGGGCGCAAGGTTCCCGTTCCGCGGGTGGTAACCGCTTTCCCGAACCAGTTTCAAGACCCGCGACCGGGTCTCGGCGCTCACGCCCGGTTTGCGGTTCAACACCAAACTGACCGTCTTCGCCGAGACGCCGCACGCGCGGGCTATCCCTCGAAGCGTCGGTCTTTCCTCCAACGTGTGCATCGTGCGTCTCCCAGAGACTAGGCGAGAACGGAAATGCCCCCGCATCGGCGGCATGGTAACATGTTACCAGAAAGAAGTAAAGTCGATTATTTGTCGCTAATTTTCTCCTTGACTTTCACAAAGAAACGCGTTACCATAGACGGGTAATCTCTATCTGCCGGCATACCCCGGAAACAAGGAGAAGAATTCATGAAAAACAGCAAAGGCTTTACCCTCATCGAACTGCTGGTCGTCATTGCGATTATCGGCATCCTGGCGGCCATCCTGTTACCGGCCCTGGCGCGGGCGCGAGAATCGGCCCGGCGCGCGAGTTGTCAGAACAACCTCAAGGAATGGGGCCTCGTCTTCAAGATGTACTCGAACGAAGACCCCGGCGAGCGGTTCCCGCATTTGCAGGTGGTAGACCCGAATGAAGACCCAAACACGACAGATTGCGCGGTCATCGGCCTTGGGCCCCAGGTAGACGCCATTTACCCCGAGTACCTGACGGACCCGGCCATTGCCATCTGCCCGTCGGACGCCAACGACACAGTCAAGTACCTCCAGGACGAGAACGGCGAATTCATCCTCCATCTCAAGCCCGAAAAGATCGACGCGAGCTATGCGTATCTCGGCTGGGTACTTGATCGCATGGACCAGCCCGGCACGGTCGCCCTGAACCAACTGACATACATCTCCCTCTTGCTGAGCGCGCTTAATATCACTTTTCCCATACCCGCGAATGCAATCACGAATCTCCAATTCGGCCACTGGTTGGATGGGTTCTTCCAAGAAGCCTTGAACCAGCTGGGGCAGCCGGGCACGAACTTCGCGGTCAAACTGCACAGGGCGGCCGACGCCGATCTGACCGTGCCCGCCGGCATCGGCAACGGCGGCGGCGACGTGCTGTATCGTTTCCGCGAGGGCATCGAACGGTTCCTGATCACGGACATCAATAACCCCGCGGCCACGGCTCAAGCGCAGAGCACCGTGTTCATCATGTTCGATCAGATCGGCGCGCTCGGCGCCATCGAGTACTTCAATCACATTCCCGGCGGCTGCAATGTGCTGTACTTGGACGGTCACGTGGACTTTGTGCGGTACGTCTCCAGTCCGAGCGGGTCGGATGCCGGCGCCACGCCGCCTGTGCTGCCGAGTGTGGCGACCGTGGTGGGCGTGTTGTCCGCCGTTAGCTGAAGGCAAGACGCGATCAGTAATTTCGGCTTGGGGCTGTGCGGTCTCCCTCGCGGGAGTGTGCGCGCGGACCCGAGACAATAAACCTACTACTCATTATCGGCCAACGGCCGAGACGGCCCGGAGTGTTTTCTTGCGCGACGCTCCGGGCCGCGCATTTGCGGCGTATCGCGTCGGGGCCGCGCCGTATGGCAGAATAGCGTCCTGTGAACGCGCAAACCTGTTGGAAGGGGAGCCCACTCATGGCCGAACCTGATCTCAAGAAGATGTACCGCACGAAAACGACGGGCGATTTCCCGGACCGCATCGAGGTGCTCGGGCGCGCCTACGAGAAGGCCGAAGACCTGCGCTACGGCACAAACCCTCACCAGCCTGCGGCGTTCTATCGGCCCGCGGACGGCGCGGGCCTTGTCCTGGGGCGCTACGAAATGCTCAAGACCGGCAAAAGCGGCCTGTCGCAGACCAACCTTGAAGACATCCACCACGCCGTGGGCATACTCAAGTACATGCGACGGCCCGCCTGCGCCGTCATGAAGCACTGCAACCCCTCCGGCGTCGCCATTCGCGTCGCCGAACAGGCCCTCGTCGACGTCTACCGCCGTGCCCGCGACGCCGACGCCCAGGCCGCCTTCGGCGGTGTGGTCGCGTTCAACACCGAAGTGGACCTCGCGACCGCCGAGGAGATCATGCAGACGATTATCGAGGGCGTGGCAGCGCCCGCGTTCAGCGCCGAGGCGCTCGACGCACTAAATGACTTTGCGCGTTTCAAACGAAACAAGGATATCCGTGTCGTGCGGCTGCCGGATTTCTCGAAGCTGCCCAAGTATCTCGACGACAGCACGGACGTGCTCGAGATGAAGGTCTTCGACGACGGCAGCATCGTGCTCGCGAAGCCGTATTTGTCGCGCGTCAAGACGGCGGCGGATTTCGCGCCCGCGTACAACGAGCACGCGAAGAAGGGCCGGATCGACATCGCGCGCGCGGCCACGGACCGTGAACGGGACGATCTGCTCTTCGCGTGGTACGTCAACATCCACGTGCGCTCGAACGGCGTCGTCATCGCGCGCAACGGCCAGACCCTCGCCGTCGGCACCGGCGAGCAGGACCGCGTCGGCGCGGTGCAGCAGGCTATCCACAAGGCGAAGACCAAGTACAAGGGCGATGAATCGCTCGACGGCGCGGTCATGGCGTCGGACGGCTTTTTCCCCTTCCGTGACGCGGTGGACGCCGCCACGCGCGAGGGCGTGAGCGCGATTGTGCAGCCCGGCGGCAGCGTGAACGACTACGAGGCCATCGAGGCGTGCAACGAAGCCGGCGCGGCCATGGTCTTCAGCATGGAACGCTGCTTCTCGCACCATTGATATCTTGGGGACTGGCACAAGCGCGTCCGCCGTCGGCGGACGCGACGTGCCTGTCCCCAGAGTGTTAAGGAGTGACACCGATGTTTTCCAGACCGACCGATTTGCAAATCGAGCGGAGCTTTGCGGTCGCCAGTGAGGTCTACGCCGCCTACGGCGTGGACGTGCCTGCGGCCCTGTCCCGGCTCGCGGAAATCCCGATCTCGCTGCATTGCTGGCAGGGCGACGACGTGGGCGGCTTCGAGAACGTCGAGGCGCAGTCGGGCGGCGGCATCCAGGCCACGGGCAACTATCCCGGCAAGGCGCGCACCGCCGATGAACTTCGCCAGGACGCCGAGAAGGCGCTCAGCCTCATTCCCGGCAGACACCGGTTCAACCTTCACGCGATGTACGCGGAAACGAACGGCAAGTGCGTCGACCGCAACGAACTCGCGCCCGAGCACTTCGCGCGCTGGATCGATTGGGCGAAGGCGCTCGGCCTCGGGATGGACTTCAACCCGACGTGTTTCGCGCACCCGAAGGCCGACAGCGGGTTCACGCTTTCGAGCGCGGACGCGGGCGTCCGCCGGTTCTGGATCGAGCACTGCATCGCGTGCCGCAGGATCGGCGCGGCGATCGGCAAGGCGCTCGGCTCGCCGGCGGTCACGAACGTGTGGATTCCCGACGGCATGAAAGACATCCCGATCGACCGCAACGCGCCGCGACAGCGGCTGGTCGAGGCGCTCGACGCCGTGTTCAAGGAAGAAATCGACCCGAAACTGAACCTCGATGCGGTCGAATCAAAGCTATTCGGCATTGGCTCCGAGTGTTATGTCGTCGGCTCGCACGAGTTCTATCTCGGCTACGCCGTCACGCGCAAGAAACTGCTTACCCTCGATGCCGGCCACTTCCACCCGACCGAAACGATCGCGGACAAGATTTGTTCCGTGCTGGCCTATCTGCCCGAATTGTTGCTGCACGTCAGCCGCGGCGTGCGCTGGGACAGCGACCACGTCGTCATCCTCAACGACGACCTCCGCGCCACCGCCGAGGAGATCATCCGCCACGGCTTTGAGAAACGCATCCACATTGGTCTCGACTTCTTCGACGCGAGCATCAACCGCATCGCCGCGTGGGTCACCGGCACGCGCGCCATGCTCAAGGCGATCCTGATTGCCCTCCTTGAGCCGACGCATCTCCTGCGCGCGGCGGAAGACGCCGGCGACTATACCGCCCGCCTCGCCCTGCTCGAGGAAATCAAGACCCTGCCATCCGGCGCGGTCTGGGACTGCTATTGCCTTGAACGGGGCGTGCCCGTGGGCACGGACTGGATCAACGCCGTCAAGCAGTACGAGAATGACGTGTTGGCGAAACGGGGGTAGACCCTCGCGGCCCCGGATTGCCGAGACGGTATTGGACCAAGGGGCTTGCTGGACCTCTATGATGCGCCGGCAACGTCGCCTACGGTGAAAAGAAACGGGAATTGCGATATGCTTTGGCATTGGTGGGCGGCAAGAGCAAGCCGTTGGATCCGCTACATGCGCGGTTGCGCTTAGGCGCCGCGCGGAAGGAGCTTCTCGATGTCGTCATTTCCTTGCGCTCTCCAGTTGTACACGGTGCGGGACCGGCTCGAACAGGATGTGCCGACGACGCTCGCCGCGGTGCGGGACATCGGATATCAATACGTCGAGTTGGCCGGGACGCAGGGGAGGTCGCCGGAAGCTTACAAGGACCTGCTCGATGACGCCGGGTTGTCCGCGGTCAGCGCGCATATCGGCTATGAAGAGGTTGTAACGCACCCCGAGCGCGCTATTGATTACGCCCGGTGTTTCGGGCTGCGCTTCATTGTCGTGCCGTGGCTCGGCGGCGAGGCCTTCGCGACGAAGGAGGCCTGGGTCGAGGCCGCGCGGCGGATGGACGCGGCGGGCGCGCGCCTGCGGGAGGCCGGCATCCGGCTCTGCTATCACAATCACGCGCACGAGTTCCTGTCCGTGGACGGCGAGCGCATCCACGACCTGCTCTTCGCGCACTCCGACCCCGCGTGTCTCGCGCTGCAACTCGATACCTGCTGGGCAGCCGTGGGCGGGGTGGACCCCGTGGCGCTGATCCGCGCCTACGGCGATCGCGTCCCGCTGCTGCATATCAAGGACTATAAGAAAGAAGGCGACGCGCCCGCCCTGACGGAGGTGGGGAGCGGGTGCATGGACTGGCCCGTTGTCCTCGACGCGGCGCGCGACGCCGGCGTGGCCTGGTACATCGTCGAGCAGGACGACAACTTCATCGCCGGTCCCGACGGCGCGCCGGATTCGCTCGAGAGCGCGCGCATCAGCGGCGCGTTCCTGGCGCGTTTACTGTAGCAGCGCCGTCTCACACATTCCGCGGGCGCACGCAACGGTTGCTTTCCTGTCGCTTTGCCGTGTCTTCTTATCGCGGATGCTTCGTGCGCGCTATGACGTGGTCCTGCAAGTCGCCGGTCAACAGTCGGAATAGTTGCGAATATCCCGCCACGCGCACCGGTATGTTGCCATAGTGTTCGGGGTCCTGCCGCGCCTTCAGCAATCGCTCGGCCGTGACGACGTTAAACTGAAGCTGCCCCACGCCGAGTTGAACGGCCGTCCGGACAATCTGGGCAAGTCGCGCTCGGCCGGCGTCGCCCGCGACCAGTTTTGGGTCTAAATCGATAATCGCCGCCGAAGCGCCGGCCGCGCGCCGATGCGGCAGCCGCGCCAGCGAATGGAGCATGGCGGTCACGCCTTCCTGGTCGCGGCCTTGATGCGCCGACAGCGAATACGCCAGGGGATCGCCCCCGCGACGCCCGTCCGGCGTCGGCCCCGTCTCTTTGCCGAACGACAGGTTCCAGATAAACGAGAACAGATGCACGAAATAGCGCCCGCCGAGGGGGCTGCGCATCCGGTCCATGACGTCGATGAAATGATTAGCCACTTGGGCGGCGATAGTGTCCACCTCGCCGTTGTCATTGCCGTATTTCGGCGCGGCATGGAGCAATTGCGCGCGTACGGATTCGTAGCCGAGGAAATTCGCGCGCAAGGCGTCCAGAACCTCCTGCGCGTCAAGTTTCAGGTCTTCAAACACCAGATGCTTCAGCGCGCAGAGGGAATCGGCGGTATTGGCGGTTCCCATGAAACAGACGGAATGGTAGTTGTATATCGCCCCGCCGTCTGTGATGTCGCGTCCGCGCGCAATGCAATCGTCCGTCAGGATGGACCAGCAGGGGAGCGGTCCGCATTCGCGTTGGGCAAGTTCCCCGCGGTTACAGTAATAGACCATGCGGCGGGCGAAGTGCTCGACTTGCGCGCGGTAGGCCGTGACGAGGGCATCGTACGAGTCGAAGTCCGTCAAGAGGCCGGTCCGGGGGCCAAGCTGTTGTCCGGTTCGCGGGTCGATGCCGTCGAACAGGGCCAGTTCGAGGCACTTGGTCGAGTTGAAAAGCCCGGAAACCGCATGCGGATTGGCCCGACCGGGAACGGTGAGTTCGATGCAGCCGATGGGCGCGTAGTTGCGGGCGTCTTCGAGGGCGATGCCGCGCTCGGTCAGCGCGGGGACGAAACAATCGTCGTTGAATAGGAACGGAATGCCGCCGCCGCGTGCGATAAGCGCCGAGCAGGTGTCCATGAGCCGTTGCGGACTGCGCGCGTGGAGTCGCACGGAAACGTCGCGCACGAAGCCCACGTTGCGCGTCGCCTCAAGCACAATGAGGGACATCTCATTCGTGGCGTCGGATCCGTCGGCACGTTGTCCGGCGAGCGTGATCGCTTGCACGTCGTATTCGAGGTATAGCTTGCAGGCGAACTCCTCCATCAGTTCGACGGCGTCCTCGCGGGTAATGCGCCCGGCGAGGATGTCCGCCTCGTAGTACGGCTGAAGGATTTGGTCGAGGCGGCCAATCGAGTTTGCATTGATCGAGTCTTCGCCGCAGGTGAGGATATGGGCGAGCCACAATGATTGCACCGCCTCGAACAAGGTACGGGCACCACGCGCCGGGACCTGTCGGCAGGCGGCGGCCATGACTTCGAGGCGGTCGCGTTCGACGGTGTCGCCCGCGCTCGCGGCCATGGTCCCCGCCAGCGCGGCGTAGCGCGCGCCCAGCAGGCAGCCCGCCTCGCAGACCCACAGGCCCGCCTGCCAGAACGCCTCCGAACGCGCATGCTCTGGATTGTCCAGACTCCGCTCCGCGACGCGTTCGTGGATGGCGTCGCGGATGCCCTCGAAACCGACGGCCAGTACCTTGGCATAGTCGCGGATGGAATGATTCTCGATCCAACCGCCCCCCACAAAGACGCCGTTCACTCGCGGCGTTTCACACGATGCCTCCCCGATCGCATGGCGGGGCGCGCGCATGTCCATATAATGCTGAAAGCACGCCTCTACGCGCGCCACATGGTCGGCTGATAGGCCAAATTCGCCGAGTCGTGACGTATCCGCGTGAGAGGCGTCCGACGCCAGTCCAAACGCTTGGCCCGCGAGGTGCTCGCCGGCCAGTCGCCATCCCGGCGGGACGGTGATGCGCGCAAGCCGGACCAGCTCAAGAAGCGTGGCCGCGCGCACCTGCCCGACTGACATTCCCGGCCGGTACGCGCGCCACAGGGCCACGTCCCGCTCAAACGGGTTCGCGTCCGGCGGCCATGACCCCTTGCGCGCCATCACGTCCCGCCGCAACGCGACGATCCGGGTATTGACGCACACACGGAGTTCTCTGGCAACGTGTGCCTGTTCCGCAGCCTGCAATTCCGATCCCACTCGTTGCGCCTTCATCGATGCAGTGGGCGTCCGCGGCGTCTCAAGCCAGTGACAGCCCAAGTCGCCGCGCTAGCCGCCAGCATCAGCAGACCGACCGTGCCCGCGACAGGTACGTCCGAGGTTACAACCAAGACTGCGGCATCCGAGACCACCATTGCGGTATGCGCGTCGTACACTTCGACCTCGTAGACGCCAGCGTCTTGCGGACTGACAAACTCGATGAGCAGGGTATCGCCTTGCGCGTCCTGAAGCAAGGTCCCGTCTCGCTTCCAAACGAACTCGAGCGGCGGGAAGCCGCCGGTCGCTGTGACCTGGAACATGTGCGTCGCGCCCGACGTCTTCTCGCCGCCGCCGGGCTGCTCGATGATCTGCAAGGGTTCGGCCACGGCAAGCGTTGCAGGGTTCGACGTGTACACTCCGAAGTTGTCGGTGATCTCGCACCAGTATAGACCGGCGTCCTCGAGACTCACCCGCGCGAATTGCAGCACGGCGCTATCGACGCCGGTCCGCACACCGGCCTTCACGCCGTCGTCAAACCACCACTGATATTCGAGGGTTCCCAGCCCGCCCGTGGCGACCACCTCGAATCGGATTCCATCGCCTGCGTAGGCGAATTGGTCTTCCGGCTGTCCGGTGAACGTCACGGGAGTTCCCACGACGATGACAAGCGGGTCGGTCGCGTCGCTGGCGATGGCGGTCATCACGGTGAGGCGCGCCTCGTAGTTGCCGGGAATTGCATAGATGTGCCGCGGGTGCTGCTCGTCGCTGAACGTGCCGTCGCCGAAATCCCAGTGCCATTCTTCGATCGGGGCGCTCCCCCCCTGCGACAGGTCCGTGAAGTCGACCGCCAGCGGCGCCAGGCCGCGCGTCGTCGAGGCCGAGAACGCGGCCACGGGCAGCGCGCCGTGCTCGTAGGCGCCCATATCGACGCCGTCGCCTTGCGGGCGCGGGACGCCGAGGATATCGGCGGCAGGCGCGCCCGCGAGCGTCCCCGTGTCGATGCAGGGCGAGTCGAAGCGGAGAGAGAGATCGCGCTGTTGCGGATTCGCGAACAGAGGGGCGGCTGCGATATTCCCCGCGCCGGGGTAGCCGCCGGCAACGTCGCTGTAGGTAACGTCGGCGGCGCCGACGCCGGAATTGACGATCTCGTTTGGAAAATCGTCCCAGAAGATGCAATTGCTCACAATGGGCGAGGCGTGGCGATTGTACAGCGCGCCGCCGTCGCCGTTGGACAAGAATGCGCCGTGCGTTCGGTTTTCGGAAAATGTGCAGTTCACGAGCAGGGGGGCGCAACTGAGGCTGTACATCGCGCCGCCAAGCCCGTCTTGGAATAGGGTGGCGCGGGCCGCGTTGCCCTGGAACACGCAGTTCTCGAAGCGGGGGCTTGCCCCGCTCGTGTTGTACACGGCCCCGCCGAGCCCCTGCGTCAGAAACGATCCCGTGGTTGCGTTATCGAGGAAGATGCAGTTGAACACTCGCGTCATCGCCGCGTCCCCGTTGTACATGCCGCCGCCCCCGTACTGCGCGATGTTGTCCCGAATAACACAGTTGGCGATGGTTGGCGCCGCATGCTGCACGAACACCCCCGCGCCCCGGTCCCGCGATGCCGCACTGCTGTCCGCGCGCCCGCCCTGCACCGTGAACCCGTCGAGGCGCGCGTTGCCGTTGCCGACGACCACGTGGTGGGCGGGCGCGCCCCCCCGCGCCATACCGCCGTCGATGCGCGTCGGGTTTGCGGTCCAATCCCGTTGGATTACGTCTGTCTCGACACCGGTGAAGCCGCCATATACGCTGACGCCGTCGTGCAGGACCAGCGCGCCGGTTGCGTCGGGCCGCACTTCATTGTAGACGCCCGCCGCCACCCATACGTCGCCGCCGCCGAGTTGCGCGGCCATGTCGACGCCGTCTTGTATCCGCCGGAAGGCCTGCGCCCACGTGGTGCCGTTTTCGGCTCCCGACACGTTCCCCTGGTCTACAAATACAATGGTGAACACGCGGATGAGACCCTCCGCCGTAGCCGTATCCGCGCCGAACGCGGTGGTTACCGTGAGCGAGACATCGTAAACGCCGGGCGCCGAGTACGTGTGGAGGGGGTTCTGGTCCGCGCTGATGCCGCCGTCGCCGAAATCCCACTGCCACTCCGTGATCGCCGCGTCGCCGGGCGTCGAGGCGTCCGCGAAACGCACCTCGAGCGGCAGCCTGCCCGCGGTCGGGTCCGCCGAAAACGCGGCAATCGGCTCGCCACCGGCGATAACGTCGATATAGCCGTGCTTGATCTCGACATCGACGCCCGCGGCGGTCGTTACCGTGAGCGAAACGTCGTACACGCCGCTGTGCGCGTACACGTGCTCGGGGTGCTGTTCCGCGCCGGTCGCGCCGTCGCCGAAGTCCCACAGCCAGCTCGTAATGGGATAGGTCCCTGCCAACGAGGCATCGGCGAATTGCACCGCGAGGGGTCGAAGCCCGGACGTAGGCGCCCCGGAAAATGCGGCGGTCGGACCGACGGGCTCCTCGACCACGACGTAGTCGATCTCGGTGTGCGTGTCGCTTGCCGCGGCGGTGGTTACGGTGAGCGTCACCGTGAAGACGCCCGCCGTCGTGTACACGTGCTTCGGGTCCTGGGCAACGCTCCCGTTCCCGTCCCCGAAATCCCACGACCACTGCCCGATGGGGCGCGAGCCCGCCAACGAGAGGTCCGTGAAGTCCACTGTCAACGGCGCGAAGCCCGCCAGGGGAGTCCCGATGAACGCCGCCGTCGGCGCCGTATCCGCGCGGATGTAGTCCGTCCTCATGCGCGTGTCCGACATGCCGTTCGCATCGGTGACCGTGAGGCGCACGGTGTACACGCCTTCGCCGAAGCTGAACACGGGCTGCTGAAGCGTGCTGTCCGGCTCGCCGTCGTTATTGAAGTCCCACAACCATGCGACTATCGGCGCATTGCCCGGGAGGGAGGCGTCGGTAAAGGCGACCTCGAGCGGTGCGAGGCCGATCGTCGGGGCGGCGGTGAAATCGGCGGTCGGCCCGGAGGTGACGTTGATGTAATCTGCTTCGACGCGGGTGTCCTGTCCGAGCGCGGTGGTGATCGTCAACGCGACGGAATACTTGCCCGGCGTGAGGTAGGTAAAGACCGGCATCTGGGCGCCGCTGTCCACGACGCCGTCGTTATTGAAATCCCAGGCCCACGCCGTAATAGGCGACGTGCCCGGGTCCGATTCGTCCGTGAACAACACGCTGAGCGGCGCGAGCCCGCTTCGGGGCATAGCCGTGAAAGAAGCCGTGGGCGGCCGGGTATGCTCGTACGCGCCCACGTCGAAACCCGCGCCTTGTGGTCGCGGCACGCGGTTGAAATCGAAGGCTGGCGCGCCCATGCTCGTGCCCGTGTCGATACAGGGGGAACCGACCCGGAGGCGGAAATCCGCCTCCGCCGCGTTTTCGAACAAGGGGTCCGCGACCTGTGAGTGCCCGTCGAATCCGCTCACCGAACGCCAGCCGTCGAATGCGTATTGCGTGCTGTTCCACTTGAAGGCCGCCGGCCCGTCAGGAAAATACACGTTGTAGTCGACCGTCGAGTCGGTCGCGTTGCGATGCCAGACCAACTGCTGTCGCGACGCCTGGACCACATTGTTGCGGCACACGGTATTCCGGGTCGTGCCGAAAGCGGCGTACGAGCCGATGTAAATGCCAGATCGGCCGCTATCGTGGATCGTGTTGTTGTGTATGGCGACATTGCTGAAATTGAATATCTGGATGCCGTCGTACTCGCCGTAAATCGCGTTGTTGTAGACCGCGTTGCCCGTCTTGTCTGTCACGCCGACATATAAATCGCCGTCGAAACGGATGCCGCCGCTCCGTTCGGTGAACAGGGAATCGCCGACCTCTTCATCCGTGAAGACGTACTGGTGATGCACCCGGTTGTTGCGGACGATGTTATTGTGGCCGCAGCGATAGATGTTCACTCCAAAACAGTCGTTCTCCGCCCGGCAGTTTTCGTACAGGTGATTGCCGTCGATGACGTTGCCGTTCGCGTTCAACCCGCTGATCACGACGCCCGCGGATCCGTGGCGATACACGGTGTTTCCCGAGACCAGATTGTCAGACGTGTCGATGAGGAGGACGCCCCCGCCGCCGTTGTCATGGAGGATATTGCCCTCGAAGACGTTCGCGCGGCAGGCGTTCAGACCCCAGACAAACAGGCCGTGCCCGAAACCGCCGTGGCTCATCGATTCCGCGCTGCCCGTCATGCCGTATATCGTGCACGCGCGCGCCGTGTTGTGTTCACCTCGGCCCGTTGTGTCGGCGGCCACGAGAATCCCCGCGTACCCCGCGCAGTCGTGAACGGTAATTCCCTCGATGAGGATGTGGTTGGCGTTATACAGGCGGATACAGTCCGCGGCATACCGAATCGTGATATCGCGGAACGTTACGTACTCATTCTGGACGAATTCGACTGGAAACTGGCGCGCCGACGCCTCCACGTTGACAGGGGGAGACTCGGAGTAGACCGTCAGCACGTTGCCTGCCCAATACCATTCAAGGGCGGCGTCCACGCGGTCGACCTGCGACTCGCGTATCCCGCGCACCCCGTCGAAGATCACCACCTCGGGCGCGGTCGTAAGCGACGCCGCGTAACGGTTCCCGCCTTGCGCGGTCCAGCCCGTGACCGGATTCGCGCCGTTGATGACGGGGTTCGGGCCTGAGTCGTAGGCGCCGAAGACGATGGATGCGCTTGCGTTACCCGATCGGGTGATGAGCAGACGCTCGCGCCACGTTTCCCCTCGTTTCAAGAAGACGGCATCTCCCGGGTCAAGCGGCGCACTGTTGATCCGGCTTAACGTACGCCACGCATTGGCGGGGGACGTGCCGCCGCGCGCGTCACTGCCGTTCGTGGCGTCTACGTAATAGTTTGTCGCCGCCGCGGCCGCGCCTATCCCCAGCGCCACCGCGAGCAACACCAGCCTTTGTCCCCCTTCCAGGCCGCTTCTACGGGCGAATCTTGCTTCCATTAGCTTTTCCGGTTCTTCGCCCCCCGGAAGGTGTCGCTACGCTGACTCAGTCGACACTCGATAGATACAGTCTCCGAAGCGCTTTCTTTACAAATACGAGGTTGTTCTGCCCCTCCCCACACCGCTGCTCGAAGAACAGCTCACGTCACTATCCCACTATACTTGAATCCCGCTCCGGAATCAATGCGCTAAGAACATGGCATAAAGCCCGCAATTCCCAAATAGTTGGAATTTCCCGTGATCCCCGCGCCTCGCGATTTGAAGCTGCCTATGCCTGTGTCCCCCTTTTCCGGGCGGTTACTAGCGGTTGTGAAGCGCGTCGCGGAGCAGCGTCGCCATCCGGTCCATCTGGAGCGCGATGGCGCGGCGGCCGCGCTCGGCGCTGGCGTGCATGCGCGGGTCGTCTCCATTGACGGCCAGGATGGACTCGGTCGGGTCCTCGGGCAAGCGACCCATGTCGACCAGATCTCCCCGTAGCGCCATGACGAGCGAGGTTTCATTCGCCGCCGCGTGGTCCGTCTGGATGCCGAGGCCGTCGCTTTCGTCCTCGCGCCAGCAGACGAAGATCTGCAGACCGAGGTGGTCCCACTCGGGCCGGAGCCCGAGGAACGCTTGTGTCGAAGGGGCGTGGCCGTGCGCCACCACGATACGGAACCCGGCCCGCTTCAACTGACGCATGATGCCGGTCAGCAGCCTCGCGAAGAGGGTGTCGTAGACCCAGTAGGCGCTGCCGGGCAACTGCCGCGGCGCACCGTCGGGAAAACCGAGGATGTCCATGCCGTAGTACTCGGCGCCGTCGCGCTCGACAACGCAATCGGGGCCGAGGAACAGCGCAGGCAAGACGATCCCGCCCACGCGCTGCGCGAGCGCTTCGAAGAATCCTTGCGACTGGATACCGTCCGCGCCGAGCGGGAGATGCGGCCCGTGCCATTCGAGTGTGCCCAGCGGCAGGTACGCGATGGGCGCGGCCGCAAGACGCTGTTGAAATGCACTCGGGGTCAATTCGGCGTACAGCACGCGGTCCATGGCTCTGGTCCCTCCTGGGGCTCGGGGACAGGCACGTCTCCCCCGCGCGGCGCGGGGTCGCTTGTGCCAGTCCCCCGCACGGGCACTATCCGGCGGTGTTCGCCGCCAGTTGTTTGAACACGCGGATATTGTAATAGCGGTCCTCGGCGAAATCGCCGTATTCCTCGCGATGGCGAAACAATTCGCGAACCGTGTCCGTAATGGCGTATTTCGGATGAAAGCCAAGGTAGGTTTTGGCCCGGTCGCAACTAACCTTGTAGTTGCGATAGTCCTGCACGTTGCGGATATCGACGCGCGCTTTCACCCCGGTGAGAGCCTGAATCTCGTCCTTCACGAGGTCCGCCACGAGGCCGACAGTGAAGTTGTCATACGCCACGTTGAACACGCCGCTGATGGCGTAGTCCGCCTGCACCGCGCGCAGGAATGCGCCCGCCGTGTCGCGCACGTCGATGAGGGGGCGCCAGATGGACGGGTTATTGACGACGATGACGCCGTCCTCGATCGCGCACTTGAACATCGTATTGACGATGAGGTCGAAGCGCATCCGCGGGCTGTAGCCGTTCACCGTGCCCTGCCGCAGCGCGATGGTTGAGAAGGCGTCGTCCTGGAGCTGGAGCACACCGCGTTCGCCGGCCAGCTTCGAGACGCCGTAGGGGTAGGCGCACGTGACCGGCGCGTCCTCGTCGTACAACTGGTTGACCGTGTAGCCGTACACCGAGCAGGACGAAGCGTAGATAAACCGGCGCACGCCCGCGCACTTCGCCTGAAACGCGAGATACGTCGGCAACGCGCCGTTCTGGATGAAGTTCATCGCCGGATCGAATTCCGCCATTGGATCGTTCGACAAGCCCGCCAGAAAAATGACCTGCTCATACCCCTCGAGGTCCTCACGCGTCAGTTGGAACAGGTCGCGTCGCGTGACTCGGATGTCGTCCGGCAGCCGGTTGCCGAACCAGAGCAGGTCGACCACGTCCACCGCGTAGCCGTGCTCTCGGAGCAAGGGCGCCAGCACCGAACCGATGTACCCCGCGCCGCCCGCGACCAGAATCTTCATGAAGGGGTTCCTTTCGAGAACAGGGCCTCATAGCGCGCCGTATTCAGGGACGTGTCCTCGGGTACGTCGAAATCGACCTCGCACCGGCGCAGCGGCGCGATGGGCCGCGCGGGGTCGAGTCCGGTCGCGTACTCGTGGACTGATTTGCGCGGCCCGCCGACGTGCAGGACGCCGGTGAGGTCCGTTTCGAGCACGGGGACGATCAGCGCGGCGATGCGCGAGACCGGCTCTCGGCTGGTCCATTGGTCCGCGAACGCCCTCGGATAGGGAAAAATGTCCGGGCCGAAGGTCGTGCGGA
This sequence comes from Candidatus Hydrogenedentota bacterium, assembly GCA_029556545.1. GTDB lineage: Bacteria > Hydrogenedentota > Hydrogenedentia > Hydrogenedentales > JAGMZX01 > JAGMZX01. The sequence goes on from JAKQEQ010000171.1 coordinate 99,880, forward strand.
TAATCAGGGCCTTGTCATACAGCCGCGCGCAGCACTCGCCGCCGAGTTTCGACCAGGCGTACTTGTTCACCGGATGGACTGAGTCTTCCTCCGCGTAATTCCCTTGATCGCCGCGAAACACGTAATCCGTCGAGATGTAGACCAGTCGAAGGCCATGCTTCATACACAACCGCACGACGTTCGCCGTGCCGATGATGTTCACTTCGAGGGCGCGCAGCGGGTCCTTCTCGACAAGCGGCGGGGAGACGAACGCGGCGGCGTGCAAGATGCACGCGATCGCGCGTTGTTCGAGATAAGCTTCCATCTGCTCGGACCGCGTGACGTCGAAATCCGTTTCCGAGGGCGCATCGAGTTCCGGCAAGAGCCGCCGCAGTGCCGTACCGAGCACCCCGCTGCCGCCGGTGAGCAGTATCTTGCGCTGATCAAGCATCCTTGCGCACCCGGCGCTTTCCGGCGGGCTGGTACGCGAAGTTGAACTCCGCGTCGCACAGGCCGGGAGCGGCGGCGTCCTTTGGCGAGACGATCTCCGGCGCGATGGGCCAGACGATACCGACTTCCGGGTCGTTGTAGGCGAGCGCGCGCTCCGCCTCTGGGTGGTGAGTCTCGGTGCACTTGTAATAGACGAGGCTGTTGTCCTCGAGGGCGATGAACCCGTGCGCGAAACCCGACGGTATCCACAGGGCGAGGCCGTTCTCGGCGGTCAACTCGCGACCCAGCCATTTCCCGAAGGTGGGCGAGCCGCGCCGCAGGTCGACGGCCACGTCATAGACCGACCCGCTCAGCGTGCGGACGAGCTTGCCCATACCGTAAGGCTCGATCTGGTAGTGCATGCCGCGCAACACGCCCCGGCGCGACAGGCTGAGATTGTCCTGTACGAATGTCTCGCGAAACTTGGCTTCCAGCCAGACCTCCCGGTTGTAACACTCCGAGAAGAAGCCCCGGTGGTCCGGGTGGAGCGTCGCAACGACCTCGAGAATCCCATCGATCTCCGTCTCACGGAATGCCACCGGCATCGGCATGGCTACGCTTCCCTCCAGGTTGTGTCCTCAGCCCCGGTACCTGGCATTCTATGCGGAAAGCAAGATTAATTCCAAACCGTAGGCACAGATCCGCGGGCAAGGGGCCAAGAGGACGAAAACGACCAAGGGGACGACGCTGGCCGCGGCGTCTGACGGCTATGGCAGTTCCCGAATCCGAATATTTCGGAAGCGCGTCTTCTTCTCGTAGTAGTTCGCGCCCGCATGCACCTGCAGCCCGATGCGCCCCCGGTCGTCAAGCAATTTCTCGCTCCCCTTCCAACTCAGGGCGTGCGCGCCGTTCAGCCAGACCTCGATAATTGGTGGATTGCCCATCACGAGCGCCAGTACTTTGTTCCATTCTCCTTTGCGGTAATGTGTCAGCCAATCGACTGCGTCCGCGCGAAAACCGCCGATCCCCTCGCCGTATACGCCGCCCACGCAGCCGCCGTCATAATAATCCACCATGATTTGATAACACTTCCCCGACTCCGTACTGCGTAGAAAGATGCCGCTATCCAGGCCCCAGTCCGGGTTCAGTTCCAATTCGAGGAGGAAGTCGCCGAAGTCGCGATCGGTGACGATGATGCCCCCGTTGCCCGGCGCGTCCTGGGCGCCCTCGATGGCGCCCTCCACGACCCGCCAGTTCTTCGTGTCGCCGTGGCCGTTCGTCTGACTGATATGCCAGCCCGCGAGGTCCTCGCCGTTGAACAGATCCGCCCACTCGTCGAACGCGGTCGCGCCGCCCGCGCGCCCGCAACCGCCCAAGCCGGCGACTAGCGCCGTCGCCGCAAGCATTGTCAATACGATCCGCATGGTCCGTCTCCTTATTCCTTACTCGTACTCGTGCTCGTACTCGTACTCGTGCTCGTGCTACTCCGAAAATCGACTCGCTTTGGAGTGCTGGAGCTTGCTCCAGCTTTCCCGTCCAGCAAGCTAGCTTGCCGGACAAGAGCGCAAGCAAGCTTGCGCAGTCCACATGCGTCGCGCATTTTCATCCTC
>JAKQEQ010000007.1 GCA_029556545.1 Candidatus Hydrogenedentota bacterium
CCAGGATGCGCATGGCCGGTCAGTGCGCCCGCTTCCACGGCGGGACTTCGGGAAGGTACTTGTCGAATTCGGCGATGAGCGACGCCTCGTAGTCGCCGGCGTAGGTGCCCGCGAAGAAGCGGTCCAGCCCCTCGTCGTACAGGCGCTTCCAGGAGGCCTCCTCGTCGCCCGGGTTGATGGGGAAGAACAGGGCGTCGTTCTTGCGGGCCGCCTTGAGGTCGCCGTTGGCGTCGCCGATCATGAGAATCTTGGTCGGGTCGAAGCGTCCTTGCGACGCGTATTCGATGTGCTGGCCCTTTGTCCCCGCTTCCTGCCCGCAGACGGCGAAGACGTACCTGGCCACGCCCTGCTCTTCCCACTCGCGAACGAGCGCCTCGGTCGGCGTCTGGCTGCACACCATCATGTCCGCCTTGTCTCGCGCTTTTTCGAGACACTCGCGCACGAAGGGGAACGGCGGAAGGCCGCCCTGGACAATCTCCCCAACGCTCTTGTTCACGTCCTTGGACCAGTGCAGCGCGCGGTGCATGTCCGGCGCTTCGGCCTCGCTATGGGCATCGCAATAGGCCTGCAACGCGGGATTACCCAGTTTGGTCTCGGACTCGATCCAGTGGCGCAGATGCGGCGTTTCGGGCAGCGTAATGCCGCGCCGCATGGCCTGGGGCCAGTCCGCCAGCAGGTCGAACAGCTTTGTCAACGCGGGAAAGCGGTTCACGCCCCGCCATTTCGAGTACAGATTGACGAACTCGCCCGCCGCCCGCGCGTATTTCGACACGGCTTGGAGCCCCCAATGCTTGATGATGTTCGGAATGAAACATTCCTTGTGCTTAATTTCCATCGTGTCGAACGCGCAGCCGTCCGAGTCAATCGCGATAAGAAACTCGTGTTCGGGCTTGCGTGCTTTGAGTTGGGCCACGGGATCGCTCATTTGGAAGACTCCGGTGAATGGGTCGGGTTGTCAGACGCCCGAGAACGCGGAAAACCCGCCGTCAACGGGCACAACAATGCCGGTAACGAAACGCGAGGCGTCGCTCGCCAGCCAGAGCAGCGTGCCGATCAAGTCCTCCGGCGCGCCGTATCGGTTCATGGGCGTGTGCGCGATGATTGTCTTGCCGCGCGGCGTCGGCTCGCCGGTCTCTTTGTCCGTAAGCAGGAATCGGTTCTGTTCGGTGAGGAAGAAGCCCGGCGCGATCGCGTTCACGCGCAGTTTCGGGCTGTATTCCTGCGCCAGATGCACGGCGAGCCACTGAGTGAAATTGCTGACCGCCGCTTTCGCCGCGCTATAGCCTGGGATACGGGTTAACGGTCGGAGCGCGTTCATGGACGAGATGTTGACGATGGACCCGCCCTCGGGATTCGCGAGCATGCGCTTGACGAACACTTGCGACGGTGCGAGACAACCTCCGAGGAAATTCAGATCGAACACCTTGCCGACAACCTCCGGCGGGAGATCGAAGAAGGACTGCTCGGGCGACGTGGTCGCGCCCTTCATGTTGCCGCCCACCGCGTTGACGAGTATATCCACGCGCCCGAATTCGCGACAGATTGCCTCGCAACACGCCTCGATGTTTGCGCGCGCAAACACGTCGAGCGGATACGCGCCGGCCTTGCCGCCTCTTTCCTCGACGCGCTGCACCACGCCGCGGGCATTCTCAATGACCAAGTCCGCCACCGCGACCGTCGCGCCCGCGCCGGCCAGCCCCTCGACCATCGCGCCCCCGAGCACGCCGCCGCCGCCCGTGACGACGGCAACCTTACCCGTCAAATCAAACAATCCTGGTTCAGACATTTTCTCACCACATGTTTGTAGCACAGCCTTCAGGCTGCCTCGTAACCGATCGTTAATCCCCCGATACCGCGGGACTCCATGACGCGCGGAAAGACTACCAGATGATATTGGGGGGTTCAACGTCTCGACGCGCGTGATCCCGCGCGTCACAGGTATCCGAGCGCCTTGAGCGCATCCTCGGCTCCCTTGTCCAAAGGCGCGGCTTGTTCCGTGGGCGGCGGCTGCTCCGTGCGGCACCGGGTGAGGAACTTCCCCATACGCAGCGTCAATTCGTCTTTCACCGCGCCGTAGGTCGGGTCGTTACTCAGGTCCCGCATTTCCTCGGGATCGTTGATCAAATCGTACAGCCTGTGCCAACCGTCACTGCCGCGGATGAGCTTCATCCGGTCATAACGAATCGACGTCAAGCGTCGCTTGAACTGCCGCACGCGTGGATGCTTCCAGCGCCGGTCGGCAATCTTGGCGGCGCGAAACCGGGCGTGCTCGGCGTATTCACACACAATCGGGCGATCCGGTGGCACCGCGTCCGGCAATAGGCTGTAGCCCTGATTCGGGAAACTCGCCGGGTCCAAGTCGAGCAGTTGCAGGATCGTGGGGAAGACATCCGTCAACTGGACGCAGGCTGTTTCCTCCGATTCGCGTGGAAAGATCGGCGGGAAATGAATCATCAACGGAATGCGCACGACGGACTCGTAGAGGCAAAACTGATGGTTGAGCAGGCCGTGATCGCCCAGGTTTTCTCCATGGTCCGATGTGACGATGAAGACGGTATGGTCCCACTTGCGATATGCACGCAACACTTCCACCATCTTCATGACGAGGTAGTCGCAGTAACGGACTTCGGCATCATAATGCTCGATAAGATGGGTGAGCCAACGTTCCTCCATCTGACGGCCGTTTACGAGAATCTCCAGCAGGTCGATATGTACCCGGCTGCGGTATGCCGGATCGCTGAGGAAACAGCCGAAGAATTGCCCGGATGAATCATAGGGATCGTGCGGGGCGATAAGATTGACGAAGGCAAAGAAGGGACGCGAATCGTCCGCCCGGACCGCGGCGTGGAACGCACGAAGCGCGTTGCTGTCAATCTTGCGCGGTAATTGCCTGGGTATGGAGTAGGCCTCGAATCCCTTGGCGAACCCGAGACTGGGGCGCACCGCCGGATTCTCACAGATGCCGACCGTTCGATACCCGTTGATCTGAAGCACCTCGGCCAACGTCGTGAGCTGCTGGTCAAGACGATAATTCTCCCATGTCGCCGCGTGCGATACCGGGTAAAGACCGGTGAAGAGCGACCCGTGCGACGGCACGGTCCAGCAACTCGTCGCGTAGGCGTTCGCGTATACTCGCGCGTCCGCGGCCAGCCGGCGAAGGAAGGGCGTGGTCTCCCGCTCATAGCCGCAGCAGGACATGTGATCCTTGCGCGCCGTATCCATGACGACAATCACGATATTCGGACAGGAGTCACCGGGGGCCATCGCCGCCGCGTGCGTCGTCGCGGCGGCGCCAAGCGCGCCGGCCAAGGAAACGCGCAAGAAACCGCGTCGTGTAAGGCTGGGGATGTCGCGTGCCATCATGCCACCCAAGACAACTTCTTCATTGGAGCGAGATCGTACCGGAAACAGGAGGAGAAGTCCATTTATTCGGACAAGTGGGTTTGATTTCCGCGACGAAAGCTGCTTGAATGTCGCTTCGTAAGCGACCAAACGGCGGGAACACGGACGCGAAGCAAGGGGCGCGGCGTCCGCGAGGAAGGGAGTACCTCATGGCGTTGAACGTGGCCATTGTCGGCATGGGCGGCATCGGGAACGTCCACGCGCAGTGTTACGAGAAAGACCCGATCGCGAGAATCGTGGCGGTGTGTGACATTATTCGCGAGCGTGCCGACCGCGCCGCCGAGCGTTACGGTTGCCCCGCGTTCTACAGCGTCCGCGACATGTTGAAGTCGGGCGTTCGGATCGACTGCGCCAGCATGTGCACGGCGGGCGTCGAAAATGGCGGCGATCATTACAGGCCGACGATGGAACTGCTCGGCGGCGGAATCCCCGTATTGGGCGAGAAGCCCATTTCGAACGAGGTTGCAAAAGCCGAGAAGATGGTCGCGCTGGCCAGGAAGAAGCACCTTCGCTACGGCATCAACCTCAACCATCGCTTCACGCCCGCGGCCTGCAGGGCGAAGGAATGGCTCGATGAGGGCCGCTTCGGAAGGCCGCACATCATCAACATGACCATGTGGATTGACAACCCGAACGAGACCTCGCCGTATTTCCACATTCGCGCGCTGCACCCGCACTCGATTGACGTGATGCGCTATTTCTGCGGCGACGTGATCAGTGTCCACGCATTTTTTCTCCGGGGCGAGACCCGCGACGGAAGGAAGCGCAAGTGCTGGTCGAATCTTCAGGCCAACATGCTGTTCAAGAACGGCGTGGTCGGCCATCTCACCGGGAGTTACGACGCGGGCGGCGGATTCGGGCTCGAACGGTGCGAAGTCACCGGGAGCAAGGGGCGCTTCGTACTTAACGACGCCTGTGTCGACCTCACGTTCTACAGCCGCAATGGCACGGAAACGGAGACGTATCATCACCTCGGCGGCATGACGGGTTTCGGCGAAACCTTTGCCTCGCGCATCCACCGGTGGCTCGAACAGAACGCGGCGAAGGTCGCGCCATCGCGGATCGATGGTTCCGGCGAGGACGCCCTGCGCGCGCAGAAGATCATCGAGGCCTGCATCGCCTCGTGGGAACGGAAGGCCGTCGTGGACGTGAAATACTAAGCGTGGGGGAGAGGTTGCCATGCGATTAGGCGTGAATACCGTACTGTTCTGCGGTTTTGATTTCCGGACCGCGGTCGAGCACATCAAGTGGGCCGGTTACGACGCGGCGGAGATATCCGCCATCCAGGGCATGTGCGAGCACCTGTGCCTCGACACATGGGAGCAACAGGCCGCGGACATCAAGGCCGTTTGCGAGGACCTCGAATTATCGCTGACCGCCATGGAGGAGGCGGCGTTGGAGGAAAACCGGCTCATGAAGGCGTTCGAAGCGGGCGCGGCCATCGGAATCCCGGTGGTAAACATAGGCCCCGGCGGCTCGAAGGACAATCCCGACGACTTACGGCGAATCATATACCTGATGGCGAAGATGGCGGAGAAAGCGGAACCGTTCGGCGTAACGCTCTGCGTGAAAGCGCACGTCGGCGCCGCCATCTGGAACACCGCGACCACGCTCGAAGCCATGGCGTGCATCGATTCGCCGGCCTTCGGCATCGACATGGACCCCAGCCATATTCATCGAGCGGGCGAGACGCCGAAGGACGCGCTCCGGCGGGTGATTTCGCGGGTGCGACACGTCCACATCCGCGACTGCGCGGGCCCCGGGCCGAGCCCCGGTCCGCCTGAACTGCAGGCCTGCGGGCGTGGCGACATCGATCTCGCTGGCTACTGCAGGGTGCTCGTGGAGGCCGGCTACGACGGCCCCGTCAACCTGGAAGTCATCGGCGCCGCGGAATATCCGCTCGGCAGGTGCGCCATTATTGCCGCGGAAAGCCGCGGCTACCTGAATGCGTGTTTGAAGGCCTGCGGCGCAGCCGCCTCATGAAAGGACCCTTATGGCCAGGCGATATCCCAACATCCTGATCTTCGCGATAGACAGCATCCGTCGCGACCACATGAGTTGCTACGGCTACCCGAGGCTCACCACGCCGTACTTCGACCAACTGGCCGCGAAGGGCGTGCTGTTCGAGAACGGCTTCAGCGCCTATATCCCGACGACGCCCGCCTATTCGAGCATCCTCACCGGCCTGGACGTCATCTCGCACCAGGAAGTGGCGCTCGGGCCGAAAGTCCCCCTACCGAAGGACCGGCCCACACTCCCGGAGATATTACGCCCGGCAGGATACCGTTCCGCGGTCGTGGGGTTCGACAAGGGCTTCTACCGCGGGTTTGACAAGTACCTGAATTTCGAAGGCTGGCCCGCCTGGGAGGACCGGCCCGCGCGGAAGGCGGAAAACCTGAACGCCGTGGCGATACCGGAAATGGAACGGATGCACCGCTCAGGCAAGCCCTGGCTGCTGTTCCTGCGTCACATGGACCCGCATTCGCCCTACCTGCCGCCGCCGCCTTACGACCAGATGTTCTACTCGAAGGACCCGTGCGACAAGAAGCTGCCCAACACCATGAAGCCGGTATTCGACTTCAGGCCGTTCGCCGACTATTTCAAATCGTGGATGCCGCCCGGCATCCGGGACAAGGATTACGTCATAGCGCAGTACGACGGCGAGATCGCGTACATGGACGCCTGCTGCAAGCGCATCCTGACCCGTCTCGAAGAACTCGGCTGCATCGAAGACACACTCATCGTCGTAACCGGCGATCACGGTGAGACCCTGTACGACCATGAAGCGTTTTTCGACCACCACGGGCTATACGAACCCACGCTGGTCGTGCCGCTCATCTACTACTGGCCGGGCCGAGTGCCCGAGGGAGTACACGTGAAGGCGTTTTCGCTGCACGAAGACATGATCCCGACGCTGCTTGACCTCTGTGGCTTGAAGAAGTTCGCGAAGGGGCTCGCCTTTGACGGCGTCTCACTCACACCCTATTTCCGGGATGCGACGGGCAGCCCGCGTTCCGAGTTCTACATCACCGAGTGTACCTGGATGCGCAAGCACGGCTGGCGCACGCCCATCTGGAAATTCTGGGACGCCCTCGAACCCGATTTCCATTACAAGCCGCCGGTCGAACTCTATAACCTCGTGGAGGACCCGGAGGAATCGACAAACCTCGCCGACCGCGAACCAGAGATTGTCAAACTGCTGCGCCACCGCATGAACGCCTGGATTGACAAGCGGTGCAAGCAGACCGGGCGAGGCAACCCCATCCTTGACCATTGGGTCGGCAAGGAGAAATACATCGGGTCCATCGCCACGGCGAAGACGCTGCAGCAGAGCGAAAAGAAATCGGGGAAGAAGTAGGCGGGATGATTACCGGAACCACGGCGCCCGCAGCGAGGCAAGTGAGTCCCCGTCGTTCGGATCGGCCGGGTTGAGCCCAAGGACGATCTCCGTGAAGTCGTGGATGCCGTCGCCATCGGTATCGCGCAGCGTCGGATCGGTGCAGGGGCCGCGCACGCAGAAGACCTCCTCGTAATCGGTCAGGCCGTCCCCGTCCGTGTCCGAGTTATTTGGGTCCGTGACATAGCCGAACGTCTCGTTGATCTCGTCCCAATCCGAAATGCCGTCGCCGTCGCTGTCCAGGTCGTCGTCCACTATGGTGATCGTGATTGTGGCCGCTTCCGCATCCAGCGCGGCGCACTGGGCATTGCTCAGGCTCAGGATGATCGTCTTGTCCGGTTCCGTGTGCGTATCGTCGATGATGACCACGTCGAGAGCGGCTTCGGTTTCACCCAGTGCGAAAGACAATACACCGTTTTCCAGATCAAAATCCGTGCCCGGCGTGGCCGTGCCGCCTGCCACGGCATACATAACGGACGCACCCGCCGCGCCCGCCGGCTTGCTGAGCGCCGCCCGGATGCTCACCGTGCCGATACCCTCGGGCGCGGAGACGTTCGTCTCCTCGAATCCGACCTCCGCCACAGCGTTGAGATAGCTTTCGATAATCGGATAGGTGACGTCGAAGCGGCCATAATAATCTGGGGCGGTGAGGTCGATGCAGGATGCGCCGCCGCCCCAGAGTTGCCCGATGATCTGCTGCGTGGCAGTGATCATCAACGGGCTGCCGGAAGAGCCCGGTTCGGTCGTGCCGGCGTTCCAGGTTGCCTCGTGAAACCACTCGGCGTGCGGGTTCTCCGTGTCGGTGAGGCCGCCAAAGGAAATGCGTTTGAAATCGCCGCGCGGATGGTGCACGCACGTGACTTCCGTGGCGAGCGGCGGCGCGACGGTGCTCCAACCGAGGAACGTCATGCCGGGGGGCGGGTCGTTGCGTAGGCGCAAGAGACAGAAATCATTGCCACCGCCCTGATCGCCCCGACCGCCCATGAACGCGAGACGGTCCGCCCCGCCGGTAGTACGTGGTACGGTTGCGGGGCCCGGCGCGCTTCCGTTACAGGCGGCGGTCTGGTACAACCAATACACTTCGAGCGAATCCGACCGCTGTGTCGTCGGGATGCAGTGATTCGCCGTGAGCAGATACGGCGTCTGCGTGCAGAAATCGAGGTCGGCGATAAGCGAACCCGTACACCATAGCAGGCCCGTCAACCCGACGGTTCCGAGCCCGCCGACGCCCCGCGCCGTGGCCGCCCAATCAGAGTAACACGTGACGTCCAGGTTGCAGGCGCCCGCCGCGGCGCGCGTTTCGATCAATTTCACAGGATCGCGGTAGACATGTCCGATACGCGCTAAGCGCAGGGTGACGTTCTCCGGCGAGACGCCCGGCGGGACCCGGCACTCGAACGCCACTGCGTCGGAAAAACACGTCGGCGTCCAAAACACGCCCGAGTCCGCGTCCGACGCCGTGAACGGCCCGTAGCACTCTTTCGGATCGCGCACGTTGTATACAACTATCTCGACACCCGGCGGAAGACCCGTCGCCGTTATCTCCAGCCGCTGTCCAACCGCCTTGGGCGACTCGATCATCACGCACCACAAGAGTGCGCCGTCCGGCAGGGTCTGCCACGCGCTCATCCCTCGCGCCGCCATGCGCGTCTCCAGCGGCGGCGTCAGGTCGCGGAATATGCCGATGCGCAGGAGGCCCTTTTCGGCGTCCTCCGCCGCGCGGGCGTCCTCGTCAAGCAGCCGCCGCAGGTCCAGCGGTGGCAGCGTGGCCACGTGCGAAAAGCCGATGCCGTGACGCACCGACCACGGCGTGATTGCCTCCTGGACTTGTTGAGCCCGCGCGGGCGCTCGCTCCGGCCCCGCCTCGACCGGTCTCGGCATCCACGATTTCTCGCCTATGCCTAACGCTGCCTGCTCTGCGGCGCTGAGCAGGCGATCGTCCACAGCGTAGAGGTCGAAGGCCGCGCCATCTCCCCTTGCTCTTACCCGGTAACCGGCGACGAAATCCGAATCGGCGAGTCGCGGGCGCTCAAGCCACACGTGTAGCAGCGCGTATTCTTGCTCAGGGAATCCGCTTGCGGCGAGAAACGCGACTGCGGTCTCATACGGAGGCGCTTCCTGCCCACTTGCGCCCTGCGCGAACGAGGCAAGCACAAGATACGCGAGAAACACCACGACTGCCAGGGACATACCGGCGCCCCGTGCGGAGCGGCGCGGCTCGCGTAGCAGCGCGACTCCGGAGTCGCGCAATGCACGTGAGGACCTACTTATGGTGCCGCCCATATGACCTATATGACCTATCCGTCTCATACCACCTGTCGTCTTGCTCGTTTGCGGCCACTTGCCGTGGTTTATCGCTCCCGCAGCACCGCGATGACGACAAGTTGCAGATCACGCGCGTCCACAACACCCGAGCGGTCAACGTCCGCCGCGGGCGTGGACGCTTTCCCAAGCAACACGTTGATAACAACCTGGAGGTCCGCCGCATTCACGGTGCCGGAGGCGTTTACGTCGAACGCGCTGATTGCCGCGCCGAGATGCCCCGCGACGAGTGGGAAAGTCACGTCGAATCGTCCATAATAATCCGGCTCCATCGGCTCGCTGCATGACGCGCCTCCGCCCCATAGTTGACCGATAAAAACCTGCCGACCGTTCAGCAACAGGGGACTCCCCGAAGACCCCGGCTCCGTGGTGCCGAGACTCCACAGGGATTCATGAAACCGCTCGGGCGACTGCATTGGCGCGCCGCCCAAAGAGGGGCTGCCGCTGTTCGTGAGCGCCCCGAACGAGATGCGTTTGAACTCCCCGCGCGGATGATGCACGCAGGTGAGGCCCGTGCCCAACGGCGGCACCGCATTCGTAAGCCCCAAATAGATCAGTCCGCCCGGTGGCGCGCTTCGAAGGCGCAGAAGGGCGAAGTCCGTACCGGAGCTAGCCGGGCCGCCTGCCAGATAATCCGCGCCGCCGGTCGTGCGCGGGACGGCCTTCGGGTCCGGGGCCGCGCCCCCACATGCGGGATTCTGGTAGAGCCAATAGACTTCGATATTGTTTGCCGCCGCGGTCGACCCGACGCAATGGTTGGCCGTCATGAAGAAGGGTGTGTGCGTCGTGGGATCGCCGTCCACAATCAGGCTGCCAGTGCACCACAGCGAACCCGACGATCCAATCGTGCCGATGCCACCGACGCCCAGCGCCACGTTGGCCCAATCGCCATAGCACGCCACATCGAGATTGCACGACCCGGCCGCCTTGCTCCAAGGCAATTCGGAAAATCCCTTGTAAACATGGATGATTCGGTCAATTTCCAACGACACGCTGTCCGGCGACGCCTCCGGCGGCAGAACGCACGCCACCACCACCCGATCGGAAAAGCACGTCGGCGTCCAGAACCCGGTTGTGGCCGGTCTCCCGACCGCGCCACCGCTACGACCGAAGGTTTCCCCATCCCCTCTCCCCGCAGGAGAGGGATAGGGTGAGGGTTCGAGAAGACCCTCAGGATCGTCCGGGTCGAACACATACCATCGCGCGGATAGAGGCGCCTCAAACTCAGCGACATGCACCCGTATCCCGATGGCCCCAGGCGAAACGATCTCCGCGCTCCAGACAGACTCGCTGCCGGCAAGTCTCGTCCAATTGTCAGCTTCCGCAGATTCCTCTGGTCCCTGCCGATTCTCCCCGGCCCGCAACGGCGCCGGCAAGTCCCTGAATACCCCAAACCGGACCGGGCCTTTCGGCGTGGCCGCCTCCGCCGCGGCGTCTTCCCGCCGGACCGCGTCGAGGTTCACCGGCGGCAGCGCCACCCGCTCGGCCACTCGCCCCGACTGCACAGCTTTCCGCGCGGCGCTCTTGCCCGCGCTTGTCCCGGCCGATGCGGCGGGCGGGAGGAGGAATCCCGGCCCGATTTCAGGAGGCCATTCGAGCGGTGCGAAGTCCCAGGTTTTCGGCGACATCCCCAGCGCGGCGAGGTCTTCGAGGTCCAGCAACGCACCCGACGCGCCTCGATAGAGTTCGAACGGTGCACCCCCTTCGCGCGCCGCTACGCGAAATCCGCATACGAGCGAGCCGTCGTTGGCGACCTCCTCCCAGCGCAGCAAGACGCGAAAAATCTCCGTCGGGTAGCCGATATCCGTCAGCCAATTCTCGTCAACTGCGTCCAGCGTCGCTTCCCCGCAGGAATCGCAGTCTTCCTGACCATATGCGACGCGCGGCTGTGCCGCACCGGACAAAAGCACCGCCACGAGCAGAAACCATCCCGGAAGAATACGCATAAGTCCTTTGCCGTCAATAAGCTACACGGAAGATTATCTTGAATCGCGCGACGCGATTCCGCCTCAACTACTACCCAAGTGTACTCGATAACCTTCCCGGCGGCAAAGTGAGGGGATGGCAAATACGGAGCAACTGTGAGATGTGCCAGAAGCAGGGGGCCTCATATCTGGCCGCATTCGTCCGGCACAGCCTCCGGCGATCGCGCGGCGAGGTGGGCAAGCAACGCGCAGTTACGACAGGAAGGATTCGGTTCGCACCAGTCGTCGTGCATCTGGAGCAGACCCTGCTGCATGCGGAACGTCAACTTCAGCCGTTCCAGTCCGTCCGCAATGCGCGGCAGCATGACGCGCATTATCCGGTTCTCGGATTCGCGCGGCAATGCGGCAAAGAACGCGAAGACTTGTTCTTCACGAAGACGGTCTCGAACCCTCCGTGCGCGAGCCAGCGCGGCGGGTACAAAGACGTTGCCGATGATTCCCCGTATCCGGTCCGCTCCCAACGGGGCCATCGGGCGCATCAACGACTTCCCCGTCCACGTGCAGTGCTCGGCCCAGAAGCCTGTGCGGTCCGGGAACAACGCTTCGAAGACGCGGCGGCGCGCGATGGGGGAGAGGTCCTGACGCCACACGCCCTCGAGGGTCTCGATCAGGCCGTCGCGTGCGGTCCTTGCCAGAAAGCGCGCCGCGCCCGCGAGCCTGCGTTCCGGGTAATTGTTCGGGCGGACCCCGGTGCGTCGCCACGCCAGCGGAAGGGGGCGCAGTCCCCCAAGATGCTCCCGCCGCAAGGCGATCAGGCGCGCGTGGTGCGCGGCCCCCGCATTCCCTTCGGGTAGTTCCTCCGGGAGTAGTCCGGCGATCTGGAGCATCGCCGCCTCCAGAAGCAACGGGTTGGTGTGCGCCAGTTGCACGACGCGGTCGTAGGGCAAGTGGCGCGCCACGGCGCGGAACTGCTGCTTGAACGGCCCGTAGCCGCACGCGGCCAGTAACAGTTCGTGCACCGCCTGTGCCTCGCCCAATTGGTCCATGCGTTCCCGTAGCGCCCGCGCCTTGTACAGGATACGCCAATCGCCCGCGAGGTTCAGGAAATGTTCGAGGGCCGCCGTGTCGCGCCAGACCGCCAAGGCCGCGCACGCGCCTTGTGCCGCCGCGACGCCATACGGGTACGCGTCCGTCACGACGGTTTCCGCCAAACGTTCGAGCGAGGCGTCCACGTAATCCGCCAGCAACAAGGTGGGCAAGGACCTGCCGGCGGACGTACACGGCGGTTGCCTGGGCGGAGTCCGCTCGAAGACGACGTGCAGCAACACGTGATCATAGCGCGAGTCCAGGTGGTGTCCGTGAGCCGCCCAACCCGCATGCTGCAAGTGGATTTCCACGTCGCCCGTGCGCAGTCGCCCCGCTATCTCGAGTTGCGCGTTCTTGAAGTCCGGGCCCTCACCATGATTCCACCAACCTGGCGAGAGTACGCGCAAGGGGCGGCCGTCATCCAGACGCAGCCCCTCCTCGGGAAACAGGTGATCGTACCAGACGCATTGGAGAACGTGTTCGAGTCCCGCCGTCTTTTCCTCCGCCGCGCCGTGGAAGCGGAGCGCGCGCCACCGTCCGTAAGCCTCGGAGAAGGCCCCGCCGGCCGTATCGAGGGCCGCGGCGGCTAAGAAATCGCCGCGGGGCGTCTCGCTTTGTCCTGAGGCGTCCATGGGTTGCAAGCCTTCTTCATGCGCCCAACGCGAAGGATATGCGGAGATCAGCCTACTGTTCCGCGCAGGACGATGCAACTTTCGGGCATTGCCTGCGACTGGCCGTGCCGTCCGGGGAATCTGTAGAATGCGACTTGGTCTTTGCTGAAGGAGAGGGACGAAGACGAACAGGAGGTTCTGTCATGACGATGGTGCGCGAAGTGGTGGTCGTGGACGCGGTGCGCAGCGCGATTGGCAAATCGGGCCGCGATGGAATGAAGAAGAACGGCCAATTGTGCCAGGCGTCGGCGCAGGACCTGCTCGCGGCGGTCATGCGCGGGCTGGTGAACCGCGTCAAGGCGAAGAGCCCGAAGTTCGACGAACACGACATCGAGGACGTGATCGTCGGGTGCCTGAGTCAGATCGGCGAGCAGGGGATGAACCTCGCCCGAGTCGCCGCGCTGCTGGCTGGGCTGCCGCAGGAGATCTCCGCGTGTACGGTTAATCAGTTTTGCAACGCCGGCCTCAAGTCGATCATGTTCGGCGCGCAAAGCATCCAGGTGGGCGACGGCGACGTGATGCTGTGCGCGGGCGTGGAACTGATGTCGCATTATGGGATGGGATCGGACGTGCAAGTGGGAATGGACGCGAACTATCCCGTGCGGTTCTCGCCGCGCTTCGCCGATTCGGGAATGACCGTGCCGCAGGGCCTGTGCGCCGAGATGATCTCGGAGGCGGAAGGGCACACGCGCGAGGACCTCGACGCCTTCGGCCTGCGTAGCATGCGCAACGCCGTCACCGCGCAACGCAACGGCTGGTTCGATAACATCATCCCCTTTGAATTCGAGTGGGAGGGGCAGACACGGCGGGTCGACACCGACGAGGTCTTGCGGTCCAAGGCGGCGGACGACCCCGAGGGGTTCATGCAGGACCTGGCGAAGCTGCCGACGCCCTTCAAGGAGGGCGGGCGCGTGACCGCGGGAAACTCGTCGCAGATTGTCGACGGGGCCGCCGCCGAGCTGCTCATGGGCGCCGACAAGGCCGAGGCCCTGGGTCTCGAACCGATAGTGCGCCTCGTGTCGTTTGCAGTCGCCGGCGGGGAGCCTGTGCCCATGTTGCTCGCGCCGATTCCGGCGATGAAGAAGGCTCTCGCGCGGTGCGGCAAGACCATGGACGACATGGACATCATCGAGCCCAATGAGGCGTTTGCGTCGCCGTGCCTCGCCTTCGCCAACGCCTTTGGCTACGCCTTCGACGATCCCCGCGTGAACCCGACCGGCGGCGCCATCGCGCTGGGACACCCCATCGGAGCGTCGGGCGTGGTCTACTTCAGCGAGATGGTGCGGCATCTCAAGCGCACCCAAGGCAGGTACGGCATTCAGACCCTGTGCGGCGGCGGCGGCCTCGGCGTCGCCGCGGTAGTGGAAAGAATATAGGTCTCAGGGAACCCATGAGCGTTCGGAGGTTTTCCGATGTCTATCGCGGCGATTGAGACATACTTCTTCGAGCATCCGCTTGCGCGGCCCTTCCATCCCACATGGGTCCCGATGCACGAGCAGACGGCAAACCGCTGCCTGATCCTGAAATTGATTACGGATGACGGCTTGGAGGGTATTGCCGCGGCATCGGTGTTCAGCGAGGAGCAGGCGCGGCTGTTGAGATTCATCGTGCAGGACACAATCGGCCAGTTTCTCATCGGCGCGGACCCGAAGGACGTTGAACTCCTGGCGGAGGTTGTCCGCTTGTACGGCTTCATGATCGGGGGGCGTCCGTGGCTTGTCGAGGCGGCGCTGTGGGACCTCGTCGGCAAAATGGCGGGCGAGCCGCTGTGTCGCTATTGGGGCGGCGCGCGCACGGAACTGGAACTTTACGCGAGTACGGGCGAATTGGCCACGGTCGAGCACGCCCCGGAACGCGCCCTCGCCGCGCGCGACGCCGGCTTCAGGGCTATCAAGCTGCGCGCGCGCCATTTCGACTATCGAGAGGACCTTGAGGCCGTCCGCGCGGTCCGCGCGGCGGTCGGCGACACCATGCGCATCCTGGTGGACGCGAATCAGGGCTGGACCCTCTCGCCTCTTGGCGTGAAGTGGGACTACGAAACGGCCCTGGCCTTTTGCCGCGGCGTCGAGGACCTGGACGTCTACTGGGTCGAGGAACCGCTGCACCGATTCGACTACGACGGACTCGCGCGTCTCCGCGCGGCGGTTGACGTGCCCATCGCGGGCGGCGAAATGAATCAGGGCATGCATGAGTTCAAGGTGCTCTTGGAAAAAGATTGCCTGGACGTGTACCAGCCCGATGCAACGCTGGCCGGGGGCGTGTCCGTGGCGCGGGAAGTCGCGCGGCTTGCCCTAGCGCGGGGTCGCAGCTTTTCGCCGCACACCTGGACCAACGGCATCGGGTTCGCGATCAACCTGCAGATCGCGGCCAGTCTCACGGAATGCCCGTTCCTCGAGTATCCGTGGGAGCCGGAGAGTTGGAGCCCTGAAGCGCGCGACGCCATGCTTACGCAACCGTTTCTTGCCAAGGACGGCGCAATCTCGGTGCCCGAAGGCGCGGGTTTCGGCGTCACCTTGAATCCGGAGGCGATGGGGCGCTTTGCGAAAAGGTTATAACAGACGCGCCACGATCTGAAATCTCAAATCTGAAATCTCAGATGCTACACAGTGCGCTTCGGGCGCGCCAGGCGCGCGTTAGGCAGATCAAACAGGCGTCTTACGCGGTCGCGCAACTCCGCCAATTGAAACGGCTTCTTCAAGAAGTCATCGAAACCATAGTCGCCCAACTCGCGAATCTCGTCCTCCTCGATGAACCCCGAGATACCGAGGATGCGCGTATTGCGCGTTTCCGCCCGACTCTTGATCCGCTCGCAGACCATACGGCCGTCCATGTCGGTGAGATGAATATCCAGGATGACCAGTTGCGGGTTGTGTTCGACCACCAGCGCGCCGGCATCGAAACCCGTGGACGCGGTCAGCACCTGGAATTCCTCCTCCTTCGTCAAGATGGACGGAATAATGTCCAGATAGTACGGGTCGTCGTCCACGACGAGGACACGGCGCTCGCCTTGCTCGAGGCGCTCGAGCGGGATGCCGTGGCTGAGCATGAATTTGCGTAGGTTGTCATGGGGAATGCGCCGGTCGCCGCCGGGACCGAGGCGGTAACCGTCAATTTGCCCCAGGTCGAACCAGCGCGACACCGTGTCGGCGGACACCCCGCAGATTGCGGCCACTTCCCCTGTGGTGAAAACGCGGTTCTTCATGCAACCACCATGCCTCCATCCAAGCTCGCATCGCACATCCAACGTTTCGCGGCTGGAACGCCGCGGAGAGAGACCCCTCCGGAGTGTGCGAATCCTGCGACTTCACTATACTCCACCCCCTTCCCCCTGTCAAACCCCGCCAGACACGAAATGCCCGCGTATACAGGAAATCAGCGACTGTTCCGAGGCAAAAAAAGGGCGTTCCCCGCACCCCCTCGCGGGTCGAGGAACGCCCTTGCTGTCGCAAACGATCTTACAGACTAGTTCAGGCTGGCAAGCAGACCGATCAGTGCGGCCATGCTCGGCAGCACTGGCGCCGTTGCCTGCGTATCCACGGGCGGATTGGTCGAGGGACTCGGGATGTAGCGAATCCAATCGACGTGGCCATCCAGGTAAAGCACATTGCAGCCGCCCGGCACGTGGTTGAAGAACTGGATCGCGCCCGCGCCCGCGAACAGGTCCATCATAATCCACACGGTGCTCTGGGCCTGGGCCGTTGCCGCGGGGTTGTTGATGTCCGTGATCAGGAAGCGCTCGATACCTTCACGCAGACGGTAGATCGTCGTGCCGCCGCCATTACCGTAAGGCGTCGCTACTTCGACGTCCTTGTCCGCCGCCTTCTGGACCGCGATGCCAATCGGATTGCCGGACATTTCGCCGGCTGCGGTGGCCAACAGGCCGTCAATCGCGTAGCCGAACTGCGCGGTCACAAAGGCGTTGGTCGGAATCGTCACGGTGGCGCCGAAAAGCGTCACGATCAGATTCACGTTCGTGAAGGCCGAAATTGGCAGCGCAGGCAGCCCCGGCACATTCAGCCGGTCCAGCGTCCAGCCAATGTAGGCGTAGCTCGCGTCGACCGTACCCGGATCATCCGCGAATTTGGGCGTGCCGTCGGAGTGGAACATGTCCTTCACGTCGTCCTCCGCGTCTGACGGGCAGATGGCGATCGCGGGGTCCGTCAGATATTCCGGGTAGATCGTGTACACTGCCGGGCCAGCGGCCAGGTCGATGCAGCCCGTGCCTGTCGGCCAGTCCGCGTCCCGCTGATCTACGGCCTGCAAGGGCGGGTACCGTTCGCCCGGGTCCTCGTTTGAGTACATCTTGAACACGAGGCCCCATTCCTTGAGGTTGTTCTGGCAACTCGATCGTCGCGCGGACTCGCGCGCGCGCGCCAGCGCCGGCAGTAGAATCGCGGCCAGGATGCCGATGATCGCGATCACCACCAGCAGTTCAATGAGGGTGAAGCCTTTTCTCTTGCGCATTCCACTTCTCCTTTAGTCCGTTGAGAATGCCTGATTAAGACAAAACACGCCCACCGTGGACGTAATTGCCGGGAGTATTGTGTACTTCGTTTGGTCGATTCGGCTGAATATGCGGGGGAAGAAGCATCTTGATTTGCCTGCCTTAACCCACACAACTGCGCCTCCTTGCGCTTAACTACTCCTGATTCATCCCCACCGCCATCCCCGCAGAATGCGCCTGCTTTTCGACTTTCTATGGATATTATACCTAACCCAAGCGCGCTTTGCAAGTCTCGTTGCCCACCCTCGCCACCAAATCCATTATAACCCATCCTCAGGTCTGAAGGCAAACGCCTTTTCCCGACAACCGGACGCGGTGCCACAAAAGGAAGGGCCAGCGCGCAGCTCCCAATGGCCCCAAGGGAGTCCGCGGAGTCTCGTACCCATTGCCGGGGCAGGCCCGCTGATCCGTCCGGTCCGGCCGGCAACGCACGGAAAAGAACCCCCCGGGTCCGTTTCCGAACCCGGGGGAACGATACTCGGGGGGGGTGCGAATTCTCAGCTGCCGGTGTTGGCGATGGCGCCAATGATCGTCGCGACACTCGAGATGATCGGCGCAGTCCCCGGCGGGGGATTGGCGTTCTGTGGATTCGGGATGTAGCGGAGGAAATCCACGTGCCCGTCCAGATACAGCACATTGCAGCCGCCCGGAATGTGATTGAAGAATTCAATCGCGCCTGCGGCGGAAAGCTGGTCCATCATGATGAAGATCGTGCTCTGGGCCTGCGCCGTGGCCGCCGGGTTGTTGATGTCGGTGATGAGGAACCGCTCGATGCCCTCGCGCAAACGATAGATGGTCTTATCGCCGCCGTTGCCGAAAGGCACAGGCACCTCGATGTCCTCGTCGATCTTCTTCTCGAGGGCCGTCGCCTGCGCGGCCGTGCCCACGGTCCCCGACGGGATGAAGGGCAGGTACTGCGCGCTAATCTTCGCGAAGAGCCGCTCCGCGGCATAGCCCAACTGCTGGTCCACAAGCGTGGACGGGCTGATGGTGGCGCCGCCCAATTGCGAAATGATCAACTGGACAGCCGCGAACGTTGAGAAAGGCATCGAGAACATGCCCACGCGATCGAGCGTCCAGCCCAGGTAGGCATAACTCGCGTCGATGCGCTCCGCGTTGATGTGAATGATCGGGTCGCCCGTATTCGAGTCGTAGAAGTAATCCGACGTTTCCACCGCGTCGGAGGGGCAGGCGCCGATGGACGCATCCGTCAGATACTCCGGATAGATGGTCGCGACCTTGGGACCCGCGGCCAACGCTTCCACGTAGCTCCCAGAGCCCCACGGCTGTTCCTTCACTACCTGCATCGGCGGGTACCGCTCGCCCGGGTCCTCGTTCACGTACATCTTGAACACGAGGCCCCATTCCTTCAGGTTGTTCTGGCAACTGGCCCGCCGCGCGGACTCGCGCGCACGCGCGAGCGCCGGCAGCAGGATCGCCGCCAGGATGCCGATGATGGCGATCACCACCAGCAACTCGATAAGCGTAAAACCTCTTTTCCTTCGCATTTCCCACTACTCCTTATTCTATTCCTGTTGCGCTAACATGCCTCAATGAACACAAAAAGACCGCTCTCTTGATACCGCGTCACGAAGGTGAAACGCCTCTTCCCAAAAAGCGTACCCCCTCATGTCGACCGACGCTCTCAAGGTCACAGCCAATTCGCCTTGCCAAATATCGCAGCTTCTTCGCAGTACCCGGACGCACCGCAACACCTCTGCGGTGCGCGTACTTTGCTGCTCCCAACGCAGCCACAGAATAGCAGGTTTTTCTCGGGCTGTCAATAGGGTTGGACGGCACGTCATTTTCGGCGTCAAGAAACAGGTTGGGGACAGGGACGCTGCCAACTCGACGAAGTACCATTTGATGCGTTGGACGCGCCAGGCATTTGGGTTACCGACAAAGCCAAGAATAGAAGGCGCGCTTGACCGCCGATGTGGCCCCCGGGGAACTTCGGAAGTTCTCGGCGTATGATAGTAAATGACGTTGAGAAGTTGACTTAGCGGGAGTTTCTTGGCACAATAGCGACGCGTGTGTGCTTTAGGCGGGCGAGGTAATCTATTGACAAGCGCGCGCAAAAGTGATATATTCGCCTTTGCCCTTGTGGCAAGGAGGTGTTGGCATGGCTTCACAGCGCGGTCGAAATGACGTACCCACCTGCTCGTTTTGTGGCAAGCGCCATGACGAGGTAAACAAGCTTATCGCCGGTCCCGAGGTCAACATCTGTGACGAGTGCGTGAAGCTGTGCGGCGAGATCGTCGCGGAGGACCGCGCGCGCAAGGGCGGCGCCCGGACTGTGAAGGTACCGACACCCGTCGAGATCAAGGACTTCCTGGACCAGTACGTCATCGGGCAGGAACGCGCGAAGCGCGTGCTGGCGGTGGCGGTCCACAACCACTACAAGCGCATCGCGGCGGGCGGCGAACTCGACGGCGTCGAAATCCAAAAATCGAACGTGCTGCTCATCGGTCCCTCAGGCTGCGGCAAGACCCTGCTGGCCGAGACGCTGGCGCGTCTCCTCGAGGTGCCTTTCGCGGTGGTGGACGCCACGACGCTGACGGAAGCGGGCTACGTGGGGGACGACGTCGAGAACGTGATCCTCAAACTGCTCCAAAGCGCCGATTTCGACGCGGGCCGCGCGGAGACGGGCATCGTCTATATCGATGAGATCGACAAGATCGCGCGCAAGAGCGACAGCCCATCAATCACGCGCGACGTCTCGGGCGAGGGCGTGCAGCAGGCGCTGTTGAAGATTCTCGAGGGCACCGTAGCGAGTGTGCCGCCCCAGGGCGGGCGCAAGCACCCGCAGCAGGAGTGCATCCAGGTCGATACACGGAACATCCTGTTTATTTGCGGCGGCGCGTTCAACGGGCTCGACACCGTGATCCGCAAGCGGACCGGCACAAACGTGATCGGGTTCAACGCCGACATCAAGTCCAAGAAAGAGCGCAGCATCGGCGATCTGCTCGCCCTGATCAAGCCGGAAGACCTCATCAAATACGGGATGATCCCGGAATTCGTCGGGCGCGTGCCGGTCATCGCCACCCTGCACGAACTGGGCCGCGACGAACTCATCCGCATACTCATCGAGCCGAAGAACGCCATCACGAAGCAATACGAGAAGCTGTTCGAACTCGAGAGCGTCAAGCTGCACTTCCCCGAGGAAACCATCCAGGCCATCGCCGACTACGCCCTCGAACGCGACACCGGCGCGCGCGGGCTGCGCAGTATCCTCGAGGACGTCATGCTCAACGTCATGTTCGATATTCCGTCGCGCAAAGACATCCGGGAGTGCGTCGTCACGCCCGGCGTCATCCGCAACCACGAAGAGCCCCTCATCGTTTACGAGCAGGAACCCGCCGCCCGGTCCAAGGACAAACCCGGCCGCTCCGCCAGCGCGTAAGCGCGTTCACCGCCGCAAGGGTCTTCTTGCCCATCGGCGTTAGTTACGGCCTCTTCACCTGAGAAAGTCTTCCCCGCGTTGGATCGCCCGGAGAATTAGTCATTCAACTTTCGAATTACGTATACTTTCCTCGTCCCTTTCCATCCATGACATTGGAGCGTAACGCATGCCCCCGAAAACGCAAGAACAGCATCAGACGGCGCGGTTGCCGCTGTTGCCTTTGAAAGACGCCGTGGTGTTTCCCCGGATGGTGGTGCCGTTGATCGTGGGCCGCGCGGCGTCGCTGGCGGCGGTCGAGGAGTGCCTGGCAAGCGAGATGCCGATCTTCCTGTTGACGCAGACGGATGCGTCGGAGGAGCACCCGACGGCGGAGCATCTGCATCGGGTCGGCACGGCGGCGAACGTGCTGCAAACGACGCGCCTGCCGGACGGGACGATGAAGGTCGTGGTCGAGGGCTTGGGTCGGGGCCGGGTGCGGCGATTCTACCTCGACGACGCGCCGCCCGAGGCGCTGGTGGTGCGTATCGATCGGCCCGCACCGCCCGGCGACGAGTTGGCGGGGATGATGCGGGCCGCGCTGACGCAGTTCGAGCAGTACGCGCGGCTCAGCGGGCGTGTGGCGCCGGAGATCGTATTGTCCCTGAAGGAGGTGGCGGAGGCGGACGTGTTGGCGGACATGTTGTGCGCGTATCTGCCGGGCGGGGTCGAGGAGCGGCAGGAACTGCTTGAGACGACGGACGCGGCGCGGCAACTCGAGCGGATCACGGGCCTGCTGATGCGCGAGAACGAACTGTTCGAGATCGAGCGAACCGTGCGCGAGCGGGTGCGCGAGCAGATGGAGCGTGGCCAGCGCGAGCACTACTTGCAGGAGCAACTGAAAGCGATCCATCAGGAGCTCGGGGGCCGCGAGGAGGGGGGGGACGAATTCACGGAACTGCGTACGCTGGTGAAGAAGGCGAAGATGCCGAAGGAGGTCCGGGAGAAGGCGGAGCATGAACTGGCGCGGTACACGCGCATGCCGATGATGAGTCCTGAGGGCGTGGTGATCCGCACGTACCTCGAATGGCTCGCTGAAGTGCCTTGGGCCAAGCGCACCAGGGACAGCATCGACATCGTGCATGCGCAGCAGGTGCTTGACGAGGACCACTACGGCCTCGAAAAGGTCAAGGAGCGTATTCTCGAGTTTCTCGCGGTGCGTAAGCTGAGCCAGGACGTGCGGGGGCCGATCCTGTGCCTTGTGGGGCCGCCCGGCGTCGGCAAGACGTCGCTTGGGCAATCGATCGCGCGGGCGATGAACCGGAAGTTCGTGCGCGTATCCCTCGGCGGCATCCGCGACGAGGCGGAAATCCGGGGCCACCGACGCACATACATCGGGGCGCTGCCGGGACGGATCATCCAGAGCATGAAGAAAGTCGGGGTGAAGAACCCCGTGTTCATGCTCGACGAGATAGACAAGATGAACGTGGATTTTCGGGGCGATCCTTCTTCGGCGCTGCTCGAAGTGCTTGATCCGGCGCAGAACAAGGCGTTCAGCGATCACTATCTCGAAGTAGAGTTCGACCTTTCCGAAGTCTTCTTCGTGGCCACGTCGAACACGGAGTTCGATATCCCGCACGCGCTGCGCGACCGCATGGAAATCGTCCGCATGCCGGGCTACACAAGCTACGAGAAGGCGGCCATCGCCAAGGGCTTCCTGATCCCGAAGCAGATAAAGACCTGTGGATTGAAGGACACCCACCTTGTCTTCGAGAGCGACGGCATCGAAACGATCATCGCTCGGTACACGCGCGAGGCAGGCGTGCGCGAGTTAGACCGCCAGATTGCCGGTATCTGCCGCAAGGTGGCGCGCAAGGTCGTCACGGAGCCGGAACAGCCTCGAATTCCCGTGCGAAAGACCGAAGTCATCGAGTTTCTCGGGCCGCCGAAGTATTCGGAACAATACGCGGAGAAGAAACCGCAGGTGGGCGTGGCCGTCGGCATGGCCTGGACCGAGGCGGGCGGCGATATCCTCAACATCGAGACCAGCACCGCGAAGGGCAAAGGCCGTCTGACCTTGACCGGGCAACTCGGCAGCGTCATGAAGGAGTCGGCCCAGGCCGCGCATACGTACCTGCGCGCTCATGCGGACGCGCTCGGGCTGCCGGCGGACTTTCACAAGACGCTCGATATGCATATTCACATCCCCGAGGGCGCGATCCCGAAGGACGGCCCGTCGGCGGGCGTTGCCCTGCTCGTGTCGATGCTTTCCGCGCTGACCGGGAAGGCCCCGCGCGTCGGGCTGAGTATGACCGGTGAAATTACGCTGCGGGGCCGGGTGCTGCCCGTGGGCGGGATCAAGGAGAAGGTGCTCGCGGCGCACCGCGCGGGCATCCGGCGGATCATCCTGCCCAAGGAGAACGAGAAAGACTTTCCCGAGATTCACGAGGAAGTGCGGCGCGATATCGCCTTCACGCTCGTCGAAGAAGTGAGCGAGGCGCTGGCCGTGGCCTTCGGCGACGACGAAACGCCCGGAGGCGAGTGAAACACGCCGCGGCGTCACTCCTCGAACGGTTCGATGTGCACCAGCACATCAACGACGTCTTCTCCTTCGCGCAGGAGCCGCCGCTTCACCGCGCGCGCGATCTCGTGCCCTTCATGCACCGTCAAGCTGGGATCGACAAGGACGTGCAGGTCCACATAAAGGTCCGGACCAAGCCGGCGCGTGCGCAGGCCGTGCGCGGACCGCACGCCGCGGGTCTCGCGCACAAGCACGTCCAGGGCGGTGCGTTCCGCCTCGGTAACCCCCGCGTCACTGAGTTGCTGCATCGCCGGCGCGACAATCCGCCACGCAGCCTGGAGAATCATCACGGCGACCAGCAGGGCGGCTACGTGGTCGAGGAAAGTCCAGGCCGGCTGTACGTGCGATCCGAGCACCGCTACCGCGACCGGCACCGAACTGAAGGCGTCGGAGCGGTGGTGCCAGGCGTTGGCCGCGAGCGCGGAAGACCGCAGGCGGCGACCAACGCGGGCGGTCCAGCGATAGAGACCTTCCTTCAGAACTATCGAGACGCACGCCACAACGAAGGCGAGCCAGCCCGGGGTCGATTTGTCCTCCGCGGCAAGCGTCGCGAGCGCGTTGTAGGCAAGGCCAAGCCCGACCAGCGCCAACGCGGCGCCGATGAAGACGGTCACCATTGTCTCGATGCGTCCGTGGCCGTAGGGGTGATCGGCGTCTGCCGGGGCGGCCCAGAACGGCGCGCCGATGATGACGACGATATCGGTCGCGGAATCGGAAAGGCTGTGGAAGGCGTCAGCGATGAGGGCTTGGCTGTGTGCGGCGACGCCGGCGACGAACTTGATCGCCGCGAGGACCAGATTCGCGCCCAAGCCCCACAACGTGACCCAGCGCACGGTACGCGCCGCGTTGCGCGCCGTCGTTTCCGGGTGTGCGTCGTTTGTTTGCGTCATGAGCCGGTTCCCCGATCGCGGCGCGCGATGCCCCAGGCCAGCGCGCCTGAGACCGCCGCCGCCCCGAATACGCCCAGCGCCAGCAAGCCCGTCATTCTGCCAAAGGCGGTCTTGATGTGCGGCGGCGCGCCCAAGACATCCTCCACGAGCGGCGTCACCGGCGTCACCGGCGTCGACATGGCCAGCGCGCGCTCGGTGATGGTGTCGTCCCACAACATCGGCAAGTCCAGCCCGAAACGCACGGACTGGTGCAAGCACGTACACGGCGTGGCCAGGGTTTCGAGAAGACGATTGAGGCTGTCTTCCGAAATATCGTCGCCCGTCAGGGGCGGCGCGAGCAACGTGCCTTTGCCGAATACGACGCCCAGCCAATCAGGTCCCTGCGGGGGTATCCGCGCGAGGGCGCACACGATGCGCTCGCGCGGGTCGTCGCGCTGTAGACGCACCACGGCGAGCCCCGGCGGTTGTTTTTCGGCCCATGTCGCGCACGCCGCGCCGATTATGGCCTCGCTCTCCGACGTGTCCGACGTGTCCGACTGGTTCGACAATTCCGGCGCGTGCAGCAGCACGGCCCAGTGCGTCGCGAGCGCCGCCTTAATGGTCTCCCGCGCCGGGGAGTCGAGCAGCCCATCGAAGTCTTCCGGCGCGGGCTCCCACCCGCCGATTACGAAGGGATTTCCCGAAGGTACGGACTCGCCGATCAAGGCCGTCGCGGGCAGCCGCGGCGGCCTTGACGGGATGCCATAGTCGCTCCAGGTTACCTCGGGGTCGTCGGGAAAAACCCGCTCGATGCGCAGGTTGTGCGCATCGCCCCGCGCCGTCAACCAGGTATCGAGTCGCTCGGCGATGGCGTCGCCGTCCGGATCGCCGTGAGCGGCAAAGACGCAAAGCCGGTGCACGTCGCGCTGCCGGCTGAACGCCGCGTCGCGCACCGTGCCGCTGTCGCAGGCCCATGCCGACGCCTCGGCGATAAGCCAAGTTCCAAGGACCGCCGGCAGACATGGCCATCTGAAAGACATTGCGGTCATTTCTCCGGCGCGCCCAACGGGACGCGACGACCTTCGGTGTCGTATATCCGCGCGCCGACGGCCCAGTCGCCGCCCCATTGGGTCACCTTGACGAGCAGTTCGTTGCGTCCCTTGCGGCCACGGACCGGCAATTTGTCCTGGTCCGGCGCATAGGCGCGGCCTCCATCGAAGCGCCCCGCCTCCGCGCGGTTGAACCAGCATTTGAACCCGTCGTTGCTGCCGAGCGCGAGCACGTAGTCGCCGTCCTCGGGCAGGAACACTTCCGCGAAAGCGTATACGGCCTTGTGTTCGAGCGCCCCAAACAGGCTGCGCAGCGGCACCATGCCCTCGGGACTGACCGCGACGTACTCGCGCCAAGTCAGCCGATCGCGCCCGATCCGCACCGGGCGCGCGGTGTTGACGTTGGGTTCGCTCGCGAAGACGCGGTCTATCGGGTGTTGGTCTTCGTCCCAGGGAACTGGGCCAAGGACGCGCCAATCCGTGACGACCCCGTTTTCGCGGAGATCGCCCAGCACGTCCACGCCGAGATCGCGTAGCCTCGCCAGGAGCATAGCGCGTCCCTCCTGATCATGGACCGATTCGAGGCCCGCCTCGAGCCGCCGGACGACGTGCGCCTGGTCGGCGATCCCCGTGCGGGCCATGGCGGCAAGGCCCGCCAGGTTCGCCTCGAGCGCCGCCACGTCGCCCCACGCCGCCACGCTGCCGTCCTGCATCGCGACGAGAACACGGCCGTCGCGGTCGATGGCAAGCCCGTTAAGACGCGGCGCCGCCGGCAGTTCGTCCGTCCACACCACCTCGCCCGTTTCCCGCGAGAGCAAGCTCACGCGGTAGTTGGGACGGAGCGACCGGGGCCGAGGCGTCGCATACGTGACTGCCGCGACGTTCTCGGCCAGCACAAGGGCTTCCACCCGCGCGTCGGCGAGCCGTTTCGCCTCCCATAGCCGTTTCGGCAGGCGGACGCGGTCCCGCTTGAGTTCCGCGAACAGCGCGTCGCTCTCGAAGACGACCGGGACCGCGTCGCGGCGCGGCACACACGCGAGCAGTGTGTCGTCCCACGCGGGCATTACCCTGCCCGATGCGAACTCGACCTGTTGCCCGGCGCCGTCCGTGAAAGCGAACCGGCCCGGATTCACCACGTTCTCCGCCGAGGAATACCGCAGACGCCCGCCGTAGACCAGAAAGCGGTCCGCGAACGCGCCGATTTCCTCGCCTCGGTTCACGCGCGGCGATCCGTCCCCGACCGCTGGATCGCCGAGATACGCGCCTGTTGCGAGGTCATACGCCGCAGGCGGCATCACATTCCCCGCCGCGAGCCAGAGTTTGCCGCCCATGATGGTCAGATTGCCTTGCGCGGACACGCCCTTCCGCAATTCCTTGTCGAGGTGCCCCGTAGTGTTGTTGACCCACTTGAGCGCGCCCGTCGCGGCGTCCACCGCATACACGTAGGTGCCGTCGTAGTCGATGATGCCCGCGGCGAAATAGGCGACGCCGTCACGCACAAGCACACCGGTGTTCACCGGCCACTTCGAGCCGAGCGCGCCATAAATCATCGTGCGACGCTCGACGGGCACCGCCCGGAATTTCCAAAGCAGCCGGCCCGTGGCGGCCTCGATCGCGTAAACGCTGCCATCGCCCGAACCGACCAACACGCGCCCTTCCCACGCCGTGGGCGGTTGCATAATCGCGCCCGCCGTCGCGAATCGCCAGCGCAGTTCCCCCGTCGCGGCGTCAATTGCGCGCACGTAGCCGTCATCACCGCCCAGCAACACCAGACCGCCCGCGGCCGTGGGCGCGGTCGGGAGAAACGTCGCCTGATCGTCCGAGGGCGCGTTTCCGTTCCAGCCCTCTTTCCACGTCCACAGCGGCAGCAGCGCCTGCGAAACCGCCACGCCGGATGCGCCACTGTGCGCGTTCCCGCCGCGGTAAGCGGGCCAGTCGCGCTCGTCCACGGGCGTCGCGACGACACTCAGGTCTTCAGCGAGGTAAACCCGCTCGCCCTGGAACGCGGCGGGATCGAATTCGCCTGCCGACGCCAGCGTCACCGAGCCCATGAGCGAAAGGTTGCAGTCGCACAACCAGGGACCGATATACAAAAGGCCGTTCGCGCCAATAGCCCCGTCATTGCAGGCCGGGCGAACCGAACCATCGAAGTAGATGCGCCTCGTGGCGCGGTCGTATCGTGTCAGCCCCTCGGGATATCCCCGCACGAATAACGAGTCCGGCGTCGCCGTCAGCCGCACGCACGAACGCTTCTTGAAGCCCAGGTCCTCGAATGTCTCGCCCGTCAACGGGTCCAGCGCCAGCGTCGAGCCCTCGACGCCGATGCCCGCCAGCACATTGCCGTCAACGTAGAGCACGTTCGGGTTGTTCGACGTTTTTCGGCGATGCCACATCAGGCGTCCGTGGTCCTTAGATATGGCCACGAGGTTGGCTTGCGCCTGACCCTGGAAAAACAATCCCTCAGGCGTATACACGCAAATGCAGGCCGTGCGGAAGCCCGGCGTCGAGAAAAGGCCGCGCCCCTTCTCTTCGATTAGCGCGCGAATCTCGGGATCCTCGTTGGTCCAGACCACCTCCCCCGTGCGCGCGTCGAGCGCGCCCAGTCGCGCGTCCGGCGCATAGAAGAAGACCTTCCCGTCGCCCAGCGCCATCGCCCGCGCGTCAATGGGCGCGTCCTCCCAACGCACCCAGAGCAGCTTCCCGTGCGTCACGTCAAATGCCGCAACGGCGTTGCCGAAACCCCAGGGGATGCGGTCCTCATAATAGCCCGTGCTCAGTTCTTCCCAACTCCACGCCGGATTCTCGCTTCGCACGACCGTGATTTGCCCCGGGTCGCGTGTCTTGCCCTCAAGCACGTAGAGCACCCCGTCGTCCAGCGCCATCCACTTCCACTCGCCCGACAGATCGGGCAGCCGGATGCGCCCCTTCTCCGCGCCCGTCTCCGGATCGAGCAGCAGACACCCCGAGCCGTCCAGGTCGATCATGTAAAACGTGTCGTCCGTCGCGATGAACGCGGATCGGTGCACCAGGTAGCCGTCCGGCAGGCGCCGCCGCCAGAGTTCCTCACCGTTGTAGCCGTTGCGCGCGAGCAGCGTATTGAGCCACGGTTCCTCTCGCTCGTGATGCGCGATGTGCCCCATCGCCAGGAAGATGCGCCCGCCAGCCGCCGTCGTGACGGCCGGCATGGCGATGTAATACGGCTGGCCCAGCCACCGCGTCGCATACGGCGCGCGAATGACCGTGTCGTTCGAGACGGGATTGTTATCCGGCCCATGTTCCCAATGGGACCAGTTGTCCACACCCGCCTGCGGCGGCTCTACCCGCACCTGCCACGGGGCATCGGCGGAAGCCGCCCGCAGATACAGCTTGCCGCCCGGACGAAGCACGCGCAGCGCTTCCTCTTGCCGCGCCGGACTCCACGCCTCCGGCGGCGCGTCGAGCGCCACCACCACGTCCACGAGATCGTCCGCATAGGGAAGCAGCGGTGTGGTCTTGTCGATGCCCTCGATCCAATGCTCGACCACGAATCGCGGCGGACGCAGCCCCCGCACCAGACCGCAATCACGAACCGCACCCGCCCGCGCGCCGTCTGTTTCGAGCACATGGACTACCCAGTTGCTCTCACGCCCAATCGCGACCGCGAAATCCGGGTCCGCCGCGCCGACCACGCAACACACGCCTCCGGCGAAACCCGCGTCCCGCACGAGATCGTGCGCCCGGCTCCACGCGACGCCCTGCGCCTCCGCGCCGAACCCCCATAACGTCATCAACACGACAATCGAAACCAGAAACCATGACCATGCGCTGCGCATCGGCGGCCTCCCTTCTCATCAATATGTACGCCCTGCGGTGGGCTCTTGCTCCAGAACAATAACGTACACCCTGAATACCCCTTTCGCCAAGCTGAGACGCGCCGGTTGAAGTGTTCACCGCCGACAGAGGCGAATCCTTGACGTGTGATCGCTTTAGTTCGTAGTCTATGCGCTTATGGATGAAACTTTGGGAGAGGGTCTGTCCGCGTTCGAGGCCGCGCTTGGGCGGCTGCGCGACGCATTGGTCGCGCAACCCGATGTCGCGGCGTTTCTCTTCGCGGACACGGACGAGTGGCGCGCCTTGCTCACCTATAAGCTCGTGCCGCATCTTGCGGGGGCCGGTTGTCTCGTGGCTGCCGTGGCCGGGGGCACGAATACGGGCAAGTCCACAGTCTTCAATCTGCTGCTCGGCGAGACGGCGAGTCCCGTGCGCGCGACCGCCGCGGCGACGTGCCGGCCCGTACTCGCGGCGAGTCCGGTTCGCTCGGCGCAATGTCTTGAGGCGAAACTCGTCCCCGAGTTCACGCCCGTTCCCCTTACGGCGCCGGAGGCGATTCTGCATTACGACGGACCGGAGAACGCCCTCTACATCTACGAAACGTCGCGCCTCTCGGACGGCCTCGTCCTGCTCGATACGCCGGACATCGACTCGATCATGACGCGGCACTGGCGGGTGGCGGAACACTTGCGCGCCGCGGGCGACGTGCTCATCGGCACACTCACGCCGGAGAAGTACAAGGACGAACGCGTCGTCGCATTCTTCCGCGCGGCACACGCGGCGGGGCGGCTCGTGGTCCCGGTCATGAACAAGGCCAACCCGGCCGAGGACTACGCCGCGGCACGGGCGCAAATCGACGACTTTCGCGCCGCCGTCAACCTTGGCGCAACGCCCTGCTTCGTCATCCCTTACGACCCCACTCTCGCCGAGGACCCGACCCGGCCCATCCAGTCGCTGAACGGCCACGGCGCCCTCCGCGAGTATCTCGCCGGTATTGACGTGTCCGCCCTCAAGCGCCGCGTCTATCGCGACAGCGTCACGCGCTTCGCGGAACAGGCCGGGCTCTTCGTCGAGAAGGCGGACCGCCTTGTCGCGGAACTGCGCGGCCTGCGCGCGGACCTCGCCGCGCGCGCGCGACGGTTCGCGCAACAGTACGACCCCGCGCCCGGCCCGGAAGTCGGCGGCCTCTTCCACGAATTCGTGCAATCCAAGCGCGGCGCGGTGGGCCGCGCCATCGGGCAGGCCAGCGGCGCGGTCGCCCGCGGGGCCGCGGCCCTCGGCGGGGCAGTGCGCCGCGCCATCACACGCCGCGCCACGTTCGAGCGCGGCGACGAGATCGAGACCGAGTCAGCGCTGCGCCAGCGGCACCGCGCCGCCATCGAGCGCATCACGCGCGACCTGGCCACGGACCTGATCGACCTGGCTCGCCGCATCGACCCGCCTTCCGCGTCGCTGCTCCAGCGCGACCTCGAGTCGATGGACCTCGCCTCCGTCGGCGCGCGCGTGGCCGATGAGGCGCTCAGCGCCGACGACATCTCGGAGGCGTTTCGCCGCCACGCGCGCAAGACACTCGAAACGTGGTGGGAGAATCACCCCGAGAAGCGTCGGGCCCTCCTCGCGCTCGATATGATCCTCGCGTTGACGCCTGCGGCCATCGCCGTGCCCATCTCGCTGTACACAGGCGGCATCGGCGTGCCCGAGGCGATGATCTTCGCCGGGCCGCTTATGGAGCAATTCGTCGCGCGCGTCATCGAGTACCAGTTCGGCGACGCGCTCTTCGACTTTCTGTCGCCGTGGCGCGAGGAACAGCGGGCCGCGCTGGCGGCGGCGCTCGAACGCCATTTGATCGAGCCTGCTGCGCGCGGTCTGGCCGACGCCCTTGCGCCGCTCGAAAGCGAGGCATGTCTCGCATTGGGAGAACAGTTGGAACTGTGCCGGAAAGCCTTGCCGAAATCCTGAACGAACTGCGGCGGCTCGCGTCGTATGACGGCCCCTGGCGGCGGCTCCGTCAAGAGACCGCGCTGCTGCGCAGGCGCGTCGATGAACTCGGCAGCCGCGAGGCGCAACTGAGCGACGTGCTCGTCATCGCGCTGGTCGGCGGCTCCGGCGTAGGCAAATCGACGCTGCTCAACGCGCTCGCGGGCGACCACCTGGCGCGGGTCTCCGAGTTCCGGCCCTGCACACCCGCGCCCACGGTCTACCACCCGCCCGGCGTCACCCTCGACGTGCCCGACTGGACCTCCGTATCGGGGTCGGCCCTCGAACACCTCGTTATCATCGACACGCCCGATTCCGACACCATTGTCCGCGAGCACCGCCAGAGTGTCATCGAGGTCCTGGCGAAGTGCGACCTCATCATGCTGTGCGGCAGCCCCGACAAATACCTCGACGAGGCCACCTGGTCGCTCCTGCGCCCGCTCCAGGGAGAGCGCTCGCTTGTCTGCGTCGAGACGAAGGCGGAAGTCGCGGACGGCATCCGCGCCCATTGGATTGGGCGGCTCGAAGAGCAGGGCTTTCACGTGGCGGACTACTTCCGCGTCAACGCGCTGCGCTCGCTCGACCGGAAACTCGCGGGCCGTCCGCCGAGCGCGGACGAATTCGATCTCCCGCGCCTCGAAGCGTTCCTGCGCAACGAACTGAGCGCCGAGCGCATCGCGCGCATCAAGCGGTCCAACGCGGCGGGGCTTCTCGGGAAAACCGTGGCCCGCCTCGATGAGCAAGTCGGCGGCGCCGCCGAAACCCTGCGCGAACTCGAAACGCGGCTTCACGCCGCGGACCAGGCGGTGGCGCGCGGGTGCATCGAAATCATCGAGCGGCGGCTGTTTACCGACCCGCATCTCTGGCACTACGCGATCGGGCGCGAGGTCTCGCTGCGCGCCCGCGGCATCGTCGGCACGCTCTACCGCCTCCTCGAGGGGCTGCGCACCCTGCCCGCCCGCGCCGCCGGCTGGCTGCCCCGCAACGTGGTCCGTGCCCGGCTCGGCCGTCGCGCAGCGTCGATACTCACGAGCAAGGGCACCTTCGAGGAGGAACTCGAGGTTGCCTCGCGGGACGTCATCGAGCTTCACCGGCGGTACCAGAGCGACGTCGCCTTCGCGTTCACCCGCGCCGGTTTTGATCCGCCCGCCGAAGGCGCGGGCGTCGATCCGTTCCGGCGCGAGGTTAATGCGCGCGTCACCGCCGTCCTCGAGGGGCCCGCCCGCGAAGGCGTCGCGAAGCGCGCGCGCCGCCTGACCGCCCTGCCCGCCGCGCTGGCCGCCGACGCGCCGCCGCTCCTTTTCATGGCCTACGCCGGATTCAAGATCGTGTACGCCTTCTTCGCGCCCGATCCGTTGCCGCCCGGCTTCATGGGCCACGCCCTGGCCGTGCTGATCATCCTTCTCGGCCTCGAACTCTTCTGCTTCGCCGCCCTCACACGCCTGCTCGCGTGGTCCGCGCGCCGCCACGCCGCCAACATGCTGCGCATCGCCCTGCACGGACCCTGCCTTGCCTTCGCCCCCGAACGGGCCGCCCTCCACGACGCCAAAGACCGCGTCGAAACCATCCGCGCGCTCAAGGCCGCAGTCTTCCGGTGAGTCGCAGGGATTGCTTGCAGGTTCGGCGCGGAATCCCTAGAATACCGCCCGTTGGAGAGCGCGGAGCGCGGGGAGACACGATCATGAGCAAGCTCGGGGTCGGTATAGTCGGGGCCGGTTGGGTCGCGGGCGAGTACGTGCGCGCCTTTGCGGCCAACCCGCATACCGAGGTGCGCGCGCTGTGTTCGCGCACGGAAGATCGCGCCAGGGCGCTCGCCGCCGAAAAGGGCGTCCGCTGCAAGATTCTCACCGATTACGAGCGTATGCTCGGCCTGGACGGCGTCGATATCGTCGTCATCGCGACACCGCCCAACTGCCATTGCGCGCAGGCGGTGGCCGCGGCCGAGGCGGGCAAGCACCTGGTCCTTGAGAAGGCCATGGCCGTCACAATTGACGAAGCGCGGTCCATCCGCAGCGCCGTGGCGAAGGCCGGGGTGAAGTCGGTGGTCAGTTTCGTGCTGCGCTGGAACCCGCTCTTCGAGATCATCAAGCGGCAACTGGCGGACGACGCGATTGGCCGGGTGTATCTTGGCGAGGTGGACTACTTCCACGGCATCGGGCCCTGGTACGCGCTATACGGCTGGAACGTGAAGCGGGACGTGGGCGTCAGTTCGCTGCTTTCGGCGGGGTGTCACGCGATGGACGCGCTACGCTGGTTCATGGGCGGCGAGGTGGTCGAGGTGTACCAATACGCGACCTTCGGGGGAGGCCCCGATTTCAAGGAGTACGAGTACAATCCGACTTCGTGCACCCTCTGCAAGTTCACCGACGGCCGCGTGGGCAAGGTGGCCTCGTGCATCGAGTGCATCCAGCCTTACGTGTTCAACATCAACCTGGTCGGCACGCAGGGGACGATCCGCAATAACCAGATTTACTCGCGCTCCAAGTTTCCAGGCCAGACCACGTGGGTCCAGGTGCCGACCGTGCTGCCGGACAGCGGCGACGTGACGCATCACCCCTTTTCGCACGAGGCGGCCCACCTCATCGAGTGCATCCTCGAGGACCGGGAAAGCCACGCCAACGTGGCGGATGCTTACAAGACCCACGAAATCTGCTACGCGGCGGACCTCTCGGGCAAGGAAGGGCGGCCCGTACGCCTGCCGCTGCCATGAAAGCGCGGTGAAAGGTAAGAAGCGACCCCGATGTGGAATGAAAGCGTGAAACGGTTCGTGGCGAAGCACTCGCCGCTGTTTATTCTTGCGGCGATATGCATCGTGTTCGCCGTGGTGTCGCCGCCGTTCCGCACCTCGAACAACTTGCAGCAGGTGCTC
This sequence comes from Candidatus Hydrogenedentota bacterium, assembly GCA_029556545.1. GTDB lineage: Bacteria > Hydrogenedentota > Hydrogenedentia > Hydrogenedentales > JAGMZX01 > JAGMZX01. Next base: position 33,842 of record JAKQEQ010000007.1, read on the forward strand.
GCGCGCACCACCTTTGTAGGCGTCCTCGCCATCGGCGAACTGCTCGTGATCCTGACCGCGGGCATCGACCTCTCGGTCGGCAGCGTGGCGGCCCTCGCGGGGATGGTGGGCTGCATGTGCATGAAGGCCGCCGGGCTCGAAAGCATCTTCGGCGAAAACGCCACCGTGCTCCTGTTCCTCGGAATCGTCGCCGGCACGGCCACCGGCCTGACCTGCGGCGCGGTCAACGGCGCGCTCGTGGCCAAGGGCCGCATCCCGCCCTTCATCGTCACGCTCGGCATGATGATGATCGCCCGCGGCGCGGCGCGGCTCCTCTCCGGCGGCCAGAACGTCTCGGACCTGCCCAAGGCCTTTGCCTGGCTCGGCGGCTCGCGCGCCTGGTGGTTCCCCGTGGCGATCACGCTCGTGATTACGGGCGCCGGCGCGATTGTGCTCGCCTTCGCGCGCTTCGGGCGCTATCTCTACGCCGTCGGCGGCAATCGCGAAGCGGCGCGGCTGTCCGGCCTCCCCGTGGACCGCGTGCGCATCGCCGCCTACGCCATTTCGGGCACCCTGGCGGGTTTCGGCGGCATGGTCCTCGCCTCGCGGACCATGATCGGATCGCCGAATGCCGCCGAAATGAGCGAACTGGACGCCATCGCCGCGTGCGTCATCGGCGGCGCGAGCCTGATGGGCGGGGAGGGGGGCGCGCTCACCGCGCTCGCGGGCGCGCTGATCATGGCCGTGCTCACCAATTTCTGCATCCTCATGGGTCTCAACGACAATTGGCAGCGCGTGCTGATCGGATCGCTGATCATCGTCCTGGTCTTTTACGACAACCTGCGTAAGCGCCGCGCCGGCCTCCTCAAGGAATAGCGGTAATCGGGCGCGGCCTGCGCCTTCCATGTCCCCTCGGTATGAGGGGACGGCCCTTTCCCGCGCGACGGCGTCCTTCTATGCCGTATGCAAGGGCGGGTCCTGGCACGAAATTTGCTTCCCCATAAGGCGATATCTGTGGTTCTCACCAAAAAAGAAATCTGCGGAAACCCCTTGACGCCCAGAGACTTTCGGTCTATCATGGAGTTGGACGAAACGCGACGAGGGTTGCACGACAGAATTGAAGTCAATGACCGAGCGCGCGTGATCGCATCGCCCTGCTGCGACGCCACCGCAGTGTGGGAATCCCGATGGGCTCCGTGCGCGAGGCGGGGGTAAGGCTGTCGCGTCGATCATTCGCCGTGAAATTCCAAGTGGGCATGGAGTGCATGGGTAAACCGCCTCTGCCTGCCCGAAATGTTTGTGCGCGTGGTGGGACAGAGGCCCTCTAAGGAGGCAGAAGCGATGTATCAGGTCATCAGGAGTGTATCGAGCGTCGGGGGGCTTGTGGCGGCTTTCGTCTTGATCGGAGGGGGAGCGGCTTTCGGGGAGGTGTGCAATGCGCCGGATAACGGCGGCACCGTGGCGCTTCCAGCGAACTGTCCCTACGTGAATCAAGGGGGTACGCTGGACATCGTGGACGGCCTACCACCCGGCACCACGATCCAGATCGATTACCAGATAGACAGTTTTTTTGACGTCTTTACGGAGGTCGGCGGTGACTTGGGCGGACAACAGATTACCTTCGGCGCAACTATGCGAATGAAGATGACCGGTACGGGGATGCTTGCGGGCTACACGTATGCCCTCGACATGCCGCTGCTGTCCGTGGTCGAACACACGGCCCCACGCACGCCGGGCCAACCGGTGCAGCGTTTTGCCTGCCAGTTGTTCCAACTCGACGGGCAGGTGACCGGCGATTCGCTTTTCGATCTCCTTCGAGTCGAGTCGGGCACCGACGCGGGCCTTCTCGCCGCAGGTCAAACTATACTGACCCAACTTCCCGGCGGTGACTGGCACGTGGACAGCTTCTTTGATATCACGTACCGAATCGAATTTGTCGGGGCGCCCGGCGGGCCGCTCGCGGGCATGTCGGGTACGAGCACAGACACGGTCCGCACCCAACAGGGGGAACCCTACCCGTGGGACCACTGCAACGTCTTCAACATCGAGTTTGGTGATGCCGGCGAATTTCTCGGCGGCGGCGGCGACGGCTGGAACGGCGACGGCCTAGGCCCTTGGTACTATTACGAGAACACCGATTGGTGGAACGAGTGGTATTACGACGGCGAACTCGACCTGGAACGCTATAAGGACGTGTGGCTGCAGTTGAACGTCAACCCCACTGACGTGGGATCTAACGTCACGATCGCTCTCAACTACAGTTCCGGAGGATACCCGCCCGCCACAGGGGAGCCGCCGGTTCCGCCACTAGACCCGGTCGACGAAGAGCAGTGGATCGTCCGAGACATCCTGTACGGACCTATCGAGGTGACGGGACCCACACCGCTTGACTTTTTCGTGAATATTCCGGACTTCAACCCGGAATGGGTCTCCATTGACGTGCGGGGCGTGGACGTGTTGATCAACGGCACGATCTGCCATTCCTGCCTGCCGGCGGCCGAAGGCGAAGGCGAGGGGGAGGGCGAGGGCGAGGGTGAAGGTGAAGGCGAGGGTGAAGGCGAGGGCGAGGGCGAGGGCGAAGACTGCCCTCCCGACACCATCTACGGGCAACGACCGTTTACCCCCTTGGAGCCTGTGGCGTACTTCCCGAGCGATGAGACCGCCGCGCTCTTGGGCTATCCGTTGCCATGGGACAACTTCCCGCCGCCGGGCGTGCCGATCTGCGACCTGCATTGGTGGGGTTTTGAAGTGGACGCGACAACGGCGCCCTGTATGCGCGCGCCGGATTTGTTCAATATCGATATTGCCGTTGATGTCGGTGGACATGCGGGTCCCCCTGTGTGCACGTACACCGTATCGGCCACGAAGACGAACACGGGTATCAGCTATCTCGCCTACACGCTCTACCGATATGACGCGGTGCTGGATCCGTGTTGTGTACTTCCGCCGGGAACAATGGGCTGGCTGAACATACGGGGCACGGGCAGCATGGCCTGCTTGTTCGTCTGGCTCGGTTCGCCGCAGGGCGACGGGCAAATGACGCTCTTCAGCAGCAGCACGGGATTCGTCCCATACGCCGGCGATCTCAGTTTCTGCCTGACGCCCGGGGGCGCGGAAGGTGAGGGCGAAGGCGAGGGTGAGGGCGAGGGTGAGGGCGAGGGCGAAGGCGAAGGCGAAGGCGAGGGAGAATGCGTAAACAATCCCCAAGGGTGCCCGCAACCTTACGGCGGTCTCTACGAGGTTGGCGGCGAGCTTTGCTTGTGCGTGCCGTGTCCCATCTCCGCAACCACCTCGTTCGTGTGGGCTAAAGACGGGATTGCGCTCGCAAATGACGGGCGGATCACCGGCGCTACCGCCCGGACGCTGCGCATCCTCACGCTGGTGGAAAGCGACAGCGGGGTGTATTCGTGCATCTACGACGACGGGACAAAGGTGGTGCAGGTCTTCGAGGCCCATGTGGTCGTGGGTGAAAACGTGCCCGCGTTGGGGCCAATCGCCCTCCTCGTGCTTGCCGCCGCGTGCGGCGCCGCAGGGGGCGTTATGCGATATAGACGCCGCTGATACATGATAGGCGACAGTACGTGACAAACATAGTCGGGGCCGTTGCGGTGCGTGGCAGCGGCCCCGGCTCTTGTTGCCAAGATCCGTAGTGTTTCTGGGCGGTTGTCGCCCTCTTCCCGGCTGTGTTCCAGCTTCCTGCATCCTGTTTCCGTTCATCCGTTCTGTTATCATGGCGCCCGCGTGGCCGGTATTTGCGTTTCTCGGTCCGATACGTGGAGAGTGCCCGATGACAAAACGGCAATATGTGCTTCTATCTCTGATCATGGCGGCCTGCTCGTTTCTGGGCGGCGCCGTCGCCTCGTTCTTCTTTCACGGCGTTCCGGTGTATGCGGCGAGTCCCACGCTGCGCGCCGAGCAACTCGTGCTCGTGGACGCGCGCGGCAAAATACGCGCGGCGCTCGGCGTCACCAGCGACAACGTGGCGAAACTGGGCTTCTTCGACGCGGCGGGCGCGCCCGCGGGCGCCGTCGGCGCGGCGCCGACCGCGGGGGGCGGGCTTGGCTTCTACGACCGCCGCGGTCTGCTGCGCGGCCTCGTCTCGATGGCCGACGACGGCGCGACCGCCATCGGACTTTACGACAAGGAGGGCGTGTCGCGGGTCGCGCTTGCCATCGACGGCCAGGGCGCGGGCTCGCTCAGTTTCGACGATGGCGCGGACCAGCCGCGACTGCTCCTTGGCGCGGGTGCAAGCGGCGCGCCGGCAATCAGCATGCGCGACGCCGCAGGGCGCGCGCGGCTGGCCCTCAGCATGACACAGGACAATAAGACCGCCCTCGGTCTCTACGACGAGAGCGGCTTCGCCCGCGCCGCCACCGTGGTCTCCGCCGATGGCACGGCCAAGCTCGGCATCTACGGTAACGCGGGCGCGGCCAGCGCCGTGCTCGCCACCACACCCGGCGGCGCCACCGAACTGGGCCTCTACGATGCCGCAGGGCAGGCCCGTGTCTCCCTCGGCGCGGGCGCGGACGGCAGTTCGACCTTGAGCCTTCACGACGCGGAAGGCACGGCCCGCGCCCTGTTCGCCGCCCGCGTCGACGGCGAATCCCGGCTCGTGTTCAACGACCCGCAGGGCGTGGTCCGCGCCGCCATCGGCGCGGGCTCGAACGGCGCGCCCGCCCTCGGACTGCGCGACGCCGCGGGGGTAGACCGCGTCGCGCTCGTCCTCGCTGAGAGCGGCATGCCGTCGCTGAGCCTCCACGACGGCGCGGGTGCGGGCAGAACCGCCCTTACCGTGGACGAAGAAGGGCGGTCAAGCATCGAATTCGCTGATGCCGCCGGCACGGTACGCAGCGCCGTTGGCGCTGCCGCGAACGGCGCGCCTTCCTTGAGCCTGCGAGACGCCGCCGGCGTGAAGCGGCTCGCCCTCGCCGTCGGGGTCGATGGGGCGACCACGCTGTTCTTCGTCAACGCGGACGGATTGCCCCAAGCCTCCCTCGCCGCGCAGCCCGGCGCCAAGCCAGGGCTCAGCTTCTACAGCGATGCCGGCGATACCTTGGCCGTCTTCGGCGTCAGCCCGGACGACAAGCCCGCGCTCATCCTCAAGGACAAGGATGGCAACGTGACTTGGTCCGCGAAGTAGCGAGGAATCTAATAAGTCTGAGAAACTCTAGGCGACTTAAGCTCACTCGCGCACGGCCGTCGGGGAGTTCCCAATAAGCGCCTGCCCGCTACCCGGAGGCAGCATTTCGATATCGCTGTCAGCGGCCGTTTGCACTTCGCATTATTTCCTGTTATGATATTTCCCATGCAAAATATCAACCAAGAGAGGCGCTCATGCCCTTGACCGACTGCGAAGAAATGGTTGTCGAGCTGCGTAAGATCATACATTTACTTGACTTACACTCCAGATGGCTAAACCGGGAATATGCGCTGACCAGCCCACAACTGGTCTTCCTGAAGGAGATTGGCGGCCAGGAAGGCATCACTATCGGGGACTTGGCCAAGCGGACCAGCCTCAGTTGCGCCACGGCCACAGGCATTGTGGACCGTCTCGAACGGCGCGGTTTGGTGGCGCGCAGTCGAAATGGGCGCGATCGGCGTCAGGTACAACTCCACTTGACGCCAACTGGCCGCGAGACCTGCGAACGCCGCCCGCCGATACTGCAGGAGACCTTCGTGCAGGGGTTGGAGCGTCTGGAACCCGCGGAACGGCGGCGGCTTCTGGACAGCCTGCGACGGTTGACCGCGATGATGTCGGGCCTGGTGGAAGACCGTATGCCATCCCCCGCGGCGGTCGCGGAAATACTGGCGAACGCTCCGGAGGCCGCCTGCGCGGCTCAGGATTCGCCCGCGGAGTTTCTCGAGTCCTGTCGCATGTTGTTGGCGGGCGCCTCGAATGCGGATTCCCCCGACGCCGCTCCAGGAAACGGGGGGCCGGACGGGGTAGGTATCCATGTGGCGCGCTCGCGAACGGCGCTTGAGGCGCGCGTCGCTGTACCCGCGCTTGCCCGATTCCTACACGAGCACCTCAAACCTTACGAGGATCCGGAAGACGCGGTCCTCGAAGGCATCGAATACGCGCTCTCGGAGGAGCCGGGCAAGGGCGGATTCGTGCTGCTGGCCGAACTGGACGGCGAATTGGCGGGCGCGCTGGTGATGCTGAACACGGGGATGCGCCGCTACGTGCCGCCGAACCTGCTCCTGTTCATCGCGGTGGACGCCGCACACCGGGGCCGGGGTATCGGTGCCCGACTTGTTCGTAAGGCGCAGTCGCTGGTGGAAGGCGACATCAAGCTGCACGTCGAGTACGAGAATCCCGCACGTCGCTTGTATGAGCGACTCGGTTTCTCCAGCAAGTACGCGGAAATGAGGTGGGCTCATGAGCCGCGTAACGGTTAATATCGAGGCGCTTTCGGCGAACCTCGAGGCCATAGACCGGTTGATGACCGGTCACGGCGCCGCCTGGACGCTGGTGACCAAGGTGCTGTGCGGCAACACCGCCATAATGCGGGTGCTCGCGTCGATGGGCGTGCGCTCGGTCGGCGAGTCGCGGCTGACGCACCTGCGTGCCGTACGCCGCGTCTTCGAGGACCCGGAAACCTGGTACCTGCGGATTCCCCGGCTCTCGATGTGCAACACCGTGGTCACAATGGCCCACGTAAGCCTTAACAGCGAAATCGAGACCATTGCGCGCTTGAACGAAGCCGCGGCCGCCAAGGACAAGGTGCACCGCGTCGTCATCATGATCGAACTCGGCGACCTGCGCGAAGGCATTCTGCCCGGCTCGCTCATCGCCTTCTACGACGCGGTCTTTCGCCTGCCGCACATCGAGGTCATCGGGATCGGCACGAACCTCGGCTGTCTGGCCGGCGTGCCGCCGACCGTCGACCAACTGATGCAACTGGTGCTCTATCGCGAATTGCTCGAACTCAAGTTCAATAAGCCGTTGCCGCTTATTTCGGCTGGCTCCAGCGTTGTCTTGCCCTTGCTTGTCGAAGGACAGGTTCCCAAGGCCATCAATCACTTTCGGATCGGCGAGGCCCTGTTCCTGGGCTCGGACCTCGTGCATGGCGGTACGCTGCCGGGGTTTCGGGACGACGTCATGCTCCTCGATGCGGAGATCGTCGAGTTGAAGGAGAAGGGCATGGCGCCGATCGGCGAGAGCGGGGTGACATCCCCCTTCCAGGCCATGCCCAACGGAGATGCCGCGCCCGGACAGCGCGGTTACCGCGCGCTGGTAAGCATGGGCCAGCTGGATACGGAGATCACGGGGCTGACGCCGACCCAACCGGACTACCAGATTGTCGGGGCCAGCAGCGACATTACCGTCGTCAACATCGGCGAGAACCCGCGCAACCTGCGTATCGGCGACACGGTAACGTTCCGCATGAATTACGCCGCGCTGTTGCGCCTCATGAGCAGCCGCTACGTGACGAAGGAAATCATTGGCACAAGGGAGGATGGCTGACCGCGCCGCGCCCGCGACGGGAGGACAGCACAGTTGAAGCTACATGAACGGATTGCCAGCGACCTGTCTACGTGGAACCGCTGCGCCCGCGCGTATGAAGATGCGATTGTGCTCGGACACCCGGACGTGTGCGCCTATGAAGCCTTCGAGGAGGATTTCCTCGATGCGCTTCTCCTGTACCTCATTCGTGACGCGGGCGTTTGCGTGCGATTGTTCGACGTGGGTTGCGGCTCGGCCCGGCTGCACCTGCGCTACGGCAGGAAGACCACGCCGCTTCCGCGAAATGAAACGAATGGTTCCATCGCGCCGGACCCCATCATGGCCGCGGGCCTGTCGCGGATAGACGGCATCGACTTCTCCGCGGAGATGCTCGAAATCGCGCACGCCAAGCTTGAAGCCGCCGGCCTGCTCCCGAGGGCGGCCGACCGTATCGGCCTCCGGCAAGGGTCGGCGTTCGATCTCGAGGCCATGCCCGGCGAGGGCGTTCCGGTGGCCGTGGCGGTGTGTAACACCATCGGCGTCATGCAAGGCCCCGAAGGCGCGCGAAAGCTGCTCGATGCCGTGCGCCGCGTCGTCGAACCGGAGGGCGGCGTCGCGCTGATCAGCGCATACCGGAAAGACGCCGTCGCCAGCCACGCACTCGGCAATTACGAAAGTACCATGCACGTTTCCGGCCAGCCGTGTTGGCTGAAGCCGGCGAAGTTTGTGTCGCGCGACGTCGTTCCCGTCCCTCTCGATATCAAGCGCGCGTTCGACCCGAAGGCGACGATTCGCGTTGCCGCGCGGAACCAGGCCGGCGAAACCGTCGAGGAATACCTCCTTGAACGCGACCCCGACGAAGTAAAGCGGACGATTTCAAGGGGCCACATTCGGACGTATTGGGATTACGAGTCGCACTGGTACTCGACGGCGCGCCTGCGTCGATGGATGGATGAAATCTGGGCCGGGCTGCCGCACCGGCATATCGCGGGCGGCGCCCTCGACCGTGTGCGCGCCGGCCCCGCCCAGTTGGCCGTGCTCGACGCGGGCGGCAGGCTCGAGGCCTTCTTCGCGCGCCTCGGTATGCGGAAAGGAACGTGACGGCGTGAGCGGCAACTGGATTATGTGGGCCATCGTGCTTGGCTATCTCACCTTCGTGTTTTCGAAGGGCGTGCTCAAGGTGCGGCAGGTCTCAAATACGGACGACTTCCTCGTGGCGGGCCGGAATGTGGGGTGGTTCTTCCTTCTCTGTACAATGGGCGCGACGGTTGTGGGCGGCGGCGCGTCCATCGGCGCGATCGGGCGCACCTACGACTGGGGCGTGCTCATGCTCCTCGTGTCCTTGGGCTGGTACCTGCACTTCATTTTCGCCGGCCTTTGGGTGGCGCCGCGCTTTCGCGAGGCGAAGTTGTACACCGTCGCCGGATATTTCGGCCATCGCTTCGGCGAGGGGCCGCGCTTTTTCGCCCTGTTATTGTCCCTATTGTTCTCCGTCTTTATCGTCGCCGCGCAAATGGCCGCGTTCGGCAGCGTCATGGCGGCCATTGCGCCGCAACTCGCCGATGCCGAGAACGTGCTGCGCTGGGCCATCCTGATCGGCGGCGTGCTCGTGATCACCTACAGCACGGCGGGCGGCCTGCTCGCCGTGATCCACACGGACGTATACCAGTTCATCATCCTGATCGTGGGGTTCGCCATCACCCTGGCGTTTTGCGTGCCGGACCTCCTCGAATCCTACGACGACCGCACCGGCAAGTTCGTGCCATTGCGCTTCTCCAGCGTGGATATACGGTCCCCGGAGGCGTTCGCCGAGACGTTGGGCCGCGGCGACGATCCCGTGGCCCGTTACCTGCTCGAGACCGCGGGCGCCGCGGAAGCGACGAATGACGGGAAGATCGACGCGGCCGCGATCGCCGCGATGCTCAATCGCGCCCTCGACGACCCGGAACTGTACGCCCCGGAACGCTTCGCCCATGTATCGCTCAGCCGCCAGGTGCGCGAGTTGCTCGAAGGTGAGGCCAACGGAAGACGGCTACGGCGGCTGAATCTCTCGCTAATCCAAGACGCCTTTCCCGACTTCATATCGCCAAACCGCGCGATAGCGCCGTCCTTCTTTCGCATGCATGGCGATAAGGGGTGGCTCTTCCTCATCACCACCTTTCTCGCTTTTCTCCTCGGCGAGTGTTTCGCGCCCGGGTATGCGACCCGGTACTGCGTGGGCAAGAACATCCGCGAAACCCGCATCGGCATCGTCGGGGCCGGCGTGTTTCTCGCCTTGGTCTTTCCCGCGATTCTTTTCTTCATCGCCCTGTACGCGCGTATTCATTACCCGGCCATCGACCCGCAACAGGCATTGCCGCGCGTCGTGTATCAACTGCACAATCCCGCAATCACGGGCCTCATCATCGGCGCGCTGCTGATGGCCGTCATGTCCTCCGCCGACAGCGCCCTCAACTCGGCTACCGCCATCTTCGTCAAGGACCTTTTCGAGCACCAATTCGGCTGGCGCGACGACCAGCGGCATCGCCTCCTCAAACTTGCCCGCCTGTGCAGCATGGCCCTCGGCGGCATGGCGATTCTTGTCGCTGTGCTCTGGTCCGACATCATCGGCCTGCTCTTGTTCACCTACCACGTCTGGGCGCCCGCCGTTATTGTGCCCGTGTGCGTGGGCGCGCTGTCGCGCAGTCCCTCGCGCCGCCAGAACCGCATTGTGCTCGCCACCATGATCGCCGCCACCGCCGCCACGCTGCTCTACCGCCTGCCCCAGGCACTCGAACACCACTTCGGGCTGCGCATCCTTCCAGATGCACTGCACGACTTGACCGCCCGTCTCGACCCCGCCGTATTCGGCGTCGCCGTGTCCCTGCTCGTCTTTGGCGCGCTTACCGGGACCGCAAGGGGGCTCTACGGCCCCGCGCCCAAGTTCACCCAAGGCGGATGAGATCCCGACGTGCGAGATATCTCGGTCGTGGCGCACGGGGGATGCTGCTCGCGTTGATGTCCCGCATGTGCTGGACTGCCCCGAGGCAGCGTCAACATGTTCAGGCCCGTAACTTGGAAGAGCTTTTTGGACGGGACGTTCCGGTATTGGCATGAGAATCCACGCCTCGGGGTGATTCTGCCAGTATCCCCCGCATATACTCTGTGGCGCGTCGGGATACCTGAGGCAGGGGGTGAGACCCATGGAAGTGCGCCGCATCTCGAGTCCGCCGCCCAATGCGGCGGCGTTTATTGCGGAGATTGCCGCCGGAATCGAAGCGCTTTACGGGCCTCTAGCCGCGGAGCATTATCGCCGGACGGCCCCTGAAGGGTTGTGCGCTACCTTGGCCCATCCGACGGTGTACGCCGTGGCCGCGTTCAACGAATGGGGTGAGGCGCTGGGTTACCTCGTCGCCGTGCAACGGGCGCCTGCGGCGCACATCACGTTCCTTCATGTCCTGTCGGGGTGGGACGGACAAAGCATCGAGAACCGGCTGGTCGAGCGCGCGGCGGGCGACTTCCAGCGCGCCGGCCTGGACCATATCGTGTGCGAGTGTGTCCCTTTCTGCCGCCTTGACCTTTCGTGCACGTTCTCGGCGTTCGGTTTCGAACGCATCGAGCGTGTTCTGATGATGGCTTCGGTGCAAGACACGGGGAGCGCGCCAAAGGCCCGAGCGCCGATCTCTTCCGCTGTAGCCGGTCCTTCCACCCCGCGGGTTCTAACCCTGGATGCCGGCCTCCGGCGTGCGGCGGCGGAGTGCCTGGTGGAAGCGTATCGCGACAGTCGTGGGCGTCGGCTTCACATGGAGGTCACGGATGTAGACCGTGCCCAGGTCTTTGTCTCGCGCGTGGCCGCGGGCGGTTTTGGCCATGTCCACGCGGAGTACGGCAAGGCGGTTTTCGAAGGGGACCAATGCGTGGCCGTCGCGCTTGGCTGCGAGACCGCGCCGGACGTCGGGTTTGTCCTGCAGGTGGCGGTCCGGCCCAAATGGCGCCGGCAAGGATTCGGCACGTTACTGCTGCACGAACTGGCCGCGTCGTTCCGGCAGACGGGGCTGACGCGCGTCGCGCTCGGCGTGACGAGAGACAATCCCGCGCGTCTGCTCTACGAGCGGCTTGGCTTCACCGCGTTGCGTCCCGTCGACGCCTACGTCTGGTGGCGGCCGGGGCGGGAACCTTGATTCGGCTACCGGCGCACCTTATGGCGCGGCAACCGGTATGGTGGTTCTGACCTCATTGCTGGTGACAAGGTCGCCGGTGGTGTGATAGAGCGCTGTCGTCGCAAGCTCGCGCGAGGCGCTCTCATTCTCCGGGATGCGTACGCGATACGAGAGTCGTGCGGGCCACTCGGGAACCTCGATCCACGCGAATTCGAGGATGCCGGTCCGGCCCTGTGGCGGCGCAACGGCGGGCGCGGCGCCCCCAGCGATTCCCTCGAAGGCCCAACCGGACGGCAGCACGGTCTGGAGTCCCACCGCCGTAATCGGGTCCGTGCCCGCGTACCCTAACTCAAGGTCGATTTGGACAACCTCGCCCGGCGCGACGGACGGATTCGCAATGGACTGCGCCACCACAATGCCGCGTTCCTCGGGTGCGGGCGGTGCTGATTCCGCTTTCGCGGTATCCGAGGAAGATGCCTTCTGGTTGGCGGCTTGTGCCTCCGGCGCAGGCGCTGCCGCTTCCGGCGCTGACCCGGCAATCGCCGCGGGGGCGCTTGGCGCGACGCCGGGCTGTTGCAGCAGTTGGCCGGCCGGCGCGATCGACGGTTGTGCGGGGCTCATCGCCGCGGCTGTTGTCGGCACTGGCTCGCCTTGTTCAACGGGTGTCACAATCAGCCCCGTTCGCAGTTCGTCGCCGCTCGTTCGGTAGAGCGCTTCGCCGGTGATATCCTTTACCCCCGAGGCGTCCGCCGGGGTACGGACGCGGTACGCGAACGTGGCGGGGTACTCCGGTATATTGAACCACGCGAATTCCACCTTGTTGCCGATCACGCGCTTGATGTCCGGAAGCGCGCCGCTTTGATCGGCGTATCCTTCGAAGGTCCAACCCTCGGGCAGCGTCTCCTCCATGCCCATCGCCGTAATCGGTTCGGTGCCTTCGCGGAGAAACGACACCGCCACGTCCACCGTCCCGCCGGGCTGATATCGGCTGCCGCGCACCTCGCGGGTCAGGAACAGTTTCGCCGGGGTGTACTGCGGCTTGTCCGGGGCCGCCTGCGGCGTTTGGGGCGGGGTCGTCGGACGCTGCACGGCGGGCGTCGCCTGCGGCTTTTGGACGGGCGTCGCGGTGGGACTCGCCCGCTCCGTGACGCGCACGTCCTGCGAATCCCGGCCCATGTCGAGTAGGATGTAGCCGACAACGCCGATGCACACCAAGCCGAACACGAATCCCACAACGGACCATTTGTTCATTGCTTCTCTCCAGACCTTCCCCTGCACTCGGGTCCAACCTCGAAAGCACTCAGTTTACCACGCGCGCCCGGCGACGCGTCAAAAAGCAATCCTGCCGCGCTTCACCAAGAACGTGCTTGACGCCGACTTTGATGACGCCGTTGTCCTGACGCTTACGGTCTCCGCCACGGCGCGAACACCGCCTGGTATCCCAGGTGTATCATGTATTGATCCAGCAGGATGATTGCCAGGAACGCCTCGGCCACCGGCCAGACGCGCGCCACGATGGTCGGGTCCCGGCGCGTAACCGCCGACAATACCTTATTTTCGAGCGAGACCTTGTCGATGGTCTCCTGATCCTTCGCGATGGTGGGCGTCGGCTTCACCGCGATGCGTGCGACGAGCGGCTGGCCCGTGGTCAGCCCACCCGTGACGCCGCCCGCGTGGTTCGACGCGAACACCACCTTCCCGTCCGTCACGCGCAGCGCGTCGTTGCATTCCGAGCCGCGCAGGTCTTTCACCGCGTAGCCCGCGCCCACCTCGACCGCCTTCACCGCGCCTATGCTCAGCATCCTGCCGATTTCGCCGTCGAGCTTCTGGAACACGGGTTCGCCCATGCCCGCGGGCAATCCCGTCGCGACAACCTCGACGAGGCCGCCGCTCGAGTCGCCTTCGTCGCGGATTTCGAGGATGCGCTGCTCCATCGCGAAGGCGGCGTCCACGTCCGGGCAATTCATGGTGAAATGAATCCCGTGTTCCTCGCGGATGGCTTGTGGATCGACCGCCTTGGCCGTGTCGCGGATTTTGAGCAGGTCGCGCTCAAGTTCGGCGATCACGGCCATCTTGTGCAGGAACCGCATGTGCGGGTTGATCCGGCCCTCGCCGAAAACCCACTGGTAGATTGGGTCGTAATCGCGGCGCACCTTGCGGAAGGTCTCGACCTTCTCGCGCGCCGTATCGAGGGCCACGTCCGCCGCGCGAACGCCCGCCGCCTCCTTCACATACGCGAATACCTCGATGCCGTGCTCCTTCAGGATGCGCCGCGCCACCGCGCCCGCCGCCACAATCGTCGAGGTGTATCGTCCGCTGAAGAAGCCCGCCCCGATCGAGTCGTCCCATTCGGCGTATTTCTGATACGAGGCGTAGGAAGCGTGCCCGGGGCGCGGCGTCCGATTCGTCACCTGGTACTGCTCGATGTGCTCGAAGTGACGGTCCACGTTCGGGATCAGAATCGTCATCGGCGTGCCGTTCGTATAGCCCGCGTTCGAGAAGCCCGGCATCGTGTCCGCCGCGTTCACGCCCGTGTAGATGACCGGCACGTCCGCCTCACGCCGCGGCGAGGCCAATTCGCTCTGGCCCGGCTTGCGCGTGAGCAGCGCCTCATAGATATCCGCGTCCGTAATGTACAAACCCGGCGGCACGCCCTGAAGCACCACCGTCAGCCCTTCCTGATAACTGCCCCCCGCCACTGTCGTCTGGAACATCGTCCCGTACGTACAACCCAGCATGTGTGTGATCTCCCGTTGAGGCCGCTTGCTATGAATCCCCGCGCGGTCTTCGTGCCGAGGGGGCGCAAACGGCAGGATTATAGCATCTTTCGGCGCACAATTCGCTCGGAATCGGCACTGACCATCGAACCGGTCTGACGGGTCCGATTCATCCGACGCCGGCCACGCTAAAGTGCTAAAACTACACTATTTGACGACCTTACAGGCGCGTGGTAAGATGATCATGTGACGCATGTGTCAACCCATGGGGAGTGTGTATCATGAATCGGCGGACTATCCGGGGGTTTACTCTCCTGGAATTGCTGACGGTTATTGCGATTATTGCGATTCTTGCAGGGATTACCTTCGCCGTTTTCCCTCGCATACGGGAACGGGCACGGGTGCGGTCGCTCCAGGCGACGATGAACGAGTTGCGCACGGCCCTCGCCCAGTACTACGCGACACACGGGACCTATCCGCCCGCATACGGCTACCTCGATTTTCAGGCTGTTGCGAATTACGAACGGACCAGTGTTCGTCCTGCGGATAACGTACTCTTCAATCTGAAGCCGTTCATGACCTTTATCAGACTGCATGGCGCGGACGACCATTACGACAACTTCTCGGAAGGCTATGACGCGGACCGGGACGGCGCCATAAGTCTCTTCGAGTTTTCGCCCGTTGGTGCGAAGGACCAGGCCACCGGTAGATACTCGTTCCCCGATACGGTGCGCTATAACGGCAATAACGCTTCGCAGTTGAGCGAGTTCCAGCGGATGGGCGAGGAAGATCAGCGCCCGCTCATCTATATCCCGGTGAACAAGAGGCAATTCGATCGCGCGCGCAAGTATTGGATCAGGAAAGCGGCCGAGGACCCCGCCGGTCTCGATTTCTACGCCCTGAGTTGGGACCCGACGGACCCGATGCTCCAAGGGGTCGTCTTTCCGCCAAGCAGCTACGACACGTTCGTGCTCATCAGCGTCGGTCCCGGCGGCACCACCTTCGGCATACCGCCTCCGGCCCCGATCAACAATGACCAGTGGGACCAGGCGACGCTGCACGTCATGAATAACTACCCCGACGACATGTACCACATCATCGGGATGCGCGCCTACTTCGTCGCCACCCGCGACCTGGATGACAATGGGAAGCTTGACTTCCATTTCGAGGATCGCCGCACCGGCGAGGCCCGCGGCACAGACACCTATCAGATCATCGTCGACGGGAGCACGGTCACGGTGCCCCTCGGCAACCTGCTGCCCGACCGCCGCGCCCCGAACGGCTACGGCCCGTACATTTACAAGTACTAGCGGCCCCGCGTTTTCAAGTAGGGAGCGCGTCCTTTAGGGCGCCGGATGCGGGCTGAAGCCCGCACTCCGAACGGGGGGCTGCGGTCGGTGCTGTGGCTCGGTCGGGAGACCGGCCACAACGGAGAACTGCCCCACGCGAAGCGGGGAAAGGGCTTATCCCAGCTATTGACCGCAGTTGGCACATCCGGCTATAATGGTTCCAGAATGGTGTCGTAATGGATGCACCATTGGAGGACGAATATGGCTACCATCACACTCAAAGGCGTTCCGGACGGCTTGTACGAACGTATCCGACGGAGTGCAGCTGAGAACCGACGCAGTATCAACAAGGAAATCATGTTTCGTCTTGAGTATGCGTTGACCGAGCAACGCCCCGTGCCGCTGGCGGTATTGGAGCGCATTGATCGCCTGCGCGCCCGGGCAAAGCTCCCTCCGGTATCGGAACGGTGGCTTAAGGCCGCGAAGGAGAAGGGGCGGGCATGATCGTCGTGGACACGAATGTCCTGGCCTACTTGCTTCTGGGCGGGGAGAAGACGCCGCAGGCGCGTGCCGCGTTCGTGAAAGACCCCGAATGGGCGGCGCCGCGGCTTTGGCGCAGCGAATTTCGAAGCGTACTGGCCGGTTACCTGCGACGAGGACACCTGACAGCGGCGTTGGCACGGTCTTTCATGGGTGAGGCGGAAGCGCTTCTCGGGGAAGCCGACTACGAACCGGATTCCAACGACGTATTGCGCGCGGTGGCATCGTCCCGCTGTTCGAGTTATGACTGCGAGTTTGTAGCGCTCGCGGAGGCTCTGCGCGTAACTCTGGTGACTTGTGACCGCCAGATACTCGATGCGTTTCCCACTGTGGCGGTCTCGTTGGACGTGTTTTCAACGAAATGAGCCGCGCCGGAGACGCGGTTGTGAACGAGAAAGTGGGGGAGGGCGCCTGCCGATCAAAGCAGTCCCCAATTGGAGCGCGCGCGGCCTTGGGATGCGCCTACTCGAGGTAGCGCCGCACTTCCGCGAGTACGTCTTCGCGGTCCACCCAGGCCTTGTACACAAGCCGCATGCGCACGCCGTATTCGCGCCCGACTTCCGGGTCCGGCACGATCAACTGGAAATCCCAGGCGGGGCACGTGTCCGCGCCGTCGGGCGTGAGGCCGCCGCCCGAAGGGGAATGGGCGAATCGGACCAACGGCCCGGGCCGGAAAATGTAGATCAGCACCCGGTCGCGGAACCGGCCATAGAAGAAAGGCTCCTCGAATCGGAGCGGCGAGAAGCTTGAATACAACATGCTTCCCGGCTGCTCGAACGGCAGTTCGAGCGTGTCCGCCACGTGCCGCACCGTGCTGTCGCGATCGTGAAGCGCCGTGCAGTGCTGCACCCAGAGCGTCTTGTCGCCGCCGGGACCGGTCCCGCGCATGTAGAGGCTCTTGTCGCCGGGCGCGTTGATGTACGACGCCCAGAAGACGCCGAAGAACCCGCCCCGGAATACGTCCTTCCGCGGCACGCAGCGGAATTCCATATCGATGTAATACGGTTCCTTGAGTTCGAAGCGCGTCCAGCTCTCGACCCCGTAATGCGGCGTCGGCGGCTGATGCAATTCGGCGGTCGTCGCGTTGACTCGCGTGAACGTCATGGGCGTGCGGCGCGGCTCGAACAGCACATTGTCGGTGGCGCGCGGCCGCGCGTCGAAGTAGTGCTCCAGATTCAGTCCGGCGTACAGCGGCACAAAGGGCGACTCGTCGATCCCGGGCGCCCGGATGCCGAATACGCCGTTGTAGCCCGCGCGGTGCTCGCCCAACGCCGCGTTGCCGCCGATGACACACCGCAGCCCGGATACCGCGAGCTCGCCGCAATCGTTCATGTCAATCGTCTCCTCGGCCGGGACATTGGCGAATGCGACCGCCAGGATCGCCATGGTTCCCATAATCCGTCGCGCACGCGCCTCCATTATCCCGCCTTTCTCCGGCTATGCGGCCTCGAGCCGGTACTCGAGTTCGATCAGCGCCGCGCCCAGCGCCTCCACGGTCAACGTGTCTCCAAACGGCTTCAGGGGGCACTCGAGGTAGAGCGCTTCGAGCCGCGCCGTGTGCTCCGGGCCGAGACTCGCGTAATCAAGCAACCCCACCAGCACGTCGCGTTGCTCGATCTCGGCGTAATTCAGCCGGTTGGCCGGCTCGCCCGAGTGCAGCATCGGCGGGTTGACCGGCGTCCTCGTGTAACGCCGCATCAGGTGTTCCAGCTTTGCCGCGTTCAGGATATCCGGCGTCGGCGGCGCGTCGCGGTAATGGTCCGTGAAGCTGTCGGGCGACATGTCCCACTCGAAGGTGGTATGCCCGGCCTGTGGCGCGGGGCCGCCTTCATCGAGGTACAGCAGCGACCACTGATGATTGCGGCTCCAGGGCTTGTCCTCGTTCTTCGGGCCGGGTTTCGGCTTCTTCTTCCGGTTCTGGATCATCTCGAAGGTAATCTCGAAGCTGTCTTCCTGCGTCGGGGCCACATGGAGAAAGACCGCCTCCGGCGGCAGCAATTCCTCGAAGGTGACCCGCGCCTTCGCGCACGGGGTCAGCGCATCGAAATCGCGGCGGTATCCCTCGGGAAGACGCGCCGGGTCGAAAGGCCGCGCGTGCCGCCGCGTCATCTGCTCGATGGGCACGAGCATATCGCCCGTGGCGCATGTCACGAGCACTGGATTCGCGATGCGGTCCAGATAGGAAATCGGGCTCACGTAGTACCAGGCGTCGTCCGAGAGGTCGCTCGGGAAGTACCTGTACGACCAGTCCGCGAGCATCGTCACCGACGCGAGGATCGGCAACGGCGATTCCGCGCCTGTCGCGGGATAGCGCATGGGCCCCTTGTTCGCCTCGAAGTAACCCAGGTTGTACGCCCAGTTGACCACGGGCACGTCCGATGTCGTCGAGGTCACGGGAAACATGTCCGCGCTCATGGCGAGCGCCATGTACCCGCCCTGGCTGCCCCCGTCGATGTGGAGCCGCGTGCGGTCGATGAACGGCAGACGCCGCGCCCACTGGATGATCGCCCGCGCCAGATTGTTCCCGTTGCCGATCGAGCAGTCGATGGGCGACTCGCCCTTCTCGTCCGTGTAATGCGCCGTGAAGACCGCCCAGCCGCGATCGCACCATTTCCTCGCACCGCCCACGTCCTTCTCATAGTGGACGTGGCAGAAGGCCGGAATCGGATCGCCCGCCGCGACGACGCGCCGATGCACGACAAGCCGCGCCAGTCCGGTCTTCGCGTCGCCTTCGATGCCGAGATAAGGGACCCTGACGGTCACGACACCGAGGTCGCCGTCATGATCCGTATCGACCACCGTGACCGCGCCCTCGAAGCCGTGCTCGCTCGACACTAGGCCGTTGACGAAGGGGGCGGGCCGCGTAGCCACGAACACAGCCGCCGCGACGGCCGCCGCGACCGCCACTCCCGCCGCCAGGATTCTCCATCGCGTGCTCATGGTTCCCTCCGTTGGTTACGCGCGCCGACCTTCACAACGGCTTGATGCGGATGTTTCGGAACGCGACGTAATTGCCGTGATCCGTAAGGCCGATAAACCCACGCCGCAGCCGCGGCGCCAATTCCTCGTGCTCGTCGAAGTCGACGTCCTGCACCAGGGTGTCATTGATCTTCACGCTGATGCGCGAGCCCTGGCAAACCACTTCGAGGTCGTTCCAGAGGCCGTCCTCGCGGGTCGGCAGGCACAACGGCGGTATCACGTCGTAGATGGCCCCCGTATTGTCCTTGGTCAATTCCTCCGTTCCGTAGTCGCCGCGCATCTGCACCTCGAAACCGAATTTCGACTGGCGCGCCCCGCGCGTCGCGCGCAGCCATACGCCGCTGTTGCCGTCCGGCAGGATTTTCCATTGCAGGCGCAGCACGAAGTCCCCGTAGCGTTCGCGCGACATGAGCGCGCCCCCGCCGCCGCTGCGCCACTCGATGAACCCGTCCTCGCTTACCTGGAAACATTCCTTGTTGTCGTCCTTGACCCACCAGCCGTCCAGCGTCCTGCCGTCGAACAATGCGATGAATCCGTCCTGCCGCTCCGCCTCGCTTAGCACGGTGTTGTCGGGCGTCCAGGGCGCTTGCTCGACCTCCGTCCTCAGCGCCGCGTCCAACGCGGCATAGTCCGCATCATGGCCTTCAAGAAGAAAATGCACCGCCCCGAGACTGAAATCCGGCAATGCGCCCACCACGAGCACCGCATGATCGGGCTCGGCCTGAGGCGCGGCGGCGATCACGCGGATGTCCCCGTTCTCCGGCGCGGCGACCACCAATTGCGGCGCGGCCTTCTTGAACGCCTTCGCGAGGTCGGCGGCGTCCGGCCCGTCGATCAGATACACCGCCTTGCCGTGCCCCCGAAACGTCTTCGCCGCCGTCCGCACCGCCCGCCTCCGGAATCCGGCGTCGGCGTTGTCGCCCAGCACACGCACCAGCGCGCACATACGCGAATCCTTCGCGCGGTGCGCGATGGCGTCCACTGTCTGCACACCCGCCGGGTCGAGTTGCGATCCGTCTTCGTTGAATCCCCACAGATCGAAGCACACCGTGTTCCCGCCGACCTCCGCCACGCGCGCCATCGCCGGAATGACCTCGCCCGGCGCGCCCGAGGTCGCGCCCAGACCCGGTGTCCTGAAACCGTACATCGTGAACGCGCTCGTTCCCCGATACAGCTTGCCGTCCTCGATCCGAAAGTCGTCTTTGCCAAGACCAATCGACCGGCAGCCGGTTCCGAATACTACCGCCGTGAGTAATAAGGTCAACATCATGGACTCGGGCGAAAACCGAAACATATTGATCTCCCTCAGGTTTGTCTCCAAGCATGCGTGCCGACGCGGAGAATGCTGCCGTACATTAGCAAATCGCGCGGGACGCCGTCATGCGCGCAGGCTCGCGGCGTGGTCGCGAATCTGTTCCTCGCTGATGCCCGCCGCGGCGTACATGGCGAAGATATTCGCGTCGGGCGCCTCGGGAGGAATGGCGTGGGAAGCGGCGAGGATATAGCCGCCGCCATCGGCGGTCATGCCCTCGATGAGCCGCTCGGTGGCGCGGCGCACCTCGTCCGGCGTTCCGTTCGGCAGGAGGCCCTGCGTATCGACTCCGCCCATGAACGCGAGCGCGTCGCCGAATTCGCGCTTGAGCTCGAGCGGGTCCATGCCGGGGCAATTGCACTGGACGGGATTCAGCACGTCGATGCCGATTTCGATCAGGTCCGGGATGAAGGGCCGCACGGTCCCGCAGCAGTGATAGGCCACGGGCAGGCCGCGACGCTTGCCCACCGCGACGATCCGTTCGAGGTGCGGCTTGATCAACGTGCGCCAGAGCGTCGGGCTCATGATGGGCGCCTGCTGCCCCGCCACGTCGTCGCCCGTCCACAGCCAATCGAGGGGAAAGCGCTCGCAGGCGGCCTCCGACAGCGCCACGGCGAAATCGGCGCAGCGCCCGAGCATCGTATCCGCGAGTTCCGGGTCCTCGACCAAATCGAGCGTGGCCGCGCCCATGCCGCGGATGCGTCCGTACATCTCGTACACGCAGGGCGATACGTCGCACCCGATGAAGAATTCGCTGGCCTGTCGCGTCACCGGGTCCATCTGGGCCAGCAGCGTGTCCAGATGCTCATAGGGGAAGGCATAGTCCAGGCAGGCCACGCGGTCGGCCTCCTCGAGCGGCGAATGGACAATCTGGTTGAACTCGCCTTCTTTCCGCCACGTGACGCCCCAGTAATCCGTGTGCGACTCGCCCTCGTGCTCGTGGACGATCCCCTCCATCGCGTAGTTGTTGTTTACCCACGCCTGCCGCACGTCGTCGCCCATCACGTAACCGAGCGCATCGCGGGGAACGTCGAGCAGCCGCGCGAGCCGCGCCGTCGTCGAGGGATGAAACCACATCCACACCGGCACGCGGTCCGTCGGCGCGCGCAAGAGGGCGTTCCTGACCCGTTGTTTCGCGTTCATTGCATGGCCTCACGACGCGCCGCATTATGGCATATCAGTGCAGCCGCATGCGGCGGGACGGCTCGGAGAAAACCAGGGAAAACCCCGGATTGTCCGGGGAATAATCGGACGGTATAATCCAGTTTTTACGAAGAATCCTTGTCGTTGTCAAAGTAACGCAAACCGTGGAGGGGACAAGCATGTCCGTCGGAAAGAAATTCAAGATCGCGTCGATCGGCGCGGGAAACGTGGGCGCGTCCGTCGCGCAGTACTGCCTCGAACTTGAACTGGGCGACGTGGTGCTTACGGACATTGTTGAAGGACTGCCGCAGGGCAAGGCGCTCGACATGACCCAGGCGGGGCCGATCCGCGGTTACAGTTGCCAGGCTGTGGGCACGAACGACTACAAGGACCTCGCGGGCGCGGACCTCGTCATCATCACGGCGGGCCTGCCGCGCAAGCCGGGCATGACGCGCCTCGACCTCCTCGAAAAGAACGGCGGCATCATCTCGGGTATCTGCGAGAACGTGAAGCAATACGCGCCGGACGCGATCGTGATTGTCGTGACGAATCCGCTCGACACCATGGTCTATCTCGCGCACAAGAAGCTCGGCTTCCCCCCGAATCGGGTCATCGGCATGGCGGGCTGCCTCGACAGCGCCCGGATGCGCGCGTTCGTCGCGATGGAACTCGGCGTGAGCATGAAGAACGTGGACACCATGGTCCTCGGTTCCCACGGCGACGACATGGTGCCGCTGCCGCAGTACACGGTCGTGTCGGGCATTCCAATCACGAAACTGATGCCGCAAGACCGGATCGACGCGATTGTCGACCGCACACGCAAGGGCGGCGGCGAAATCGTGCAACTACTGAAGACCGGCAGCGCCTACTATGCGCCCGCGGCGAGCGCCGTCCGCATGGCGCAAAGCGTCCTGCGCGACGAGAAGCAACTGCTGCCCTGTGCGGCCTACCTGACGGGCCAATACGGCCTGGATGACATCTTCATGGGCGTGCCGTGCATCCTGGGCAAGGACGGTGTCGAACGGATTGTCGAACTGGACATTACTGAGGCGGAAAAGGCGTCGCTCCACAAGTCCGCCGAAGAAGTGCGCACCGGCATCAAGCAATTGCAGGAACTCGGTCTGCTCTGAACCGCGGCCTTGCGAGACCGCAAGGTCTACCCGATCCGGTCCCAACTTGCCGTGTCGCGCGGCGCGTACTGTTCGAGCGTCACGCTGTTCGCGATGACGCGGCGCAATTCATCGAGCGAGGCGATCGCGCCCACCGCCATTGCCTGCACGCCGATGTTGCCGAGGGCGGTCGCCTCGACGGGCCCCGCCACCACCGGCACACCGCAGGCGTCCGCCGTCATTTGGCAGAGCAACTTGTTCTGCGTGCCGCCGCCGATGATGTGCAGGCGCTCCGTCTTGCGCCGGAGCACGCCGTCGAGCGCGCGCAGGGTCTTCCTATACTTGAGCGCCAGACTTTCGAGCGCGCACCGGATGATCGGCCCGCGTCCCTCGGGAACCGCCTGCCCCGTCTTACGGCACATGGACTGAATCAGCTCCGGCATGTTGTCCGGCGCGATGAGGCGCGGGTCGTCGAGGTCGATGTGCGAGACAAACGCCGGGCTCGCCTCGGCCTCCGCCGTGAGCGCGGCGTAATCCAGCTTCTCGCCCGAGCGTTCCCACGTGCGCCGGCACTCCTGCACCAGCCACAGGCCGAAGATGTTCTTCAGGAAACGTATCTTGCCGCCGACGCCGCCCTCGTTCGTGAAGTCGAGGGCGAGGCTTTCCTCGGTGATGTTCGGTTCGTCCAGTTCCGCGCCGAGCAGGGACCACGTCCCGCTCGACAAATAAGCCCACGGCCCCGCGTCCGCCGCCACCGGGACCGCCGCCACCGCCGCGCCGGTGTCATGTGTCGCGGGCGCGATGACGGGCACCTCCGGCGCGATGCCCGTTCGCGCGGCGATTTCCGGGAGCACCGGCCCAAGCACGGTGCCCGGCGGCACGGGGTCGAGCAGGATATGGCGGGGCAGACCCAGCTTACGGATCAGTTCCTCGTGCCATGCTCGGGCGCGCGGGTCGAGCAACTGCGTCGTCGAGGCGTTCGTATACTCGCACGCGCGCTTGCCCGACAGCAGGTAGCCGAAGAGGTCGCCCATCATCAGCAGACAGTCCGCGACTTCCAGCAGCGGCGACTTCGCGCGCACCAAGCTCAGCAATTGATACACCGTGTTGAACGGCAGAAACTGGATGCCCGTGGCGCGGTAAATGTTCGCGCGCGGCACGACGGCGAAGGCCGCATCCTGCATCCCCTCGTTCCGCTTGTCGCGATAGTGCACCGGATTGCCGAGCACCGTGCCGTCGCGCGCGATCAGCCCGAAATCCACGCCCCACGTGTCCACGCCCATCCCGTCGAGTTCCGGCGTGTGCTCGCGCGCGCATTTCGCGAGACCTTCGCACATCTCCTCGTGGATGCGGGCGAAGTCCCACTGTCGCGTGCCGAGGATGGTCAGGCCTTCCGTGCGGAAGCGGTGAATCTCCTCGAGGGCGATGCGCCCCTCCGCAAGGGTCCCCAACACGGCACGACCACTTTCCGCGCCGAGATCGAATGCAAGAAAACGGTATGTCCTGGCCATGACTGCCCTCCGCTGAGGTTCGTCCCACGGCCAAGACAATACCGAATCCACCGGGAGAGGCGCTACTTGCCCGCTGGTAAGTCGATCAGCGGCGGTATGGACGATATGGACGATATGGACGGTATGGAGAAAGCGTCATCTTCGGGCGGAAGTCAGGGGTATGGGCGTCTTGCCCGGCGCGAAGACTCTGAGAATGCGCTCCTGGACTTGTTCGAGTCGTTGTTGTGGTGATTCGCCCCCGGGCACATGGCCGCCCGCCATCGTGCGGTGGCCGCCGCCCGAGCCGATGTGCGCGACCACGCGCCGCATCTGTTGCGCCATGTTTCCGCGGGCGTCCGCCGCGCGCGCCGAGATCAGGATGTCGCTCTCGAAAAGGCCGTAGCACACGGCTCGGCGCATGCCTTCGAGCCGCATGAGCAGGTCCGCCACTTCGGGGATCATGTCCGCGTTGACGCAGTTTCTGATGCAGCTTATTACCGTGTTTCCCGCAATAAGACAGTTGGCCAGACTGTCGGCGAGCATGCAGAAATAGGCCGCCGGCACCGGGGCGCGGCGAATATGCGCCAGCTTCCGCTTGTCGGCGAGCAGGAAAAGTTCCTGATACGCCTGCAACCCCGACGGGCTGAACTCGCGGCCCAGGTCCTGCGTATCCGACTGGATGCCGTAGAACAGCGCCGTCGCCAGCGCCGTACTGATCTTGATGTCCGCGGCCTTCGCGTATTCGTAGAGGATGGTCGAGGTCGCGCCGTAATCGGGCCGGATATCGACGAGTTCCGCCTCGATTGGCCTGCCCCGGCGCACAAGATGATGGTCGATGACCACGTCGGGGCGACGCCCGCCGAGCACGTCGCTGTTGCCGGACGCTGGTTGTGCGTCCACGAGACATACCGTTCGAAACGGCGCGAGTTCCGAGGGGTTCATGCGCCGCGCGTCGATGCGCAGCGTCTCGATCATCGCGCGGTTCTCCGCCCGCCCGCAAATGCCCGCGTAGCCGATGGCGACCCGCTTCCGGAGACGCTGTTGCGCCAGGTCGCGAATGGTCATGGCGCAGGCCAGGGCGTCCGGGTCCGGGTTGTCCTGCATCACTACTACAATCCGCCCCGGGCGGGCGCAAACGTCGAGCAGGCGCGCAACCGCCGCCCGGGAACGCCGCATCGCCTCGTCAATGTTCACTGCCGCGCCTCCACTATCCGTGCCGCGTTCAAGTCGCCGGACCCACAGCCGCCTCGATTGTCAGCTTCGCGCCCAGCGTTGCCGCGAGGTCCGGCAGATCGTACACCGTCAACGCCCCGTGTACCGCGTTGATCAACTGGTTATCCGTGGGCCACGTGTGCACGACCTCGGCCCAGGACCGCAGCACGCCGACAAGCCGCACAGACACGAAAAGGTCCGGTTCGAGCGCGGCGGCGTGCAGCGCGGGCACGCCGACGTCGCCGAAGGCGCGCAACGCTACCGCGCCGCCGGTCTCGGTTGCCAAATACCGCGCGCAGACAAGCAGGTCTTCCGCGCGCATGCCCACGTAGGAACGCCCCAGCGCATACGCCGCGAAGAAATCCTCCCAGTCCGTGCCGAATCCCTCGCCCAAGTGGCTCTGTCCGGTCTGTTGCGTCTCACCCGTGCCGCGCAGGTCCACGGCCAGGACCGCGCCGCCCGCCCGCAACAAGTCTTCGAGCGCCCCGCCGGACACCGCGGCGGCGAAGCCTGCCTCGTGCACGCACAAGTTCGCGGGCGTTGCGGTACTCGACATGGCGGGGAAGTAGAGGGCGGGCAGGAGAATGCCTTCTTCGGGCCTTAGAATCAGTTTCTTCGCCGCGCGCCCCGCGACCTCCGCCTCGCCCGCCTCTTCGACAAGCGGCGCGGCCAATTCCGCCAACGGTCGAATACCCGCCGTCGCGCGGACCTTCTCGAACAGCGCCCGCGTGTCTTCGGTCGCCCAGAGCGCCTCGCGCTTCACCGCCAACTCTCGTTCGTAATCCGCGTTGATCTCGTAGCCCGATCGCGCGCCGTCAAGCAGCATGACCTGGCCGCGCGGCGTGCTGTGCATCTCCTCCTCGGTGAACAGCGTCAGTTCCGGTTCGGTGATCGGCTCGTCGCGCTTGAGCAGCCAACGGGCCAGCCACCGCGCGACGCCTTCCCGTTGCAGCTTGTTGTAATTGTGCTCCGCGTCGTTTTCGAGCAGGTCCACACGCTCCGCGAAGCCCATCATCGTATACCGCCGCTTCGCGAAGCGGAACGACTCCCACGTGGCGCGGATGTCGAAGAAATCCTTCGTGGCCGCGGCGATGAGGATCGGCGTCGGCGCGCGCATCATAATGAAGTCCGCGTGGTCCATACCCCATGCCAGTTGCCCGAAAATGTTCTGTTCCGCGTCGCCCGTGGCCACCTCGAGCTGCCGCGTCACGTGGTTGAGATAGCAGCTTGGCGCGGCGCAGAGAATCCGATCGTCAAGCGTCATGAGAAACGACGTCTGTGTGCCGCCGCCGCTGTTGCCCGTGCAGCCGATGCGCGCCGGATCCACCTCGGGCCGCGATAGCAGGTAATCGATGCCGCGCATGCCGTCCCACACCTCGAAGCGTGCCGTGTTCCGCCCGAGCAGGATGCAGCCCACCCCGAACATGGTGTGCGCGCGCGTGCCCCACATCACGTGCTTCCCCTCCGCATCGAGAATTTGCATGCGCTCGCCTTGTTCGATCGGGTCGAAGACCAGCGCCGCCATGCCGTTCAGCGCGAGGAACGCGCCCATCGACTGATAGGTGTCGTGCGCCTTCGCCGCCTGCGCGTGGCCGCACGGCACGAGCACGCCCGGATAAGGCGGCGCGTGCCGGGCCGGGTCGGGCAGAAACAGGGCCGCCGTGACGAAAAGCCCCGGCTGACTCTCGAAGATGACCTTCTCGACGCGGTAGCCCTCGCGTTCGAGCACGCCCGTGACTTGCGGGTTCAGCGGTGTGCGTTCGGGGAATCCGCCGAGCGTTTCGACGAACTTCGCGCGCAGGCGGTGCTGGTACGCCGCTATCTCTTCCGGCGTCTTCACCTGCTCGAAATCCGCCTTCCATCGGTCCCACGCCGCGTAGGCGCGCCCGATGAGGTAGCGGCGCATCATGTCCCCGCTCGGACGCCCGTCAATGGTCTCGGGCAGAACCCGCGGCAACGCATCCTCCGCAGAGCAGGACGCGCTTCCCCCGAAAAGCATTCCGATGATCATGGGCAGACAGAATACGCGCCACATGGTGTTCCTCCCCAAAGCCGTCTTGCGGCCGGTTATGGTCTCCGAGTTCAACGCCGCTTCACCATAAAACCCGTTAGCGCGCGTGTCAACCTCCGCGGCACGGACATGCTGCCCGTGGCCGCGCATGGGTAAGTGGATGCCGCGCACGCCTACCGGTCGAGGGGCTGCACCGATTCCTCGAAGTAGCGGTGAACCGACCGGGGCAGCGCGTGATAGTCCAAGTGCGTAATGTCCCTGCTGAAATCGCGCGAATTGTACGTGTTCCAGAAGAGCGCGGTCCGGTCGCGCAACCGGCCCGCCGCCGCATCCACCAGGATCGCCGCGAACGTCTTACCGGTATAGGTTCCCTCAAGTTTAAGGTCTTCGGTCTCTCGCGCCATCCTCACGGCGCGCATGCCTGCCTCGGTGTATTGCCCATACGCCTCCCCGTAGAACTCGTGGCGCATTTCGAGGCGGTCTTCGGGGAACGGAAGCAGCGGAAACGACGGGTCCGCGCGGTGTAACAGGCGGTTCGTGGCGGCGAAGAACCGCCGCGCCTTCCGCATCGAGGTAAACTGCGGTTGCGTAACACGGACCGCCACGACGCGCGTGTCGAGCCCCGCCGCGACGAGACCCAGCAAGAGCCCGATGACGGTGCCCATCGTGCCCGACGCCGCATAGAGGCGGTCCGGCGCGGGCATTGCGCCCGCGTCAACCTGTCGCTTCAACTCGAATGCCGCGGCGACAAAGCCCGCCATGCCCAGCGGCGTCGTGCCGCCCGGCGGAATGATCATCGGCAGGACGCCGTCCCGCAGCCCGTGCCGCAGGTAGTGGTAGACCGAAGGAAGAACGACTTGGACCATGCCGCCGTGGTGGTGCAGTTCGGCCTCCGCGGCGTGGCTCAGCAGCAGATTGCGGCCCACGGACCGCGCGTTCGGCTGCGGCACGAGCATCGAGATGCTTCGGAGCCCCGCTTGCCGCGCGTACAGCGCCGTGGCCAGCGCGTGGTTCGATCCCGCCGCGCCGAAGGTCATTACGCATTTGCGTCCGTCCCGCAGTGCCCGCCCGAGAAGGAATTCGAGCTTGCGCACCTTGTTCCCCCCGTACAGCGACGCGCTCAGGTCGTCTCGCTTCACGTAGAGATTCGGCGCGCCGATGGCCGCGCCCAGCCGCGCGAGCGGCTCGATCGGCGTCGGCAAGTCCGCCAATGCGACATACGGGAGGGACTGCCGCAATCCCGGGTACAGTTCAAAAAGCGCGTTCACCAGTCTTTCCCCTCGGACGATTCCCGCGCGGAGTATATGCTATTAGCGGCCGTTTCGCACGCCGGATACGTGGTATAGTGTCGCCCGGTAAACCAAGTCTGACTCGTCCGACCGGTCCGACTCGACCACCTTGGGAGACCCTGAACATGCTCGCTTGGCGCCTGCCGTTGTTCTTGCTCTTGGCGCCGCTTTTCCAGATGCAGGAAGCGGACGTGGACGACTTCCTCGCCGGCCTGCAATCGCGGAACCTGAGCTTCGAACAACGCCTCTTGGAAGTGGCGCGGGGCTTCGTGGGCGCGCCCTACAAGGACGGCCCGTTGGGCGAGGGGCCCGACGGCAAGTACGACAAGGACCCGCTCATCGATCTGAGTTGCGCGGACTGCGTGACGTTTATCGAGCAGGTCATCGCGCTGGCGGCCTCGGACACCTATGAGGAGGCGTTTGCGCTGCTCCAGCGTATTCGCTACAAGAACGGGCGCATCGACTTCGAGACGCGCAACCATTTCATGATTGCAGACTGGGTGGTCAACAACCCCTTCTGCCGCGACGTGACGCGGATGCTCGACGCGCCGACGCGGGAGGTCACCCGCACTATCAGCAAACGCGCGTTCTTCGAACGGGTCAAGGCTCTGGAGCTGGGCCGTGATACCCCGGCCCGGGAGATGACCGTCGCCTATGTCCCGCTCGATCACGCGGCGGCGGCCATCGACCACCTGCCGAGTCCGAGTCTCATTCTCCTGATCGGCAAGGTGGACTGGCTTTTCGCCGTGCATACCGGCCTGTTTCTGCGCGACGCCGCCGGAAACGGGCATTTCTTCCACGCGAGTTCCAAGAGCGGCGCGGTGTTGGACGACGATCTTGCGGCCTACCTCGACGGATCGACGCGTCACCTCGGCTTCTCCGCGTATCGCATCGAGAAGCCCGACGCGCGCTAGTTCTTACCGGCAAAGCCGCCCGGCGCCCGGCTCAAGACTACGGAAGGTCATTCGCGCTTCTCTTACTCGAGAAAAGTTGGTACACTGGCGATGCGTGAGATATTGGTGGAGGTAGACATGACCCCACAAAGCGAGAAGGTACTGGCGGACGCCTTGGCGCTGTCTCCGGCGGAGCGCGCGGCGCTTGTCGAGGACATCCTGTCGAGTCTCGACTCGTCCTCGCGCGAGACGTTGGACGCACTATGGGCCAAGGAGGCCGAAGACCGGATTGACGCCTATGAACGCGGCGAGATGCGTTCTGCTCCCGCGCAAGAGGTCTTCGCCCGGCTCGACCGGCGCCAGGACGCATGAAGGTCGAATTCCTTGCCGCCGCGCAGGCCGAACTCGTGGACGTCGTCTCCTACTACAACGAACGGGCCGAAGGGCTTGGATATGAGTTCGCGGCGGAAGTAAAACAGACCCTCGCGCGCATCTTGCAGTTTCCAGATGCGGGGCGCCCGCTATCGCGGCGGACGCGGCGCGGTCGCACCAGGCGTTTCCCATACGGCGTTGTTTACCAAGTGCGCGCGGACCTTGTCCTCATCGTTGCGGTCATGCACATGCGCCGACATCCAGAATGTTGGAAGTCACGGCTGGAGCCGAGGGAAAGGTAGAGGGCAACCGTTCCGGGCTTTCAGCAAGAGCCTTTATGCCTGCTGCGAACCGTTTGTTCCCCTCGGCGGCTCAGGCTACCCGCTCGCCTCCTCCCTCCTTGCGGCGATGACGCGAAATCATTATCTTGAGACTCTGTGAACATGGAAGGAATCCAGTTGTGCGATGGCGAGAGAAGCGCGTGTTGTGTGTTGTGCTTGCAGGGCTGCTTGTGTGCGGGTACGCGGCCTTTGCCGAGACCCGCATCGAGACGGACCGCTTTCAGGCGACCTGGGACCGCGGCGCGCTCGTCGCCTTGACCGACGCCGCCGGGCGTGGCTTTGTCGAAACGAAAGGGACGGTCTCTGCGACGCTCCACCTCCTCTCCGGCGACCACGCGGTGACCGAAACCGCGACCGAACAGGGGTGGGGGACCGAGCACAAGGCCGTCGAGCGTTACGCGTCCTTCGCGGGGCTTGAAGGCGCGTCCGGCGCGTGTACGTACACGCTCGACCCCGCGTCGGGCGGCCTGATCGTCGAGCAGACGATGCAATCGCCTCAGGCGGGCCTGTGGGGCGTAGGGTGGACCATCGGCATGGTCCCCCTCGATATGAACCTTGTCGTGCCCGCTCACTCCGGTCTCAAGTTGACCTCGGCTACCCCGGGCGCGTCGCACAGTTTCGATTACCCGATGAGTTGGGAGGCCCAACTGCTCATCGTCGAGGGCGAGGGCGCGGGGTTCTACGTCTGGGCGGAGGACCCCGACGGCGCATACAAGCGGCTGACTATCGCGCGTTCCCCCGAGGGCTGGCGCATCGGGCTTGTAACTATGCCGCTCGCGCCCTTCGAGGACAAGACCGCCTGCGCGTCCGTCCGCTGGCGGCTCAACGTGTACGAGGGCGACTGGCAGGTCCCCGCGCGCCGATACCGCGACTGGGCGGAGGCCGCGTTCAAGCCGACGCGCGTCGAAGAACAGCAGCCCGCGTGGGTGCGCGACATGCGCTGTTGTGTCATCATGG
Organism: Candidatus Hydrogenedentota bacterium; assembly: GCA_029556545.1. Classification (GTDB taxonomy): domain Bacteria; phylum Hydrogenedentota; class Hydrogenedentia; order Hydrogenedentales; family JAGMZX01; genus JAGMZX01. The sequence continues at coordinate 65,061 of JAKQEQ010000007.1, forward strand.
GTCTCGACGCCGAAATGATCGAGGCGTTGCCCAAGCGGCTTGACCCGGCGCAGACCCTGATCTACATCCCTTCGTGGCGCAAGGCGGGCTATGACCGCGATTACCCGACCTACGATGCGCCGGTGGACGCGCTGGCCCCGTTTCTCGCCCGCGCCCATGAACTCGGCTTCCGCGTCATGCTCCACGTGAACTACTTCGGCTGTCACCCGGAACATCCCGCCTACGAGCGCCTCAAGGACGCCCATTGTCGGAGTCCCTGGGGCGATCACGACCACGAGTGGTGGCTCTGGGAGCGCGCCGATCCGCCGATCAAATTCGCGTATATCAACCCCGCAAGCAAGACATGGCGCGAGTACTTCGTCGGGGCCATGAAGGAACTCTGCTCGAGCCATCCGGTCGACGCGCTGCACCTCGATCAGACGCTCTGCATTTACAACGACCACAACGGCCTCATCGACGGCATGACCATGATCGAGGGCAACATCGTGCTGCACCGCGAACTCTGCGAGGCGCTGCCCGAGGTCGCCCTCAGTGGCGAAGGGCTCAATGAAGTCACGTACCGCCACGAGGCGTTCGCGCAGCGGCACGTCTGGGGCGTCAACCACGCGGACCATAAGTTCAGCATGCCGCACCTGCGCGCGTCCCACCCCATCAGTTCGTACCTTATGCGGCCTTACACCATCATGTACGGCTACCTCGGCTGCGCGCCGCCCACCGACGGCCAGATGTACGCCGCGTGGGCCGAGGCGTATCGCTATTACGGCGTCATTCCCACGCTTAAGCCGGACCTCGATACGTTCGCGAATTCGACCGGCTTCGCAAGGCAGTTCTTCGACGAGACGGCGTTCTGGCTCGAACACCGCGTGGACCCCGACTTCAGCGCGCCGTGGCCGTCGAACGTCACGTTTCCGTACCGGACCCATCGCGGCACGCCCGTCACGCGTCTCCACGACCGCAGCCTCACGAGCCGCACCCGCGTGCTGAGCCGCACCATTCGCGATCGCGCGTGGGTGCGCGTACCGGGATCGGTTCCCGACTGGTACGCCTACGACGCGGACCGAATCATCGGGCTCGATCCCGGCATGTGGTATCCGCTGTTCAGTGAGCCGCGCGACCAGGAAGTCTTTCATATCGCCGCGCTCCCCGAGGGGCACGCCGTCGAGACCGTGGCAATCAAGGAGTCGTTCATCTACATCCGCACGCGGCTGGCCGCCGGCGCGAACCCGCGCATCGCGCCCCTGATACACGAAGCAACCTGCGGGTCCCGGCCCGCCGAGGGCGAAGGCGTTGAGGTGATGGGCGCGCTCCTCGCCGAAGACGGCGCACAGTTCTACGCGGAGGACGGCGTGTTGCACGCGCATCCCCCGTGGAAAACACCCGGAAGCGGCGTCGTCTACGCCCAATTCACGCTGACCATCCCGTGGAACGCCCTGCGCTTCGTCAGCGAAGTGACCCTGGACCCGAACGCCGTCGGCGAGTGCAAGTCCGACGGCGTGACATTTAGCGCGCGCGTCACGCGCAAGGACAAGGTCCAGGGGCGCGGCGTGTTTCAAGACACGAGCGAGCCGCGCCGACTGGCGGTCGGCGTTTCCGAATTCCAGGGACGCGAGGTCACGCTCGAACTGACCGTGGACGCGGGCCGCAACCGGAATCCCAGCTACGACTGGGCGCGCTGGTTCGACGCGCGCATCGAGTGCGACTGGGCCAAGGATTGCGAGATCACCCTGGCCAACGTACAGCCGCGCCGCGTTGCCGTATCCGGCGAGAAGGTGCTCACGTTCGCCGTCGCCGATAACCAGAGTACGCTGCCGGTCGTGCTGCCGGGAAGCATCTACCTGTTCGCCGACATGCCGTCCGCCGTGACGCTGCCTGCGTCGCTCGTCGATCTGTCATACGAGGCCCTCTATATCGACGCCGCGGGTGTCGTGTTGCAGGCGCCGCGCTTCGCAAGTGCCGAGACGGCGGAAGGGACCGTCGGCGGCGTGACGAAATCCGGTTTCTACGCCCATCCACCCCGCAATGGCCGTACCCAGATGGATTTCCCCATGACGCTGCCGTTGGACGCCGCCACGCTCCGCGCGTTCGCTGGCATTCGCGATGGCTCGAAGTCGCGCGGCGTCGTCTTCCGTATCGAGGCCAACGGCATCGAACTCGCCCGCGAGTCGCTCATGCCCGGCGCGTGGAAGGAAATGACCGCCGACTTGGCGCCGTATCGCGGTAAGCCCACCGTCATTTCCCTCATCACCGACGCCGACGGCGACCACAGCGGCGACTGGGCGCATTGGGGCGAACCGGTCATACGCGCGCGAGAGTAGGGGAGAGGCATGCTCGGCACGTCCATACGCGCGCTATGGATCGCGATCGCGGCGGGAATTGCCCTGTTTTCGGGGACGGTCCTTGCCGATCGCGCGATGGACCCACGCAACGTGGCTGCTGGCACGCTTATCCACGAGCATGGCTATTGCGATCAGCCCTACGTGGTCGTCCTGCCGGACGGCGCGTGGCTGTGTGTATTCACGACGAGCGCCACGCGCGAAGGCGCGCGCTCGCAATACATTGTCGCCGTGACCAGCCGCGATCACGGGCGCACGTGGTCGGACCCCGTTCCCATCGAGCCGCCCGACGGCCCCGAGGCGTCCTGGGCCATGCCGCTGCTCACCGACTTCGGGCGCGTCCACATCTTTTACGTCTACAACGGCGACCGCATAGACGCGCTGCCGGACGGACGCCCCGCCCGCGCCGATATGCTCGGCTGGTACTGCGCGAAGTATTCCGACGATGGCGGCCTCACGTGGTCCGAACGGCGGCGGCTGCCGGTGCGCGTGACCGCCTGCGATCGCGGTAACGACTGGGGCGGCGCGGTCCAGATTTTCTGGGGGATCGGCAAACCCATCGTGCATCGGGGGGGCGCTATCTTCGCCTTCACCAAGATAGGCCGATACATGCTCGACGATGGGGAAGGCTGGTTCTTCCGCTCGGACAACATCCTCACGGAACGGGACGCCGCCCGTGTCCGCTGGGACCTGCTGCCCGAGGGCGACCATGGTGTGCGCGCGCCGGACTTCGGATCGGTGCAGGAGGAGCACAATATTGTGTCCCTCGAAGACGGCGGCCTGTACTGCGTCTATCGCACCACCCTCGGCCACATGGCCGAGTCCTATAGCCGCGACAACGGCAGGACGTGGTCGCGGCCCGAGGCCGTGCGCTACGCGGATGGCCGCGTGATGAAGAACCCGCGCGCGTGCCCGCGTCTCTGGAAGACGCGGGAGGGGAAATACCTGCTCTGGTTCCACAATCACGGCGGCACGGGCTTCGAGGACCGCAACCCCGCGTGGATCAGCGGCGGCATCGAGAAAGACGGACGGATTCTCTGGTCACAGCCCGAAATCCTCCTTTATAGCGACGACCTTTCGTATGACACGGGCCGGCTGAGTTACCCCGACTTCATCGAAGCGGACGGGCGCTATTGGGTGACCACCACGCAGAAAACACGCGCGAGCATCCACGAAATCGACCCCGCGCTCCTCGGTGGCCTCTGGGAACAGGACTTTGGTTGTGGCCGGTCTCCTGCTTGCCCGCCGAAGTCACGCGCCACGCGTGACGAAGGCTGGGACCGCGCCACCGGCCCGACCGAAGGTCTCCCTCGAGTCCCCACCGCCCCGTCCGGCTTCACCCTTGAATGTGTCGCGATTTTCGACGACCTGGCGCCGGGACAGGTGATCCTCGATACCCGCGACGAACACGGTCGCGGCATCGTCCTCCAGACCACCGGCCGTGCGACCATCGAACTCCGCCTTGACGACGGCGTCACCGAAGCCGCCTGGGAATGCGATCCCGGCGCGCTCGTGTCCGGCAAACGCTGCCATATCGCCGTAGTCGTCGACCGTGGACCAAACATCATCCAGTTCATGATCGACGGCGTGCTCTGCGACGGCGGCGCGCATCGCCAATACGGATGGGGTCGATTTCCCCCGACACTGGGCGATGTCTCGGGTGACCGCGGCGCCCGCCTCGCACCAAGCCTGCGTGGCCGCGTCGAACTGCTGCGCATCTACGACCGCCCCCTGCGCACCGCCGAATTGGTCGGCAACTACCATCTGACGGGGACTGGCAAAAGCGACCCCGCGCTTCGCGGGGGAGACTTGCCTGTCCCCGACCCCTCGCCCCTATAGAACCTCGGCGGCGAGCAGTAGCGCGCCGACAATCACAACGGACTCGGCCAAGGCGCAAGGCACGATTTCGTAGCGGTCGCGGAACGGGCCGAACACGCGCCGGGCCACGTTGCGCCGGACCGGCGCGATCAACACGTCGCCCATAAGCGACACGCCGCCGCCGAGGGCGATCCGCTCGGGATGAAACAGGGTGATGACATTCGCGAGCGCAATCCCGACGGAGTCAGCAACGCGATCGATCTCGTCGAGGGCGTCGGGGTCTCCCGCGCGAGCCGCTTCGGCGAGGGCTGCGCAGTCGATTGCCGCCGGGTCACCGTTGCACAGGCGCATGATCGGGCTGTCGGGCGGATAGTCCCGACGCGCGCGTAGCCGCTGCTCGATGGCCCATCCGCTGCACAGGTGTTCAAGCTTGTCCGCCGCGCCGGGCGCGCCGCTTCGCCAGTCCGGCACATACGTATGCCCGATCTCGCCCGCGCCCCGTCCCTGGCCGTCGAGGAGGCGGCCATCGAGGATCAGCGCGCCGCCGATACCGCTGCCGATATTCATGTAGCAGAAGTAGCGCGTGCCGCGACCCGCTCCAAGGCAGTACTCGGCCCAGCCCGCGGCGTTGGCGTCGTTGGCGATGATCGCGGGCGCGTGGAATCGATCCTCGAACCATGGGCGTAGCGCGAAGCCTTCCCAACCGGCGATCTGATGCGACACGAGCACCGCCCCGGTGGCGCTGTCCACTGGGCCGCCGAAGCCGACGCCGATACCCGTCGGTTGCGTGCCGGTGGCATCGATCAGGCGATGTGTTTCGCCTTCGATCCACGCGAGGATGCCCGCCGCACCGCCCGCCGGGTCCACCGCGCCCCGTCGCGTCGCGAGGATGGTCCCGTCGGGCCGTCCGAGCGCGACCTGGAGTTTCGTGCCGCCGATTTCCACGGCCATGAGCGTTGGTTCGTCCATGGCGCGTATTGTCACGCGGCATGGGGGAGAGGTGCAAGCGAAGTCCAGGTTTTAGGGCCTATGGCTTAGGGGTAAAGTAATACAGCCGTCGCTTCAGTTGACTGGTCGCCGCGTGATCGCTACATTGAAAAGGAAGCTGACGAGGTTGGTTCGCCTCTTTTCGTGGTTTGAAGAATCGGTCTTGTCTCGCGGCCTGTGGCGCGCAATGGGTCGCGACGATGAGCGGGATGTCTTTAAGCGGAGGTCGTTGTGGGAAAAGGTTGTTGCCTGGGATGCTTGATCGCGGTCTTGCTTGTCGCGGCCTGTGTCGCGGGCGTCGCCTTTCTCGCCGTGAAGTTCGATATCACCCACGAGGCCGCGCCGGTGGACACGGTCGCCCATATCGGCGGCCAGCCCGAGTTCCTCGCCCGGATCAACCCGAACGCGCCGGAGCTGATGGCGCTGCTCGTGGAAGGCTTTAGCGGCGCGCCGCCACCGGTCATCGCATGGTTCCTGCCCCATGAAATCTCGGTGGCCATCGGCTACGACCGGGAGAAGGAAGCGGCGGCGTGCGCCGTGGCCGTGAGTCTGCGGCGACTCGCGGGCGCGTTGGCTTGGCTCGCAAGCGATGCCGAGGGGTGGCGCTTCTCGCCCGTGCAGCGGGCGCTCCGCGTAGCGAAGGAACGCGACGGTCTCTGGGTTATCCGCTCGCAGTGGGCTACGTCTGAAGAGACGCGGGATCGTGTGGCGCGATGGTGGAAGGCCGACCGATTCGTGCTTATCGAACTGGAAGGCGGCCACCTCTTCGAGGCCGTGCTAGACAATCGCGCGGGGGGCGGTTTGCTCGCGCTCGAGGCGCTCCTCGCGCCGGAGGACTTCATGCCCGAGCAGCGCGAGGTCGTGGTCAAGGCCCCGTTCGACGTCGAGGCGCAGCGTCTGCCCGGCCTCTTCCGGCGGCTCGAGACGCTCCGCGTCTCCATGGACCTCGAAGACGGCGACCGCATGCGCGTCCGCGTCGACGCGAACTGCCGTGACGCGGCGGCGGCGGAAAGCCTGGCATTCTTTCTGTACACGCTGCGCGACCTCGCGTATCGCGACCTGATCGAGTCGGACGTCATCCTCGATAGCGACATCGTAGTGAGCGGCGCGGCGATCCGCGGCGTATTCACCCTCGAAGGCGTCCGCGAGATCATCGTGCGCGCCATTCGCGATGGCGTCGAGTAAAGGAGGGCACGGAAGGTGACACCGCGAATGCTCTGCATCGTGCTCGCGTGCGGGACGCTGTGCATCGGCGCGGTCGGCCTACCCGAGACGCCGGGCGAGGCCGAGGTCGAGGACCTGCTCGCGCGGCTTTCGCTCGAACAGAAAGCGATGCAGATGCAGACCGTTGGATACGAAGGCGTCGCGCTTACGCCCGAGATGCGCGCCCTCATCGAGCGGGACGGAATCGGCGGTTTTTTCCTGCAGATCGCCGATAATTTCACGTTTCCCGAGGAGTGCGCGGCCCTCGTGAACGAACTCCAGCGCGCGGCGATGGAAAGTCCCCATCGCATCCCCCTCTTCATCGCCCTGGACCAGGAAGGCGGCGCGGCGGCGCCCATCCACTACATGCTCGGCGCGACGCCCACGCCCGGCAACATGGCGCTCGGCGCGTCGGGCCGCGAGGAAGACGCCCATGCCGCCTACAACACGCTCGGCATCGAGATGCGCCTGTGCGGCGTCAATGTCAACTATGCGCCCGCGATCGACGTGCTCACCCGGCCCGAGAACCCCGATTACACCGTGCGCTGCTTCAGCGGGGACCTCGCGCGTAACGCGCGCCTCGGGCGCGCCGCCGTGCGCGGCCTGCAGGACGCGGGCGTCATCGCCTGCGCCAAGCACTTCCCGGGACTCGCCTGGTACGTCGAGGATACGCACAGCCGCGCGCCGCACATCACCGCTGACGAAGAAGAACTCTGGCGGGGAGATCTCGGCCATTGGCGCGCGGTCATCGAGGCGAAGACCGGCATGATCATGACGGGTCACGTTTACGTGGACGCCTGGGACCCCGACTTTCCCGCAACGTGCTCGCGCGTCCTCATCGCGGACATCCTCCGCACGCGCCTTGCCTACGACGGCGTCGTCGTGACGGACTCGATGGGCATGGGCGCGATCACCGGCGTCATCAGCGACAGCGGCGAGGCGACGGTGCGCGCCGTCGTCGCCGGATGCGACGTGATCCTCCAGGTCGCCCGCAACTTCGAGGAATTGCGCGCCCGCGCGGCCGCCATCGTACACGCCGTCGCTTCCGGCAGACTGAGCGAGGAGCGCATCAACCACAGCGTGCGCCGCATATTGCGCGCAAAGCTCGCCGCAGGGCTCTTCGCCGACCCCTACGGCGCCGACCCGGAGGAAGTGCTCGACAAACTGCGGCGGCCCGACCTCGTCGAGGCAAACAGGCGCGCGGCCCTGAACGGCATCGTTGTCGTGCGCGACGACCGCGGCTGGCTGCCGCTCGACCACGCCGGCAAACGCCTCGCCGTCATCTGCCCGCCCACCGCCATCACCCGCGCCGGAAAGAAGGACGAGGTATTGCCCGTCGGCTACACCCTCGCCCACTACGTGCGCGAGCGCGTGCCGGACGCCCTCGAAATCCTCGTCGATACCGTTCCAACCGAGAAGCAGGTCGCGCACGCCCTCGAACGCGCGCGCGACGCCGACCTCATATTGCTCGGGCAATTGCTCGCACACCAGGCGCGCGAGCAAGTCACGTTTATCCGCCGCGTCCTCGAACTCGGCAAGCCCGTCATCATCGTGGGCATGGGCGTGCCTTCCGACCTCGCGCTCTTCCCCGAAGCCCCCGCCTTCGTCGCCGCGAACAGCCCCGTTCCCATCTGCCTCGAAGCCGCCGTCAAGGTCGTCTTCGGCGAGGCCGCCCCCGGCGGCACGCTGCCCATGCCCGTCGGCGACCTCTATCCCATCGGTTACCCTGGGCTACTTCATGCATCCGAACCCGATCCGCATCATGCCCCCGAGGAGAAACAAGATCAGCCCGCGAATTCATAGTATAATGAGCAAGTTCGTGTTCTTGCGCCGCGTTCCATAAGGTACGCATCGAAATGTATTCGCGAGATTGGCGGCGTCACATGTATCCGGGTGTTCGGGCGACATTGGCATGCTGGTTACTTCTCCTGCTCCTTTTCGTGGCCTGTGGCGCGGAAACGGCTTTGGCGGCGACGATGGCGCCCGGCGTGCCCGAACAGAGCCCGATCTTGCTTGAGAAGACCTCTTACACGCTCACCATCATCATAGACGGAATTGGCACGACGGAACCCGCCGGGGCACCGGCCCCGGGCGCCTCTTACACATTCCCGGCAGGGACCTTTGTCTATGTCTTTACTCGGCTTGGTTCAGGCGCGTGGGCGTTTTCGCACTGGACGGGTGATATCGGCACCATTCGGCCGACCAAGTGGCACTTGGAACTTCTGATGGACCAGGACCGGACCGTCACGGCGCACTTCCTTCCCGCGGAGCGATGGCTTACTGTAAGTCGCACCGGTATCGGGGATACATATCCCGAGCCCGGCGTGTATTCCCTCGTGGACGGCACTTCCTTTGAAGTTGTCGCCAACGTGGTGTCCGGCGGTCATGCATTCAGTCGGTGGACCGGCGATATCCCGCCGGACGCGAACCCGTTTCAATTCGACGTATATCTCTTGATGGACCAGGACCGGAGCGTGTGCGCCGAGTTTGTACCAGGCGATTTCATACTCACCGTCCGGGAGCCGAGTGTTACCACCGATCTCCAGCTCTTCCCGGCCCCGGGTGTCTACGCTTATCTCGCGGGCGGTATCGCCTGGACCGAAGCCCGGCCTACCCCAAACGGATTCTGGGGGGGCTGGATAGGCGACGTGAGCACCCAATTCCTCATTCATCGCTTCGTGATGGACGACAACAAGACCCTGTATCCTATCGTCAGGACGATTGGCCGAAAGCTGCGGGTGGACACCACCGGTCTGGGTATGGTCCTGCCTCCGCAGCAAGAACAGCATTACACGCTCGGTGCGACTCCCGTCCTGCACGCCGGGGGAAACGAAGGCCAGTTATTCGCCGAATGGACCGGAGATGTGCCGGAAGACCAGGACCCCGCAAATCCTGACCTCCCGGTCTATATGGATAGAGACCGCGCGATCACGGCCCACTTTGTTCCCCCGGATTGGATTCTGAAACTCAGGGCGGGCCCGGGAGGCATCACGGACCCCGACCCCGCGGACCACGGTTTCCTGGACGGCCATTCGATTACTGTCGAGGCCGTGCCGCAGCGAGACATGCGCTTTCTGCGCTGGGAGGGCGACGTGCCCCCGGGCATGGACCCAACCGCGGCTTCCCTCGATATCGTCATGGACTGCGACCGCGGCATGACGGCCGTGTTTGCGCCCGCTCTGGTCTCGGTCCCGGATGTCGGGGGCATGCCGCTGGCCGAGGCGCAAGAGACTTTGGCAGACGCGGGGTTGGTCGTGAACGACGTCGTCGAGATGTCGAGTTGCCTTGTCGAAGCGGGACGCGTGATGCGCCAGCGGCCCGAGCCCGGTCAGACAATCGCTTACGGCGGCGGGGTGGACCTGATGGTCTCCAATGGCGATTGCGATCCGTGTCGGCGGCTGCATCACGCCGCGGACGACAATCGCGATTATCGCATCGACATGCATGAGTTGCTTCGTGTAATCCAGTTCTACAACAGCAACGGGCTGCATTGCAGTGCCGACCCGACGGATACGGAGGACGGCTACAAGCCCGGTCCCGGAACGGACCGCCTGTGCTGCCCGCACAGCGCCGATTATCTGCCCGCCGAACCCGACTGGATCATCGAGTTGAGCGAACTGCTCCGCGTGGTCCAACTCTTCAGCGCCGGCGTCTACGGGTGCGACGGCGATTCCGAAGATGGGTTTTCGCCGGTTCCCGGTGGTTGCGATGACCCCGACGACGTACCCGAATGGGATACGCTGCCCGACGATTCGGAAGGGGAACTGCCGGAGCCCCAGGCAGGGCAACAAGCCGTGTTTGTTGACATCATTTTCGTCTGGTGTCCTCCGGGCGGATTTCTCATCGGCGCGGGCGTGGGCGACACCGACGCGCGCCCCATCGAGCAACCGCTTCATTCCGTGACATTGTCGCGCGGATTCTGGATTTCAAAGTATGAGATTACGCAAGGTCAATGGCGGCGGGTTATGGGGTCGCATACTTCATACTTCGTGGGCGGCGACCGCAACCCCGCCGAGAACATGTCGTGGATCGAGGTCCAGGACTTTCTCGCCAACCTGAATGCCCAGAACCCCGGCATGGAATTCCGGCTGCCGACGGAAGCGGAGTGGGAGTACGCGTGCCGCGCCGGGACGGCCCACCGCTTCCCTTGGGGAGACGATCCGACCTACGAAGCCGTAAACCAATATGCATGGTACGACCAGAACAGTTGGGGGCGCCCGCACACGGTGGGTACGAAGCTGCCCAACCGGTGGGGTATCCATGATATGAACGGCAACGTGTGCGAGTGGGTCCAGGACTGGTTGGGGCCCTATACCGCCGACCCGCTGGTGGACCCGACCGGACCCGCCGCCGGATCATATCGCGTGGCGCGCGGCGGCTGCTGGGGACTGCGCGCATATAGCTGTCGTTCCGCCTATCGCAGCACATTTAACGCACCAGACGGAAAATATAGCTATGTAGGTTTTCGCCTCGCGAAATTCTGATTCGGCAAGCGGGACCGCCCAATGCCCGCTCCAGTGCAACTCCCACGGGATGTGCTAGAATGGTTCATATCGTACAAGGGCTGGATCAATCTTCGGGAAGAGAACTATGCGACGTATCCTATTCGCAGCGCGGCCTTCGGAAAGCGCCGCCCATGTAGCATTGTTCACGGTCTTGCTATCCGCCGGGCTGATGTACTCCTCAGATGCACTCGACATCATCCTCTCCGGCGGACTGGATCAGCGCGCCGTCGCCGCCGCGAACGCGCCCGTGCTGCGGATGCGTCCAGTTGTCGTGGATATCGCGGCCCTCGACGGGCCGGAGGCGCGCCCCGGCGCGCCGGTGTCGCTGCGCCTGTTCGACGACCTGACGGTGGAAGGTGTTCTCACCCGGCGCAGCGATCGCGGCGAGGACGGATTTCTGTGGCGCGGCGACATACCGGGCGACCCGCACGGGTATCTGGTCCTTTCCGTGTGTGACGATACGCTGTCGGCCACGGCCTTCTCGCGCAAGCAGGGCCTGTTTGAAGTGCGCCCGACAAGCGAAGGCTACGTGGCGCGAGAACTGGACCCGGAGCGCTGTTGCGAATGCACGGCATTGCCCGCGCCGTCCATCACGGACGGAGACATTGATACTCCCGGCCCGCGTCGTCTTGCCACAAAGGACGACCCCGTGGAAATCGACGTGATGGTGGTATACACGCCGAACGTGCGCGTGGAAGCCGGCAGCCACGCGGCGGTCCTTAGCGAGATCAACCTGGCGATTGACCTCGCCAACGCAAGCTACATGAACAGCGGCGTCCACGCGTACCTGCGTCTCGTACACGCCGCGGAAGTCGCCTACACCGAATATGGCGACATGTCTGTTGACCTCGCCCTGCTCACCGGTCCCGACGATACCTTCATGGACCAGGTGCATTCCTGGCGCAATCAATATGGGGCGGACATGGTGGCGCTGCTGGTCGCGTTCGGCAACGCCTGCGGTATGGCGTGGATCATGCACAACAACAGCCCCGCCTTCGGGGCGAATGCCTTTTCCGTGACGGACCACGGCTGCATCGCCACGCACACCTTCGCGCACGAACTCGGGCACAACATGGGCTGCGCCCACGACCGCGAAAACGCCGGGACCGGCCTGTATTCCTACTCCTACGGGTGGCGTTTCACCGGCAATGACAGCGTGCTGTACCGCACGGTCATGTCGTATGCGCCCGGCGTGCGCACCAACTATTTCTCGAACCCAGACGTGACCTTCGCCGGCGTGCCGACGGGCGTGCCACTCGGCGAGACCCTCGAAGCGCACAACGCACTGACCATCAACCAGTCCGCACCCACGATCGCCGCGTTCCGGCCCACGGGCGGCACGGGCGGCGAAGGAGAGGGTGAAGGCGAAGGAGAGGGAGAAGGAGAAGGTGAACCCGTGCCCGAGGGCATGTTTTGCGCCGCGCTGTATGCGCTGTACACCAGCGCGCTCATCCGCGCCATCGTGCCCGAGGAGTACCGCCCGCTCCTCGAACTGCTCAATCCGGATACCGCCGACCTGAACGGCGGCTACAATGTCGAGACGTATGAGGTATTCCCGAACGGCATGCTCGATTGCGCCCATGAACTCGGTGTCATCGAGGCGGTGCTCAATAATCCGCTCTATGACGCGACGGCCACCGGCGGCGTTACCCACGCAATCGCCCAAGCCGCATTCGACGCCAACGTGGCGCAAATCATCGTCGATGTAGGCCCGGCGAACCTCGAATTGATCAACGTCGTCGCGCCCGGCGCGATCGAGTTGCTCGCCGGATACATGACCATCGGCGACGAGGATTCCGCCGGCGCCGTGCTCGCGATTTTTGGCTTGGCCGAGGGGCTGGTGTCAAATACGAATCCCGACATCAACGACTATCAGCCGCTGCCGCAGTTCTTCGCGCCGGATGGCGACGCGGACGGCGACGGCGCCACGAACCGCGAAGAATACGACGCCTACGCTCCGCTCGGGCCGCACATCTATGTGGCCTTCGCGCTCGACCCGAATATCCGGCCCACGGGCGGTGAGGGCGAAGGGGAAGGCGAGGGCGAAGGCGAGGGACTGGGGCCCGGGCGAAACTATCGGCAGGACATGCGCGACCTCGTGATGACGATCAGCGGGTACGGCAAGCTCTTCTCGCCCGGCTTTATCGTGATCCCGCAGAACGGCCAGGAACTGCTCACCCGCAACGGGGAAAGCGACGGTCCGCCGGCATCCGGCTACGTCAACGCGATTGATGGGCAGGGACGCGAAGACCTGTTCTACGGCTTCGACGAGGACGACGCGCCGACGCCGCCGTCCGAGCGGGACTATATGCTCGGTTTTCTCGATTTCGCGGAGAGTGCGGGCGTTGAAGTGCTCGTGACGGACTACTGCGCGACCCAGGCGTTTGTCGACGATTCCTACGCGCAGAGCGCCGCGCGCGGCTATATCTCGTTCGCGGCGAGCCACCGCGAACTGGACAACGTGCCCGTCTACCCCGTCGCGCCGTATCAGGCGAATACGGCGGAGATCGCCGTGCTTCCCGATGCGAAGAACTACCTCTACATCTTGAACTCGGGCAGCTTCGCTTCGAAGGATGACTATCTCGACGCGCTCACGGCAACGGACCATGACCTGATCATCATGGACCTGTTCCACGAGGACGCCGCGCTGAATTCCGCCGACCTCGCGCGGATTCGCACGAAAGCCTCCGGCGGCGGCCGGCTGCTACTCGCTTACATGAGCATAGGCGAAGCCGAGGACTATCGCTACTACTGGCAGCCCGGCTGGGAACCCGGCGCCCCCGACTGGATTGTCGCCGAGAACCCGGACTGGCCCGGCGACTACAAGGTCGCTTACTGGCGGCCCGAATGGCACGTGCTCCTGTACGGCAGTCCCGGCGCATACCTGGACCGAATCATCGCGGCGGGCTTCGACGGTGTGTACCTGGACATCATCGACGCCTTCGAATACTTCGAGTCCTTGCCCGGCGAGGGCGAAGGCGAGGGCGAAGGCGAAGGCGAAGGTGGTGAGGGCGAGGGCGAAGGTGGTGAAGGTGAAGGCGAGGGTGAAGGTGGCGAAGGCGAGGGCGAAGGTGGCGAAGGCGAGGGCGAAGGTGGTGAGGGCGAGGGTGAAGGTGGAGAGGGC
>JAKQEQ010000003.1 GCA_029556545.1 Candidatus Hydrogenedentota bacterium
ATCAATGGGGGTACTTGTTATGGACAATTCGACGCTTCGAACGCAGGCTTCGCGCCGCGTGCTTGACAAATTCGAATACCGCCGCTGCTACAACTGCCACGGCGAACGCGACACGACGCTGACCGTTTACTGCCAGTCGTGCGCCGACGGTTTTCGGGCGCAGATGAAACGGCAGGATGCGGAACGCGGCACCGCCCGGTTCCTCGGCATCGCCGCGCTCGTCATGCTCGCGATCCTTGGTTTTCTGACTTACTGCGCGCCGCAGCCGGTTCAAAGATCCACATCCCACGCTAACGCTTCCGCGCCGCGCTGAAAAGTTCCGCTTTCGGCGGATCGGCGGACGGACGGAACCAAACGGGAAGGGAATTATGAAAACGAAAACTTTGCAGATCAGGGAATTCATCGACGCCGCAAGGCCGGTTCTCCGGCAGGCGTTCCGGCGCAAGACGCCGAAGATCGCGGCTTCGTTCGCCGTGCTCGGAAAACCGATATCGGCGCGTGCCGTGCGGAAAATGACCGAGACCGAACCGCTTTGCCGCAACCCGCTCGAACAGGCGTTGCTTCTGCTCGGCGCCGTCTTTCTCGTCTCGCCCGCGTCGTTCGACCTGCTCTGGCAGTTCCTGGCCGCCTTCCGCGACTCGCTTGCGGGACGGCTCCGGGCGTACCGGACGAGGGACGAGGCCTTTGCCGAGTTCCGGTGGGAAGTCGCGCGCGCCGAGCGCGCATGGTACCGGGGCGAGACCGAAGAGGTCCGCGAACGGCTCTTGATTCAGGTCGATCAGGCGCTTCGCGCGTTCTGGTGGTCCTTGCAGGTGACGGTATGACGCTCGGATTCGCGCCGGCGGTTCATGCCGTTTCGGTGTTCCAGATGCGGGAGATCCTCCCCGACGCGATCAGGCCGGACGCGCGGGACTCGCTCGTTTCGGTTCTCGACGAGGGCGCAAACGCCTTCCTTGAATGGGCGGTCGTCCTGTCCGATTCCGGCGCGGTCTATCAGGTCGCCCGACTTCCGCACACGTTCTTTTTCAATTGCTCGTGCAGGGCGACCGCGATCTGCCGCCACATCCGACGGGTATATCCGTCCGTCTGCGCGAAATGCTTTGTCCGGCCGGCGGCGCTTGCCGGGGCGAAATGCGACCGCTGCTTCGAGATCGATTCGCCGTATCTCAAGCCGTCGCTCGGACGCAAAACGACCAAGGTGGGAAACATTCGAATTTGAGGACACGCAAATGACAACGATCAAACAACCAACGCAACCCTTCGTTACCGACGATCAAGGCATTCTCCGGTTCCACCCGAACGCGATCGTCATGCACTTGCTTGATAAGGGCGGTGT
>JAKQEQ010000008.1 GCA_029556545.1 Candidatus Hydrogenedentota bacterium
GACCAGCGCGCTGCGCAGGGTCTTCTCGACCTCCCGGTACTCGTCTATCGTGGCGCGCTGTTCGTCGACCTTCTCCCTGAGATGCCGGATCTGCCCCAACAGACGGTCCACGATATCCGCCACGCGCTCCAGAAACGCGTCCACCTCGCGCGCATCGTATCCGCCCAGCATCGCGCGCTTGAAATCCTGGTTATAGATGTCGCTCGGCGTGATGGCGATATCCTCGCCCAGTGCATCCACGAGCATCCGATCCTTCTTCACGGTCCCCGAGTCTTCTTTTTTATCGTTCATTTAACGCCCCAGCTCCCGCGAACGGGCCGCCGCCGCGACACCCGCCCGGATGACCTCTTCAAACCCGTGTTCCCGAAACGCGCGCAAGGCCGCTTCCGTCGTGCCCCCTTTCGAGGTCACCCGCTCGCGCAACACGCCCGCCGACTCGCCCGATTCCATCAGAAGCCGCCCCGCGCCCAGCGCCGTCTGTTTCGCCAGTTCCGTCGCCTGCGCTTCCGTCAGCCCCTCTTCCCGGGCCGCGCGCACCAGGCACTCCACCAGGTAGAAAAAATACGCCGGACCGCTCCCGCTCAGCGCCGTCACCCCGTCCATCGCGCTCTCCGGCACCACCTCAACCAGCCCCACCGACTCGAACACGGCCTTCGCAAATGCGATGTCGTCCTCGCGGCAATTCCGGCCCGGGGCAATGGCCGACGCACCCGCACCCACCAGCGCCGGCGTGTTCGGCATGACCCGGACCACCCGCACGTTCGTGCCCAGACGCTCCTGGAAAAACCCCGTCGACAGCCCCGCGCAGATCGAAATGACCAGCGTGCCCGAGTCAAACGAGCCCGCCAGCGGTTCCAGGGCTTCCAGCGCATGCTGCGGCTTCACGGCCACCAGAAGCGCATCGCTTGCCTCCGCGAGCGCCCCCGCCGAGTCCGCCACCCGCATACCCATCGCCTGCGCGGCCGCACGCTTCGCGTCGTCAACGTCAAACGCGGCCAGGTGCTCGGGCCGCATCGTATCCCGCTCGATCAGCCCGCCCGCGATGGCCCGGCCCATATTCCCGAATCCCAGAAACCCCAACCGCTTATCTATGGCCATGGTTCGTGCCTTTCTCTTCCGGCGCCACTGCCGCATCGCGAATCACCGCGACTTCATCGCAATCCGGAAACTTCGGACACCGCACACAATCGCGGAACACCTTGCTGGGAAGCTCATGCTTGTCAATGACCAAAAACCCTTCCCGCTCGAAAAACGCCGGCAGACGCGTAAGCGCATACACCTTTTCCACTTCCAGGCCCCGCGCATCCTCGAGGCAGGCCCGAAGCATCGCCGCGCCCACCCCCGTGCG
>JAKQEQ010000070.1 GCA_029556545.1 Candidatus Hydrogenedentota bacterium
AACGATCAAGGTAACGGGCGGGCGGCTTCTCGCCCGTCCCGTTGACCGCGTTGTTGGCAGGCATGGATTATTGGAGACGGCGTTGGAATACAACGAATTTGTAAGCGCGAAACTCGGCACGGTGGCGGCGAATGGCATCGCTGCGCCAGTGCGCGACTACAGTCTATTCCCGCACCAGCGCGACCTTACGGCATGGGCGCTGCGGCGCGGGCGGGCTGCGATCTTCGCCGATACCGGGCTCGGCAAGAGCCGCATGCAACTGGCCTGGGCGGATACCGTGCACCGTGAAACTGGCAGCGATGTGCTGATCCTCGCCCCGCTGGCCGTGGCCGAGCAAACCGCCGAGGAAGGCGAAAGCATCGGCGTTGCCGTGACGCACGCCCGCGATGGCGCAGACGTTCAACCGGGCATCACGATCACGAACTACGACAGGCTGCACAAGTTCGACGTGGCGCGCTTCGGAGGTGTGGTACTGGACGAGTCGAGCATTATCAAGCACCACGCGGCAAAGACGCTACAAACGCTGCTCGATGCATTCGACGCGACGCCCTACAAGCTCTGCGCCACGGCGACACCGGCCCCGAACGACTGGACGGAACTCGGCAACCACGCGCAATTCCTCGGCGTGCGCTCACGGGCTGAAATGCTCGCCGAGTTCTTCGTCCATGACGGCGGCGACACGCAGACATGGCGGCTCAAGGGCCACGCGCGGCAAGTGTTTTGGCGGTGGGTCGCATCGTGGGGCGCGATGGTGCGATCGCCGGCCGACCTGGGCCACGACGCGAGCGCCTACGCGCTGCCGCCGTTGAACGTGCATCAGCATACCGTCGAGACCGAGCACAACCCGGCGCACGGCCTCTTTGCGATGGAAGCGCAGACGCTCATGGAGCGCCGCGACGCCCGCCGCGCGTCGCTGGTGGAGCGGGTGCGGGCATGTGCGCAGATGGTCAATTCCGACCGCCAGCCGTGGGTTGTCTGGTGCGACCTGAACGCCGAAGGCGACGCGCTCACAGCCGCCATTGCCGGCGCGGTACAGATTGCCGGCGCGGACGATGCCGACGTGAAGGAACAGCGGCTACATGACTTCGCGCACGGCAAGATTCGCGTACTGGTCAGCAAGCCGTCTATTTGCGGGTTTGGCCTCAACTGGCAGCACTGCGCCCGCATGGCCTTCGTAGGCGTAACGGATTCGTTTGAGGCGTATTACCAGGCCGTTAGGCGGTGCTGGCGCTTCGGACAGCAGCGGCCGGTCGACGTGCATGTGTTCGCCAGCCAGCAGGAAGGCGCAGTCGTCGCCAACTTGCGGCGGAAGGAAGCAGACGCGAGGGCGATGTCCGACGCGATGGCCGCCGAAACGCTCGAAGCGGTGCGCGAAAACATTCTCGGGCGCACCAAGGACACCAACCCCTACCACGCCACGGCGCGCATGCGTGTGCCGAGCTTTTTGGAGACCGCATGAACTGCCTGGACCAAACCATCGGCGATAACTTCGCGCTCTACCACGGCGATTGCGTGGAAGTCCTCAAGGGACTACCGGATCAGAGTGTGCATTACTCGATCTTCTCGCCGCCGTTTGCCAGCCTCTACACCTACAGCAACAGCCCGCGCGACATGGGCAACTGCCGCAGCAACGAGGAATTTTTCGAGCACTTCGGCTACCTCGTGGATGAACTGGCGCGCGTGATGCAGCCGGGGCGCAATGTCTCGTTTCACTGCATGCTGTTCCCGGCGAGCAAGGAACGGGACGGGTTTATCGGACTCAAGGATTTTCGCGGGGATCTGATTCGCGCCTTCCAGGCGAAGGGCTTCGTCTTCCACAGCGAAACCGTGATATGGAAAGACCCGGTGACGCAGATGCAGCGCACGAAGGCTCTCGGGCTGCTGCATAAGAGCGTGCGTGAGAACGCGAGCATGTGCCGCCAAGGCATACCGGACTACCTCATTACGATGCGCGCGCCCGGCGATGTGGTCGAGCGCGTGAAGCACACGGCCGAGGATTACCCGGTATCGAAGTGGCAGCAGGTAGCTAGCCCGGTATGGACTGACATTGACCCGTCCGACACGCTGCAATATGCCAGCGCCCGCGAGCATGACGACGAGAGGCACATCTGCCCGTTGCAGCTCGAAGTGATCCGGCGCGGCGTGGAACTTTGGACGAACCCCGGCGACATCGTGCTATCGCCGTTCGCGGGGATCGGCAGCGAGGGATATGTGACGCTGCAAATGGGGCGCCGCTTCGTCGGCGCGGAACTCAAGGCGAGCTACTACCAACAGGCGGCCCGGAACCTCGCAATGGCAATGCGCGGGACGGCCGACCTGTTCGCAGAGTAATGCCTGCCAACGTCTGAATTCACCGGCCTGCGCGGCTTTTCGCGCAGGTCCGGTGGAATGACGGGTTGTGCGTCGAACGGTAAAAGTCGGCGCTGGTAGGACGGCGCCAGAAAGGGAAGAAGTGAGAGTTTTAGTGGCATGTGAATACAGC
>JAKQEQ010000081.1 GCA_029556545.1 Candidatus Hydrogenedentota bacterium
CGCGAGGCCCGGGTGGCGGGAAACAAAGGGTCGGGTAGAGCCGCGCAGCGGCGGCGGAAACGGGGCAGAGCCAAGGACACGAGACGAAGCCAAGGACACGAGACGAAGCCAAGGACACGCGACAGAGCCAATGACCCTAGGGAGAATATGGCTGTCCCCCATTGCCGTTCGGCACAACCCTGAATTGGGGCCGAACAAGGGGTCCCCAATCGTCAGCTCCTTCCCCGTCGCTCCTGTGGAGCTCGGCCGCAAGGACCCGCGGCGGGCCCGGACCTGTCGGTCCGGGCTACACGCCGTCGCCGCTCGTGCGGCGGGATCGTGCCGCGGGCCGCGTTCGGCGAACGCGGCGTACGACAATGGCCGCGCCCCGGAGCGGGCGCGGGGAAATCCGGGGACGCGCGTTGTGCCGCAACACGCAGGTGACAGGTCGCTTGCGGAAACTTCCGGATTGCGGCTTACCCCGCTCCTGTGGAGCTGACCATTGTCCCGTACTCTCCCCGTACCCGGACCTGTCGGTCCGGGCTACACGCCGCCGCCGCATTCGCGGCGGGATTGTGCCGCGGGCCGCGTTCGGCGAACGCGCGGTACGGCAGCAATCTGCGCACAGAGGCCTTGAGGTACTTTGAGCGTGCCGTGGTCGAACTCGCTCACGGCAGTAGCACGAGGCACGATTGGCGCGCGTTCGTCGAACGCGCGGTACGGTAGCAATCTGAGCACAGAGGCCTTGAGGTACTTTGAGCGTGCCGTGGTCGAACTCGCTCACGGCAGTAGCGCGAGGTGCTATCGTTCCGAAATCCAAAGCGGCGTCAAGCCGCCGCACTCCAAAGCACTGCGTGCTATCCAAAGCGCTGCGCGCACGGCGCGGCCGATGTCCGAAATCCGATGTCTGCGTTGCGGGAACGAGCCTCGATCACGAATCACGATTACGAATTACGATCACGATTACGAATTACGACTCACGAGGGGGCATGGACTCCTCACTATTAACTGTTCATCGTTCACGAGGAGGCATGGACTCCTCACTATTAACTGTTCACCGTTCACGAGGAGGCATGGACTCCTCACTATTAACT
>JAKQEQ010000084.1 GCA_029556545.1 Candidatus Hydrogenedentota bacterium
CGCTTTGGAGTGCTGGAGCTTGCTCCAGCTTTCCCGTCCAGCAAGCTAGCTTGCCGGACAAGAGCGCAAGCAAGCTTGCGCAGTCCACATGCGTCGCGCACTTTCATCCTCTGCGGGAGAAACCGCAGGTTTCATGACAACTCGTAATCGTAATCGATCCCCTTTCCCCGACGCCGAGGGTCACGCGCATTCCGCATTCCGCATTCCGCATTCCACATTCCGCATTCTGCATTCTGCATTCTGCATTCTGCATTCTGCATTCCGCATTCCACATTCCGCATTCCGCATTCTGCATTCCGCATTCCACATTCCACATTCCGCATTCCGCATTCCGCATTCCCCTCCCCCTTTTTGCGATATTGACAGCATCACCGCCTCGTGCTAGTATCAATTCGAGCAGTAGGGAAGACTCCGAGGCAGACCCATTGTCACCTTGACGAATGCGGTCAGGGCATCCAGCCGCGGCAGTGGCGCTTGCCGCGATTAAAGAGGCAACGCACGAGGCGTGGGGGGTGAAGGCGTGATTCCCGCCGGCGCAGCCCGCCCAACGGGGGCTCGGTCGGCGATTGTCAGGTGTATGAGCGTTATGGTCCCGGGGCCAAAAACCATGTTCCGCTTATGGCGATAGAGGGTACCCCTATGCGACTCCTTTGCACTCCTTCCCCCATCATTTCCCGCTTCTCGTACTGCGTTTACCTCACACTCTTCCTCACAGTGTTCGGCGTCTTGCCCGCCCAAGCCGCCCAGATTACCGGTGTCACCATTCACAGCTTCTCCAGCGAACTCCCCGGCGCCGTTCAGCCCTGCTGCAACCGCCGCGCAAGCTACCTCCTTACCGACCTCGGCCTCAACGTCAACGGCCCCGGCACCATGACCACCGCGCCCGACCCCCCGGGCGACCAATCCCAACCCGGATACATGTGGCTCAGCGACCAGAATCTCGACATCGCGTCTCAATACGTCACCTTCGACCTCGGGGCCGTCTACGACCTCGACGGGACCCGTATCTGGAACTACAACGAGGTCAATCTGCTCATCCGCGGCGTCTACGAACTGCGAATTCTTGTCTCGAAGGACAACGTCACCTATCGCGACATCGGAACCTACACCCTCGCCATGGCCCCGAGCCCCGCGAGCGCCTACCGCGATTTCTCCCAATACGTCCCCCTACTCGCCTCCGATGTCCGATACGTCACCTTCGATGTCCGCTCCAGTTGGGGCGATACGATCCACGTCGGCCTCAGCAAGGTCCGTTTCTACTCCGCGCCCAAGGCCACGGCCCCTGTCACCTCCGGCCTCATCATGCACCTCGACGCCGCCGACGCCAACGCCGACGGCAGCATCGCGACCGAGCCGGCCAACGGTTCGGTGCTCTCGACCTGGGCCGACAAGAGCGGCCTCGGCAACCACGCCACCCTCCTCGGCGGCGCGCCCACCTACCTGAAGGGGCGCGTGCACGGTCATCCCGCGGTCCGTTTCGACGGCGACGACGCCTATAACCTGCCCAACTTCGCCGGCCTCACCGCCGGCGAAATCTACATCGTGGTCCGCACCGACATGTACCCGCCGGATGCATCCGTGCGCACCGGCTTATGGGACGCCGGAGCATGGCTCACGTTGCGTTGTCAATTAGCCGCCGGATGCATCCGTGCGCACCGGCTTATGGGACCTCGGCACGGCCTCAGCCCAGACGCACTACTCCTGGTACGCAAACGACCTTATCTACGACGCTTTCGGAACCAACGTCCGAAACGACCTCATCGAACCCAAATATCCCCTTGACCAATGGAACGTCTACAATGCGCGGTCCGCGCCGGGCGCGTGGAACTGCTGGCTTAATGGCCTATCGTTGTATAGCCGCGCCACGAATACGGTGGCCTTCTCCCCAGCGCCCGTCCTCGGGCGCAGCTTCGGCGGCGTCTTCCTCGTGGGCGACATCGCCGAAGTGGTGATGTACAACCGAAGCCTCAGCGCCGCGGAACGCGCCCAGGTAACCGAGTACCTCCAGCGTAAGTACAGGCTTCGCGACAATTACAACGACCGCACGAACGCGCCGCCCGAACTCCAAGGCATAAGGATTCATCTCGATGCGAAGACGATGGGCCAATACGGCAACGGCGCGGTAGTGCCTCGGTGGCAGGACCGCTCCGGGAACGCCTATCGCGGCACGGCCATCAACGACCCGAGGTGGGCCCAGTTGAGCATGGGCGGCAACGCCGCCATGCGCTTCAACGGCAACAGCGAGTACCAACTTGGCAATCTCGCGGGCGCGTTTCCCACGGGGGCCACGGTATTCGTGGTCACCTCGTTCAACGATGCGGCCTACAACCTTTTCGACACGTTGAACAATGACCCGTGGTGGCGCTGGAACGGAAACGGAAACTCGTACATGGGCGTCTTCCGCAATCCCCGCCTGGAGAGTTACGTCGCCATGCCGGCCTCCGGCCAGTATGTGTATGCGGTCGAGAGCACCC
The DNA here is from genome assembly GCA_029556545.1 of Candidatus Hydrogenedentota bacterium. Lineage (GTDB taxonomy): Bacteria > Hydrogenedentota > Hydrogenedentia > Hydrogenedentales > JAGMZX01 > JAGMZX01. Next base: position 2,475 of record JAKQEQ010000084.1, read on the forward strand.
CGGCGTTTTGGCAAATGTATCAGGACAATGTGGCGCGCGGCAGCGTCGGCGCGGCCTATCATGCCGGCAACGACTATCGCGTCAGCGGGGCCTATGGAGCAGCGGCAAAGTACCTTAGCGGCGATATTGCCGAAGTGATCGTGTATGACCGCGCCCTTTCCGCCGAGAAACAGGGGCAGGTGGGCGCGTATCTCCGCGAGAAATACCGGGTGAATACGACGCACTCGGATGTGCCCGTAACGCGGAATCGGGTTTTCCATATTGCCGCGGACGCCATTCCCGACGCGGTCGACGGCGGCGTAATCGGCGCGTGGCCCGATATCTCCGGCAGCGGCTACAACCTCGCACAGGTCGTCGGCAACCCCACGTATCATCACAACCGCGTCAACGGCAAGCCCGTCGTGCGGCTGGACGGCGGCTCCGACGGCAGCGGCGACTCCCTGCGTTTCAACGCTCCCACCAACCAGCAGATGACCATATTCGCCGTCGCGCGGGGAACAAGCTATCACTCCCTGGTCCGTTGGCAGCCCGGCAACTGGCTGGTCTATCCCTGGGCCAACGGCGACCTCATCCAGACACAGAACGGCAGCACGGGCGGCGGGATCAACGCCGGCTACGTCGTCGACGAGTGGAACGTGGGGACGGCAGTGATCGCGACGGGCGTCACGAACGGGACGCGCACCTATCGTAACGGTCAGCTTCGCGGCCAGATGACCTATAGCGTGGGCTGGGACACGCTCACGCCGGTCTGGATCGGCAGTTACCTCGGCAGCAGCGAATGGTCCGCCGCGGACATCGCGGAGATTATCATCTATCATCGGGCCCTCAGCGACACGGAGCGGCGGCTGGTCGAGCGCTACCTCATGAAGAAGTACGGCCTCGACGGCGCGGGTCCCGGCGGGCTGCACACCGCGGACCTCGAAGTCTGGCTGCGCGCCGACAAGGACGTGAAGACCGACGCGAGCGGCTTCGTCAACGAATGGGGCGACCAGAGCGGGTTCAATCGATACATATATCAAAGTACCTTGTCCCAACGACCGGATTGGATACCTGGTGTCGTGAACAGCCTGTCCGTCGTGCGGTTCAACCCCAACAGCGGCGAACCGAGCACGGTCGAGTATCTCAATTCCGATACGTATTGGCCGAGCGGCACTTTGGGCGCAAGTGTCTTTGTCACTGCCAAGAGCAACGTCAACGACACCTTCGGCTACCAATCTATCGTGCGGTATCAGTCGGCCTATTGGTTGATCTATCCCTGGTACAACAGCTTCATTATCAATCCCGACAGCGGCACTTCGGGAGTGCCAACCGGCCTGGACCCGCTGATTTGGAACATCGGTGAGGGACTCTATCGAGCGAACACGACCAACGGGTTTCAGACCTTCAAGAACAGCGCGCTGGTAAGTCAGAAGACCAGCGCCGACATTCAATTGCAGTCGGCGCATCTGTTGATCGGCGCCTGTTGCGACGCCGGTGCGGTAAACGGGGAATCCCCCAATGCCGACGTGGGCGAGATCGTCGTGTACAGCTCCCGGGTCAACGAAGCGAAGCGCATACTGGTCGAAAACTACCTCAGCGCCCGCTTCAATAAGCCGCTGGCCGCCAACGACGTCTATATCGGCGACGAGCCCGCCCAAGGCAACTACGACTGGGCCGTGGCGGGTATCGGCCGTCTGGGCAACCCAGTGGACTTCGGCGACGGCCCGAACCCGTTCGGGGCGGGCGTAAACCTGATCGGGCGGTCCGAGGGGCTCATCATCGAGGAATCGAGCTTCCTCCAGGACAGCGGGGATTTCCTCGTGGCGGGGCACAACGGCCTGCCCAACCAACTCACGAACGCCGATCTCGTCGGCACGGGCGCGCAGAACCGTTGGAGCCGCATCTGGTACGTCCAGAAGTCGGACGTGAACGGCAACGGCGGGCAGGTCCTCCTGCATTTCAATTACACCGAGGGCCAAGTCGCGGGCGCGCAGAGCGGCGACATGCTGCTGCTGCGCCGCGCGGGGACGTCGGGCAATTTCACGACCATCGCCACGTCGTCCGCGCCCTTCGGCGATCAGTATACCTTCACCCTTAACACAGCCTCCTTGGCCAACGGCTATTTCACCGTCGCGGAACGCGACACCATCCCGCCGGTCATCACACTGGTCGGCGGCGACATGGTCATCGAGTGCGGCGGCGGCTACGCCGATCCCGGCTACTCCGCCACCGACAACTCGGACGGCGACATCACGGCAAATGTCGTGGTTTCCGGCGCGGCAGTCAACCCGAACGTCCGAGGCACGTACGTGGTGCGGTACAACGTCTCCGACACGGCAGGCAACGCCGCCGTCGAGCGCACCCGCACCGTAACCGTCGTCGATACGACGAACCCGGTGATTACTCTGCTAGGCAGCAACCCCGCGTTCGCGGAATGCAGCGTCCCTTACAATGACGCCGGCGCAACCGCGTCCGACACGTGCGCAGGCGACCTGAGCAGCGCGATATTGGTCTCGGGCCTGCCCATCAACACAAGCGCCACCGGGTCTCACACCGTCACCTACAACGTCACAGACCCGGCGGGGAACGTTGCCACGCCCGTAACCCGCTCGGTCAACGTGGTAGACACCACGCCGCCGGTCCTTACCGTCTACGGCGGCGACATGCTGCTCGAATGCGGCGTCGACACCTTCACCGACCCCGGCGCCGACGCCGTTGACGCCTGCGTGGGTCCCGTCCCCGTGATGGTCGGCGGCGCCGTCGTGGATGTGAACAACACCGGCGTCTATGTCATCACGTACAACGCGACCGACGGCGTCAACCCCGCGCCGCAGCAAACCCGGACCGTCACCGTATCCGACACGCGCGGCCCCGTCATCACGCTTAACGGTTCCGCCAACATGACCGTCTTGCGCTTCACGTCCTTCGTCGATCCCGGCGCCGTGGCCATCGACGACTGCGAAGGCGACGTTTCCGGTTCCCTGATCGTGACCGGGACCGTCGACACCAGCGTCCTCGGGCCCCATGTGCTCACCTACAATGCGAGCGACGGCGGCGGCCGCCCCGCCGCGCCCATTACGCGCACCGTCACCGTCGTCGCGGGCAATGCGCCGGTGATCACGCTCATCGGCGACCCGGTGGTCACCATCGAGTGCGGCAGCGGCCCATACACCGACGCGGGCGCCACCGCTACCGACGTGGAAGACGACGACGCACTGCTGACCGCCGCCATTGTCGTCGGCGGGCTGCCCATCGACACCAACGCGCCCGGAACCTACACCGTCACCTACAACGTCACCGACTCCAACGGCAACCCCGCCACCGAAGTCACCCGCACCGTCATTGTCGAGGATACGCAACCGCCGCAACTCGCCCTCATCGGCAACCCCATCGAAACCGTCGCCTGCGGCGGCATCTATAATGACGCGGGCGCCACAGCGACCGACACCTGCGACGACGACGTGCTCCTCACGAGTCAGATTCAGGTCACCGGCCTGCCTGTCGACACCGGCAACCCTGGCAGCTACACCATTACCTACCGCGTTTCCGACGGCTCGGGCAACCAGGCCGCGCCCATAACCCGCACCGTCAACGTGGTCGACGTCATCCCGCCCATTATCACCCTGCTCGGCAATCCTTACGAAATAGTTCCCTGCGGCGGACTCTACACCGACGCCGGGGCGATTGCGAGCGATGTCTGTGACGACGACGCAGCCCTCACCAGCAGCATCGTCGTCACCGGTCTCCCCATCGACACCGGCGTTCCGGGCGTCTACACCGTCACCTACAACGTCTCCGACGTTTCGGGCAACCCCGCGATACCCGTGTCGCGCACGGTCGAGGTGGCCGACAACGAACCGCCCGTTATCACCCTTAACGGCCCCCCCGTCGTCCAGGTCATCGTCAACGGGACCTACACCGAACTCGGCGCATCCGCCCTCGACGCCTGTGAAGGCGACCTCCCCGTCATTATCGGCGGTCCCATCGTCAACACCGTGCTTCCGGGCACCTATATCGTAACGTATAACGCCATGGATTCCTCAGGCAACGCCGCCATCGAGGTCACGCGCGAAGTTGTCGTGACCGCGGGCGCGGCCCCGTATATCGTCGAGCACCCCCTCGACGCCACCGCCGCCTATGGCGACCCCGCGCAATTCTTCGTCAGGGCCATCGGCCTGGACGTGCTCACCTACCGCTGGCTCCGCGACGGCGTGCCCCTCGCCAACGACGCCAAGCACCAAGGCGTCTTCACCGACACGCTCAGCGTGCTCGCCGCCGAGAACGCCGACGAGGCCGCCTACCGATGCCGCGTCACCAGCGCCGGCGCGTCGACCGACTCCCTCGCCGCATGGCTCACCGTCAACGACCCCGGCATCCTCGTCCATCCCGTCGGCATAGCCGTGGCGCCCGGCGCCACCGCCCAATTCACCGTCACCGCCGCCGGCAGCGGAGCGCTCACCTATGCGTGGTACTTCAGAAACACGCCGCTGACCAACGGCGGCAACATCTCCGGCGCCGACACCCCAACCCTCACCATTGCCAACGCCCAGAGAAGCGTGGACGACGGCGAATACTACGTCGTCGTCTCCGGCGCGGACGGCCCCATCGAGTCCGAACGGGCGACACTGACAGTGGGCAACCCCATCGTGGTGAAACACCCCGAGTCCGTCGTCGCGCCGCGTAACAGTAACGTTACCTTCCAGATCGAGGCCGTGGGTGTGCCCCCGCTCCTCTACCGCTGGCGCAAGAACGGCGTCAACCTCGTCAACGGCGGTCGCGTCTCCGGCGTCGATACGCCCACGTTGTTGATTACCGGCGTGCTCGAAGCGGACGAGGCCGACTACTCCTGCCGCGTCGTCGGCCAGAACATCGTCGAGTCCAACCCCGCCTCCCTCACCGTCCTCGGGCCGCCCATCATCGCGGGCGTGCGGCAACTGCCCGAGAACGGCATCGTGCCCGTACAGGGACCGGCGGCCATCACCGTCCTCGTCTCCGGAGGCGCGGAACCCTTCTCCTACCAGTGGCGCAAAGATGGTCAGCCCCTCGCCAACACCGGCCGTATCACCGGGGCCACCGCGGCCACGCTGAACATCGCCACCGCCGTCCGCGAAGACGCCGGACTCTACGACTGCGTCGTCACCAACCCCGTCGACAGCACGGTGTCGCCCGCCGTCCGATTCCGCATCGGGCTGACCTTCACCCGCAACCTCCTGCCCCGCACCATCGAGGAGACAGATCGTCTTGATTGGGAAGTCCACGTGAACGGTGCGTTCGGCGACTTCGGGTTCCAGTGGTTCCGCGAGCAACCCGGAGACAAGGCCCTCGTGCCCCTCGTCGATGGCGGCGCCATCTCCGGAACCACAACAAACACCCTTGTTATCGATCCGGTGGCCATGGACGATGCGGGAGTCTACATGGTTGTCTGTTCCGACGAACTTGAAAGTATCACCTCCGATCAGGCCCAACTGACCGTGGTCGAGCACCTGTCGGCTGTAAACCTGGTCGGCTTGCTCGTGCTGCTCGGGCTGTTCTCCGCCCTGCTCGGCGCATTTGCCTGGCGCGGCACAACACAACGGGAGAGCCGCATATAGGGTCAACGGACTACGCAGTAGCAAGTGCAAGAAGCAAGGCGCGATTGCCACGAAATGCATGTAAGTGGTTGTCGTAGAGTAGGTTATGGGGTCTTGCCCTCGCCAAGACCATCGAGACGCAACGGGTTGGCGAGAAGAAAAGACTTGACAATTTTCCTACTTTAAGGTACATAGACTATAAAGGAACCTTGATAACGGCCGAGTGTTTGGCGAAAGCCGCAGGTGCGTGTCCAGACCCCGACCGGGTGGGGAAGATGGTTGTACGTCTCGAGAGGCGAGACTGGAGGCAACACCAGAGGCGGCGGTGGGAGCATAGCGATTCGTGGCGCCCCGTTGGCAGAGGAAACTGAAGTCTGCGTGGGGTTCTTCGGGGGCTAAAGCGAAGCGGGGCCTTTAGTGTTCCGCCAAAGGAAGGCCACGCAGGAATTGTGAGGCAAGACATGCAATGGGACAACGGGCGAGGCAGGGCTGCCGCATTTTCATCGAAACCCGCTCGCGACGCATGCAAGACACTTGGAGACCGCCCGGAAGAATCCTGACTGCGAGGTAGTGACGCGCGGCTTAACCGCGTGAGCATTCATAATGAAAACGATGTATACTGTATTGAAGGAGGACTCAAGAGCCATGCGAACCAAGGGATTCACACTCATCGAACTGCTGGTGGTCATTGCGATCATCGGCATATTGGCGGCCATCCTGCTTCCCGCCCTCGCGCGGGCCCGGGAGTCCGCGCGGCGTGCCAGTTGCCAGAACAACCTCAAGGAGTGGGGGCTCGTCTTCAAGATGTATGCCAACGAAGATCCGGGAGAACGCTTTCCCCGCATGCTCGCGCATATCGACGGCGTCATCGACTGTGATCCCGCCGTCGAACCTGACAATCGTTACTGGTTTGCCGTGCTCGGGCCGCACGTCCCCGCCATCTATCCCGAATACCTGAACGACCCGGCCATCGCCTTCTGCCCTTCGGACCCGAACGAGACGCCAAAGGATCTCTTCCACCCCATCACCGGAGAAAACGAGTTCGGCGTTCCCTGCATGGAAGAACGCCGCGGCCAGCAACTGGTGGATTCCAGCTACTTCTATTTCGGCTGGATTTTCGACAAGGCGGACTATGACGACCTGCTCAACGGCCAGCTCTCCATACTCGGCGACGTTCAAGGTCCCGCGCAGATGACGGAATCACTCGTCTATGCAATACTGCCATTCATCCCCTTGTCGCCCCCGTCGCAGGCCCACCTCGACAATCTTGATGAAGACCTGAACACCTACACCGAGGGTCTCGGCAACGGCGGAACCGGTACGACGATCTATCGACTGCGCGAAGGCATCGAGCGCTTCCTCGTGACCGACATAAATAATCCCGCGGCCACCGCCAAGGCCCAGAGTATAGTCTGGATCATGGGCGACGGCATCGGGGCCACGGCGGGAACCGTCAATAAGTTCAACCACATACCCGGCGGTTCGAACGTGCTGTACCTCGACGGACACGTCGACTTTCTCCGATACCAACAACGCGGCGACGCGCCCGTCAACGAGGCGGTAGCCACGCTCCTGAGTTCGCTGCTCGGCGAGTTGTCGGGCGATGTCGCACTGGCCCCCTGAGGACAACCTGAGATAACCGCGTGTGTCTGCTTATGCCGCGCCCGGACACATACCCCGGGCGCGGCTTCTTGCATTCTCCCGAACACCCGGCTCCGCACGCCTACTTCGGGCCTTCTCCCGCCACGTTCAGACCCGGATGGCGCCCCCACTCCGCCATGGACCCGTCATAGACCGCCACGCGCTCGAAACCGGCCAGACGATAGACAAAATAGCCCACCGACGCATCGCGCCCCGAGTTGCAGTACGTAATCACCGGCTTCGCGGGCGATCCTTCGACGGCGGCCCTCAAGTTCGCCTTGGGTCGCAGCGCATAGTACGCCGTACCCTCATCCCCCGACTTCGCGACGAAATCCGTCGCGGGGAGATTGCACGCCCCCGGTATGTGGCCGGCGCGCGCCACGAAGTCCTCCTTCGCGAGCCCGGCGTATTCCTCCGGCGGCCGCATATCGACCAGTGTCCTGCCTGACCCCGGCGTGATCGCCTCCAGAACCTCGTCCCGCGTCGCCAGCAGTTCCGGCCTCGGCCGCAACGACAGCACCCGCCCCTCGCCCGACGGCCCCCGCGGCTCGCCCGTTTCTATCGGACGCCCCTCCGCGCGCCATTTCGCGAATCCGCCATCGAGCACCGAGACCCGAGGAAACCCCACGTACTCCAGAATCCAGAACAACCGCGTCGCGTGTTTGAGGTCGTCCGGAGCTTCCATGGCCCCGTAAACCACCACGTGACGCGCCGGGTCCAGACCCGCCCACGACAACAGCGCCGCCACTTCCTCCACCGGCTTCAGAAGCCCATTAACGCCGTCCCGATCCTCCGACAGCGTGGCCGAGTCCAGATGCAGCGCGCCGGGAATGTGCCCCGCCACATAGGCGTCCCGCCCACGCACGTCCACGATCTGCACGTCCTGCAACTGCATCAACTGGTCCGTCGAGACCAACAACATAAGAAACGCTACCGTACTCATTTCACATGCCTCCTCTCGATACCCGCGTTCTCATTGTCGCAAACAACTAATCTCCGGTCCCGATTTCCGCGAACGAAAACCGGATCAGCCGGTCGAACAGCGGCGTCTTTCGCACCCGCCCTATCTTTTCTCTGTCCCCCCAGTCCGGAACGTACTCGAACTCCAACAATCCAAATCCTTCTAGAGGGTTGACGATTCTCGTTACCGTGACGAGTTCGGCGAGAAACAGGCGGTCGGCCGCCACCAGCGTGTCATAGAGCATGGGCAAGAGCACGCGGCGCGGCACGTCGTCCTTGTCGACCCAGTCATTCAGTCCCTTGTGAATCGCGTAGAGCGAGTAATTGACGCCGTCCTGAACGTCATCCTCGACCGCGCACCGATCAAGATACGCCAAGGAAAACTTCGAGAAAAACGTGCGAAAGAGAAGCAGATACAACTCGACCGCGGCCGTGTCGGCCATCAACCGCTGGCCTTTCTTAGTAACCGAGAAGTGGCCCCGTTGCAGGCGAATGAGTCCCGCCAACTCCAGGACGACGCGGACGATATGGGCGGGACGCACCTCGAATTCGTTGATAACCTTGCAGAATTTCCGCAGGTCCTCGATATAGCCCTCGCGGTACGCCAGCGCATCTATCAGTTCCGCCACAAAGGCCCGGTTCAGGTTCTTGGAGGTGGTCGCTTTCACCCGTTCGCGCGAGTCGATTAGACGCAGCATGCGCCGCGCGTTCTCGGCAAACACCGCGTTCGACACTTCATGCGGTTCGAGATCGGCATTGATCCTGATGATCCCCTCCGGACCGTCGATAGACGTCGACATCAGCGCAAAGAACTGCATCCGAGACAGCCCCGCCAGTTCATCTATCGGCGCCTGCGCCGCGGCGGCCAATTCCTCCCTCGCGGGCAGTCTCCTCTCCCGCCTCGCTCGTCCGGTCCGCTCAACCACTTCGTCCCGCCAAGGATGGCCCACAGAGCCGGGTTCGACCTCCGCGCCCTCCTCGATGTCCCCCTCCCCCTCCTCCTCGACGAGCCCGTCGCGCCGCAAATTCTCTTCCAGTATCCGAAGACTCCTCGCCACCAGTCCCCCGAAGTGCTTCCGCTGGTTCGCGCCCGGCGCGGTCTCCGACAGCGTGAAGAAACAATCCACCAGTTCCGCCGCGTCGTCAGGCGTCAGCCGGCATACAAGCACCCCGTCCTTGATCAACCCAAAACGCATGTTTTCCCGCAGTTCCGGTGACGGGGAGGCGTGCTTGAGGACGTAATCGCGGTCCGCCACCGTAATCTTCAGTAGTATCACCCGATCATCCAAGACGCGCATCCTCCATTCACAAGACCCTTCGTGCGGGCAGCGCGCGGGAACTCCCGCCTGCGCGGAGACGCCGCCGTGCCTGAGCGGCGTGCGCGCCGACCGTCGCGTCAGCCCTCCGGCGTTGCCCGTCCCTGGTCCTTATATTGCAGCTCGTAAAGGGTGCGATACAACCCGCCGATCGCAAGAAGTTCCTGGTGCGTGCCCATCTCGCGGATCCGTCCGTGATGCATCACCACGATTCGATCGCAATGCTGGATCGTGCTGAGACGATGCGCGACGACAATCGAGGTGCGGCCCGCCAGAAGCTTGTTGATGGCGTCCTGAATCAACGCCTCCGTTTCCGGGTCCACGTTCGAGGTCGCCTCATCGAGGACCAGCACGCGCGGGGCGTGGGCGAGCGTCCGAGCAAAGGCGAGCAGTTGCCGCTGGCCCGTCGAGAGATTGCACCCCCGCTCCCCCACGCTGTAGTTGTAGCCGCCGGGTAGCCGCTCGATAAAGCGCGCGGCGTTCACATGGGCCGCACACCGCCTCACGATCGCGTCGTCCATGTCCCGATCGCCCAACCGGATATTGTCCGCAATCGTGCCCGAGAAGAGGAACACGTCCTGGAGCACGAGGCCGATGTTGCGCCGTAGCGAAGCCTGCTCGTAGTCGCGCACGTCCACGCCGTCAACGCGGATCGCGCCCTGGGTCACGTCATAGAACCGGACCAGCAGACTGATCAACGTGCTCTTGCCCGCGCCCGTGTGGCCGACGACGGCGACCCGCTCACCGGGGGCGATGTGGAGGTCGATGTCATCAAGAACCAGTCGGTCCGAATCGTAGGCGAAGGAAACGTGGTCGAAATCGACCTGGCCCAGCAACGGACTCGTTGCCGCCGGTCTCCCCATTGTTGTGGCCGGTCTCCGGACCGAGCCACCATCCCGACCGCAGGTCTCCAACATCTGCTCCTCGACGGGCGTGGGAATGGAAAGCCGGGCCGCGCCGGGGCGATCCTGGATGTCCGGCGGGGTATCGATGAGCTGAAAGACGCGCTCGGAGGAGGCCATCGCTTCGAGCAGCATGTTGTACCGGTCCGCCAGCGCGCGAATGGGCCCGAAAAAGCGCTCGGCCCAGAACACGTAACTGAAGAGCGTACCCACCGAGGCGACCCCGGAAACCGCAGCGCCGGTGCGCAGGAATTGAACGCCGCAGTAGAGAATGATTAGAGAGACGGAAAGGGCGCTGAGGAAATCCACCGCGGGAAAGTAAAGTGCGAAATTGCGCACCTGCCGAAACCATTCGTCGCGATGGTCCGCGTTCTTCTCATCGAACGCCTCGAAACAGGCAGGCTCGCGGCGGAAAAGTTGCACAACCCGCATGCCGCTGATCGTTTCCTGCATGTAGGCGCTGAACCGCGCCACTTTCCGGCGAATCTCGAGAAACGAGCGCTGCGCGTACTTCCGGAACACGGCGCTGGTCGCGAGAATAAGCGGCACCGGGCTGAGCGCGATCAAGGCGAGTTGCCAATTGATGGCGAACATGAAACAGAGAATGGCAAGAAGCGTGAGCAAATCGCTCGCGACGTCCACAACGCCCGATACAATGGTCTGCTGGATGCGCTCAACGTCATTGGTCACGCGCGACATGAGCCGCCCCACGGGATGGCGGTCGAGAAAACTGAGGGACATCTCTTGCAGATGTTCAAACAGGCCCACGCGCATATCGAGCATCGTGCGCTGTCCCACGTAGGACACGATGACCAACTGGATATACCGGAGCACGGCCTCGATAACCACGAGCGCCGCCAGGATAAGCGTCAATTGAAACAGCCTGTCCATGCTTGCGGACGCCCCCGCGTCCGAGACGTCGACACCCTCTAGAACACCGCCTACGTCGCCCTTGGGCGCACCCGCAATGTAGCGGTCGACGGACCACATGATGAGCAAGGGCGTGATGTTGCTGATGACCGCGACCACACAGAGCAGCGCGACGGCGAACAGCATCCACCGGCGATACGGCCGGATATAGCGCAGAAGGCGGCGCATGAGCCGAGCGTCATAGGCGCGCTGCGGCGCATCGTCTTCAAGATGGTAGCCTTCGCTCACGCTTCTTCTTCCAGGGCTTTTTCGAGCAGTTGCCGGCGGTACATGGCCGCGTAGAGACCCGCGCGCGCCACAAGCGCGGCGTGATCCCCTGTCTCCGCGACCTGGCCGTCCTCGAGGACCACGATGAGGTCCGCGTCCCGCACCGCCGAAATCCGGTGCGAAATGATGATGCTGGTGCGAGTCGCCATGACCGCGCGCAAACCGTGCAGTATGCGTTCCTCGGTTTGCGTATCGACGCTCGACAACGCGTCGTCGAGAACAAGAATGCACGGCTTGCACAAGATCGCGCGCGCCAGGGCAAGCCGCTGCTTCTGGCCTCCCGAGAGGTTGATGCCCCGTTCGCCCAGGAGCGTGTCGTAACCCCGCGGCATCTCCGCCACGTCGGCCGCGAACTGCGCGATTTCACAAGCCTGACGCATCTCGTCTTCAGTGGCATCCGGCCTGCCGAGCAGCAGGTTGTGCCGGATGCTGTCGGAAAAGATGAACGTGTCCTGCGGCACACAGCCGATCGCCTCGCGCAGCACCGCCAGCGGAATTTCACGCAGGTCCGTTCCGTCGATACGAATGCGGCCCGCGGTCGGGTCGTACTCGCGCGTGATCAGCGCCACCATCGTGCTCTTTCCAGAACCCGTGGGGCCCACTATCGCGACCGTGGCGCCGGGCGCCACATCCACCGAGACGTTATCGAGCACAGCCGCGCCGTCGTAGGCGAATGAAACGTTTTCGAAGCGAATCGCGCCCCGTGCGATGCGCGCATCCCGACGGACTCCCGCCTCGTCCCGGATATCGGGCGTGGCCGCAAGCACCTCGCTGATCCGGTTCATCCCGACGGCGCCGCGCTGATACAGCGTCAGTACCCAGCCGAACTGCGCGAGCGGCAACGCGAGCATGATGACGCAAACCAGAAACGCGGTCAGGTCGGCAAGCCGCAACGACCCCTCGAGCACGAAGCCGCCGCCGCGCCAGATAATGAGCAGAATCGCGCCGCCGAGGAGGATTCCGATGAGCGGCCATGCAAAGGACGTCACCGCCACCAGGCGCAGGTTGTCGCGCATGTATTTCTCGGCTTCCTCACGAAACCGGGCCACCTCGCGATCGGCGATGCCGTGCGCCTTCACGACGCGCGCGCCCGCCAGATTCTCCTGCACACGGGCGGTAATCGCGCTGAATTGCTCCTGCACGACCCGGGACTGGCGCTGCATGTAACGCACGAGAAAATAGACCGCCACCGATAGAAACGGCAACGGAATCATGGCGATCAACGTCAGCTTCGCGCTGAGATAGATCATCATGCCCAGACTCACCGGCACGCGCAGCATGTCGATGGTGTACATGACGCCCGGCCCGATGAAGTCGCGCACGAAATTGATGTCGTTCGTCGCGCGCGCCATGATGTCGCCCGTGCTCGTCCGGTTAAAGAACGCGCGGGACAACGTCAGCACCCGGCGGTAGTAGTCGTTGCGGAGGTCGTACTCGAACTTGCGCGAGGCGTTGATCATCAACGTGCGTTGAAAATACCGACCCACCCCCGCAATCACGAACACGCCCACGAGCCCCCCCACAAGCCCGCCTAACCGTCCATAGGTTATCGCGCCGGACTCGAAGGCCCCCACAACGCCGCGCACCACAAGCGGCATGACCGCGCCAAGCGCGGCATGGAGCAAGGAAAGCGCGGCCCCGCCCGCATACTCGTTCCAATAGGGCCGATTGTAGCGCAGCAGTGATAGGAACGGCTTCCCCGGCGCGGCTGCGGACGATAGGGCGGCGTGCGGCTTCACGGCTGCGACTTCGCGCCCTCCGACGTCTCGAAGCCCTGTACCAGCGCCACCAGGTCTTCGCTCTTGAACGGCTTCAACAAGTAGCCGTCCGCCCCGGACTCCTGGATCTGCTCCAACGTCTGATCCACCGCCTTCGCCGTTACCAGGTACACCTTCACGCCGGCCAGCGCGCGGTCCCCCTTGATCCGCGCGCACGTATGCCATCCGTCAAGACCCGGCATCGCGATATCCAGCAATACGAGCCAGTACTCCCCCGTGGCCACCAACGCGAGCGCTTCCTCCCCGCTCGAGCACTGGTCGACAACGTACCCCTCCGGTTCCAGACATCGCCGGATGAACATGCATATTTCCTGATCGTCATCCACCGTCAATATCTTGTATCCCAACTGCTCTCCGGCCGCCACGCCTTTGCTCAGCGCATAATGGATGCCGCTCAGCAGCGTGCTCCGCCGGAAGCCGCGCTTGATGCGTCCGGCCACGGCATGACGATACCGCGCATAAAGCTGGTCGTCATTGGTGATCAGAATCACCGGAATGTCCGCCGCGGACGGGTCGGAAAGGATGTCTTCGAGCACGACGCTGCCCAGCGGACCCGCCTGCGTGTCGACCACCATGCAATCCGGACTGTACCGGTTCACCAGCGTCACCGCGGCCGCGGGATATGCCGCGTGAATGATGTCCATCCGTTCGGACAGCAGCATGTTGCGCACCTGCGCGCTCAACGCCCGGTCCTGCGTGACAAGACACACCAGCAAGTGCGTCTCCGTCGGCAGCGGCAGCGCCGCCCCTTCGACCGGCGCCGCGGCGCGCCCTGTCCCGCTCAACGGCAGCGTGAAATGGAACACGCTGCCCTTCCCTTCCTCGCTTTGCGCCATGATGCGGCTTCCGTGCAGCCGCATAATGTCCTGGCTGATGGACAACCCGATCCCCGTGCCGCCGTACTTCCGGGTCGAAGAGGCGTCATACTGATAGAAGCGCGTGAATATCTTGTCCAGGGCCTCCTTCGGAATACCGATGCCCGTATCGCTCACCAAGGTCTCGACATTGTCCCCCCGCACACGGATGTCCACGGACACCTGCCCCGCCGGCTTGTTGAATTTCACCGCGTTCGACAACAGGTTGTTGAACACCTGCCCGAGCTTCCCCTTGTCTCCCTCGACGAGCACCGGTTCCGCAGGCGCGTTCAATTGCATCGTGATGCCCCGACTGTCCGCCACCGGCTGGACTATCTGAATGCTCGTCAGCGCGCAGTCGACCAGATCGAAGGTGTCGAAAACGAGTTCCTCCTGACCGCGATGCAGGCGCGAGAAGTCCAGAAGATTCTCGATCAACGTCACGAGTTTCTCGACGTTGCGCAAGCTGATCCCGAGATACTCCCGCTGCGTATCGTTGACCGGGCCCGCCTTCCCATTGAGGATCATGTCGGTATAGCCCATAACCGCCACCAACGGCGTGCGCAACTCATGCGACACGTTTGACAGCAGGTTCGTCTTCATCTCGTCGAGCGTCTTGAGTTCCTCGTTCACGCGGTGCAGTTCCTCCCGCGCGCGCGTCACCTCGTCAAGCGAATGCTGGAGATTCTCGAGAAGAACGGCGTTGCGGATCGCCACGGCGACGTGCGGCGCCATTTGCTCCATGACCTCGATATCGTGCGTCGTAAACGCGCTCACCTGCTCCGCACCGAGGTTGAGCGAACCGATGATGCGCTCGTTCGCGTGCAGCGGCGTGCACAGGCAACTCGACACGCCCGGCGGAAACTGCTCCACAAACGCCGGGCGTTCGGACGCCAGTTCGTTCACGATCAGCGTGCGGCCCTTCCGCGCGACCCAGTCGGCGCACGAGTCGCCCTCTTCGCGACGGACAACTGCGGCCCCGTCGTGCGGCTCGGGCCACAGTTGGCGCGTCTCGAATCCGTCGTGGTCGTCTCGGCGCAACGACACCGACGCATAGTCGAATCGCACAACCTTGCGCAACTCGCCGACGATGCTCTCGTAGACGCGCCCAGCCTCGAGGCTCGAGTTAATGACATTCGCAATCTGGTTGATCGCGCTGATGCGTTCGGATCGCTCCCGCGCCTCCTGTTCGAGCCGGACGCTGCGCGTAACGTCGCGAAAAGCGCCCTCCATACCCAGAATCGTTCCGTCCTGGCTTTCGATCCGATTGGACGTGATTTCAACGCAAATCGCCTGGTCGTCCCGGCGGCGCATCCACACGCGCGTCCGCTCGATATATCCGCGCCGCGCCAGCTCGCGCGTAGCGCGGGCGAAGTCGCCTTCTTCAACAAAGAATTCCTTAAGGTGCCTGCTCATCACCTCATCGACCGATCGAAAACCCAGAATCTCGACGCCCGCCGGATTCATGAAGAGAATGCACCCGGCGGGATCGGTCTGGTAGATGCCGTCGCGCATCGAGTTGATCAGGCTGCGATACTTCTCTTCCGAGTCCTCGAGCTGCTTGATGTTGCGGCGCAATGCCGACGCCATCTCGTTGAACGAATTCGCGAGTTGCTCGATCTCGTCCCCCGTGCCGATCTTGAGTTTCAGCTCATAATCGCCCTGCTTGATGATTTGCGCGCCCTCGTTCAGAAGGGACACGGCGCGGATGATGTTGTTGTGAACGTTGCGATAGGCCACGATGCAGAACAGCGCAATCACGATCACGCTGACGACGAAACTGATGACGGCGGCGAGGTTGATATTGGCGAACACCGCCATGCGCGGACGGTAGACCACAATGAAGATGTCTCTGTTGGGCATGAGCCGGTGGTACGCCATGAGCGCGTGCGTGGTTCCGCCCCGGGATCGATAATTCCAGATAGTGAAGGAATCGGAGTCCTTCTCATCGTTTCCCAGCCGCTCCGCAAGCTTACTGTCCACCGATCCGTCCACGATCGGCGTCACCTTGGCGTTGGGGTCGCTGGGGTCCACCCCCGCGTCGAGATACGCCGTCGCGGAGTACAGGTCGCTCAAGTACACTACTTCATAAATGTCCGAACTCCCGACGAGCGTCTCCTCGTGAGCGCCCTGGCGCAGCACGAACCGCAGCAGATCTTCCACGCTCTGGTCGTCGGCGATGAACCCTATCGTCGCGCCGCCGGGTGCAGAAACAGGGGACACGATACGCGCCTTGTATCCTGTTTCGCTTGGGGTCGCAAACAGATTCTTGAACTCGATTCCCGAGATTTCACCCACCCACTCAGGATGCTGCGCGTCCAGCGGGGATATTTCGGTGGTGCCGACGATGTGGCGGCCGGACGCGTCAAACAAGTGGAACTCGGACTTGAGGTCGACGGCCCCGGCAACCTCGTCCAGGAGTCGGCTGAGCACCGCGTCCCGGTCAACGGGATCGCCGCGCCGGGCCCTTTCCAGCGTCTCGAGGACCACCGGATCCCGCGACAGCCGCACCACGCCCCGCTGGCGCCCTTTAACGGCCAACTGGACGCCTTGCGCGGTCTTCGTCGCAGCGGTCATCAGATTCTGTTGAACCGCGATCCGCTGGCCCTCATGGGCCACGAAATACCCGAGCACCAGGGCGATGGCCATGGGGATGACCCCCACCCAGAGGATGGAAGTCAGAATGCGGCGTTCGATGCTGCGCCGGGCCATCTTCTTGCGCGCGGTTTTCATCCTACGGACTCGTCTCTGGCGGCTGCCCCTCGTGCTCCCGACCCCGGGCCGGCACAACCGAGCGGGGCGACAGCGAACAGAAGTCTTGGCTGTCCGCCCGTCCCTCACTCAGTATAGCGTGGAATGGCCACAGCGCACCAATCCGCTTTTCGTGACCCGCTTCGCCACCGACAAAGCCCGACGCCCGTCCCGGCTTGCCTGTGAAGCCCGCATCCTGTCAGGATCAGGCGCTCCTTTATCCCCGGGAGCGGTCCCGAGGGATTGGCGCGGAAGGCAGCGGGTCGGCATGCCGGGACAAACACCGAAAAACGAACTTCGTGGCGAGACCGCGTTGCGGCGGATTACGCCCGACGCCGTCGAGCACATGCGCGAGGCCATCGCGGAAACAGGCGGTCGCGAAGTGTTCTTCGCGGGGACCCTGGACCCGACGGGGCGCGTGTTTGAGGTGCGGGTCTGCGCGCGCGGCACCGAGGCCGCGGTCCCGGCGCTATTCGAGGGACTCCGCGTGCGCGACGTGGTCCTGCACAACCACCCGTCCGGGGGACTCGAACCAAGCGACGCGGACCTCGAACTGGCCTCGGTATACAGCGCGCACGGGCACGGCGTCTTCATCGTGGACAACGCGGTAAGCCGCGTCTACGTGGTGGTCGAGCCCTTCCTGGCCCAAGACGCCGAGCCGTTGGACCCCAAAGAACTGGCGCGGTTCTTCCGGCCAGACGGAAAACTCGCGCGGACGCTGCCCCATTTCGAGGTGCGCCCGCAGCAGGCCGAGATGATGGACGCCGTCGCCCAGGCGTTCAACCATGACGGCATCGCGGCGATCGAGGCGCCCACAGGGGTCGGGAAGACCGTGGCCTATCTGCTGCCCGCGGCGCTCTGGGCGGTGCGCAACAAGGAGCGCGTGGTCGTCTCGACCCGGACCATCAACCTCCAGGAGCAGATCGTCCACAAGGACATCCCGCTGCTTCAGCGATGCCTGAAGGAGAAGTTCACCAGTTGTCTCGTGAAAGGCCGGGGCAACTACCTCTGTCTGCGCAAGCTGGAACGACTGCTCTCCGAGGCCTCGCTGTTTGACGACGCCGGTCTGCGCGCCCAAATTCAGGCACTCGTGGAGTGGGCCGGGAACACGACGGAAGGCGACCGGGAGGACCTGCCCTTCGTCCCCGAACGCGACCTGTGGGACCGCGTGTGCTCCGAGTCCGACACCTGCGCGATGGGGCGCTGCCCCGACCAGCAGAAGTGTTTCGTAACCCGCGCGCGCCGCCAGATCGCGAAAGCGGACATTCTGGTGGTGAACCATCACATGCTCTTCGCCGACCTCGCGATCAAGAAGGAACTCGGCGACTTCTCCGCCCTCTCCGTGCTCCCCTCCTATCAGCGCCTGGTCTTCGACGAGGCGCACAGCATCGAGGATTCCGCCACCGAGTACATGGGCGCGAACGCGACCCGCCTGGGCGCGCTGGCCACGCTCGGTCGGTTCCTCCGCGCCGAGCGCGGCCAGGAACGCGGCCTCATCCCGTTCCTGCGCCTGAAACTGGTCAAGGAATGCTCCCAACTTGGGATAGACCAGTTCGAGGTGATCCAGCGGATCATCGAGCAACAGATCCTGCCCGAATTGGCGCTTGTGCGCGAGACCTTGGGTGCGGTATTCGACGCTCTGCGCGCGCTCGCGGCGGCCAAATGCGGCCAGATCGGCCGCGAAATCAAGTGGCGGCTCACCCCGGAGATCTTGCGGGACCCCGAGGTGCGCGCCGTCCATGCGGAACAGGTCGCGCCCGCGGTCGAGGCCGTGTCAAAGCTGGTGCAGTCGTGTACGGCGCTGCTGCGGCGCTTGCAGGCGATCCCCCCCGACCCCGAAGCCAAAGCTTCGCCCATCGAACTCGAAATGCTCCAGTTGAGCGCCTACACAAAGCGGCTCGAACGCCTGGCGCTGGTCTTGGCCGAATCAACCAGCGAAGAACTCGCCGAGAACACGGTGCGCTGGATCGAAATTGACGCGGAGAACGCGAATTTCGTGCGCGTCGCCCGGTGCCCGCTCGAAGTGGGCAAGCCCATGGCCGACTGGCTCTACGGCAACCTCAAGACGGTCGTTATGACTTCCGCCACATTAACGGTGCGCCGCGAGTTTGATTACCTCTTCGGGCGGCTGGGACTTGACCTGGTCCCCCGCGACCGTGTGCAGGCCGCCTGCCTCGATACGCCGTTCGACTTCGGCGATCAGGCGCTGCTCGGCATCATGACCGACTTGGTCTCCCCGAGTGAGAAGGGATTCCTGGAAGAGTCCGTCGGCGCGGTCCGCGAAGTCCTGCGCGCCACCCGGGGCCACGCCTTTGTCCTGTTCACCTCGTTCTACGCCCTCGACTTCACCTACCGGCGGCTGCACGAGGAACTGCGCGCGCAGGGTATTACGCCGCTAAAGCAAGGCGAGGCATCCCGCACCCAACTCCTCGATCGATTCCGGATCGACGCCGCAAGCGTCCTCTTCGCCACGGACAGCTTCTGGGAAGGCGTCGACGTTGCCGGCCGCGCGCTGCAGTGTGTTATACTCCCTCGGCTTCCGTTCCGGGTGCCCACCGAGCCCGTCCTCGAGGCCCGCGCCGAAGCCATCGACGCCCGCGGCGGCAACTCGTTCCTGAGCTATTCCGTTCCTCAGGCGGTCATCAAATTCCGGCAGGGCTTCGGACGGCTCATCCGCCGCCGTACGGACCGGGGGGCGGTGGTCGTGCTCGATTCGCGGATCGTGACCAAGTACTATGGCCGCATCTTCGTGGAATCACTCCCGCGCGCGCGGATTGTTCGGGGCGCGCGCAAGGAAGTGCTCCACGCTTTGAACCGATTCTTCGAATCGGTTCGAGAGGACTGAGATTCATGGACGATGCCATTCGTATCGACGCAACCCGCGCGCTGTCGAGCGCCGTGGGCGAGGCACACGGGGTCGCCGAGGCGGAACTGGACGCCATCGCCCCGCGCGTGCGCCAATTGCACGGAATCCTCGCCGAAGAGCGCGCAACCGCGAAATACGGCTTCTACGACCTCTACAAAGACACCGACGTCATCGATCGCGTCAAGGCGGAGGCGGATCGGTTTCACGCGATGGGTTACGAGAACCTCGTGGTGCTCGGCATCGGCGGTTCCGCCCTCGGCTTGACCGCCCTCCACACCGCGCTCCACCCGCCGTACTACAACTTGCGCGACCCGAAGGCGCGCGACGGGCGGCCCCGGCTGTTCGTCATGGACAATATCGATCCGACGACCTTCGCACAGATGATGCGGCTGTGCCCGCCCGAGAAGACCCTGTATAACGCTATCTCGAAATCGGGCGAGACCGCCGAGACGATGCTGCAACTGCTCGTGATCATCGAACCGCTCGAACGCGCCATGGGCAAGGACGGCGTGAAGGATCACCTCGTCATCACCACGAGCCCGGACCGCGATCGGGTTCCCAATGCACCCATAAGTCTGCTACGACCGGTGGCGAAGAAATACGGCCTGACGGCCTTCGATATCCCCGTGAACGTCGGAGGACGCTTCTCCGTCTTCTCGCAGGTCGGGATGTTTCCCGCCGCCGTCCTCGGACTGGATATCGACGGCATGATGGCCGGCTGCGCGGCCATGGACGCCCGGTGCGGCCAACCGGATTTGCACGCGAACCCCGCCTACTTGCGCGCCGCCCTGCATTATCTCCTCGATACCCGCAAGGGCAAGACGATATCGGTCATGATGCCTTACGCGGACGGCCTGCGCAGCGTCGCCGACTGGTACTGCCAACTCTGGGCTGAGAGTCTGGGCAAGCAGTACGACCTGGACGGCAAGAACGTCTTTGCCGGTCAGACGCCGGTCAAGGCGCTGGGCGCCACCGACCAGCACTCCCAGGTCCAACTCTACCGCGAAGGCCCCAACAACAAGGTATTCAATATCGTCGAGGTCGCGGAGTTCAGCGAGACCCTGCCCGTGCCGAACACCCTGCAATGCGTGCCGGAACTCGAATACCTACGCGGCGCGACCATGAATAAGCTTATGGCCGCGGAGTTGCAGGGAACAGTGGACGCCCTTACGCTGAGCAAGCGGCCCGTCATCCGCGTCACGCTGCCGCGTCTCAACGCCGGTACCGTGGCGCAACTCCTTTACATGCTCGAAGTCGAGACCGCCATGGCCGGGCGCTTGTATCACGTCAATGCGTTCGATCAGCCCGGCGTCGAGGAAGGCAAGCGCATCGCGCGCGAACTCATGGGAGCCGACTGTTGAGTCACCCCGAGATCGAGGAAGCATTACCCTCCGATCGGTCCGGAAAACCGGGGGACTCCATCGGCGCGCGCCGCATCCGGCACGCGTTCCGCTTCGCCGTACTGGCGTGCGTCGTCGCCACCCTCACGCTGTGGTTCGCCGAGAACTACCTCCGGTACCCGAAACCCGAGCGACTCTACCGCATGGCCCTCCTGCATGAGGATGACTCGGCGCGCGCGTTATTGCGCAACCTGGTTCCGAAGGACGACGAGATTCCGCAAGACCCGCGATTCGGAACCTATCTGGCCGCACTCGCGTTCATCGAGGACGGCACATGGGAGCGGCAACGACAGGGCATCTACGAGTCCTACGCGGTCGACCCCCTGGTCATCGAGCGCTACGAACAGGCCCTCGGCGCGGACAAGGAAAACCCTTTCATCCTGACGTTGTTCGGCTGTGCGCTCTTTCTTGACGGTCAGTACACACGCGCGCGCGACGTGTTTCGCGACGCACGCCGCTTCACCCCCGCGGAAGACGCGTTGCCCGCGTATCTCGAAGCGGCGGCGCGCGCGCACCTCGGTGAGATGGGCGAAGCCCTGAGCCTTATCCGGCAGACCAGCGGCAACCCCGCAATGCGCATTCACATACCCGAGCCCCTTTGGCACCCCAGTCTGCCCCGTCAAGGTATGTGGTACGCCCACGTCCAGCGCCGACTGACCGAGCGCGTCCTCGCGCCCCTCGTCGCGCTCAAGAACCTCGTCTGCTCGCGCGCGGGACGCCACGCCCCCGAGTCCCCCGCCCCGAACACACCCACGCAGGATGCCGGAGGAGGCGCGCAACCCGCCTTCGACAAGGAAGCATGGCTTCAGGAGGTGGAAACGCTGGGACGCCGCCTGCTGGCCGTCCCGCCCAGCGCGACCGGGGCGGGCGCGGCGCAGGTCGACGCGACGGTCGGCGAGAGCATCGCCCGGACACTGACCACGCTGCAAGCCCGACTGAGCCTCACGTTCCAGCAGGAGGCCCTGCGCCTGCGCTTGCAGAGTGTCTCATTGCCCGCCGCGGACCGCGAAGCCGCCCGCCGCCGCCTGCAACTGATCGAGGACGCCCAGGCACAACTCCAGGCGTTCGACGAGACGCGATCCGAACGGGTACTGCAGCACGCCGTGGTCGTGAATCGGCCCGGAGTCCTCTGTTTCCAGACGCTCGCCGCGTGCCTCGCGGCCTACGCCCTGGCATACCTCCTCGGCAAGCTGCTCCACGCCGGACGCACAGCCTGGGCCGTGCCCCATCCCTCTTGGGTGCTCGCGAGTCTCGGCGCGGTCTTCCTCCTGCTGCTTCTCATCCTGCTGACCCTACTGCTCATCGGCAGCGTCACACGCCAGCCGGGCGCCTGGCTTGACGGCTGCTCCTACGCGTGGTACGGGCTCGTCGCGTCCCTCATGCTTGCCGGGCTCGCCTATCCGCGGCTGCTGCTGCGCCGCGCGACGACCGGCCCGTCGCCGTCCCACGACTCCGCGCCCGAGCCCCCATCGCGCACGGCATCCCCCGCCGTCCGCGGCGATACCCGCGCCTATGCTGGCATGTTACGCCGCTATTACGGCATGCTTGCGGCCACTTTCCTCGTGTTCCTCTGCGTGTACGCCATCGCACACCGCCTGATCACCGGTTTGTATCCGTTTATCCACGCAAAGCTTCTTATCTCCGGCCTCCAGCAGGAGGAACTTGACCTCGTGCTCCGCGTGCGGTTCCTGCTCGATGGCGCCATGTTCTAGTCGCGCAAGACCGGCAGCGCCCGGCGATGGTCACCAAATAATGGAGGCAGAACTCCGAAAATCCGCACGCGCCATCCCCGCACCACGTGCCTCTGAATAGCGAAAACCGAGATATTCGTCAGGAGAGAGTTGACAATAGGGCTGCGACTGCTGTACAATATTGGCAAACGGCGCAAAATGTGAATTCCTGCATCGCGCGCCACCCCACAAGACCGTTGTGCGTTAGAGATTGCGCTGTTAGGGGCCAGTAGTCACTACGAAGGAGAATGAGAAAATGGCTGGAGACCGCGAACAAAAGGCGTTCACCACCTTCGAGGCAGCGAAGATTTGCCATGTCACGCACCACAGCATCAAGAACTGGATCAAGCAGGGCCTGATCAAAGCCTCCAGAACCCCCGGCGGCCATTACCGCATTCTCGAAGAAGACCTCGACCGCTTCCGCGAGAAGTACGACATGTTCCCCCGCGAAAAGGGTCCCGTCAAGCGCCGCATCATGATTGTCGATGACGACCCCGACGCCCTCGCCCTGATGGAGAAGATTCTCAACGACGAGGGATTCGAACTCGTCAAGGTCAGCAACGCCACCGAGGTCGGCCTCAAGGCCGCACAGCTCACGCCGGACCTCATCCTCCTCGACTTCCTCATGCCGGAGATCAACGGCTTCGAAGTCTGCAAGGCCCTGCGCGACAACGACATGACCCGCAGTATCCCCATCATGGCCGTCACCTGCCTCACCAAAGAACGCGACATCGAACGCATCTTCGCCTGCGGCGCCGACGAATACCTCGCCAAACCCTTCAAGGTCGACCAACTCCTCGACAAGGTCAAAGAACTCATCGGACGCGGCCGCGCCATCGATTGACCGCCCACGAGGCAACGAGAGTCAGGGGATTTGGAAGGCGACGATTCCTCTGTCCTGAGGGAAAGGCCTAGAGAGCAGATCGCATAGGACGCATAGATCTCATAGGACACATAAACACCGGATCCCCCGCCGCATGAACCAGACCAGAGCGGCAGGGACTCAACCGGTAACGTCGCCCCCCGCGCGGGTCAATCGCCTTCCTGAAGCCGTTTAACCTGCTCGCCTTTGAGCATTTCGTGTGCTTCGGCGAGGTAGCCGGGTATCCTGGCCGCATGGGGCGAACGCTTCAGGCAATCGCTGAGATCGTACTCGCGAACGCGGTCCGCCTTGTTCCCCGGAAACCAATTTCCGCCCTCGCCGAGCAGGTTGTAGCGCATCTTCGCGTATTCGAGCATGTCGAACGCCAGGACGAGATTGCGCAGGCGCAGTATCCACTCGATGTTGACCTCGCCCGGCGCTTCGTGCCAACGCGGCAACCCCTGGTCCCACGTGGCGGCCCAGTCCTCCCCGAGTACCCGCGCCATCTCCTCGCGGAGGCGGCGCTCGATGGGCGCGACGGTCTCCCGGGCGCGCGGCAACAGCCGGACCGTCTCCATGTGAATGTCGAAGTCCTCGGGCCGCGCGACGCCGCAACTCAGCGTGTGGACCTCGGGGCGCGCAAGACAGAACAGCCCGTTGAACACCATCGGGTGCAGCGGCTCGCACAGCCGCAGCAGCTTCTCGCTGGGCCGGTAGAGCATCCCCGCTTTGTCGTTCGGGCTGATGATGAACACGCCCATGTCGCGGCGGCGCGCTTCGAGAATGTTCTCCCAGTGGTCCTGGTAGATGAAGTACCAGTGCAGGTTAACGTGCTCGAACACGTCTTGCTCGATAGCCTTGCGGACGATTTCGACGCCGCCGTGGGTGCTGAACCCGATGTCGCGGATGCGGCCCTCCCGCTTCCATTGTTGCGCCGTGTCGAGACAGGCCAGCGTCGCTTCGAGCGTCGCCTCGTCGTTGATCCCGTGAAACGAAAACAAATCGATGTAGTCCAGGCGCAGCAGGCTCATCGACTTTTCGAACGTGTCGATAAATTCCTTCACTTCCTTTTTCGGGCCGACCTTCGTCTGCACGATGATCTGGTCGCGCGGCAGCGTCGGGAGAATCTTCCCCAGTTGCATTTCGCTCGTACCGTAACCGCGCGCCGTCTCGACGTGATTGATGCCGAGTTCGAGGGATCGACGCACGCACGCCTCGACGTTCCGCTGGCTGTCCTCCGCTATCGGCTCGTCTTCTTTCCAACCCTGCTGGAACCGCATCCCGCCGCACGAAATCACCGGGATTTGAAGTTCCGTCTTGCCAAAACGGCGATACTCCATGCTCAATGCCTTTCCGTCCGCTTATCGTTGGCTGGTCCCCATCCCGGACATCGCCAAGTCCCTTCGTCCCCGTGCGCCAGCATAGCACATCGTCAGGCGCGTCGCGTAGCCTTTGGCGGCATACGCGCCGGGCCGCCTTGCCCGGTTCTTTTTCTTGCGCGCCGCATGGTAGCATGACCGGCGACCGACGCGTTCAACCGAGGGAGAGGCGAACCATGCGTTTCTTTGGGACAAGTCTGGCGCTTGTGACGGCGATAATCTGGACTGCGTGCGCGGGGGCGGACGCGAGGGGGCAAGTCGCCTCCCAGGAAGGAGGAAGCACGATGACCGAAATCCCGCAACCGGCGGTCGCTCCCGTGCTGCGGACGGCGCAGAACGCCGAACTCCGCATCGAAGGCTATTTACGCGGCCGCATCGACCGCGTTATACGGCGCTTCTTTCTCGAAACACCCGAATCGAGCCCCGCGATTCTCCAGGTCCTGCGCGACCGCGACCGCGATCCCGTCCGCGACCCGCTGGTCCCCTGGGCGGGCGAGTTCGCGGGCAAGTTCTTGACCGCCGCGCAACTCACGTGGCGTCTCACGCGGGACACGGCGCTGCGCGACATGATCGACGGGTTCGTCCGCGACCTGATCGCCTGTCAGGCGGACGACGGCTACCTCGGGCCGTTCCCGAAGGCGACGCGGCTGACCGGCGGCAACTGGGACGTCTGGGGGCACTACCACTGCATGCTCGGCTTGATGCTGTACTACGAGGACACGCAATACGCGCCCGCGCTCGAAACGTGCAAGCGCGCCGCGGACCTGCTCTGCGCCACCTTCGGCCCCGGCGGACCGACGCTGACCAACGACGGCTCGGGCGGCGAGATGAACATGGCCGTATGCCACGCGCTGGTCTTGCTGTACCGGAAGACAGGCACTCAGCGCTACCTCGATCTGGCCAAGTACATCGTCCACGAAGCCTGGAACGAGGACGGCGCGGGGCGCCACCTCGAATGCGCCCTCGCGGGCAAGCCGCTTATCGAGATGCCGCGGCACCGCTGGGAATCCATCCACGATTGGCAGGCCCTCGCCGAACTCTACTGGCTCACCGGCGACGATCAGTATCGCCGGGCTTTCGAGCACCTCTGGCGCGACGGCCTGCGCGGCGACCGGCACAACACCGGCGGCGTCACCTCGGGCGAGGGCTTCCAGGGCACCCCGTACCACGAAGGCGCCATCGAGACCTGCTGCACCGTCGCGTGGATCGCCTTTTCCATCGACATGCTGCGCATGACCGGCGACGCGCGCGTGGCCGACGAAATCGAGTGGAGCACCCTCAACAGCGCGCTCGGCGCGATCCCTTACGGCGGGCGCGCCTGCGCATACAACGTCCCCATGGACGGCACGCGGGCCTTCGGCATCGAGCTGCCGTGGCAGTCGCCCAAGGCCGGGCCCGACCTCAATTGTTGCAGCGTCAACGCGAACCGTCCCCTCGGCATGATCGCGCAATGGGCGATCATGCAGGACGACGAAGGGCTCGTGCTCAACTTCTACGGCCCCGGAACCTATGCGGCGGCCTTGCCTTCGGGCAACCGTATCGCGCTGCGCCAGGCGACCGAGTATCCGAGGGACGGGAACGTCCGCATCGAGGTGACGGCGGCGCAGGCGGAATCCTTCGCGATCAAGCTGCGCATCCCGCAGTGGTCGCGCCGCACCACGGTGTCCGTCAACGGCGAGGCGCTCCCGACGCCGTGTCCCGGCGCGTACCTGCGCATCGCGCGCGAGTGGCGGACCGGCGACACGGTGGAACTCGGGTTCGATTTCGCGCCGCGTTTCTGGGCGGGCGCGGAGGCGTATGCAAACAGGGCGTCCGTGTATCGCGGCCCGCTGCTGCTTGCGTATGACGCGCGTTACAACGCGCTCGACCCGGGAGAACTGCCGGAAATCCGTTGGCAATCCTTGTCGATCACGCAGCAACGTTGGGACGGCCCCCTCGACCCCTGGTTTCTCGCGACGCTTCGCGACGACGCCGGTGCGGAATTCGCCGTGTGCGACTTCTCGAGCGCGGGCCAGACCGGAAACCATTATCGGTCCTGGCTTCTGGCGTCGGACACGCCGGCCCTCGCCGCGCAAGGCCACGCCGGCGATCCGCGCGTCGAATTGCTCTCGCTGCGGAAAATCTGGGACGCCGCCCCGCACAACGCCTTCACGGACCTCATCCGCTTTCAGGATGCCTGGTTCTGCACCTTCCGCGAAGGCGACGGCCACGTCAAGGGCGACGGGACAATCCGCGTGATTCGGTCCGATGACGGGGAGACCTGGGAATCCACCGCGCTGCTCGAAGAAGCCGGCATCGACCTTCGCGACCCGAAGTTCAGCACCACGCCCGACGGGCGGCTCATGATCGTCGCGGGCGGCTCGGTCTACCGCGACGGGCAGTTCATGGGGCGGCAGCCGCGCGCGGCCTTCTCGACGGACGGGCGCGAGTGGACCGCGCCGCAGCGCATACTCGAAGAGGGCGACTGGCTCTGGCGCGTGACGTGGCACACGGGCCGCGCCTACGGGATCACCTACAAGCTTTTCGACAAAAACCAGCCCGAGCGCATCCTCGAACTCATGGCGGGCGACGACGGCGTCCATTTCGAGCGCATCACGTTCTTGAACGTCCCCGACAAGCCGAACGAGACCACCTTGCGCTTCCTCGATGACGACCGCATGGTCGCGCTGGTCCGCCGCGAGGACGGCGACAAGGTCGGCTGGATCGGCGTCAGCCCGCCCCCGTACACCCAATGGGAATGGCGCCCGACGGCATACCGGCTCGGCGGACCGAACTTCATCCAGACGCCCGACGGCCGTTTCTGGGCGGGTACCCGCTACTACGGCAAAGACACCGGCGCCGTGCTCTGCCGCATGACCTTCGAGACCCTCGAACCCGCGCTGCTCCTGCCCAGCGGCGGCGATTGCAGCTACCCCGGCCTCGTCTGGCACGACGGCCTCCTGTGGATGAGCTACTACTCCTCCCACGAGGAAAAATCGAGCATCTACCTGGCAAAGATTCGCCTGCCGGAGATTGCACAGCGATGATTACGATTAGTGCCACTGGAAGACGAATACTGGGAAGAAGTATACGTTGTAGCGCCACGTTCACCATGATCAGTTGCCTCTTGGGAGTCGTTCAATGGGCTGCCGCACAGAACAAAACGACCAGCGAGCTATTTCCGGTCGTCCAAGGAGGAAAGTGGGGATTTATCGATGCGGTCGGGCAACTGCAAATCCCCTTCAAGTTCGATCGTGCTCGGCCATTCTCGGAAGGAGTGGCGGCTGTGGGTGTCCGCGCGAAATCCTCCTTCCTCAGCCGTCTATTTTGGGACGAAGCCGGATACCTGTGGGGTTACATTGGGGTCAATGGTGAGTACGTTGTTTCCCCTCGATTCGCGCAAGCTGGACCATTTTCAGAGGGTCTTGCTCCGGTGGAGCACACACTTAACACCGTTGTCCTGCAAGTGACGGATAAGTGGGGTTTCATCGACGTGTCCGGAAATTGGGTTATTCCACCACGCTTTGATTGGGCGGGTCCATTCTCCGAAGGGTTGGCGCAAGCGCAGGTTGAGGGAAAATGGGGGTTTGTTGCGCGCAGTGGTGACTTCGTAATTCCGCCGCAATATGCACAGGCCGGACCATTTTCCGACGGACTTGCGGCCGTATCTTTCTCCACAAGCGGCGCGAACGCTCTTTTTGGGTACATTGACAAGACCGGGAAAACGAGCATAGAACCAGTCTACACCGCGGCAAAGGAATTTGTGGAAGGCTTGGCGGCGGTGGAAGTTCGAACTTCAGGAAAACCGCGAGTCTGTGGCTTCATCAATAGGCAGGGCGAATGGGTGCTCCCTGCCATATACGAGGTGGCTAGAACGTTCCACGACGGTATAGCACCCGTGATGCCAGTTGAAGGCCAGATACAAGGGTTTTGTTACATCGATAAGAGCGGTGCAAAGGTTCTTGAAGGTCCATACTACGAGGCTTTTCCATTTCAGGGGTCCTTGGGGCGTGTGGTGTATCTGCGCGGATTTGATGAAGAGTGGGCCTATATCACGCGGAGCGGCGTGAACGTATGGGCGACTAGTGAATCGCTGTTTTCCCCTTATCTCGGCGATGGCTATCCCTAGGGCCAAGTTCGGCCATGCACAGAATCTGGGGATAAGTTGGCGCCACTTGTTGTGGCCGGTTTCCCGACCGCGCCACCGGCCCGACAGCAGTCGCCAACCGCAATCACTTGCTGTGGCCGCTCGTCGCTACTTGCCCCCTCGTCCGCCGCGATGTTTGGCCGGGCGCTTCGTTGTCCGGGCAAGTTCAAGGATTGCGCGCAACATGTCATTGACCGCCGCCGAGTTCGGGAACGCCGCCGCCACGTCCGGGTCGAGCACGGCCCACGTTGGCGCCTTCATCGAGTAGTCGGCGGAAATACTTGCCGCGCGTGGCCTTTGAACAGTCGACCAGAGAGCAGCCACAACAAGGGTAATCGTGATATACTAGTTTTCACAGGCTGATTGGAGGTTGAAGTCATGACGCGTGCGCTTGCGGAGATTGAGCAGGATATTCGCGCTCTAGGAAGGGACGAGAAAGCCGCACTGCTTCGCGCGCTTATCACGGAGTTGGACGCGCCGGCGGACCCCAATGTCGAGCAAGCTTGGCTTGAAGCAGCGGAGCGGCGCTACAGAGAATTGACTGACGGCACGGTAGAGGGGGTTCCGGGGCCCTTGGTGTTCGAGCACTTGCGCTCGCGCCTCGAACAATGAACTACACATTTCACCCGGAGGCGGAGGAGGAGTTTCTGGAATCCGCCGCACGCTATGAAGCGGCCGTTCCAGGATTAGGTGTGCGATTCGGCGCTGAGGTTGAACGTGCGTTACAGCTGTTGCTCAAGCGTCCGAGGCTTGCGCCGCGGGTGGAGGGTGAACTGCGACAACTCGTGCTCAGGCAGTTTCCCTTTTCGATTGTCTACGCTGCTGCTCCGCGAACGTTATACATTCTGGCCATCGCGCATACCAGCCGCGAACCCCGTTACTGGCTGACCCGCGTGGTTCCGTAAGAGCCAGTTGATCCAAGAGATCGACTGGTGTACGGTCTACTGAGTCTGGATGATTGCAGCAAGACTGTCCGCCTTTCGCAAACATGGGGAGTAGATGCAATGCGAATGTCAGTTCTTGGAATGATCTTTGTCGTCCTCTTCACAAGCGCCGCGGCGGCGTCGGAAATCCCCGTGTACCGCGACGAGCCCTCGGGGGCCCACTTCCGCGATTGGCTGGTGCTCGGCCCGATACCGACGGCGGGGCCGCGGCCACAGGCGGGCGAGGTGTTTCATCTCGATGGCTTCCACACGGATTACCTCCAGACCCTCGGCGGCGAGGCGGAAGCCGCGCCGAAGCCAGGGGACGCGGTCGCGTTCGAGGGCGGCGAAGCGGTATGGAAACTTTGGCAATCGGACGCGGACTGCGTCTATCTGGATGATGCCATCGGCAACCGCGAGAACGTGCTGGGCTATGCCTACGCCGAGGTCGAGTCGGCGAAGAGCCAGGCCGTCCTCTGCGCGCTCGGCACGAACGATGGCGGGCGGATGTGGGTGAACGGCAGGCAGGTGTGGGACTATCCCGGGCCGCGCGGCTTGCGCCCCGACGAGGAGCTTGTTCCGGTACTATTGGAGAAGGGCCGCAACCGCATTCTCCTCAAGATCGAAGAGCGCGGCAATATCTGGGGGCTCTGCTGCCGCTTCCTGCCGATAACGGGCGATTTGCTCGACGGGAGACTCCGCATGTTCAGCGTTACCTCGGGCGAGGGCGGGGCGCCGATACTTCGGTTCCTGCACGGAGAATCGCTGGCGAAAGCGCTGGTCGACAGCGCGCGGCTGCGCGTGACCGGCGTAGACGATCCCGATCGCGTCCTGTGGGAAGGCCCGTGGTCCGGGCGCTACAAGATGCCGCTGCCCATCGACGCCGCCGCGTATGCCGAATATACGTTGCACGTAGACGCCACCCTCGTCGGCGGCGTGCGCCACGCCCTCACCTTGCCGTTCTCCGCCGGGGTCCCCGTCGACTACACGCTCTTCGAGAACGGCGCGAGCGCCTACGCCATCGTGGTCGGCGCGGAAGCGTCGGACTCCGAGCGCTGGGCCGCACAGGAACTGCAACATTGGCTGCGCGAGGTCAGCGGCGCGGAATTGCCCATGCGCGACGAAACCGCCGACGGACCCGCCGTCGTCATCGGATTCAACCGCCGCGCCGCGAAACTGCTCGGCAAGAAATTCGCCGCGCCCGCCGACGCCGACGAATCGTTCACCTACCGCAACGTCGGCGAAGACATTGTCATTGTCGGCGGCAAAGACCGCGGCACGACGTACGGCGTCATGACGTTCCTCGAACGGGAACTCGGCGTGCGCTGGTACACCTCGCGCGTCACCGTCGTTCCCAAGAAGGACCGCTATCAATTCCGCGCGCTGCAGCGCGGCGAAAGGCCGGGCATCCGCGTGCGCAACGACTTCTACTTCGAGGCCTTCGAGCCCATCTGGGCCGCCCGAAACAAGGTCAACGGCGCCATGAGTTGGCGCGATCAGCCCGGCGGCGTCGAGGGCTACTGGTCGGTCCACACCTTCTTCCCGCTCATGCCGCCGTCCGAGTTCTTCGACACGCATCCCGAGTATTACAGCCTCATCGACGGCGAGCGCATGGCCGACCGCGCCCAACTATGCCTGACCCATCCCGACGTGTTGCGCATCCTCACCGATCGTCTGCTCAAGGTGATGCGCGAACAGCCGCAGTACCTCATCTACTCCGTCTCGCAAAACGACTGGGCGAATCCGTGCCAATGCGACAACTGCCAGGCCATCGCGCAACGCGAGGAGAGCGAAGCGGGGCCGGTCGTGTGGTTCGTCAATCAGGTGGCCGAGGCCGTCGAGAAGGAGTTCCCGGACAAGTTTGTGGGTACCCTTGCGTATCAATACACACGCAAACCGCCGAAAACCGCCAAACCCAGACACAACGTCGTCATCCGACTCTGCAGCATCGAGTGCTGCTTCGCCCACGACTTCACCTCGTGCCCCGAGAACGCATCCTTCATCGACGACCTGCGCGGCTGGGCCGCCATCGCGCCGCACCTGTACATCTGGGACTATGTCGTCAATTTCAGCCACTACGTCATGCCCTACCCGAACTTCCGCGTCTTGCAGTCGAACATCAAGAGCTTCCGGGACAACAAGGCCATCGGCATCATGGAGCAGGCGGCCTACCAGAGCCGGGGCGGCGAATTCGCCGAACTGCGCGCCTACGTCCTCGCGAAACTGTTGTGGGACCCCGAATGCGACGTCGGGGCCGTCATCGACGATTTCATGTACGGCTACTATGGCCGCGCCGGGCAATACGTCCGCGAATACTTCGACATGCTCCACAACCGGCTGACGCCGAACACGCACATCCATCTCGGGCTGCGCCCGGACGACCAGTTGTTCAGCGAGGAGTTCGTGCGTGAAGCCGAAAACATCTTCGCCCGCGCCGAAGCCGTGGCCGACAACGAGGAAATCCGGCAACGCGTCGAGATGGCGCGCCTGCCCGTCATGTACCTCAAGTGCAAGCGGACCCCCGTCCAGGCCCGCGTCGACGGGACCTACGCGCGCTTCTGCGAGATCGTCGACCGCGAGGGCATCACCCACTACGCCGAAGCCGGCCAGGCGCACAAGGACGCCTTCCACCACGAGGTGGAAGAGACCCGATAAGAGAGCGGCGCATGAACACCATCGAAATCGGTGATGCCTCGAAGAGTCTCGGAGAGTATGCCGGGCGCGAAGACGCGCTTCCGCTTGTGGTGACGGAACATGGCCGCCCGATTGCCGCGCTGGTTCCGCTGCACGACGCCGACATGGAAACCATCGCGCTGAGCACAGACCCGACGTTTATCCGGTTGATCGAGCACTCGCGGGAAAGGCGAAACAAGGAAGGCGGCATTTCGGCGGCGGAAATGCGCCGCAGACCCGGAACGTCTTAGGGACGGACTACGAAACTCTTGCCTCGACGGCGCGAGACGAAGTACTGTAGCGAAAAGTTTCGTAGTCTCTTCCCAAAAACTCAAAGACTTTCAACTTTCAACAGCCCTCTGTGACGCCGCCCCTTGCCGGGTGCTTCGTCATATCTCCTTACACCACAATTACTTATAAGCAGCACACGTAAGGTCTTGACATTTGCGGGAGAATATGCTTTGATAGAGATGGTGGCGGCGGGATGCTGACGACAGTTTAGGGATTGGAACATGCGGGGATCGAATCATACCGAAGAAGGCGGGGAACCTGATGCCGCTACAGGGGAGAGCGCTGTCTCGCTGGAGATTCCTTCTCCGTGCAACAACCATAAGGAGACCTATCAATGAGAAGGCAGACTGTTTACAAAGGGGTGAAGGCCACGCTATTGGCCGTGATCGCGGTGATGGTGGGAGTCGGACTCGGGTACGCGGCGGTTGATACATACTTCGAGGCCACGGGCAGTACGACTTCCAGCGATACGCGGTCGCAACTGTTCCAGTATGAGCTCAATATGACCACGGACGCTGATGTCATTCGCATGAAGGGCGGCGACGATTTCGTCGGCCTGGGCTACGGCGAGGACTTGTTATCGTTCGGGTTCGACAGCGACACATTGGGCTTCTATGGGCGCGCTGTGGCTTCGGACATCGAGACAATCTCTTTCAAGGACCCAAGCACAAACGAGGACTCGCACATCAGGTACACAGCGGCTGATGACGGTATCGAGATCAAGTCGTATTCGGGTGACGTGGTCATTCAACTCGGGAATTGAACAAAAGGGCAGAGGACCGTAAATTGTTTAGGCACTGTTAAGGCACGAAAAATGAAAACACGACGGGGGAATGCAACATGAAAACCCTATTCACTACCTGCCACAGACAAGCGATTTCGCGCGTTGCGATTATCGCATGCACCTCTCTGCTATCGACGTTAGTATCCGCTCAGAATCCGTTATCGGCGGCGGACGACGCCGATTTCTACAATTTCGTCGAACCTTGGGGGCCGATCCCGCTGACCCTATCGACGGACCGCATCTGGCTTCGATTCAATGACGACGTGTCTGTGAGTGCGCAAGATGCGGTACTCGCGGCGGAACCGGCGGTGGACCCGGCGCAGCCCGTAACGATAAGGGACAACACCGGGGCAATGCTGGTCCGATTACAAAGCGGCTTGGACAAGGCGGCGGTATACGGTTCCCTGGAACGACTATCAAAAGCAGCGGAAGTCTACTACGCAACCCCGGTAGTACAATCAGTTCGAGGTCTTCACGCCGCGACGACGAACCGCTTCTACGTCAGTTTCGACGCGCCTGCGCCTGAGGAGGAACTGATGGCCTTGGGCGACGCATATGGCGTGGAACTCATCGGAAAACGCACCTATGAACCTATAGGCCGCGTCGGTTTCTGGTTGCGCACCGCCGTGGGATCGACGCTGAACGCGCTTGCCATGTCCAACCTGTTCTACCACGAGCTCGGCCCGGCCGGCGCGGGGCCCAACTTCGTGGCGCTCTACGATACGCTGGCCGCCACGCCAAACGATACCTACTTCAGCAGCCAGTGCACGCAGCCAGCCTACAAGTATCAGTGCAACTTGTCCGCAATCAACGTGCCAGCGGCATGGGACATCACGCGATGGGACCCGGTTGGCCAACAGTACAAGTACGTGGCGCGCGGGAGCGAGCACATTGTCGTGGCCGTACTGGATACCGGCGTGGACCTCTACTATGGTCAGGGATATCCCGGTCACGAGGACCTGAACGCCAACCAATGGTTCAATGAGAACGACCCGATAGGCGGTGGCGACGATGACGGAAACGGCCTCGTTGACGACTATTATGGTTGGGATTTCTGCGACGATGACAATGTGCCCTTTG
The DNA here is from genome assembly GCA_029556545.1 of Candidatus Hydrogenedentota bacterium. Taxonomy (GTDB): domain Bacteria; phylum Hydrogenedentota; class Hydrogenedentia; order Hydrogenedentales; family JAGMZX01; genus JAGMZX01. The sequence continues at coordinate 37,537 of JAKQEQ010000084.1, forward strand.
ATGAGAGTGTGGGAGGCCACGGCACCTCCAGTGCGGGCGTTGTCGCAGGCGTTACGAATAATAGCGCCGGGATCGCGGGCATCGCGGGCGGGTGGGCCCCGAATATCCCAGGGTGTCGAATCATGCCGATACGTGTAGTCTCCTTTCCATGTACGGCCACCAGTTTGGCGGATGTGGGAGCCGTTACGCAAGGGATCCTCTATGCAGCGGATATGGGAGCCCACGTATTGACAATGAGCCTCGGCGTTTATGACGCTACGCAGGATCTAACGGACGCGGTACGGTATGCCCGCGCCTGTGGTTCTGTCTTGGTTGCGGCGGCGCACAATTTCGACAACTACGACGACATGGGGCCGGGTTATCCGGCACGTTACCCGGAAGTCATCTGTGTCGGCGCGCTAAACCGCCGGCAGGTCGCAAATGATACTGTGCAACGGAAGTTCGGCTCCGAGACCCAAGGGCCGTCTGAGTTCGGAGAAGACAATCGCGGCCCCGGCCAACGTTACGGGGGTGGACCGTGCATTGAGCAACACCCCGAAGACTGCAATGTGTGCTTGGACTACGTCGATGGCTGGGGCAGCAACTTCGGGCCGCAATTGGACATCATGGCCCCCGGCATGGAGATCTGGACGACGGATACATCAGGCGCTCTAGGTCACAATGACAACCAGTATGCCAACTGGGACTATAACGCGAGCGAAAACCCTGAGTTCTGGTACAACAAGACCTCTTCCGCCACGCCCCAGGTGGCGGGCGTGGTCGCGTTGGTGTTGTCGGCCACGCTCGGGGTGGATGACAAGCCCACGCTTGCGCCGGAACAGGTCCAGGCCATTCTCCAGTTCACCGCGGACGATATGCACTACAACCGCGATGATTACGAGATTGCCGGACCGGGACGAGACATCTATACGGGGTATGGCCGGGTAAACGCGGAAGCCGCCGTTCAACTCGCCATCGCCCCGCGTTTCGTCGTGCATCAGGAGGGCCAGCATGCGCTCTCCATTGATTCCGCGGGAAACCTCGTGCTTACCGGGGACCTGTGCGAGAGTGCGACGACTCAGCAGATGACCCAAACGGGTGCCCGCGAGTTCCTTATAAAGGAAGGTGCGAACGTGATTCTCATCTTGAAGTCCGGGGCCGACTTGTACCTGAAGGGTAAATTGTACGAGGCGGCGGATGTCGATCTGGATACGGCCTTGACGGAGCAGTCGTTCCGTGTCCGAAGCACTGACGGGGAAACGGTAGCGGCGGTAAACGGCAGTTCCTTCGTAAACACGACCTTGGAGCCCGAGGCGCCGTACACGGTGCCGGCGGGAAGCCTCATTCTCCGGGGCCGCGCGTTTCTGGCCACCGACCCCGACCGTGAATCGAGTCAAGGAATATAGCCCAGCGAGCCGCGATTCGGCCATTGAAAGGAACCGCTGCAATGCGAAACATTTGTTGGTTGGATATGCGGGCGTGCTCGCCGCGCGCCCTTTCATCTTGCGGAAGGACGCGGACACTAATCGGATGCGCGTTGCTTCTGTTGGCCGCCCACGTCACTTACGCGGAGTGGACGTTGGTGGCGCAAACCGCGCCGTGGGGGCCGCGGGCGGGGCACGCATCCGAAGTGCATGATGGCGGCCTGTGGGTTATCGGCGGCGGGCCGCTCGAGCCCTCTTCAACGGCGAAGAGCACCATCCACCCGAAGAATGACGTGTGGCGATCGAGCGACGGTGTAGCCTGGACCCTTGTTGCCGACGCCGCGCCGTGGGCGCCACGTACGGACCATGAAGCGGTTTCCTTTGCCGGGCGCCTGTGGTTGCTGGGCGGAAGAGGGCTTTCGCGGGGCGCGGAGACCGAGTACTATGCCGACCTCTGGGCGAGCGACGACGGCGCGAGCTGGGAGCGCGTTATGGATGAGACGCCGTGGGCCTCGTCCGCGGAGGCGGTAGTATACGCCGATGCGTTATGGGTCGTGTGGAAGACGGGCGTCTGGCGGTCCGCGGACGGGGAGCATTGGGACCGGCTGTTGGACGCCACGCCGTGGGACGGCCCGAGTTGGGCGAACGATCTCCTTGTTTTCGACGGCAGGATGTGGCTCTCCGGGACCGGTACCCATGGAAAACAGCATTGGGCGTCCAGCGATGGGATTACATGGGTTCGCTACGACAGCGCTGACGGCTGCGTCGCGGGCGCGAGATCGGTTACCGCGTTTGACGGTGCGGTCTGGCGAATTGGGGGATATGTGTCGGACTTTGACGGCCTCTACTGGGTAGACTGCGTCGAGACCTCGACCGATTTCGTCGCTTGGGCGGCAACGGACGCGAGCTTGCCAAGGGCACATCATACGGCGATGGTGTACGGTAACAGGCTCTGGGTCTTGGGTGGTTTCGGCGAAGGCTATTCCGGCGATATTTGGTATCGCGAGGCGTCGGTGCATCCTTCGGAAGGCGAAGGTGAGGGTGAGGGTGAGGGTGAGGGTGAGGGTGAAGGTGAGGGTGAACCCACGGAGGCGGCGTTACGGGCAGCGGCTCAGGCGTTGGCGGATGGGTTTGCCGCGGCGGACGCAAACGGCGACGGCGGCCTGACGTGGGCCGAGGCTGTGGCCGCGTTACCGACGTTAACGGAGATCGTCTTCGCGGCGCTGGACGCGGACGGGGACGGCCTGCTGACGCGGGCGGAACTCGATGTCTTCCTGCAAAGCGACGTGGTGGTCTGTGGCTGCGGTTGGCCCGGCGCCGGGGATATCAAGGACTTTTTCGGCGACTTGTTGTTGCTCTGCGCGGCGGCTGCCGTCGTGATGCTGCAATCTCGTGGCGCAGGAAGAGCGTGAAGCCTCTCGCTTCCACTTCCTCCTCCTCCGACGCGGCGGCTGCTCCCCGGTCGCCGCGTCACTTTTCGCGGTCTGAGTCAACAAGGTCGGCCGTATGCTCCGCCGGGCGGAGTGCCCGCGCGTGATCAGGGCCGCTGCCGCGGCTACCCTCGATTGAACGAGCGGAATTGACGCCAGGGACTCGGGCATGCCTATCGTGCCCCGGCAAGGGGCATGCCGCAGGCGCGGCCAGAGGCGTCTATGTGCTACCCGCTACCCGACGGTCTCGGTGCGTCGCGCGTAGGGCAGTGTCCACGGCGCGCGATACGGCTCGGCGACCATCGCGTCCGCCTTCGGGTTATCGAGCACGCGCTCGGCATCGGCGTCCCAGTGCACTTCCGCCTGCGATCGGAACGCGAGGTTCCCCAGATGCGCCACGGCCGACACGTGGTGGCTGACGTCGAGGTTCTGGATGGGCTGTTTGCGCGACTTGACGCAATCCAGGAAGTCGCGGACGTGGGCGGGCCGCCCGTCGTCGCCTGGGCCATGCGTCTCCGCTTCGATGGACTTCCGTTTCGGCTCCGGCTCGACGACCCAGCCGTCATAATCAATCGTGAGCGTGCCTTCCGTGCCGCTGAAGAGCATCCCGTGCGGTTTCTTGTTCGGGCCGATGCCGCCCTGAATCTGGTGCTCGAAGATGAGCACATAGGACGGGAAATCGTAGATCGTGGCCTGCGTGTCCGGCGTCTCCGAGTCGTCGTCGAGGGCGCGCTTGCCGCCGACGGAACTGACGCGCAGCGGCGTCTCCATGCCCATGCCCCACAGGCAGATATTGAGCAGATGCACGCCCCAATCGGTCATGAGCCCGCCCGCGTAATCCCAGAACCACCGGAAATTGAAGTGGAACCGGTTCGGATTGAACGGGCGCTTCGGCGCGGGGCCGAGCCACATGTCGTAATCCACGCCCTTCGGCGGGTCGCAATCCGCCTGGTGGCCGATCCCGCCGAGCCAATCGAGATACGCCCACGCGCGCACCATGCGAACCTTCCCGAGCTTCCCCGAGTGCACGTAGTCAATCGCGGCGGTGTAGTGCGGCCCGCTGTGCCACTGCGTGCCCATCTGCACCACCCGCTCGTGTCGCTTCGCCCCTTCGAGCATGGCGCGCCCCTCGTCAATCGTTCGGCCCAAGGGCTTCTCGACGTACACGTCCTTGCCCGCCTGACACGCATAGACCGTCGGCAGCGCGTGCCAGTGGTCCGGCGTCGCCACGATCACCACGTCGACGTCCTCGCGATCAATCACGCGCCGGAAATCCTTCACCGTCTCCGGCGCATGACCGCGCCGCCCCTCGACCAGTTCGACGGCTTTCGCGAGCATGGCGTCGTCCACGTCGCAGATAATCGGGCACTCGATCTCGGGGTTCTTGAAGAACGTTTCGAGGTCGCCCCGGCCCATGCCCCCGCAACCAATCAATCCGACCCGCACCTTCTCGCTCGCCGGAACCGCCTGCGCGCGCGCGTGCCGCGCCAGACCGCCAAGTACCGACGCCCCCGCCACCGCTTTCGCCGAGTCGCCAAGAAAACTACGACGTGTCATCCCGCTCATCGAAGTTCCTCCCTGAAACGCCCAGGGGCGTCTCTGTTCATGCGTCACATGGGCGTATCTTATTCCGATTCCGCCCCGCTTTCCAGCGGCAGCAAATCATTTACCGGCGGAAACGCGATCACCGTCTCGTAGATGTTGCAGCCGATGACCTGGCCCAGCGACCACGGCCAGTCGCGGCCCGCGATGTCGGTACTGTAATAGACCATGTAGTAAGCGTTCTCGCCGATGGGCGCGAGAGCCGCATACGCCGTGTCGCCTTTGGACGGGAAATCGAGGATCGGGACCAGTTCCATGCCGTCGACATCGAGCCGGAACAGCGAGGTGCGCTTGCGCGTGAAGGCATAGCGGATGAGCTGGCTGCCCCGTCGCAACGCGCCGGGCAGGCGGTTCCAGCCCCGGTCATACGCGCCGGAAACGTTGCGCCGCGCCACGACGTAGAATGCGCCGCCGCGACGCAGCAGGAACGGGCTGTCGTACTTGTGCGGCGTATAGCGGCATTCCCACGCGCCCAGGTCGTCCTTCGGCGCGCGGCAGACCATGCCGCCCTGCATTTCGAGGCGTACCACGGCGACAAGGTTGCCCTCGGCGTCGAACGCGAAGTCCGCCTCTTCCGCGCCCTCGCCCGTAACCTGCGGCTTTTCGGAGACGGGCCGCCAGTCGTAGCCGTCGGTCGAAGCCAGCAGGCGCACCTCCCCCGCGGGCCGAAACAGGTTATACAGACCCTTGCCATAGTACACCGACATATAGGCGACGCCGTTGTGCGCCTTCGCCCGCCAGATGATGTACCCCGGCTCGAAGATCGCGCGCGACGGGGTCCAGCGGCCCGGCCCGACGCGCTCGATCGCGAAAATGCCTTGAGGCTCGAACCAGTAGAACGTGTTCCCCGCCTCGATGAAGTAGAGGAAAAGCCTTCCCTGATAGACCAGGAACCGCGGCTCCCGCAGGTCGGCGTCGGGCTTCTCGATTGTCGTGTCGAGTTCCCAGCGCGCGCGGTCCGTCGATCGCAGCACGATGATCCGCGCCTTCGGCGAGGCGTAATGGGTCGGTCCGGTGCGGAATGCCAGATAGAACGCGCCCTCGAATTCGACCAGGTCGATGACGTTGTTGGACGCCTGAATTTCGAGGTCCGGTGGCAGCCCCGGACCGGGCACAACACATGCCGGCGGCGTATACGAAATCCCTCGCGCGGCCTCGACGTCGAATTGAACCGGTTCCTCGATAGGCGTCAACGCAACCAGGAGCACAACGCCCAGCAGGAACAACGTCAACGGCGGAAGCCCGATCAGCACAACGGCCCATCGAACCACACGCCGCCAACCCGCAACAGCGCCCCGCATCGCACGCTCCCCGCGCCAAGACGCTTCTTACAGCACGAGTTCCTCTTTCGCGGGATCGAACTTCACGACCTTGCTCTCCCGCAGCGAGAGATGCGCCATGATGATTGCGGTCTGCACGTGATACGCCATGTCGACGGGGCTCCACGTGTCCTGCGAACCGTTCTGGCAGCACGCGATCCAGTTCTGGAAGTGGTGCAGCAGGTTTTCGCCCTCCTCGATGGGGAACCGCTGCTCCTTCTTCTCCGACCCGTGCGCCGGAATGAAGACGATCTCCTCCTCCTGGACCGTGAGGCTGCCGTCCCAACCGCGAACGATGGGGATGCGCTGGCCCGATCCGCGGTGGCCCGTGCCCTGGTAATCATTACCCTGCGTGCCGAGAATGGCGATGGTGAACTTCTCGGGATAATCGACGAGCATGTTGAACGTGTCGGGCACTTCCCGCTCCTCGTAGCGGAACTTGCCGCCCGTACCCACGGCGACGCTCGGAAACTTCGCGCCCATGATATGCACCACCGGCGTGAGGATGTGCGGGAAAAGGTCCGTGGACGGCCCCCCCGCGTAGTCCTCGTACATGCGCCAGCGGAAAAAGCGGCTCACGTCGAAGTCGCGCGGCGGCGAGTCGCCCAAGAACGCTTCCCAGTTCAGGTCCGGGCCAGGCTTCGCGTTCGGATCGTCGATGGGCATGCCGCGCTCGCCCCAGTCGCCCACCCGGAAGAATCCCGCCTCGGCGTGGATGGGCTGGCCGATGATGCCGTCCTTCACGAGCGCGCTCATCTGCCGCCACGCCGCGTCCGACATACCCTGCGTCCCGCACTGGAACGTCCGGCCGGACTGTTTCACTTCCCGCGCAAGCTGCTTCGTGAGTTCAAACTGCCGCCAGTGCGTCACCGGCTTCTCGCAGTACACGTCCTTGCCCGCGCGAACCGCGTCTATCGCCTGAAACCCGTGGTGGTGGTCCGGCGTGGCGATGCAGACGATATCCACGTTCGGGTCCGCGAGCAGTTCCCGGTGGTCCATGTAACCCTTCGCGTCATACGCCTTGGCTGCCTTCTCGAGCCGGGGACGATACACGTCGCATACGGCCGTAATCCGGACCGTGCCCTCCTTGTTCTGAATATGCTTCATCGCCTGCAAGTGGCTGTTGCCGCGACCGCCGACGCCGATGACGCCGACGCCCAAGCGCTCGCGCGCCGGGAAGGCGCGGCCACTATGTCCAACGACGCCGGCGGCCATCGCCGCGGCGGCGGTATTGCGCAGAAAGGCCCTGCGGTTCATCCGGGATGCTTGATGCTCGTGGTGCATGACGTGTTTCCTCTCCTGGAAAATGGGTTGACCGATTCTAGCGCAGGAAGGCCAATGGCCGCCAGCGCCGTACAAACACGGACAAACCTTGTTGTGGCCGGTGTCCCCACCGCGCCACCGGCCCGACCGAAGGTTTCCGCTAATACCCCTCTCCCTCGGAGAAAGAGGCCAGCGCCCGCCAGCGCTGGTAGATCGCTTCGATCCGCTCGGTGGGCGTCTCGCCGTCCCAGATCGCCACGCCGTAACGGAACGTTACCGGCGACTCGCGGGTCACTTCCAGCGCTTCGCGCCACAGGTTCACCGTCGCGGACAGGTAGGAGAACGGGGTCTGCATCGTGAACCACAGAACGGGACGCGGGTTGCCCGGGTGATCGAACATGGCCGCCGTGACGGGCTTGCCGTCGATCCGCGCGGTGTACGCGCACCAGGGTCCCGGCGTGAGCCGCTCGTCGCCGCGCACCACTTCGCCTTCGCCCGGCGCGCCGAACCGAAACGCGCCGCCCTTGTCCATCGCCTCGACGAACCGCATGCCGAGCCCGTGGTAGTGGTGGCCCGTCAACGTGGCGGCGGCCTTCCCCGGCGGCAGTTCGATCCGCGAAGTCCACGTAAGCAAGGACGCGTCGATGTCCTCCGCGGTCAGCGTCTCGACGGTACGGTATTCGACTACCGCGACCGGCAAGTCCTTCGCGGGGACCCATTCCAAGCGCTCGGTGAACGCCGCGCGGCTGATCCCGTTCTCCGAAACGACGCGCACGTCCGACCAGCCCCGGTGGACCTGTTTCCCGCACGTGGGCGTCTCCGCCCAGAAATCGATGTCGTCCGCGATAATGGCGAACATGAGCGCGTGGTGGTGCAGGTGGTCGTGGGGCGCGTCCCGCAGCGGATTCACGCCGGACGGCGTCACCCACGCGCGCACATACGGCTTGAACGGCACGCCGCGGTAGGCATACGTCAAGGTCGGCGTCCCGCTTTGAATGACGGTCATCTCCAGGTCGCCGAGGCGGAGTTCCGGCGCGGCTTGCGCCCCCGCGCGCGAGGCGAGCAACAACGATGTAACCAGGCAGCAATAGCAGATGAGTTTCATCGGGCGGTGTCCTCTATATCACTTGACGGGCCGGAGCCCGCACTACGTGCGATGGGGCTGAGGGCAGCGCTACTCCCGCGACTCTTCGCGCAGCCGCTGTTCGAGCGTCCGCCGCCGCAATTCCTCGTCCTGGATGCGCAGCACCGCCTTCTTCTCGGAAGTGGACAGCGGAATGCCCGCCCGCTGCTTGTACTCGATGATCAGGTTCGACGCTTCCTCCCAGAACGCGCTGCTCTGCCAACGGGCGTGTTCGAGCAACGCAATCGCTTCGAGGTATCGTCCCTCTTCCGCCAGCGTCAGCGCTTCGAGACGATACATGCGGCCAACGCCGAACGCCTCCTCCATTTCCCGGTAAATCGCCTTGGCCTTGTCGTAGGCGCGAAACGCCAGTTGCCGCTTCTCGCGGCGGGTTTCGGGGTCCTCGGCGGCACGGGCCTCGGCGAGCAACCGGTCCCCCTCCTGTTCTTCGAGCAGTCCCTCGTTCCGCTTGATGAATCGCGGCGCGACAATGTTGTCGGGGAAACGGCGCAGGTAGTCGCGCCAGCCGCGCAGCGCCTCCTGATATTGCCCGTTCAGTTCCAAACACTGGTAGAGTTGGCGCGGCACCCAGCGCTCATGCGGCAGCCGTGTCGCCTGGGTCAGGTACTTGATGGCGTTCGGATAGTCCCCGATCTTGTTCCGGTAATGGACGAACCCCTGCTCGAAATACAGCTTGTACTCGCGCGGATTGTTCCGAATCCCGTCGTCGAGGTAGTCGACGGCCAGATAGTAGAACTTCTCCTTTTCACCCACGAGCGCCCGATGCTTTGGCAGCCATTCCTTGTCCTGCGGCTTGGTCTCCCCCATGCCCGCGGTCAGGTTATACCCGAGGTGCCACGCGCCCACGAGATAGGCGTCCACGAATTTCGGGTCGAGCATCACCGTGGTTTTCATCAGCGGCAGCATACGGTGCGTCATGCCCATGTGCCAGTACTTGTCCACCTGCAGCCACACGAAATTCGCGGCGACCTTCCGGAAGCCGAAGAACACATTGAACAGATTCACGCCGGAACTTTGGGCCTCGACAATATCGACGTCTCGCGCGAACGCCAGTTGCCGCGCGCGCAGGTAGCGGTGGAAATCGCCGCGCGCGCCGGCCAGTTCCGGACCCTTGGCCAGAGCCCACGCCCGCCCGTCCGGATCCCCTTCCCCAAGCAGGCGCACAATCTCCGCGTCGCCTTCGGGGGTATCAGGCGCGCCCCCGAGGGCCCGCTGCGTTGAGGCGACCACCTGCCGGAACAGTTCGCGATCCTTGGGCATCCCCGATTCGAGCGTCGGCCTGCTCAACGCCCCGATCGCCCCCGATCCCAATGCCGCGGCGACGCTCGCGGGCGTCGGCGGAACGGCGGCGCTCGCCAGGGCGTCCGCCGTGATCGACAGGGCTTGCGCGCTGAACCGACGAGCAATATCTCCCTGGTCTTCCTCGCCGGCAAGGTACACGTCCGCGGTAACGCTGTCCATCCACCGGTAAAACCGCTCGGACTCGCGCAGATGGCGCAGACGGCCCCCTTGCAGGGTCCCGATTGCGAGCAGGGCAAGCAATGCGAACAGCAGCGCTATGTTGACCGCGCGTTGCCGCATGGCGTCAGATTTCCTTGCGGCGGTAGAAGAGATAGGCCAGGATGAAGCCCGACGCGGCGTATACCAGACCATAGATGATCAGTTGGGGAATCAGGTCGATGGTAGGCGGGTCGTTGGGCGGCTTGTCGAGTATCTGCATTTTCAGGTTGTATTCCTGGAGATTCGGCAGCACGCGGAACAGACTCTCCGCAAGCCCGCCCACCAGTTTCTCCACCGAGAAATGCTCCATCAGATCGCTCGGCCCCTCGAAGCCGGCCCAGCCCTTCCACCCCGAGCGCACCCCCACGTCCTTCAGGTATTCGGTGAGGCTGCCCGTGATCCAGACAAACAGGCCGCCGATGGTCGGCAACACCGCCGACGTCGCCGTGCACGAGATCGCGAACGTGAACGCGGAGACGATGAGGAACTCGAAATAGGTGAAGAAAATGGACCACAGCAGCAAGGTCGGCATGACCCCTTGCCGGAAGTAGAGCAGGAGAAAGAACAGCGCGCCCATCAGGCCGAGATTCACCAGCACGATGAGTTGCACGCCCGCGAATTTGCCCAGGAGATACTGGAACCGCCGCACCGGCTTGGACAAGATCGTGTAGACGACCCGATTCTCCAGTTCGGTGGGCACCGCGGATGCCGATACGAAAATGGTGATGAGGATGCCAAAGATCGAGATCGAAGTAACGCAGATATCCTTGATCAGCTTCAGGTCGATGTCCTTCTCGACGTCCCCGACGGTCGTCGGGTTCAAGAACGCGCCCATGAAACTCGAACCGAAAATCACGAGGAGGCTCAGAATCAGAAAACCGACAAGGGTCTTCTTCCGGATGCCTTCGCGGTAGGTATACCACGCGATGGTCCAGGGGCCGCGCAGCGGCGTCAGGAGGCCGCCCGCGCTTACAGCGACGCTGCTCATACTGCTGCCTTTCTCGCGGCCGCCTCGGCCGCGCCCACGACGCGCACGAAGAGTTCCTCGAGCGTCTCGCGCCGGGGCGCGACGCTCACGAGTTGCAGTCCCGCCGCCTTACAGCGCGCCAGCGCGTCGTAGACGTGGGTTTCGTCAGGGACACGCAGCTTGATGCGGTCGCCCACCGTATCCTCGACGGTAATGCCGGTCCCTTCGAGTTGCGCCGCCCCCTGCTCCGTGCCCGCGACCAGGATCGAGATTTCGCGGTCCGTGAGCAGTTCGTCGATGGCGCCCTGCGTCTGAAGCACGCCATACGAGAGGATGCCGATGCGGTTGCAGATCAACTCGACCTCGAGCAATTCATGGCTGCTGATGAGCAGCGTCTTGCCCTCGTCCCGGAGCCGCGCCAGGATGTCCCGGATTTCCTTGCGCGCGATCGGGTCCAAGCCCGTCGTGGGTTCGTCCAGGATGAGAATTTGCGGGTCGCTGATTAGCGCCTGCGCGAGGCCGATGCGCTGCCGCATCCCCTTCGAGTAGCCGCGCAGGAGCCGCTTGCGCGCGTGGGTCATGCCCACCGTATCCATGACCGCGTCAATGCGCCGTTCGAGGTCCTTTCCGCCAAGTCCGTAGAGGCGTCCGTAGAACCGGAGAACCTCTTCGCCCTTCAGGAAATCCGGGTAATACGCGCCCTCGGGCAGGTAGCCGATATTCTGCCGCACCTTCCGCGCGGTGATGTTCTTTTCGCCGAGGATTTCGATCTCGCCCGAGGTCGGAAAGATAAGCGCGAGCAGCAGCTTGATCGTCGTCGTCTTGCCCGACCCGTTCGGACCAAGATAACCATAGATTTCGCCGCCGTGGACCACCAGGTCCAGGTCCTTCAGCGCGACGACGTCCTGGCTGCCGAAAGCGCCTTCGTAGGTCTTGCTCAGTTTCCTGGTCTCAATGATGACCGACACGGATACGCGCCTCTCGTTTCTTGCGGGATCGCGCCGGCAATCACGGGCGGGGCCCGGCGCCGTCATACCCCGAAAACCACGTCGGGCCGCGAACGGCCCGCCAATCGCCGCGATGATAACAAGGCAAGCGCGGTCTATTCAAAGACCGGCGGCGCCTCAGCGGCCGGTTCCGCTCCCCCAGTTTCGCGCTCCAGCCACGCGATCAGGGCATCCGCCGCCGGCATTTCGTCGTCCCAGGAATGCACAGCGGTCCCGTCGCGCACGAGAGACAGTCTCGGCGGTTCGCGACCGATGAATTTCACGAAGGTAAGGAAGTCGTTGCCCAGGTTGTAGCAAGGGAATGCCATGCCGGTCAGGATGCGGAATTCCTCGAGCGCGCCCGGCGACGGCTCGTAACACAATCCCACGAGCGGCGGCAGCACGTCCGGGCGCAGCAGGTACTCGTTGAGCGTGGGGACGCTGGCCATGCAGTGGTCGCACGTGGCGCTGAGCAGCGCCACAAGATAGGTTCCCCGCGAGAGATCGAAGCGCTCGCCGATTTCGCTCTCGATGACGTAGCGCGAGAACGGGCCGGGCGCGCGCGGCGCCGACGTTTCATCCGCGGCGGCGGTCTCATTGGTCTGCTCGGACGTGGCGGGCGATTTCTTGTACAGCTCGATGTACGAGGCGCCCAGCGCCACCCCGGCCACGGCCAGCGCCGCTGCCCACTTATCCACGATCCTCCCTGTTGTTTCGGGGGCGGGCTGCTGATGCCGGTAGCCCAACCAACTCCACGCGACGCAGGCCATCATGACGAGATTCTTCAGGATCGAGACGCCGGGCCCCATCCGCACCTCGCCCATGCAGCCGCAGTCCTTGAGCCCGTGAAACGTCCATGCGTACAGGATGAGCCCCGTGAAGAACACAAGCATCCCCTGCGCCACGACGAGGGTCAGCAATCGCGGCCGGAGATCCAAGAACAGGGCAATGCCTAAGCCGATCTCGAGGGTTATGAAAAACAGGGCGGCGAACCCGAGAAGGTCCTTGTTCTGCAGCACGTGGTACTCGTATATCTGGACGGCGAACAGGCCTGGATGCTGCACCTTCAGCAGCGCCGCGAACACGAAGAACGCCCCGAGCAACAGTTCGACCGGCCGCGCCGTCACTTGCAGCAATCGCCTCATACCCCTGACCTCTCCTGAATTCCTGTACACGGCGGTCCATGACGGGACCCACACAAAATCAACGATACAACTTCAACAATGGAGAACAAAACGCCCTCGCCGCATATTTTCGTTAACTCGCTTTTCCCGCCGACCGGGCGCTTAGAAGTCCCACCGGAAACCGGCCCCGACAGAGGCGCCCCATTCATCGAGGCCCGAAAGACCGGGGTCGCTGTCATAGTCCAACCGCAGGTTCAGGCGCAGCTTCAACCTGGGCATCACCGGCAACGTGAACGCCGCCTCGGATCGCGCGCGGAAGTCGCCCAGGTCCGTGAGGCTCGGGTACACGACAATGTCGCCGTCGACCGCGCCGGTCTTAAGAATCGCGCGCGAATACCGCAGGCGCAGTTGCATGCTGAGTTCCCGGTCTGTCTCTTTGCTTTCGCCGCTCGGCGCGCGGAAGTGCTCGCGGTCCTCCAACGCCGTCGCGTCCCAATCCTCATACGCGGCCCCCAACCCGGCGAAACCGTGGAGTATGCTTACGCCATTATCGAAGAGCCGGTCGTGAACGCCCAAGGTCAATTGCGCGCGCAGGTCCAGCGCCGCGCCGGTGTCACGCTCGATGTCCGCCCGCACAAAGGGCGCGGCGCGGTCCGTCCCCTCCCTGCGCCACTCGACGCCGCCCTCGACAAGGCTCGGGAAGTACCCCGGGTCGTCGCGGCCCACGAGCACGTGGCCGCTCACGGCGCGGTCCTCGGTCGTGTGCTTGAGGTCTACCCTGCCGACGAGGTTCGTGCTCGTGCGCGAAGTGTCGCGCCATTGCAGCCCCGTCTCGACGCCCACATCGAGGTCTCCCGCGCTCACGGGCTCGGGAGGCGATTCCGCCGTCGCGGGGATCGGCATGGCCTCCGCAACTTCGGCTAGAACCAGCGGCGCGGGCGGCCCGCCATCGAGCGGAACCACCTGCTGCCCTTCCGGCGTGTTCCTGAACTTGCCGTAAAGCACCTTGTCACCCGTCAGGGTGATGACCATGTTCGCGTCCGTGGTCAGGCCGCGCAGCGTGTCCATGGGCGCCATGACCTGCCCGGCCAAAGACGTGCGGAAAACAAGCGTCCCCTCGACGATGCGCACGACGCTGCCCGTCAGGGTGTCCTGATCGTTCAGCTTCACGACATCCGCATCGACGATGGCCCCCGCCAGGAAGCCGGCGAATGCTATACAAAGGCTTCCGCGCATCAATTACACTCCTGTACTGATCTTAATACGGAATTGGCCGGGATGCAAGGAGAAAACAGCGAAATCCGCCGCGAACCCGAGTGGGGACTGGCACAAGCGACCCCGCGCTTCGCGGGGGAGACGTGCCTGTCCCCAAGTCCGATTACGATCGCGACCACGATCAGGAGGCGGGGCGCGATCCCGTGCCGCGGCCGCCGTGCAACGGCGCTTCGCGCGATGGTTCGCGCGCGTTCGCCGAGGCCGTCAGCCCGTCGCCCGAGGCTTCCTCTTGCTCCGTCTCGGCCTTGCCCGTAAAATAGGCATAGGCGGTGTCGCACACGCCGAAGAGGACATAGGTGCCGGTGAGCGGGAACAGCACGATGGCGGGCGAGATCGTAATCGCGTAGTGGATGATGGCCATGGCGTAGGCGACGATGCCGAGGACCATGAACGCATGCCGCGGCGCGAGAATGAACGACTTCATGCGGTCCTTCGGATAACGCACGGTGCTCACCATCAGCCACGCCATCAACAGCGTTAACGCGCCCACCGCGTAGTAGTCGAAGTCCGACTTGATGAACCCGAAGAAGCGCAGGAAGAGCACGAACGCGGCCACGGTTGCCCCCGCGGCGGGCGACGGTAACCCGACGAAGGACTCGCGCCGGTCCGCCTGATAGACGTTGAACCGCGCCAGTCGCAACGCGGCGCAAATGACATAGATGATCGCCACAAACGCGCCGGTCTTGCCGACGAATGAGCCCTCTTTCGGCGCGTGCTGCAAGTAAACCGCGAAGACGAGCACCGCCGGCGCGACGCCGAAGGATACGAGGTCGCACAGGCTGTCGAGTTGCTTGCCGAACTCGGAGACGCTGCGGGTGAGGCGGGCGACGGTCCCGTCGAGCATGTCGAAAATGATCGCCCCCAAGATCAGGTAAGCCGCGCGCTCGTATTCGTTGCCGATGCTGGCGAAAATGCTGGCGGTGCCGAGGTAGAGGCTGAATGTGGTCATCGCGCTCGCCAGCACGTTAATCGGCCGGCGGCGTATCTTCAGCTTCCGCTTTGTCTTGCTTCGCAGGGTTCTCATCACACACGCGCCACCACGGTCAGGCCCGCGCGGACCTTCTCCCTTAGCTTAACACATATCCGCGCCTCGGGCGGCAGAAACAACTCCGTGCGCGACCCGAAACGGATCATGCCAAACTTCTCCCCTTTCGCCAGCGGCGCGCCCGGCGTTACGGAACACACAATCCGCCGCGCCACCGCGCCCGTGATCTGCCGCACCGTCATGGGCCCGGCCTCCGTGTCCAGGAAAATCGTATTGGCCTCGTTGTCGTCGCCCGCCGCGGCCTTCATCGCCAGGCGGAACTTGCCCGGCGCGTAGCGCATGTCGCGGACCATGCCGTCGTAGGGAGACCGGTTCACGTGTACGCTGAAAATAGAAAGAAAGATCGCGATGCGCTTGCAGGGCCCGTCGTAATGGGACGACGCCTCAAGCTCGTCGATGCCGACCACCGTGCCGTCCGCAGGCGACACCACCTCCCCCTCCCCCGCCGTCACCGTGCGCGGAAAATCGCGGAAGAACAGCGTCATGGCCGCGCCAAGCCCCAGCACCGCCGCGCCCGCCCACACGTAGGCCGTGGTCCACAACAACGCGGTCAATACCAGTCCCGCCGCCAGCACCGGCACGTAGAAGCGCGCGCCCTCGCGCCAACCGCTGAATGGGCACCTCACATCAGGCCCCTTTCCTTCAGGCTCACGAAACGCCCGTCGCCGAAGACCACGTGGTCCAACAGCGGAATACCGAGGGTCGCGCCCGCGTCGCACAGCAGCCGCGTCAATTCGATGTCTGTGCGGCTCGGCTCGGGGTCCCCGCTCGGGTGGTTGTGGCACACGATGATCGCGCCGGCGTTCTCGCGCACCGCCTTCCGGAACACCTCCCGCGGCGCGGCGGGCGTGCCATCCAGCGCGCCGCTCGATATATCGACCACCTTCAGCACGTCATTGCGGATATTCAGCAATATCGTCTTGAAGTGCTCCGTTTCGTACTCCTTGAACTGGAGCATTAACAAGTCCGCCACGTCCCGCGCACCGCGAATGCGCGTGGCCGCCGGGCGCGTATGCACCGCCAGCCGCTTCCCCAGTTCGAGGGCCGCCTTGATTTCCACCGCCTTGACCGCACCAATCCCCTTGACCTCCCGTATCTCCTCCAGCGACGCCTGCGCCAGCGCGCGCAAGTCGCCGAAATGCCGCAGCAGACGCTCCGCAAGCGCCACCGCGCCCACCTCGCGCGTCCCCGTGCGAAAAAGCACACCGATCAGTTCCGCGTCGCGCAACGCCTCCGCACCCAGACGCGCCAGCCGCTCGCGGGGCCGGTCCTCCTCCGGCATATCACGTACCGCGGTGGGATACACAAACTCGCTCATCTCATCCCGTCCCTCGCGCTCTTACTCGTGCTCGTAATCGTACTCGTAATCGTGCTCGTAATCGTGCTCGCCCACCTTACCAAGCCACGAGTGTAGCACAAGCGCGCGGCGCGTGTACCTGACAGCCCCCAAGCCCTTCCCCACGAAGCTCTCAAGAACGTGCAACAAGAGTCCTTGACAACGGGAACCACCTATGCTTAACTGGAATCAGGTAGTCACGAGGGCCGCCAAAGTATAAGCGAACGGGGACAGGCACGTCTCCCCCGCGCGGCGCGGGGTCGCTTGTGCCAGTCCCCATTTGCCTTGGGTCTTCTCGCTCGTGTTTTCGCGGTGGTGCGTGATGGCCGAATGAACGACGCCCGGCGCGAACATATCCGCCGCGAGCGGAGAAGAATGATTCCGACCGGTCCGTTACTCCCGCTCCGACGCGCCCCCGATGTTCGAGTCCGGCGCGGCATCGCCGAGTCCGCCGACGGGCAAGGGAAACAGCATCGGGGTGCGCCGCCGGTAGGCCTCGTACACCGCCCCCAACTCGCGGGACAGGGTGCGTTCCTCGAACTGAATGCCGATGAAGATGTACGCCGTCATGCACGCGGCGAACAACAGATGCCCATACGTCATGACCGGCGTGGCCCAGACGGCGATGAAGAAGCCGAGCATCAGCGGGTTGCGGACCAGTTGATAAAGGGACACGACCTTCATGGGAACGGGCTTATAGGACTCGTTCTTGAAGTGCAGGAATACTTGCCGCAGCCCGAAAAGGTCGAAATGGTTGATGAGAAACGACGAATAGAACACCAGCGCCCATCCGAGAGCGAAAAGGGCGTAACACACGGCCCGGCCCGCCGTTCCCTCGACGGACCACACCACGCCGGAGATCGGCCGCCATTGCCAGAACGTAATCAACAAGATCGCGCTCGCCACGAGCACGAAGGTGCTGCGCTCGATGGGTTTCGGCACGTATTGCGTCCACCAGCGCTTGAACGCCGGGCGCGCCATGATCGTGTGCTGCACGGCAAACGCGAGAATGAGCAGCACGTTCACCGCGACGGCCTGGGCCAACGGCGCGGGCTGCCCATCGTCAATCCCCTTGGGAACCAGCACGCCGCCGAGAAAGCCGATCATGTAAAGAATCGCCGCGAAAAACGCGAGGTAGGCTACTACGCCGTAACCGATCATGAAGTACTTTTTCACCGTTGCTTCTCCTCTCGCCCTGAACCATTCAAACCGCCCTGAAGTTTAGGATGCTTAACATAAGTTAGCATAAATAATCCCGCCCGTCAAGACCGGAAAATGCAGCCCCGAAAATGGACTTGGCGATTTGGCACAATGCGGCGGCGGGTAAGAACTGAGCGCGATTACCCCGCAATCGACTCCGAGTACGTGAATCTGTTTAGCCCGCCTTGGCGGGCTCTTCTTTGCACCCGCATTTATGCGGGGTGATGCGAGAACCTGGTGTAAATACAAGCGCGCTTCAGCGCGGCTTTCTTAGCGGCTTCAGCATTGCTTCCACGCTGAAGCGGCTCGCCAAGCGGCGCTGAAGCGCCCTCTTCGCGAAAGTAACAGCCTCTTACACCCCGCGTGAACGCGGGTGCAAAGAGGAGCCGCGCTAAAGCGCGCTGACAAGTCGGGCACGCTCTTTGGGAAGAGACATGATGGATCATGGGCGCCTATTCGCGCGTTTCTTAGCCGGTCTCCGATTAAGTCGACAGACCTAAATGCATGCAAGCCCGCCCCGCGGCAGCGCAAACGCTTCACCCCTGTCGGCGGCAGCGTTACTGCTCCCGGGGCGCCTCGAAGGCGTAACGGCCGGATTGCGCCTCGAACACCGCGCGCCCCGCCTCGTCGCGCAGCAGCGCCAGCCCTTCCGATTGCGCGGCGGGCGCGCCGGACTCGGTCACGGCGTCGGCGTTCGCGGCGGGCACATGCACTTCCGCCACCGTGTTCACGGGCACGCGCACCCGCCAGTGGAACCGGCCTTCCTTGATTTCCCACGCGCTCTCGATGACCCCGCGCACGGTGTCCTGCCGCGCCGTGACCCACGTCAAGTTGCCCGTGATTTCCGGCTTCAGCACGAAGCGCGCGAAGGCCGGCGTGTCCGGATCGAGCCGGATGCCCGCGAGCGCCTCGTAAAACCACACGCCGATGCCGTTGTAGCAGTTGTGAATGTGGGACCGCATCCCGTCCCAGTGCTCCCAGGTGGCGGTGGCGCCGTTTTTCAGCATGTAGCCCCAGCCGGGGAAGTCCTCCTGGTTCGTGTAGCGGAACACGAGATCGCTGCGCCCGCGTTCGAGCAACGCCGTCGTCAGCACGGGCACGCCCACGAGCCCGACGTCGAGGTGGCCCGCAAACTCGACCAGGATTTTCTCTTCCAGCCGTTTTTCGACCTGGCCTTCGAGCTCCGGCGGCGTCACGCCCACGAGCAGCGGATAGGCGAGGCCGAGTTGCGTGTCGTCCGCGTAGGTCCCGTCATGCCAGAACTCCGCGTGTACCTTGGCGCGCAACGCCTCCGCCGTTTTCGCGTAGCGGGCGGCGTCTTCCTGCTTGCCGAGCAACTCCGCGATACGCGCCATGCGCGCGTGGCACTGGATAATCACGCAGTTGTTCACGAGATGCGTCGAGCGCTCCGCCTCCCGCTCGTTGCGCTTCGGGCGGGCCCAGTCGCCGAGGTACCAGTTGCGGTATTCCTCGTCCGGCCAGCCGAAGATCAGGCCGTCCTCCCGGCTATGCTTGGCGACATAGCCGTCGAGCCACCGCTGCATCATGCCGTAGTTCTCTTCGAGGATTCGCACGTCGCCGTAGTGGCGGTACATCTCCCACGGCGCGGCGATCGAGAACGCGCACCAATACGGTCCGCCGCCCGCGCTGTACGGGTTGGGCGCCGTGTGCGGCAAGCCGCCGTCCGGGCGCTGGCAGTCCCGCCAATGGGCCATCCACGCGGTGTAGAGCGGCCCCATGCCGAACAGCGACAACGCGGTGGCCGTGCTTGCCTGGCCGTCGCCGCCATAGCCCAGCCGCTCGATGTGCGGGCAATCGACGAGATAACCGCCGAGGCTCAGGCACTCGAAGGTGTAGTGCACCATGTCGTGGATATCGGTCAGGAGCGGGTTCGAGCAGGCAAACGAAGCGTAGACCGGGAAATCCGTGCGGATAAGCAGCGCGGCCAGGTCTTCCGGCGCGGGCGGCGCGTCCAATCCCTTGATCAGCACATAGCGAAAGGCGTGATAGTGAAAGCGGTTGCGGAACGTCTCCGAATCGCCGCCGCGGGCGACGTATATGGACCGCTGATTGAAGTTCTTCATCTCGGGCGAGAGCAAGTCGATGAAATCCATCGTCACCCGGTTGCCCGGCGCCTGACTGCGCAGGGTCATCTCGAACCAGCCCGTGAGGTTCACGCCGAAGTCCACAACCCAGGCGTCGCCGCCGTAATGCTTGACCGTGCGCGGCACAAACCGGCGCACGACGCGGTTGGTCTCGCACGGCTGGTCCGAGACCGTGTGCGCGGGCACGGCCACCACCGCCGCATTGGGCCAGTCCCCGTCGTCAAAGCCCTGGGCCGCCCAATCGTCCACCGCCGCCTGCGCGTCCACGTGCTCGCCGCCGTAGCGCCCCGAGAGCCACTCGCCGATACGCCGGTAATGGCTCGGGTGGGCCTTCCAGTCGGCCCCGGTAGGCACGGTGACCGTGCTGCCGTCCGCGCAGGCAACCTCGATCACGGCGCGCACCAGCGGGCCCGCATACGCCACGCCCGGCAGTTCCTTCGCGTACCAGCCGCGCCCAAGCCAGAAGGCAGCCGTGTTGTCGCCCGCGGCAAGCAGCGGCGTAATGTCGTAAACGATGCGCCACGATCGCCGGTCGAACTGGGACACGGCGGGTGTCAACACATCATCCCCCGCCTTTCTGCCGTTGATGTACAGTTCGGCGTAGCCCAGCGGATTCACGTAAGCCCGCGCGCGCACCGGGGCCGCGGGAAGCCGAAAGCCCTTGCGCAGCCAGGGAAACTCGACGTTGCCGTCGTCCTCGCGCAACCCGATGTATTCCCCCGCCCACGCGCCGTCGAGAAAACCCGTCTCGAACATCGCGGGTGCGCTCCACGGCGAGGCCGCTCCCCGTTCGTCCCAAACGCGCACCTTCCAGAAAACAGTCTGCTTCGCCTGCAACGGCATGCCGCCCCAAGGCACGAGCACGCTCTCCCCCGACGCCACGCGGCCCGATTCCCACAGGCCACCCCGGTCCGCGGCCAACTCCTCCGCGCGTCCGGCGGCGATCACCTGCCACGCGGTCTGCCGCGCGCCGCGCCGCCCGCTCTCGATGATCCAGCTCAGCCGCGGCGCCGCCGTGCCGACGCCGATGGGGTCCTCAAGGTACTCGCAACGCAGTCGCGCCGCCCGCACGTCGCTTTCCTCGGCGCGCGCCGCCGCGCCGACGGCGCACGCCGCGATCATCGCCAGCCCGGCCAAGAATCCGCTTCCATACTGCATTGTCGCCGCCCTCCCACGTCGCTAAGAATCGTAGTATACGTCGCGCCGCGCGATGTCAATCCGTGATGATCAGCTTCTCTTTCGACGGCAGGGACGGGAACGGATGGTGCGGTTCGAGTTGGTACCAATACGCGACCGCCGCGAGATCGTCCTCCAGCGGCAGGTACCGCCCTTCACTCTGCCAGCCGAGGCTCTGAATGGTCACGCGCAGGTCCTGATCGAAACGCACGGGATCCGTAATATGCCAGCGGTATTGGCCGATCCGCCGCTGCGCGCCGTCGTGGGGCACGTGGTGGAAGCCGGTGTACGGGCTGCTGAAAGACTCATACGAATACTTGCCGTCCTCCTTGCGTTCACCATAGCCGTAGGACCCGCAAAAGTAGTCTTCCTCGCCCGTTCCGCAGATCGTCGGGAAAGCATCGTCGCCGTCGATGTAGAACTTGATCTCGCCCTCGCCCCACCAGCCTTCGCTGTTCGCGCCATGAGCTAGATAAGTCCCAACGTAGTGACCCCGGCCCCGGATGCCGTCCACGATGGTAAAAACCTCTTTGTACGGCAGCGGATTCACCCGGCGGAACTGCGCGTGGAAGTACGGCGTGTCCTCAGACACCGCTTCGAGCGAGTAATCGATCTGGTAATAGACCGTCGCATGCTTCGCCCCCAGGTTCTCCATGGTAACCCGGCACCCCTTCCGGAAGGGCATCTGCCAGTAGGAATTGAAGCCGCTCCGCGGATTCACGCAAATCGCCAGCGACGATATCCGCGGTTCTTTGCCCATGCCCCAGCCCGCGGCGAAGAAGTCGCCCACGGGAACCTCGACCGACGGCTGTTCCTCGCCGTCCCAGTAGAAACGCAGGATCATGAGGCGATAGTCTCCCGCCGGGGTCATCCAGATGTGATTGATGACGCCGGACCCCTCAATCGCGCCCAACGTGAAGGTCGTGCCCGGCTCGATGTGCACATACGGGTTCACCTTCCAGCCCTGGCCGAGTTCGCGGGCCGCGTGGGCCGCGCTCCCTTCCTCCAACGTGGCCATGCCGCCCTTCCCCTTCTCGCCGGTGAAGTTCTCCGGACTGATCGATCGCGTCTTCGCGTCATTCAATTGGCAAAGCCGGTCCAGTCCCGCGGCCTGCCCATGCGCCAAAGGCGCGCACACGACCAGTAGACCCACCGTCAGACACAGAATGCTCGCGTTCATTTCTCATCCCTCCGTTAATACAGCGTTGAAAAAACCGTTGTTGATCGCGCACAGGAACGAGAACGACTGTAGCGCGCGGACCCGTGGACGTTCAATGCGCGCGGTGGATCGTGCGTCTTCAGCCGATCCAGCCGATCGCCACGGCGGTGGTGGCGAGGCTCAGGACAAGGAGGAACCCGCACATGTCGGTAAGCGTCGTGAGTATGGGCGGCGCGCCGAGCGCGGGGTCCATGCCGAGCCGGCGAAGGACCATCGGGATAAGCCCGCCAAGCGATACGGCTACGAGCGTGTTCAATGCAAACGCCGCGCCGATAACCATCCCCAGCACCGGCGTATCGTGCCAGAACACGTAGGCGATCACGCCCAGGAGTCCGCCGAGGACAACCCCGTTGAGAAGGCCGACCGCCACCTCCTTGGCCCACACGAGGACGTAGTCGCCGGGCCGGATGAGGCCGAGCGCCAACTCGCGGATACTCACCGCCACCGCCTGGTTCCCGCTGCACCCGGACATGTTGCAGATGACGGGCATGAAGAACACCAGGGCGAACAGGCGGCCGACGGTCCCTTCAAACAGCAGAATGACGCTCGCCGCCGTGATGCTCAGGGCCATATTCAGCACCAGCCAGACCAACCGCCGCGAAGCGCGTTCGCGCAGAGGCATCGATCGGAGTTCCTCGCCCGTGATAATGCCGCTGTAGCGCAGGAACGCTTTCTCTTGCTCTTCGTAAAGCGCTTCCTCGACCGCCGCCCGGCGCACCACGCCGATCACCTTGCCGTCGTCGTCCGTAACCGGCACGTTCCAGAAGGTCCACCGCTCGAAGAAGTCGTCCAGTTCCTCGAGCGGCGTGTCCGCCAGCACGTAGATCGGGTTGACGATCATAATCTGGCGCAGTTCCTTCTCCGGCCGCGCGAGCAACAAGTCCCGCATGCGCACGACCCCCACCAATCGCCCGTGCTCCGACGCGACGTAAACGTAGTGGAGCCCGTAGTCCGAGTAGCGTTCGCTGTTCTCCCGGATGTCCCCCACCACGTCCGCCACGCGCATATCCTGCGGATACACCACGAAGTCCGTCGTCATGATGCCGCCCGCCGTGTCCTCGGGATACGTCAGCAGGTGGCGCGCGTCCGCCGCTTCCTCCGGCTCCATCTCGCGGAGAATCGCCTCGGCGTCCTCCTCGTGCATCTCCCCCAGGACGTCCGCGCGGCGGTCGCTCTCCATCTCCTCGACGATGTCCGCCGCGTGCTCGATCGGCAGGTCTTCGATGAGGTCGGCGGCTTGCGCGTCCGCCAACTCCTCCATCAGGTCCGCGGCCGTTTCCGGCCCCAGCGCCGAAAAGAGGACGGACCGTTCGTCCTCGTCCAGACGCGACAACACCCGCGCCACCTCGCCGGGGCTCAACCGCGAGAACAGCGCCGTCAGCCCGGCGCTGTCCTGCCGCTGCAGGAGTTCGTCCAGGTCCTTCCAGGGCTCTTCCAGATCGGTTTCGGGCATATACGGCCCCGTTGCCGCCGCAAGCGCGGCGCGGTTGCTCTTCCGAGGACCCCGCGCGCCTCAAGGTCGTGTCACAAAACGAGAGACCAGGCTGCGCGGCTGATCGGGGAAGCGCCGGAAGAGACACTGCCTATTATCCGACGCGGCGCGTAGTATACCCTAGAGCACAGCGCCCGCGCACCCGCGGAGCGCGACGCGGTATACTATGCAGTTATGGTTGGGAACGCACGGAAAACCAGGGATGCTCAGACGACAATACATCGCCCCGGTTGGGAACCCTATTGATATGTCAGGCGCGGGACCGACGGGGACTGGCACAAGCGAGCGAGTCTTCGAGCAAGACGTGCCTGTCCCCGATCCCCCGAGGGCGAGGACGAGGAGCGACGGAGGACAGGCGTAATGAGTGACTCCGATACCGCGCATGCTCCGTCCGGCACGCGATCCTGGCGGTCCTTGGCGGGCTCCGCGGGTCGCGCCCTTATCGCGCTCTGGACCTTCGGGTGCGCGGCTTTCTTCTTCGTGCGCTTCTCGTTTCTGGTTCACCATGCGAATCAAGACGCCCTGCGCCAATTCATCGAGCGGTGGCTGAAATGAATTCCCACGGGCGTCACGAAAGCGACCGCGATTCTTCTCTCCGTCATTCCCGCGAAAGCGGGAATCCAGTAGAATTCGCGCACATGCAAAAACGTGGACAGCAGAGACCTGAAAATGCTTCTTCCAAGCGTCTGAAGCGAACACGAAGCGACCGCACGCCATGACCATGATGCGTCCATTCGCGCGCGTCCCCTTCTCGCTCAAGGAAGTGGCGTTCTTTCAAGACCTGGACGCGACCGTGCTCGCGCGGGTCGGCGAGTTCGTCTATCACCGTGAATATGGAACGCGCCAGATCGTGTTCTTCCCCGACGATCCCTGCGATTTCGTCTATTGGGTGCGCAAGGGCCGCGTCCGGATAACCCGCGTCTCGGACGACGGACGCGAGCTTTCGTTCCGCCACGCCGCGCCCGGAGACATGTTCGGCGAGGAGTGCCTCGTGAACCGAGGACGACGCGAAAACTACGCCGAGGCGCTCCGCGCGGGCGTCCTGTGCCTTATGCGCGCCGTCGATTTCCGGAAATGCGTGCGGGAAGAGGGCGCATTCGCCTGCCAGGTGGCGCACTACCTGTGCGAACGCGGACTCGAAACCGAGCAGACCCTGAGCGAAATGGTCTTCTGTTCCGTCCGTCGGCGCCTGGCCTCCGGCCTGCTCCGCTTGTTGCGGCGCGAAGGCGGCCAGCCGGGCGCGACCCTCCAAGTGACGCACCAGGAACTCGCGAACCTCATCGGTTCGACCCGCGAAACGACCACCGCCACGCTACACGGACTGCGCACCGAAGGCATCGTCGCGCTCGCGAATCGCTCCATTGTCATTCGCGACCCCGCGGCGCTCGAACACGTGGCAAGGAGCGGATAATGACGATTACATGGCATGACGTTTCGATTCCCCTGCGGGAAGGCATGACCGTCTGGCCCGGCGACCCGCCCTTCGAATTGCGGCCCGACCGCCGCATCGCAGCCGGCGCCACCGCCAACACCTCGCTCCTGAGGCTCTCGACCCACACCGGAACCCACGTGGACGCGCCGTGGCATTTCGAAGACAAAGGCAAACGACTCGACGCCGTGGACCCGGCCGTCTTCTTCGGAGACGCGCTGTTGCTTGACCTGTCCGACGTGAACCTTGTCCGCGCGGATCACCTGCCCCCGGAACGGCTGCCCGAGCGGGTCCTGTTCAAGACGCGCAACTCGAACGTCCCCGTGGACGCGCCCTTCCAGCGGGATTACGTCGCGCTCGACGCGGACGCCGCGCAACGCCTCGTGGCGGACGGCGTCCGCCTCGTGGGCGTGGATTACCTGTCCGTGGCCCCCTACAAGCAGCCGGGACAGCCCACGCACCACATCCTTCTCCAACACGACGTACTCGTGGTCGAGGGTCTGCTCCTGCGCGGCTTCACGCAAGGGGTGTACCCGTTCATACTGCTTCCCTTGCCCCTCGCCGACGCCGACGGCGCGCCCTGCCGCGCATTTCTCGGCGTCCCCTGATCCCCCAGGGGACTGGCACAAGCGAGCGAGTCTTCGAGCCTGTCCTCCGACGTGTCGTCCATAGCTTTAGCGGCGGAGGAAGCCTTGGCGAAGGAGGGCGAGACGTGCCTGTCCCCGATCCTGTCCGATCCTGTCCCCGACCCTTGTGCGCACGCGCGCGGGACGGGTATGCTCGATAGCGGGAGATTTCACGGGTGAAGACCAAGGGTGCAGCATCGAGCGCATGGCCGTTCCACGGCGGGACCGCGTTCGTTCGCGAGGTCCTTCCCAACGCAGCGACGGCGACGGCCATCGCGGCGGTGGTGGTATTCGCGGGCGCGTGGCTAGCGCCAAGACTTGGAGTCGCCGAGTACGACTACCTCGTGGGCGCGGGCCTGGTTGTCGGAGCCGCGGGCGCGGCGTTCCTCGTCTTCGGCCCTTCCTGGATCA
Organism: Candidatus Hydrogenedentota bacterium; assembly: GCA_029556545.1. Classification (GTDB taxonomy): domain Bacteria; phylum Hydrogenedentota; class Hydrogenedentia; order Hydrogenedentales; family JAGMZX01; genus JAGMZX01. The sequence goes on from JAKQEQ010000084.1 coordinate 63,589, forward strand.
TCATTTCCCTCTTCCTTGCCAAGATGATCCTCGGCCATCTATTCCTTTCCATGTACATATTCCCCTTCGCGGGCGTCGAATGGCACCCCCGCGAATTCTGGCTCTTCCTGCTGCTGGCCCACGGCGCCGTCAAGCTGATCACGGGCCGCGCCGCCATACGCCCCGACCTCACCCACTACTTCTTCTACCTGTACTGCTTCTATTTCGTGTTCATCGCGGCGGTGGGCCTCTGGCGGCAGCCGAACATGACCGAAATCATCAAGGAATGCCGCTTTCCTATTTTTCTATCTACATACCTGGTTTTCGCGACCTGCGTCAAGGACCGCCGCGAACTCCGGCGGTACGCCCGCGCCCTCCTGGCGCTCACCACGCTCATCGCCCTCGGCGCGTGCGCCTTCTTCGCGTACACCTTCGTCACCGGCAACGTCATCAACACGCAGAACGTCTACGGCGAATACGTCCGACGCCAGATCGGCCCCCGCCTCCTCCAATCCGTCCGCCCCAACGGCCACCTCTTCTACGAAGTCTGTTTCGTCGTCATCGCGGCCCTGTTCTTCTGTCGCGAGACCACGAGGCGCGTGAAAGCGCTCTACCTCCTCCTCCTCGGAGTCTTCGGCTGCGCCATCGTCATCACCATGATGCGGACCGCCTACGTCGCCCTCGCCTGCTCCCTCGCGATACTCGTGTTCATCAGCCTGCCGCGCGGCATGCGGTGGCTGCTCGTCTTCGTCGGCGTACTCGGCGTTGTCCTGGTGGCCCTGGCGCTCGGCGCGCAACTCTACGAATCGACCGCGCAACAACTGCCTGATCTCGAAGTCTCCCTCAAGGCGCGCGTCGAGGAAATGCGCGGCGCATGGGACACCTTCCTGCGGCATCCGCTCACGGGCGCGGGCATGGGAAGTTCCTTCGAGGGCATGGGCTGGGTCGCGAAACAGAGCACCATCGCTTACGGTCAGACCACCTACCAGACCGTCCACAACGTCTGGATGTATTACTTGTTCAAGGGCGGCATCGTCGGCATGGCGCTCGTGCTCGCCGGACTCGGCGGCATCCTCGCCCGCGCGTACTTGACCATCGAGCGCATCCAGGACGCCCGCGACCGCTGCCTCCTGCGCGGCCTCGTCGCCGCGACCGCCGGGCAACTCGTCGCCTCCCTCGCCATGCCCCGGCTCACCTACCCCATCGGCGCCGTCTTCCTCGCCATGATGACCTGCGCGTTCTTCCTGCTCGCCCGGCAGCCCATGGCCGAGACACCGGTCGGCCCGGAGGATAGACCGTGTTGCGGTTACTGACTTGTGTTGGGGCACTCTTGCTTCTTCCGAAGGTGGCGTCGTCTCAGATCGATCAAGGCGAAGAACGCATCAAAGCCTTCTGCATCGACTTCAATTGGGGGCCATCGGGCTTCGCGACACCCGGCATGTACGCTCAGGCGTCGCCCTCGAAACACCTCGCGTGGTACCGCGCCCTCGGCGTAAACACCATCCAGACCTTCTGCGTCAGTTGCCCCGGCTATGCCTGGTACCGCGGCGAGGCCGCGCCCGTCCAGCCCGGCATGCAAGGCGATTTTCTCAAGGAGATCGCCGAACTCGGTCACGCCGACGGCATGAAGGTCATGGGCTACTTCTGCATCGGCGCGAATACCTATTGGGACGAGACGCACCCCGACCAGAGCCACCGCTTCCCGAGCGCCATCTCGATCCCGTTCACGCGCGACTACCTCGACTATCTCGCGAAGGTCATCCCGGAAGCCCTCGAAAAGACCGCCATCGACGGCTTCATGATCGATTGGGTCTTCAACGGCTCCCATTTCTATCCGGACAAGCAATACGCCTGGCTCGATTGTGAAAAGCAGATGTACCAGGAACTGTTCGGCGTTCCGTTCCCCGGAGACGACGCCATGACCGCCGAACGCATCCAGGAATTCAACCGCCGCGCCCTCGACCGCTGCTGGGCGACCATCCGCGACGCCGCCAAGACCGCGAAACCCGACTGCATTATCTGGCTGAGTTGCTACGACCTCGAACACCCGCAGGTCGTCGGCTCGAAATTGCTCGAAGAAGTGGACTGGCTCATGAATGAACACCCTGACGCGGCGAAACTCGACGCCGCGCGACGGGCCGTCGGGCCGCGCACGCGCCTGATCCAGTGTCTGAGCGGCTGGGGCGGGAAACATGACGCCGCCGCGTTCATCCACGACGACCGATTCCGCGACGTCGGCCTGTACGGGTTCATCAAGCCCGACCTCGACACCACCTTGCCCGTCGAAGGCGCCACCGGCGACGCCGCCAACATCGCCGCACTGCGCGAGGCGTTCAACGCGCCGTAGACAACCCGATCACCAGCCCCGTCGGCGCATCGCGTCCATCGGCTCGCGGTCCGTCGCCGACGGCGGGTCCGGGGACAACGCCGTGATCGCCGCGCGCTCCTCCGGCGAAAGCCGCATATCGAGGCACTGCAACGTTTCGTCAAACTGATCGAGGCTCCGCGCGCCCACAATGGTCGAGGTCACCAGCGGATGGCTCATGACCCACGCCACGGCCAGCGCCGCCGGCGAGCGGCCCTGCTCCGAGGCGTGCGCGATGAAGCGCTTGGTCACCTCGATGTACTGCGGGTTGCCGTAGCGCTGCCGGTACATCTCGACCTCGGTCAGCCGCCCGGACGCGCCCCGCAGGTACTTGCCCGTCAACATCCCGGCGGCCATCGCGTTGTACGGCACAACCGCCAGCCCTTCGTACGCCGCCAACGGCAGTATCTCGACCTCGGCCTGCCGCTTCACCAGGCTGTACATGGGCTGCGTCGCCACGACCGGCGGGTACCGCCCCGCCGCCGCGACCGCCAGCGCCTTCATCGTCTGCCATGCCGCGAAGTTCGACACGCCGCAGTAGATCACCTTCCCCTGCTCGACGAGCGTATGCACTGCGGCCAGGGTCTGTTCGATGGCGACGTTCTCGTCCCAGTGGTGCAGATAGAGCAGATCGAGTTTGTCGGTTTGTAGCCGTTTAAGGCTGTTTTCGACTGTTTGCAGCAGATTGCGTCGCGATAATCCCTCGTCGTTGCGACCGCCGCCCGTCGGGAAGAACACCTTCGACGCCAGGATGATCTCGTGTCGATGGGGGCCGATCCAGCGTCCGATAATCTCCTCCGTCGCCCCCTTGTTGTAGTTCGTCGACGTGTCGAAGAAGTTGATCCCAACGTCGAGCGCGCGCGCCATCAACCGCCGCGACGTCGCCTCGTCCGCCTCGTTCCCGAAGGTCATCGTGCCCAGGGAGAGTTCCGAAACAAGGATGCCCGTCTTGCCGAGCCGCACGTATTCCATTACACGCCGCCCTCCTTCCGATGGGGTTGCCTTCTCTTGCGGCGGGTATTATGGCAAATCGGCTACAGGTAGCGGTAGCGTTTCACCGTCTGCGCGGCGATGGGGTTGGACCGCGCCGTGGTCATGCGGGCGCGCTTCGCTTCGAGCATCTGCGCCACGGTAGGCGGGGGCGCGGGCTCCGGTTCGTCTTCAAGCCGCTCCGCGTCGTCGTAGGCGGCGTCGCTCGCGGTGCGCAACTCGTGCAGCGTGTCGATGTGGCATTGCAGACAGAGATGGGACCCCTCGATGGGCGCGCGGCGTTTGCACTCGGTGCACACCTCGGCCTGATCGACGTACCGCGCCAGGACCGGCAGTTCGCGCAGGACGCGCCGCACCTCGTTCCGGGAAAGCCCGGTGCGCTCGGCGATGCCCTCCGTCGTGCGCAGGTTGTCCCGCTCGACGGCGTCGCTCACGCGCTTGAGCGCCTCGTCCCGGGCAAGCGCGCACTCGCGGCAGTACGGCAGGCCCGTTTCCGCCGAGTACAAGCGCCCGCAATCCACGCAGCGCCCTATGAGTGTCGGTTCGATCATGCTTCCATAATCGCTTTCGCTATGTCGTCCACCCGGGCGTACAGGTCCGCCCGTGTGCCCGTGTTCTCGATGACCCAGTCCGCCGCCGCCAGCTTGCTCTCGGGCGGCGTCTGCATGTTCAGCCGCCGCTCGACGTCCTCGCGGGCCATGCCGCGCAATTCCACCAGCCGCCGCAGCCGCTCGGCCCGCGGGCAATCCACCACGATGAGCCCGTCGAGCCAAGGCTCGCGCTCGCCGCGCTCCGCAAGCAGCGCCGCGTCGATCACCACCGCCGCATGACCCGCCTCCGCCAGCGCCCGGCAGCGCGCCATGACTTCCCGCGCGATCGCCGGGTGCACCAAGGCGTTCAACTGTCTCAGCGCCGCCGCATCGCCGAACACCGCCGCCGCCAGCTTCTCTCTATCAATTGTACCCGACGTCGCCACCGCCTCGCCGAACGCCGCCATCACCGCCTGCTCCGCCGCGCCGCCGGGACCGATGACTTCGTGACCGATCTTGTCCGCGTCAATGACCGGGATGCCGCGCTCCGCGAAGCGTTTTGCCGCCGCGCTCTTGCCGCTGCCCGCGCCGCCGGTCAATCCGATGATCCGCATTGTCCCTGCTTCCGTTCCGGTTGCCGCGCGGCCCCGAAGCCGCGCCAGACCCGAATCCTCGGCGGCATTATGGATTATCGGCGAAAATCCGTCAATCTAAAGACCACCCCGGGGACTGGCACAAGCGCTCCTGCGGGGACTGGCACAAGCGAGTCTTCGAGACGTGCCTGACCGTTGACACGGGGCCACCTAATGGGTGTCCCCGATCCCTCAATCACGCACCCCCTTCCCGAGACGTCTCTGTCCCCATTCGCACCTATAATTAGCGCCGATTAGCTTCGATTAGTGTTCCTCTTCCTCTTCCTCTTGCACTGAAGATATGGGGAACACTAATTGCCACTAATCTTCACTGATTCAGATTCAGCTACAAATAATCTTCAGATCCCCGCGGAAATAATAAAGAGACCTGACACGCTGGGCGCATCAGGCCTCCGCGGAAGGAGAAACGCCACATGTGGCGTTGACCGCTAAAATTCTACCACCGGATCGTGGGGGCGGCAAATGGCGAAAAGTGTGATCACGCGCGGCGCGACGTGCGGATCGTGCGAAATTTCAGGATTTCGTGCGGCGGACGGCGTCGGCCCAGCCCGCAAGGGCCGCTTCGCGGCGGGCCGGGTCCCATGCGGGCTCGAACGCGCGGTCGAGTCGCCAGATAGCCGCCAGTTCGTCAAGTCCGGACCAGAATCCGACGGCGAGTCCGGCGAGGAAGGCCGCGCCGAGGGCCGTGGTCTCGATGGTCTTTCCGCGCACCACGGGGATGCCGAGCAGGTCCGCCTGGAATTGCATCAAGAGGTTGTTGGCGCAGGCGCCGCCGTCCACTTTGAGTCGGGGGATGTGGGCCGCGGTGTCTTTTTCCATCGTGTGGACGAGGTCGGCGGACTGGAATGCGATGGATTCGAGGGCGGCGCGGACGATGTGGGCGCGGTTCGCGCCACGGGTAAGCCCCGTGATGGTGCCGCGGGCGCGCATGTCCCAATAGGGCGCGCCGAGGCCGACGAATGCCGGCACAAGGTGGACGCCGTTCGCGTCGGGGACTTGCGCGGCCACGGCCTCGCTCTCGGCGGCGCTGTCGATGATCTTGAGTTCGTCCCGCAGCCACTGGACCACGGCGCCCGCCACGAAGACGCTGCCTTCGAGGGCGTAGGTCACTTCGTCGCCGATGCCCCACGCGATAGTCGTGAGCAGGCCGCTCTCGGAGACCACCGGTTTCGCGCCGGTGTTCATGAGGAGGAAGCAGCCGGTGCCGTAGGTGTTCTTGCAGTCGTTGGCGTTGAAGCCGGCCTGTCCGAACAGCGCGGACTGCTGGTCGCCGATGAGCGCGGCCACCGGGATTTCGCCGCCGAGCGCCTTCGTGACGCCGAAGACGCCGCTACTGGGCCGCGCCTCGGGGAGCATCGCCGCGGGCACGTCCAGTTTTTCGAGCAGGAGCGGGTCCCAGGCGCGCTCATGGATGTTGAACATCAGTGTGCGCGAGGCGTTCGCGTAGTCGGTCGCGTGGACGCCCGCGAGATTGTACAGCAGCCACGAGTCGATGGTGCCGAAGCACAGTTCGCCCCGTTCCGCCCGTTCCCGCGCCCCGGCCACGTGGTCCAGAATCCACTTCACTTTCGTGCCGGAGAAATAGGCATCCACCACGAGCCCCGTGCGCTTCCGGAACTCGTCTTCGAGTCCCGCCGCCTTGAGCCGCTCGCACGTGTCCGTCGTGCGACGGCATTGCCACACGATCGCGTTGTGCACGGGCTGCCCGGTGGCGCGGTCCCAGACCACGGTGGTCTCGCGCTGGTTGGTGATGCCGATCGCGGCGATGTCCTCGGGGCCGGCGCTTGCGCGTTCGAGGACCGCCGCCGCGGTCGCGATTTGGGTTTCCCAGATAGCGAGGGGGTCATGCTCGACCCAGCCGGGCCGCGGATACACCTGCGGAAATTCCTGGCTCGCGGCGGTGACGATCGCGCCGTCGTGGTTGAAGAGGATTGATCGCGAGCTTGTGGTGCCCTGGTCCAGCGCAAGGACATACTTCCCAGCCATGTCGGTCTCCTTCCGTACCCCCGGTGTGCCGCGGCTACGATAGCAATGGGAGCCGATCACAGGCAAGCGGGACGACTTGCCTGCGCGGTGAATTGCCGCGGGCCGTGTTATACTTCGGCGACGCACGGGGAACGGGAAAAGCCGCCAAGTCACGGGAGGGCGCGCCGCCATGCTTCAATCGCCGGACCTGTTTCGCACCTTGCTGGACCATCTTCACGAAGGCGTCTACTTCCTGGACCCCCAGCGCCGCATCCAGTATTGGAACCGGGCAGCGGAGCGCATCACGGGCTACACCTGCAAGGAAGTCGAGGGCACATGTTGCGCCGACAACATCCTCATGCACGTCGATGACGATGGCAATCTCCTGTGCAAGTCCGAATGTCCCGTTTCCGCGAGTCTTCGGGACGGCGCCGAGCGGCAGGTCCGTGTGTTTCTGCACCACAAGGACGGCCACCGCGTCCCGGTACACGTGAGCGTGGCCGTCATCCGCGATGAAAAGGGCGAGACCATCGGCGCGCTCGAAACCTTCCACGACGACACGCCGACCCTGGCCGCGCTGCGGGAGGTCGAGGCGGCCCAGGAGACGCCCCTAATCTGCGCGTTGACCGGCGTCGGGAATCGCCGCCTGAGCGAACGCGCGCTCGCGCAACGGCTCGATGAAATGCGACACGCGGACAGTCGGCTCGCCCTGATGCTCGTGGATATCGACGGCCTCAATGCCGTCAACGACGCCTACGGCCGGCCCGTCGGCGACGTGGTGCTCAAGATGGTCGCCCGGACGCTCCACAACGCCTTGCGCCCGTATGACTTCATCGGCAGGTGGGCCGGCGAGGAATTCGCGGTGATCGCGCCGAACATCCGGCCGATCCAATTGCTGCCCGTCGCGGAGCGGCTCCGCCGTCTCGTCGAGATGTCCAGCCGCGAAGTCAGCAACCGCAACGTGACGGTGACGGTCTCGATTGGCGGCTGCCTGTCGAACGAAGACGACTACGTGGAGAGTATCGCGGCCCGCGCCGAACGCCGATTGTTCGAGGCCAAGGCCGCCGGTCGCAACCGCGTTTCGGTGGACACGGAATGATCGTGGCGGCGATTCTTCGCCGACGAACCGGCCCAAGACGAAGACGCCGACGGACTTGAAAATCCCGGCGACGCCGTGAGATAAGATGAATCGCACAAAGGGTTTGCCCGGCTGGGGCGTCCCTCGTATAATGCTTGGTCGGCGTGCGGCAGCGCGCCAGTATTCGCCTGCGTGGGCCGCGGTAAATGAAGGAGACGGATCCCCGTGACGATGACAAAGCGCGAACTCGTCATCCGCGTGGCGAATCGGTTGGGCAAGACCCAAAATGACATCGCCCGAATGGTCGAAGCCACCTTCGACACGCTCGCGCAATCGCTTGCGAAGGGAGGACGCTGGGAACTGCGGGACTTCGGCGTCTTCGAGATCAAGGTGCGCGCCTCCCGCATCGGGCGCAATCCGCGCACGGGCGATCAGGTGCCCGTGCCGGAGCGCCGCGTCGTTACCTTTCGCCCGGGCAAGAAGATGAAGGAACTGATCGGAGGCCCGTCCTCCGAAGCCGAAGCGGAGACCGAGCCCGCGGCCGCGGCTCCAACCACGCGGCCCGTGGAGTAGCGGCTTAACGCACCAGGGGATTCGCATGCACTGCCCGCAAGTCAGGGAAACTTCCGGCGCGCGGATGCGCGGGGCACGCCCTCTTGTCGCAAACCCGAACGCGAGCGCCTTCGGCTCCCCCGATCGGCGCATTCGGTCTTTCCCAAAATGACGACTATCCTCGCCACCGACACCAGCACCGCCGTCAGCGCCGTGGCGCTCTGGCGCGACGGCGCCGTGCTGGCGGAAACGCTCTCCGAATGCGGGCGGCGGCATTCGGAGCGGTTGCTGATCGCCGTTCGGTGGGCCTTCGAGGAAGCGAGGCTCGAATTGCGCGACGTGGATGCGCTCGCCGTATCGATTGGACCGGGTTCGTTCACAGGACTCCGTATCGGCGTCGCCGCCTGGAAGGGCCTCGCGCTGGGCATGGACCGCCCGCTCATCGCTGTGCCGACGCTCGACGCGATGACCCGCCTGGGCCTCTTCCACGATGTAACGGTGTGCCCGCTGCTGGACGCGCGCATGGGCGAGGTGTACGGAGCGATCTATCGCTTTGCCGGAACCGAACGCGAGAAACTGACGCCGGACAGGGTGTGCGCCGTGGAAACCCTGCTCGATTCGCTGCCCGAAGGCCCGGCTTGGTTCCTGGGCGACGGGGCGGCGCTGTATCGCGAACGGATCGAGCGCCGCGCGCCACAGGCGCATTTCGCGTCGGGGCCGTGCGCCGTGCCGCGCGCTTCCGCCGTCGCCGAAGAGGCGGCATTGCTCTGGAAACGCGGCATCGCGACGGACCCGGCACAGGCGGCGCCGTTGTACCTGCGGCAGTCGCAGGCGGAGATAAACCGCGCCCTGCGCCGACGGGAGGCACAGACGGCATGAGTGTTTCCCGGGAGACGGCGCTCCGCTTCGAACGGCTGCGCATCGAGCACATCGGGCCGTTGCTCGACATCGACGCCGAAGCCTACCCGGACCCGTGGACTTTCGGCATGTTTCAACAGGAAATCACCAATCGATCGTCTCATTTCTTCGTGGCGTTCGCCGAGGATAGCGTGGCCGGCTACGGCGGGTTCTGGCTGGTCGCCGACGAGGCCCACATCACCAAGGTGACGGTCGTCGCCCCCTTGCGCGGCTTGGGCTATGGCCGTGAAATCATGGCGCATCTGCTCGAGATGGGCGCGACGCTCGGCGCGACCGTCGCGCGCCTCGAAGTGCGCGAGAGCAATTCGCGCGCGCGCACGCTCTATGAGCGACTCGGCTTCGAGGCAACGGGCGTGCGTCACGGATACTATGCGCGGTGCCCGGAAGCCGCGCTCGTCATGACGAGGAATCTTGCCGGAAAGGCGGAACTGGAAACGGGCCTGACGGAATAAGCGCGACGCGCTGGCGGACACTTGCATATGGCGGCCTCGGCATATCGCGATGCGGCAGAAGGCGGGGACGGGGCCGCCGTGCCGTTGGGCGGACTCGGCACGGGCGCCATTGAAGTCGGCGAGGACGGCTGGTTCCGCAACATCACCATAAACAACAACCGCACGACCACGGAGCGGATTCCGCTGGCCAGCGCCTCGTTTCTCGCCGTATCCATTCGCAGGGGCGACCAGGTTTACACGCGCTACCTGCAATCGGAGATTCCGGGCCTTCCGGAGCAAGCGCCGGCCGAGCCCGCGCGGCTGCCGATGGACGACCTCGAATGGCGCGCGGTGTATCCCACGGCGCATTTCCATAACGTGGACCCGGAAGCGCCCGCGGACATCACGTGGACCTATTTCTCGCCGGTCGTGCCCTACGATCACGACGCGGCCACCATGCCCGTCATGCTCGCGTCGCTCTGCGTCAAGAACACAAGCGAAACGCCTATTGCTGTGACGGCGCTATTCAATTGGGAAAACCTTTGCGGACACACGGCGTCAACGAAGCCCGCCGCGCCCGCGCAGGTCGCGCCTGTTCGCGTCGAGGAAACCTCCCGCTACGAAATCAAATTCCAGCACAAGGAGCCGCCGCCGCCGTCATTCATCCCCCGGAAGAAGCCCGAACCCGCCCCCGAGCCGCCGCCAACCCCGCCGATAAACGCGATCCGATTCGGAACCGCGGCGAGTCCCGCCACAAACGCCGACGGCGAGCATTGCCTTGCGGTGCGGGTGCTTCCGGACGCACGGATCGGCGCGACGGCATGGGATCACAACGACTCCGATCAACGGCGCGCGTTCTGGGAGGCCGTCGCGGCGGGCGGACTGCCGCCCGGCGACTCCATGGCGGCCGCGGCCGCGCCGTCGGGCGCCGTATCGCTCAGCATCGACGTGCCGGGCGACGCCGTGCAACGTATCGACTTCGCCTTGGCGTGGTACTGCCCCCGCTTCGAGGTAAACGGCGTCAACTTGGGGAATGCGTACACCAACAAGCGCAAGAGCGCGTATGAAATCGCGCAACACGCGCTCGACCACGTCGAGTACCACTACGTCGCCACGAGCAACTGGCAGAAACGGCTCTTTTCCTCGTCGTTGCCGCCCTGGTTTATCCGCGCGCTGATCAACAGTTGCTCCGTATTCACGACGAACTCCCTGTATACGCGCGAGGGCGCGATCGTCCTATTCGACAGTCCGGACACGCCGGAGGTCGCGCGCATCGACCGCCGCTTCTACAGTTCCTTCGGCATGCTGCTGTTCTTTCCCCGCTTCGAGGAAACGGAACTCGCCCTGATCGCCGCGGCGGAACAGCCCGACTGCACGGGGCGTCTGCCGCGACGGCTCGGCATGCTTACGCCGCTCGAGCCGGACTTCAACGCGCCGCCGGGCCTCTACGTCGAGTTGGGCAGCCAGTTCGTGTTGATGGCGTACCGAAACTACTTCCTCTCGGGCAAACTCGTGCGCCTGCAAGACCTGCTCCCGATGCTGCGGGCGATCATGGCGCGTATCGCGGCGGGCGACGCCAACGGCGACGGCCTCCCGGAATTGCCCCGCTCGTGCGCGACCTACGACGGGATCGAAGGCCCGGGACTCCATTGTTACGGGGCGGGCCTATGGGTGGCCGCGCTGTGCGCCTACGCCCGTCTCGCCGGTCGCCTCGGCGAGAAGGAAGAGGCGCGACGCTACGGATTGCTGCTGCGCCGGGCGCAGGCGGCGTTCGAGCAAGTCTATTGGTGCGAGGAGGTGGGCTTCTACCGGCTGTTTCCCCGAGAAGAGGGAGCCGCGCCCGCTGACGCCGTCTGTCATGCGGCCCAACTGGCCGGGCAGTGGTACGCCGACTTTCTGAGTCTCGGGACCCTGTTCGCGCGGGAGCACATGACGCGCGCACTCAAGAACATTCAGCGTCTCAACCGTTGCGGCACCGCGTATCTCGGCGCGGTGCGCGCCGATGGCCGCGCCTGTGTGAATCCGCCGGGCGCGGCGGCCACGGCGGAGGCGCATTGGGCGTGGCCCGCCCAGACCCGGGCCCACCTCCACTGCCTGCAACTGTATCGCGGGGCCGTGGCGGAAGGATTGCGCGGCGTCGAGGGGATATTCCAGGCCGTCGCCGCGCGGCAGCGGCGCTGGTTTGACGAGCCCCTGCAATGGAACCCCGATTCGGACGACGCGCCGCCCGGCAGCACCGGCCGGCACGCCGGCGCGTTGTCATACTGGTACGTCCTGTATGCGTTGCAGGGTTTTCTGCTCAACATCCCGGAGCAGTATCTGCGCGTGACGCCGAACCTGCCCGAGGGCGTTCGCGCTCTGAGCGCGCCCCTAATCACCCCAATCTGTCTCGGCTGGCTCAAGTACAAGATCGACGACCACGAGGGTTATCGGCAACGCCTGAAGGTTTCTTTCGACAGTCCGGTGCACGTCAAACACGTCGAATTGCGCGTGCCAGGCGAGGTGAAGGCCGTCAACGTCACCTGTGAGACGGCCGACGGCGTCCTGCCGCTCAAATACGTGCTCAAGGAAGACGGCGACACGCGCCGACTGCTCATTCAATTCGACAAGCCCGCCGGCGTCGCCCCGACCGGCCTCGCCATAAGCGTGGTCCGGGCCGCCACGGCGCCTCCCTCGCCCCAAGCGAGAGGGCCGGCGTAAGGATTCCTACTCCTACTCCTACTCGTGCTCGTCTTCGTAATCGTAATCGATCCCCTCTGCCCGCGAAAGAAACCCGGGGTATGCGCTGGCTCTTGGAAAATATCCGTCGGGCCGGTGGCGCAGTCTGCACACCGGCCACAACAAAGCGTCATTGCGGATACCGATAGCGCCCAGTGTACAGATCGAACAACGTTCGATAATACTTCATGAACCGCTCGGGCTCGGGGTTATATGCGATTTCCGCGAGACAAAAACCGGTGTAGTTGATCGCGGTCAAGCGATCGAACAGGTCCTGCCACGGGTACTGATAAACGCCAATGTCCGTGATGTGCACCTCGCCGATGGCGTGCTTCAGCAGGTCGAAACTCGCCGCGATACTCCCGTTCTCGTCCATGTCGCTCCGGTTCGAGTTCCAACACACGAGCGCGTTCGGATGGTCCGCCGCGTCCAGCATCGTGCGCACGTTCTCGGGGAGCGACGATCCTCTCCCGCCGTGCACCTCCATCCGCACCTCGACCCCGAGGCCCGCCGCGAACGCCGCCACTTCCCGCCACGCCTTCCCGATCCGTTCGCAGGTCTGGTCCGCCGGCTCATCGTCGTAGAGGCCGTTCGGGCGAACCTTGATCCCCGGCGCGCCCACGTCCGCCGCCAACTGCGCGTAGGCTTTGCTCTCTGCAACGTTCCGCGCCACCTCCGCCGGGTCTTTCGCGTGATACTCGAAGGCCGACCCGAGCCCCGCAAGCGCCACCGGCGAATCCGCGAACCGCGCGCGCACCTGCCGCCGCTCCTCGGCGCTCAACGACGTCTCGACCCCGTGCGCATGCGTCGTGCGCAATTCGACGCCCTCCAGCCCCGTCGCGACGCAGAACTTGATGAGCGCCTCCACGTCCATGTCTTTGCCCATGTTATACGTGACCATGCCCAGCCTGTACGGCGGCACCATGACAGCCTCCTTCTCGTCCTGCGCGGACGCCGCGCGCTCCGATGCCAAACCCGCCCCCGCAACGACGGCGGTCGTCGTTTGCAGGAAACTCCTGCGCGATACGCGATGCATAGGCCCTCCTTCCACCGGCACAGCGGACACGATACCGACTTGCGGCGCGCGGAAGCAATTTCCCTCATCCTCGGGGAGAGGGTGTTTCCCGTGCCACGCGAGGATGTGCCGCTTCGTGCATTTGCATCGAATTTCCGTCATGCCATAGAATAGGGCCTCTTTCAGACTGGGGCACGCAAGGCCGCGCGCCGCGCGGCAGACCCGCACAGGTCCGCATTCAGGATGGTTTTGGCGGCGTCGTGTCGTAAACAACGGAGGTTCGAGTTCGATGTTGATTGATTTTGGCGGAGAGAAGGAAAACGTCGTCACGCGCAAGGAGTTCCCGATGGCAAAGGCGCGCAAGGCGCTGAAGAACGAGACGATCGCGGTCATCGGGTACGGCGTGCAGGGTCCGGCGCAGGGACTGAACATGCGGGATAACGGGTTCAACGTCATCATCGGCCAGGCGAAGGAATTCAAGCGGGACTGGGACCGTGCGGTGAAGGACGGGTGGAAGCCGGGCAAGACGCTTTTCGGGATCGAGGAGGCGTGCGAGCGCGGGACCATTATCCAGATGCTGGTGTCGGACGCGGCGCAGAAGGCGATCTGGCCGACGGTGAAGAAGTATCTGAAGCCTGGCGACGCGCTGTATTTCTCGCACGGGTTCTCGATTGTGTACAAGGACCAGACCAAGGTCATTCCGCCGGATTTCGTGGACGTGATCATGGTCGCGCCGAAGGGCTCGGGCACGTCGGTGCGGCGCAATTTCCTGAACGGGGCGGGCATCAATTCGAGCTACGCCGTCGCCCAGGATTACACGGGCCGCGCGGTCGAGCGCACGCTGGCCGTCGGCATTGGCGTGGGTTCGGGCTACCTCTTCCCCACCACGTTCGAGCAGGAAGTCTTCAGCGACCTGACCGGCGAGCGCGGCGTGCTCATGGGCGCGCTCGCGGGGATCATGGAGGCGCAGTACGAGGTGCTGCGTTCGCACGGGCACAGCCCGAGTGAGGCGTTCAACGAAACCGTCGAGGAATTGACGCAGAGCCTCATCCGGCTGGTCGACGAGAACGGCATGGACTGGATGTACGGCAATTGCTCCGCCACCGCGCAGCGCGGCGCGCTGGACTGGAAACCCAAGTTCAAGAAGGCGACGCTCCCGGTGTTCAAGGAGTTGTACAAGCGCGTGAAGGGCGGCGTCGAGACGAAGCGGGTGCTCAGCGCCACGGGCGGGAAGGACTACCAGGCCCGTCTACGCAAGGAACTCGAAGAACTGCGCAACTCCGAGATGTGGCGCGCGGGCGCGGCAGTCCGTTCGCTTCGCCCCAAGACGTCCGAAGGCCGGCGGATCAAGTCCGTCACGGGCACCAAGGGACGCAACGCCTGAGTGGCTTTAGAGTTCCGGGTGTCGCAGCCGAAGACGGCCGCGGCGCCCGGAGCCGCGTTTTTGCAATCTTTCCCGGGTATGTGCCATGCTCTCCGCAAACCCGTGCAAACGGGCTATTTTGTTGAGGTGCCGATAGTGAGTTCGACGGCGGCAGCGCGGGGATAGGCGAATCGATGCAGCAAGTGGAATTGCACGATCATATCCCCATGACGGAATGTGGCCCCCATGACGGCGAGGATTACGAGTATTCGTGGGAAGGCGCATTCCTGCGGGCGTGCTTCATCTCGAACGTGGGCAAGAAACGCAAGAACAACGAGGACGCCTGCCTGATCTGCGCGCCGGAGGACCCCGACCTCGCCGGGCGACGCGGGATGTTTTTTGCCGTGGCGGACGGGATGGGCGGGGCGAGCGCGGGCGAGTTCGCCAGCCGCATGGCGCTGCGCCTGACCGCGAACGCCTACTACCGGAGCCCGGCCCCCGCGATCCCGCAGGCCCTGCGCGAGGCGGTCGAGGCCGCCAACCGCCAAGTCTTCGAGGAGGCGGAAATAAACCCTCTGCTCTCGGGCATGGGCACCACCATCTGCGCCCTCGTCGTCATGGGCGAATACGGCTATATCGCCCACGTGGGCGACAGCCGCGTATACCTGCTGCGCTCCGCCGGGCCCATCCGGCAGATCACGCACGATCATTCGCTGGTCGCAGAGCAGATGCGCTGCGGCATCCTCACCGAGGCGGAAGCGCGCAACCACTCGCTGAAGAACCTCATCACCCGGGCCGTCGGCATCAAAAACGAGGTCAACGTGGATATGTACGCCGCGCACCTTGAAAAAGGCGACCAACTGCTCATCTGCTCCGACGGACTCTCCAACCTCGTGCAGGACGACGAAATCGCGGCCCTGCTCCAGTCCGCCGCCCCGAACGAGGCCGCACGCGCCCTTATCGAGGCCGCCCTCGACGGCGGTGGTCCGGACAACATTACCGTCGCCGTCCTCCATGTCTCGGACAAGCCGCCCAAGAGCACTATCGAGCACGGCATCGAAGAGTTCCCTATCCCCCACAGCGGGATCGTCACCCGCATTCGACGGCTCTTCTCGTGACGTCCGACTAGGCACTGCAACCTGAAAAAGGCTCACCGCGAAGGGCTCGCCGTACCGCGTATGCTCGAAAGGCTGGCGCGACTCATGTATTGCTGGACACGCGTGTGCTATGGTGTGGCGCTGATTCCCATCGAGACATCGGGAGAACCGCACCATGACCGTCTTGACCCGGAGGAAGTTCCTCCAACGCTCGGCCCTTGCGTCCGCCTCCGCGTGCGGCGCCGCGCTTGTTGCGCCGCGCACCGCCGGCGCCGCGGTCCGGCGCGTGGCGGCCAACGAGAAGATCGTGTTGGGCTTCATCGGCGTAGGCGGCATGGGGCGATCGCACTTTGATCGCCTGTGCAAACACCCCGAGGCAATCATCGCCGCGGCCGCCGATCCCGACACCCAGCGACAGCAGGCCGCAAAGACCCATGCCGCCGGATTCGGCGTGGCCATCCAGACCTACGTGGATTTCCACGAGATGATCGATCGGCATCCCGAGATCGATGCGGTGTTTATAGCCACGCCGGACCACTGGCACGCGCTCGCGACTATCCACTGCCTGCGCGCGGGCAAGGACGTCTACTGCGAGAAGCCGCTCGCTTTGACCATCGCGGAGGGCCGCGCGATGGTCGAGGCCGCGCGCCGCTTCGGGCGGATCGTGCAGGTCGGCACGATGCAGCGCAGCGATCAGGCCCATTTCCGCCACGTATGCGAACTGGTGCGCAACGGACGCATCGGCGAGGTCTCGCGGGCCGTATGCTTCTTCGACGCAAACCCGCATCACGAGTATATCCCCTCGGAGGACCCGCCGGAATACCTCGACTGGAATCTGTATCTCGGCCCCGCGCCGTGGCGGCCCTTCAATCGTCTCATCCATCCCTACAACTTCCGGTACTTCCGCGATTACTCCGGTGGACTCTTGACGGACTGGGGCGTACACCTGTTCGATATCGCGCAGTGGGGGCTCGGCAAGGACGATACCAGCCCGATTCGCGTCGAGTCGGAATCGGAGATGTATCCCGACAACATGTACGAGTTCCCCCGGTTTCAGCACGTGGTCTACGACTACGGCGACGCGCGCATCGAGTGGTGGTCCGATTCGACGCCCCACGCCTTCGAGCCGGGCCAGGGCTACGGCACGAAGTTCTACGGGACCGATGGCGAGATTTGCGTGAACCGTGGCGGCTACTGGGTCCACGGCAAGGACGGCCGGCAGATCGACGAGACTTTGGGGCCTGGTGACTTGCGCCTGTACGCCAGTCCCGGCCATCACCAGGACTTCTTCAACGCGATGCGGACGCGAAAGCCGCCCATCTGCGACGTCGAAGTCGGGCATCGCGCCACGGCCATCTCGCACTTGGGCAATATCGCGGCCCGGGTCGGCAGGCCCCTGGCCTACGATCCCGCGCGGGAACTCTTCCCCGAGGACACCGCGGCGAGCAAACTGCTGCACAAACCCATGCGCGCCCCGTGGCGACTATAAGCGGGAGACTCGTCATGCGCCGGACACGATACCTTGTTGCGATCGCCGTGGCGGCCCTCTGTTCGGCCGCCGTGGCGCGGGGCGACGTCGCCGAACTGGTCTCCGCGCTGTCCGGTGACAGCGCTGAGGCGCGGCACCACGCCTTCGAACACGCCGACAAGTACGGCCCCGAAGCCATCATTGCCGTGGCTGCGCTGCTTGACAGCGACAGGCCCGGCGTCGTCTATGCCGCGCGCAACGCTCTCGAAATGATCGCCGGCGCCGCGACGGCGCGGGAAGACACGCGCAAGGCCGCAAGTAACGCGCTCACCGTCGCCGCGCTTGCGACGAAGAACCGCGACCCACTGCTCCGGCTTCTGGCGTACGTCGGCGACGCCGAGGCGATTCCCGCGTTGGCCAACCTGCTCGTCAAGGCGCCGGAATCGTTTGACGCCGCCCTGCACGCCATCGAGAACATCGGCGTACACGCCCGGCGCGCGAACGACACGGACACCACCGGCGTCGTGTGCGAGGCGCTGCTGACCCACCTCGCGCGCAGCGAAGGGCGCGCACGGACCGCCGTCATCAACGCGCTCGGGGCCGTGGGCCATCCTCGGGCCGTCGACTCGCTGATCGACGAGTTGCGCGCGCGCGGTCCGTCCGCGGACGCCGCGGCGCAGGCCCTGGGCTACATCGGCGACCTCAAGGCGTGGGACCCGCTCTGGGAAGCCTTCGAGAGACACGGCTCAGGCGTCGCGCTCGAAGCGTGTTTGCGCATTGCGGAAAACCAACCCGACGCGCGCGCCGTCAAGCTGTACACGCGGATGCTCGACCAAAGTACGCCGAAGGCGGGCGCGCGGCGGGACGCCGCACCAGGCGACCCGCGTGTCCTGTGCGCCGCACTGCGCGGCATCGGGAAAACAGCAACGTCCAACAAGGCGCTGAAAACACTGCTGCCCTATCTCGACGCGGAACGGGCGGACGTCTACGGAGCCGCGTTCGAGGCCATCGCGGGGCTGCCCGGCGACAACGTAACGCGCGCATTGCTGAAAGAAACGCGCGGGGCGTCCCCCGCACGAAAGGCGGCGCTACAGGAGATTCTGGAAATCCGCGGCGCATCTGCCTCGACCACGCCGCCGGAGACGGGGATCGAGGAGTAGGAACCTGCGCCGCCGAGGGCACAGCGACGCAAGCGACGAAAGGAACGGAGCGGCGGGATTGTCCACACTCAGCCAACCCTCTCCCTCACGCGGCGAAACTTGTCCGCCTTTGGCGGAACGCCTGTGCCACTCGCTAGGACAGAAAACACTTATATAGTTCCCTAGTCCCTAGTCCCTAGTCCCTAGTCCCTAGTCCCTAGTCCGTAGTCCCTAGTCCGTAGTCCCTGCTCCAGCGCGTGGCGCACTTCGCTCAAGAGCACATTCGCGCGATACGGCTTCTGGATAAAGCTCACGTAGCCGCCGCTATCGCGCAGCGCCGCGTCGAACCGTTCACTGTACCCACTCGAAAACACCACCGGAATCCCCGGTCGGATTTCTCGAATCAGCCCGAACAATACGTCGCCGTCCATGTGCGGCATCGAGATGTCCAGAACCACAACATCAATCTCCTCCGCGTGCAGTTTGAATACCTCAAGTCCCTCGCGTCCGTCGCACGCAAGCAACACCCGCAGCCCCGCGCGCTCAAGAAACGCCTGAACGACTTCTCGCACCGGCGCCTCGTCATCCACGACCAGGACGGTTCCGCGGGCTTTCCAGCCCTCCAAACCCTCCCCGTCAATGGACGCGTCCGTCCCCTCGGCATGGAGTATCGGGAAAATGGCCTCGAAGGCGGCGCCCTCTCCGAGACGACTTTCGACGCAGATACCGCCGTGATGTCCCCGCACGATCCCGAGTGCCGCGGCCAGCCCGAGCCCGCGCCCGATGAACCGCGTCGTAAAGAAGGGGTCGAAAATGCGTTCGAGCGTCTCCGCGTCCATGCCGTGGCCGGAATCCGTGACCCGCAAGAACACGTACCTGCCCGCTTCGAGCGTCGTATCGCTATGCGCCCGCAGGAGAAAGGCCGCGTCGCACTCGCGAACGCCGGTCTGAATTCGGATGTTCCCGGCGTCGTCCTCGATGGCGTCCGCGGCGTTTATGACGAGATTCAGCACCAACTGCCGCAACTGCGTCGCGTCGCCCTGGATCACCGGGATGCTCGCGTGAACGTCGTAGGTGACCGTGATGGTTTTCGGTATGGATACGGCGATCAGCGGGATCATCTCCTCGACCAGTTTGCCCAGGTCGATGGACGCCATGCTCAAACGGCCCCGCCCCGCGTAGGCAAGCAATTGATGCGTCAATTCGGCGGCCCGTTTCGCCGACCGCTCGATCTGAAGCAGGCACTCGCGCGCCGGCAAATGGGGCGGCAGTTCAAGGAGCGCCATCTCCGCGTAGCCCAGAACGCCGACGAGCAGGTTGTTGAAATCGTGCGCCAGCCCGCCGGCCAATGTACCCAGACTTTCGAGCTTCTGGGCCTGCCGCATGTGCGCCTCGATCGTCCGCCGCTCCTGGTCCGCGCGCTTGATCGCCGTAACGTCGTTTCCTATGCACAGTATCTCCACAATCTTGCCGCTTGCGTCGCGAATGGCCTTATTCGTCCAGGCCACCCATACGCGCTCGCCGTCGCGACGCACGTTCTCATTTTCATTGGACGCATACTGCTCGGGGTTAAGTCCGATATCCCGCGCCATCGCCGCAAGATCGCGTCCGTTGGAATCCGTCTCCGCCATAATGGTTCCGACGATGTTCTTCCCCAGGATTTCGCTCTCCGAATACCCGAAGAACCGCTGCGCGTACTCGTTGAAGAAGGTGATGACGCCGGACGGATCACGCCGCAGAATGATGCTGTTGGCGTTCTCGACCAGTTCCCGGTACTTCTCCTCGCTGGACCGCAACGCGGCCTCCGCCGCTTTTTGCCTCGTGATGTCGCGGCAGACCGCCTGATAACCGCAAATGGCGCCGTTCTCCTCCAGTATCTCCAGGTTCTGACCAAGCCATACCGTCGCGCAGTCCTTCGCGATCACTGGGAATTCGTGATACACGCGACGCCGCCCCGCCGCGTATTCGGAACGCACAAAGTAGCGCGCCTCTTCGCGCATGGCCGGATGCACGAATTCCGAGTAGTGACGCCCGAGAATCTCATCAAGGCTATAGCCGAGCGTCCGTATCGCCACAGGATTGGCGTATACAAAGCGCGCGTCCGCGTCCATCTGATAAATAATGTCGCCGGCGTTCTCGACCAGGCGCCGAAAGCGCTCCTCGCTGCGTTGCAGCGTCTCCTCGATGCGCTTCCGCTCCGTAATGTCCTGCACGATGGCCTGAATCACTTCCTGGCCCGTAGCGGGGTCCCGAACGAGGTACGAACTGTGGGCCGCCCATTTCGGGGTGCCGCGCAAGGTGCGAAATGGATACGCAAGATCGCGAACGACACGTTCCGCGCGCATGCGATTCCGAATCGTCCCCAGCGGCATGATGTGCTGCACCAGTTCCGCAACGTTGAGCCCCACAACGGCTTCGGGATTGGGGTACGTCCCTTCAAGCTCCAATAACTCGAAGACGGTACGGTCCATGTACAGCACGGTGCCGTCAAAGGCATAGCGAAAAACGCCGAAGCCCGCAAGCCGAAGCGCGTCGGGCGGAATATGGGCCATCGCCCCCGGGCCCCCCTCCAACTCGCGGTCTTCCGCCATAGAAAGAGACTTCCTCAATTCCCGTCCGCCACACCATGGCGGACCTGCCCGCAACAACTACCAGTATACACGCACGAGGTGATGCGGGGAAGACGGACGGGCTCACGACGCCTTCATGCATTGCCGCCCGCATCGGTTCACCCGCCGGAACGAGGCGAATCCGGGTACAGCCGCAAACGGATCGGAACCCAAGCACGGCAACCGGGGTTCCGAATAAGACCTCTCGTCCGCGCGGCCGACACCGCCTTCGCGCGCAAATGCGGACAGTACCGCCGGATCTCTTACGGGGGCGTAATCTTGCCCAGGACCGCCTGGCGTCGCGCGCCCGTCGCCCGCGGCACGTTCGCGGGCGTGCCGCAAACCGTTTCGTTGCCGAGGATGGCGAAAGCGATCGCCTCCCGCGCCTCGATCGGAATCCCATACTGGTCGCTGGTGAATATGTTGACGCCGCGCAGTTGCTTGCGCAACAGCTTCATGAGCGTCCTGTTCTTCGCCCCGCCGCCGCCCACCACAATATGGGAGATATCATGCTGCGGCTGAATGAACCGCTTGAAAGCGTCCGAGATACTCTGCGCGACGGCGTGGGTCACGGTGGCCACGAGATCCTCGTAAGACTGCTCCCTACGCGCGGCCAACGCGTCGCGAAGATATACCGCCGCGCCGAATTCCTCGCGCCCCGTGCTCTTCGGCGGCACCTTGCGGAAATAGCGCGGACTCAGCAGGTATTCGAGAAACTCGTCGATCACCATCCCCTTCGCCGCCGCCTCGCCGTCCTTGTCCATCTCCTTCGTGCCCCGCGTCAAGAGGCGGACCGCCCCGTCGATGGCCATATTCCCGGGGCCCGTGTCGAAAGCGATCACGTCATCGAATTCCGGCGTCACAACGGTGAAGTTCACGATGCCCCCGATGTTGAGACACGCCACCGGATTCTCCAGCTTGCGAAACAGCACCCAGTCCGCATAGGTCACCAGCGGCGCGCCCTGCCCCCCCGCCGCCATGTCGCGCGGACGAAAATCCGACACGACCGGAAGCCCCGTGCGCTCCGCGACCACCGCCGATTCCCCGATCTGCAGCGTGCCGCACTGTTCCTCCGTCGCGGGCGGATAATGCGCCACGGTATGCCCGTGGGACGCGACAAAGTCCACGGTACAGTCGTTTTCCTCCGCCACCTTCAGCATCTCGACGACGGCGTCGGCGAACCGATCCCCCAACTCGAAGTTGAGCAGGCAAATCTCCTTCGCGTCCATGTGCTCCGCGAGCAGCCGCGTGCGAAACCAGGGCGTGTAGGGAAAATGCTTGTGGGCGATCAGCTTCATAGCCAAGCCCGGCCCCGTCCCCTTGATGCGCACCAGCGCCGCATCCAGGCCGTCGCTCGAACTGCCCGACATCAGGCCGACGATAAACCGCGCCGGCTTACTCCGCAATTCTTCCAGATTCATGGTCCAACCACCTCCCGCTTAAGGCGAACACAGACCTTTCATCCTTATAGTACCACATTCGCGCTGTCCCATTGCTTCTCGGCCATGTGCCCATGGGACGCGGTACTGCAGCGCGGCCGCGCATCGGACTCCGGCTGGCCGCGCAGGCTCGTTGATTGGTGTATAATCCCACTGACAAGAAACAATCGCGGAGAAAGGGTTCTTGAGCCGGATTGCGCGGATCCAGATGCTTGTTCGTCATGGGCTCTACTACTTGACTGAACATGATGATGAGGAAGCCGCCGAGGACGGCTTCGACACCCATGGAGGGTACCCGATGAGCATGGTCGATTAACTCGAGAGACTGCGGGAATTGCACGAACGCGGCGCACTGAGCGACGACGAGTACGCCAAGGCCAAGGCCGCGGTCTTAGACGGCGCATCGACGCGCGGCGACGCCGGGCGCGCCCTCGGAGGACCGCTTGGCAGACTCCTCGGGGACCGCGAAGCGAATCTCGGTCATGTCGCCAACCGATGGGTCAATCTTCAGATCGTGACGGGAATTGTCGGTCTGATCGTGTTTCTACTCTTCCTGTTCCTTATATTCCTGCCTATGTGGAACAGTTTTCCCTGCGGCCTCTTTCGGAAGTGAAGCGCAACGCCGGGACCGCCTGGTGTGCCGCGCCAACAGTAATTCGCATCGCAAGGTCAAGATTTGCTATAGTTTCGCCTCTCGCCGGATTGGGATTCCGAAGCAACAATAAGAGGAACGGTTCATGGCAAACGAGATTAAGGCGACGAATATTACCTGGCACGACCACGCGGTAACGCTCGACGAGCGCGAGGCCCGCAACGGGCACAAATCCGCCGTGCTGTGGTTTACCGGCCTGTCCGCGTCCGGCAAGTCCACTATCGCCCAAAACGTGCAGTCGGAACTCTTCGACCGCGGCTGTCAGGCCTTCGTGCTTGACGGCGATAATATCCGCCACGGGCTTAACAAGGACCTCGGTTTCTCGCCCGAAGACCGGGAAGAAAACATTCGCCGCATCGGCGAAGTGGCCAAGTTGTTCGCGGATGCCGGAATGATCGCCATGACCGCGTTCATCTCGCCGTATCGGGCCGATCGCGACAAGGCGCGCGCCATCGCGGGCGACCGGTTCATCGAAGTGTACGTCAAGGCCGACGTGGCCGTCTGTGAGGATCGCGATCCGAAGGGCCTATACAAGAAGGCCCGCGCCGGCGCAATCCCGGAGTTCACGGGCATCTCCGCGCCTTACGAGGAACCGCTGAACGCGGAACTCGTGGTGGACACGGGCGTCGAATCGCTCGAAGAATGCACCGCCCGCGTACTGAACTGCCTCGTCGAACGCGGGATTCTGCGCGCCGACTGACGCGCCGTCATTCGCTTTCCGAGGGGCGCCCAAGACGCTGTCGTTCCCGTTGCACCCCGACTGGCGACGGCATCGCAACCTATGACGGCGCCTTGTGTTACAGCCCGTCATTCGATATACTTTATAGTTTCATGATTCGCTGGAAACGCGGAACGGTCAACCCAGGGGAATCGAGGCATGTCGGAAGACGGTCTGGAACGGCGTCTGTCTCCAATGGACGCTTTTTTCCTGTACCTCGAACGCGAGGAACAGCCGCTGCACGTCGGGGCGGTCTGCGTATTCGAGCGGCGGATGCCCTTCGGGAAGTTCGTGCGGACGCTCGAGTCGCGGCTGCACCTCGTGCCGCGCTACCGGCAGCGCGTACTCTTCACGCCGCTGCATCTCGGGCACCCGACGTGGGAGGTAGACCCGGATTTCGATATCAAGAACCACGTGTTTCGCCTGCGATTGCCGGCGCCGGGCACGGACGAAGAACTGCGCCAACTGACGGGACAGGTTTTTACCGGTGTACTCGACCGGAACAAGCCGTTGTGGGAGCTCTACTTCGTCGAGGGACTCGAGGACAATCGCACCGCGCTCATCGTGAAGGTGCATCATTGCATGGTGGACGGCATTGCGGGCATCGGCTTGGCGCTCGTCCTGCTCGATATCGTGCCCAATGCGCCCAAGATAAACAAGCCTCGCTTCCGACCCACGCCGCTGCCGGACGCCAAGACACTGTGCGTCGATGCGCTGTGGGACAATGCCGCCGATGCCTTGCGCCACTGGTCCCGGTGGCAGCGGAGCTTCGCGGCCTATGCGCGCGGCTTCGACCTGCTCGACGTCGCCCGCAACATCAAGCGGTTCGCCGCGACGATGGGCCATTTCCTTCTGCCGTTCACGCGCATGCCGTTCAACGTGGCCCTTAACGGCGAGCGCATCGTGCACTGGCGTGAGTATTCTTTCGCGGACGCGCGCGCCATCCGCACCGTGATCGGGGGTACGGTAAACGACGTGATCCTCACGGCGCTCGGAACCGCGGCGCGCAGGCTCTGGCAGGAAACCCAGGGCTCGAAACGCATCCCGCAGACCCTGCGCGTCCTCGTCCCGGTAAACGTGCGCCGTGAAACCGAGCGCGCCGCTCTGGGCAACCATATCTCGCTCATGCCGGTCGAACTCCCGCTGCATCCGGAAGGCCCGGTCGAGCGGTTGCGGGCGACGGACGTGTTGATGCGCCAGTTGAAGGAAGCGCGGGTGGCGGAAGCGATCGCGCTCATGTTCGACGTGGTCCAGGGCACACCCGCGTTTGTGCAGGCGCTCGCGTTGGGGACCGTCGGCCACCCGATCGTCCAGGAGACCGCCGCGACCTTCGCCGCACCCATTCCCCCGGCAAACCTCATCTGCACCAATGTGCCAGGACCGCAAATCCCCCTCTATTCCTGCGGACACAAGCTGCTGGCCATGTACCCCGCGCTGCCCGTCGCGCTCGAAATGGGCGTCAACCTCGCCATCACCAGCTACGACCAGAAGCTGTTCATCACGTTCATCGGCGATGGCAAGGCCGAAGGGGAACTCGAACGGGTCGCGGAATTGTTCGATGTCGCGTTCCAGGAATTGCTGGAGGCCGCGGCGGTAAAGCAAGCGCAGTACGTCGAGATCACGCGCCGCCGTCACGAAACGGCCACGGAGGCGACAGCGTAGGGCCCTCGAGGACAAGGCCCGTTGTCGAGCGCCCGTGCGAGTGCGCGGACGAGGACGAGTGCGAGCGCGAGTACGAGTACGAAACACGCGGCGCCCGAGACCGGGGTCTCGGGCGCCGATTTTTTGACTCTGACACTGTCGGAAACTGGCCTACGATTCCTCCAAGCGGCACGACATCACCAACAGGTCATGCGTGCGGCCGGCGGCGTCCATCAGCCAGTCCGTCAATAACGCTTCCGCCTTGAACCCGAGGCGTTCGAGCATCTGCTGCACATGTATCTGGTCGCGGCGCATGTTCACCACGATGCGCTGCAGCTTGAGTTGACGGCCCACCTCGAACATCTCGTGCACGAGCCGTCTGCCGAGCCCGATTCCCCGGAGTTTCGGGGAAATGACGACCCGAATCTCGCCGAGGTGGCGCGTCCACAGCAGTTGGTCAAGATGCAGACTGGCGTATCCCACGATATCGCCCTTCTCATTATGGGCCAACACCGTCTTCGTCGCCCCACGGCGGATCTTCTCGATCCAGTCGTCGATGATGACGGGCTGCGTGATGTCTTTGCGGAGAAACATCACGTCGTCCGCCGGCAAGGACTGCGTGAAGCGGAGCATCCGGTCACGGTCCTCTGGCTTCATCAACTCGAAGGTGATCGTGTGGTCCCCGACCTTGTCCGTCCAGGGATAGGCGCGTTTCGACTTCTTCCGCGTTGCCATATGCTTCCCCGCTGCCTCCATTGCTCCGAAAACAGGCGGCGCGCCGCACACCCGCTCGCGCCGCACACCCGGGACGCACTCTACTCCCTCATCACGCACGAACACAAATGGCCGGGCGGGCGGATTTCAAGAACGGCCTGAAGACCGCACTGCCAACAGGTGGATTATGCGCCGGCCTTCTTCTTCGCCGCGGATTTCTTCTTCGCAGGCCGCTTTTTCGCGGTGGACTTCTTCGCAACGACTGGTTTCGGCGCCTCTTCGGCCTTCACCACCCGCTCGAAGTAATCCGTCACCAAGTCAAAGCTCTTGTCAACCGTCTTCTGGAAATCGCTGCGCCCGACACGCAGCATGCGAATCCACTCCTTGATGATCGCCTTGCCTTCCTTCGGCAGCCAACTCGCGTCTTCGATCAGGTTCTGGATCGCCTTTTCCGACTGCTCCTGCACTTGGCCGATGATCTTGAAGGTGTTGTCAAACGTGGTCTTCTGAAAGTCGATAACGGACAACATGACCTTCGTCGCGCGACGCTGCGTGCCGGTGGCGGCGTCTTCCGCGCGCTTGCTGATCGTCTCCTTCAGCTTCTCGGCCCGATCCGTGATCTTGTCCACGGCGTCCTTCACGATCTTCGGGGTCTTGTCGATCGTTTTCGCGACCGCGCTCTTCTGTTTCGCCATCAGTATGTTCTCCTTTCCGAGGTGGGCCGAGGCCCCCGTAATTCACCTGTTTCCACTGGTATGCATCTGTGGCCATCGCGGTATATCTACCGGTCGGTAGGTCCGCCGGCCCAACACAGCCGCCCGCACTCGCGAGCGCCCTATTCTACCCCACCCGCGGCGAAGCCTTCAATCGAGACTTCGCTCCTCCGCGGCCTGCCGTGCGGGCCACGCCTACTCCCCAAGTTCCGCGCGCTTGATCAACTCGTAGATGCCGCGCGGATCGCACTCGTCGACAAGGCGGCAAACCAACGCCGACCCGCCCAGGAGCCTGCCGACGCAGGCCATGGCGCCCACGCGTCCCGCGAAGTTCCGTTTGGGCGTGATCATCAGGAGCACCAACCGGGCCGGAGCGCCGTCGAGCGACTCGAAGGGGATGCCCGTGGGCGCGGTGCCGAGGGCGCACAATATGTCCTCGACAAGATCAGTTCCGGCGTGCGGGATGGCCACACCATGCTCCATGCCGCTGCCCATGGCGCTCTCACGGGTCAACACGGCTTCGAGCACCTCGTCCCGACGCGCATAAGGGATTTCGTGGGCTTGGACAAGCACGTCGACGAGTTCGCCGATGGCCTCCTCGCGCGTCTCGGCCTCGAGGCCCACCTTAATCAGATCGGGGCGCAGTAATTCACACAGCAGCATGTCCCGAATCCTTGGTCTCGCTCGACCGTTTCGCACGGTTCTGTCGGGCTTTCTTGCCCTTGATCCGCTTGAGGCGGAAAACGTCTTCCCGCTCGCGTTCGTCGAGGACGCGCGCAATGGCCCGCATTTCCCCGCGCAGCTTGGGGATCAGATACTCCTCAAGCGCGTTGATGCGGCGGCTGACTTTCTTCACTTCCTCGCCGATGATCTGCAGATTACGCTCCCGCGGCGCGCATTTCAAGAGTTGTTCGAGCATTTCCTCGTAGGTCTCGGCCACCTCGTGGACATGCGCGGAACTGTCCAGCATGCCGATGCCACGTTCATCCGCCCGGCGCACCACGCCGTCCAGGTCGATGTCGCCCAGGCTCAGCCCCCAGACCCTCTCCGTCCGCACGGAGACGTTCAAGTCGCGTCGCCCGGCGACGGCCGCGGAACGCAACTCGGGCGTGCCGCGCACCGCGCGCGCCAACGCCAGCGCGACGCAGGCGGCGCGGCCGCGCTCGTGGAGTTCGTCGCGGAACGCGCGGAGCTCGCGTGCGCGCGTGAGCAGTTCCTGAAGAAGCGCATCGCGCTTGCCCTTTAACAAGGTCACGCCGTCTGACGCGAGCTTGATCTGCCCCTTTCGTTGGAGCAGGTTCATCCGCGTCGGCGCGAGGGCGTCCACACTCATGGCCCGGTTTCCTTACGTCACATGGCGGACGGCACTTCATCCATGAACGGAGAGTGCAGGCCGTCTTCCATGATCGGCGTGTAATACGAGTCGATGGTCTTCTTATTGATGCGCGTGAGTTCTTCCTTGGGCAGCATGCCGAGCAGTTTCCACCCGATCTCGAAGGTCTGGCTGAGCGCCCGGCGGCTGAAGCCCTGGCCGGTCATCTCCCGCTCGAAGGCGTTCGCGAACGCCAGATACTTGCGATCGAGTTCGGTCAGGGCATCCTCGCCCACAATCGCCATGAGCTTGCGCACGTTCGTGCCCTGGGCATACGCCGCGTACAACTGGTTCGCCCATTCGCGATGGAACTCTTCCGTCTTGTCCTTGCCGATACCGTTGTTCATAAGCCGCGACAGGCACGGCAGGATGTCCACCGGCGGGAATATCCCTTGCCGATGGAGCCCGCGCCCGAGCACAATCTGCCCCTCGGTGATGTAGCCGGTGAGGTCCGGGATCGGATGCGTGATGTCGTCGTCCGGCATCGTCAGCATCGGGATTTGCGTCACCGAGCCCTGCTTCCCGCGGATGCGGCCCGCCCGCTCGTAGATCGTGGAGAGGTCGGTGTACATATAGCCGGGATAACCGCGCCGGCCCGGAATCTCCTCGCGGGCCGACGACACCTGCCGCAGCGCTTCGCAGTAGTTCGTCATGTCCGTCAGGATGACGAGCACCTGGTAGTCCTTCTCGAAGGCGAGGTATTCCGCCACTGTAAGGGCGCATCGCGGCGTGAACAGCCGCTCGATTGCCGGGTCGTCCGCCTGGTTGAGAAAGGCGACGACGCGCCCGCCCTGGCCGCCCTCGTCAAAGGCGCGCAGGAAATACTGGGCCTCGCGGGCGGTGATGCCCATCGCGCCGAAGACAATCACGAACTGTTCCTCGGCCCGCGTCGTGCCGGCGTTCTGCACAATGAGGTTCGCCAGTTCATTGCCGGGCAGGCCCGAACCCAGGAAAATCGGGAGTTTCTGGCCGCGCACCAGCGTATTGAATCCGTCGATGGCGGAGACGCCGGTCTCGATGAAGTCGTTCGGTTGCGCCCGGGACACGGGATTGATCGCGCTGCCCGAGATTTCCAGTTCCTTCTCCGGCACGACGGGCGGCAGACCGTCGATCGGTTGTCCCACGCCGTTGAAGCGCCTCCCGATAACGTCCGGCGAGCACGCCACGCGCGCCGCGTCGTCCCGCAGGGAGACGGACGTCCCCTTCACGTCGATGCCGACCGTCCCTTGGAGGACCTGCACGACGGCATGGGTCGTGGTGGCCTCGAGCACCTGTCCCTGGCGGGACTCGCCGTTTTCGAGATGGATATTGAGAATCGCGCCGGTCGGGAACCGCCGCGCGTTCTGAAGAAAGACAAGGGGGCCGGAAACGTAGGTCAGGTCCCAGTATTCCTTGTGCAACATCTGTTCGCCGCTGGATTCCGTCATCGTATGCTCAACCTTCTTTCCTGTTGACGCCCCTAATGGGCTTGCAACCCCGCAAGCGCCTGCTTCATGCGCTCTTGCACATCGGCTTTCTTCGCCGGGAATTCCTCGTTGCTCATGTCGCGCAGGCGCGAAATCTCTTCGCGAATGGGCAGGTCCAGCACGCGGCTCAACGGGACTTCGCGCTTGAGCGTCTCGCGACACGCCTCGTGGAAGTTCAAGAGGATATCGAGCAGTCCCCCCATCTTTTCGAGGCCGCAGAACATGTCACTTTTCGAGAAGGCGTTTTGTTGCAGGAACATCTCGCGCAACATGCGCGCGATCTCGAGGACCAGTCGCTCTGCGTCCTGCAGCGCGTCCGGGCCCACCAGTTGGACCACTTCCTGCATTTCGGCGTCCCGCTGGAGCAAGGTCATGGCCTCCTGCCGCAGCGTGATCCAGTTCGCCGGACCGTGTTGTTCGAACCACGGCTTGAGCGCGTCGAAATAGAGCGAGTAACTGCGGTTCCAATTCACCGAGGGGTAGTGACGCCGGTACGCCAGCGCCGCATCGAGCGCCCACACCGCCCCCGACACCCGCTGCGAGGTTTGCGTCACCGGCTCCGAGTAATCGCCGCCGGGCGGCGACACCGCCCCCACAGCGGTCAGCGATCCGATGCGCGGCGTCTCGCTGTCGGCAAGCACGCCGCAACAGACCACACGCCCGGTCCGCTCGTAGAATTCCGCGATGCGCGCGGACAGATACGTCGGGTAGCCCTCTTCGCCGGGCATCTCTTCGAGGCGCGACGAAATCTCCCGCAGCGCCTCGGCCCAGCGGGAGGTCGAGTCCGCCATGAGCGCGCAGTCGTAGCCTTGGTCGCGGTAATACTCGGCGAGTGTCATGCCGGTATAGACCGAGGCGTCGCGGGCGGCCACGGGCATGTTCGACGTGTTTACGACAAGGATGGTACGGCTCATGAGCGATTCGCCGGTATTGGGGTCCTCAAGGTGCGGGAACTCGCTGAGCACTTCCGTCATCTCGTTGCCCCGCTCGCCGCAGCCCACGTACACGATGACCTGCGCGTTGCAGAACTTCGAGATGCTCTGCTCGACTACGGTCTTGCCCGTGCCAAAGCCCCCCGGAACAATCGCGGACCCGCCCATCGCTATCGGGAACAGGCAATCAAGCACCCGCTGCCCCGTCAGGAAGGGCGTGTCCAGCAACAGCTTCTTCGCGAAGGGCCGCCCCTGTTTCACCGGGGATCGATGCATCATGCGCAGTTCCGTACCGTCCTCCAGGCGCGCGATGACGTCCGTCACCGTGTATTCCCCCTCCGGTGCGACCCACGCGATTACGCCCGTCATCCGCGGCGGCACGAGAATGCGATGCTCGATTACCCGCGTCTCCTGCGTAACCCCAAGGATATCGCCGCCGAGGACCGCCTGGCCCGGGGTTACGCGGGGCGCGAAGGGCCATTTCTTTTCACGATCGAGTGCGACGGCGGTGATGCCGCGCCCGATGAAATCGCCCGAGGACTGCCGCAGGTCTTCGAGGGGACGCTGAATGCCGTCAAAGGTCGCGCCGAGCAATCCCGGCCCGAGTTCGACGCACAGGGGCGCGCCCGTGGCGACCACGGGCTCGCCGAGAAACATGCCTTCCGTGCTCTCGAAGACTTGGGCGTACACCTTGTCGCCGTCAATGCGGATAACCTCGCCCATGAGCCCGAGCTTGCCCACGCGAACAATCTCGCCCATGCCGACGCCGAGCATCTCGTCGGCCTCGATCATGGGCCCCGAGATGCGCACGAGCTTCCCCGTAGTCTGTTCCTGCACGGCTACCGCCATTATGATTCACTCCGCTTGTTTGTAGTGCAGCCTTCAGGCTGCCCCGAAGAGCAGGCTAAAGCCTGAACTACGAACCTATCTAATCCAATCGAATCTCGAAGCCCACCGCCGGCTTCAAGATGGCGTTTATATACGCGTCCGTGCCGGCTTCCTCCTCCTCGAAGGCGGGACAATAAATGACCAACGGACGGCCCTTGTGTCGCGCCAACCGGTTGCGACGCCACTCCGAGAGCTTGTCCCGAAGGCTCTCGTCGATGATGAGCACTTCCGTGTCGCCCGCAAGCAATTCCTCGATCAGGGCGTCCGCTTCCTTGACGTCGCGCGTCTCGTGAACGCGAACGCCCGTCAGCCCGAGTCCCAGGCTCATCGTCGGCTGCCCTATCGCCACAATATTCGTCGCCATCCGTCTTACTAGCCTCTAGCCTCTCCTCAAACAAACACCAGTTCCTCGCGAACGCGCCCCGACGGCAAGTGGCCCGCAAGACCCCGCGCGATCAGCCGCAGGTTGATCCCCTCGTTGTACTTCCGCCACGAATAGTCCATCGCGACGGCCAACCCGAGCGGGTCACGCACCGCAAGCCGGCGGAGTTCGCGCAGAAGCGCCTGCTCGAAAAGCCGCTCGACCGGCGAAAACCGGTGCGTCTGCATAAACTGATACAGTTCCTCCAGAAAATCCCGGTAGCGGGTGCCGCCCAACATTTCCGCCGCTTGCGCCGCGTCGTCAGCCTCGATGAGGCGCCGCAGCAGCGCGGGCGCCAGCGTGCCCTCGGGCAACAGCCGGTCCATTGATGCCGGGACCGGGGCCGGTTCCCGAAGACGCTCGAAGATCAACCGCAGGTTGATCCGGTCTATCTCGAGTTGGAAGAAGAAGTGGAGCAGCCGGCTGTCCTGATCCTCCGCGTCCTTCAATCGCGCCGCGCCGCGCACGAAGTAGTGCCTGTCCAGCGCCTCGTCGAGCAGCGCCAGGTCGCGCGTCGCGCTGTAAGCGGGCAGCGCCGCGCTCAATCCGCCGCACAATTCCGAGTCCCAGACGATCAACTGGCCGCAGAGCGCTTCCACGGTCTCGCATTGCGCGAGCCGCCGCTGCACTCCCGGAGGCATGTGCGCACCGGGCGCCAGCGCGCCGAGGGCCTCATCCAGATCAAGTCCCTGGTGCCGGACCCGCAGAAGCGACTTGACCGAGTTCAAGTCCCACCGCCGAAGGAAGAGATCCAAGAACTCACGCGGGCGTCCCGCGGCGCGCACCGTGAGCAGACGCGCCGTTGCGACCAGGTTGCGCGTCACGGCTTCCTCGACGGCGTCGGCCCCCTGATTGTGCGAAAGGGCCTCGGCCATTTGCTCATGGTACGGGGAATCCAGCAGGGCGTCAATCATCTTGGCAAGGTCGTTCTGATGGAGAAACTCCTCAAGCCGCGCGCGAGTGAAGAGCAGGCTCTTCAAGCTGCGCACGCGCGCGTTCATATACGCGAATTGAGGATCAATCACCGGCATCAGTCACTTCTCCGGCTCAAACAGCCGCTCCATGCAGAGCCTTCGCGCCGCGTTCTCCCGCCGCGCAAGGCGTGCGCTCAGCGAATTGGTCGTCCGCCGCGTGCGCGCCCGGTCCTGTACAGCAACACCGTCGCGCAGCGTCGCCAGCGGTATCACCTCGACCGCCGCGCGGCCATGCGCCGCAAGCCAGTCGCGAACCGCGTCCACGTGCCGCGGCGGCGCCAGCACCACGGCGTCCTCCGGCGCGTCCCTGAACAACTCCGCAAGCAACGCATGCAGCACCGGCGCGAACTCGGGACCATCCGCCATGCCCCGGAGATCGTCCATCACGGTCCGAAGAACTTCGTCCGCAATCACGTCCTTCGTGTTCAGGATGAGCTTCCGGGCTTCGGTCTCCGCATGCTCACGCGCGCGCGCATCGAGGTTCCCGATCTCCGCACGCACAGCGGCCAGCGCCGCCGCGAGATCCGCTGCGGCGTGCTTTCGGGCCGCTTCGCGAAGAGCCACCGCCTCACACCGCGCCTGCGCGAGAATCTCCTCGCGCTGCCGCGCAACCTGCGACGACATCAATTCCAACAGGGGAGCCGCTTCCACGGGCATAACTGATCGCTCCGTACTACAGATTCAGGGCAATCACAATCCCCAATACGAACCCGAGCACGACCATCGTCTCGGGCAGCGCGACCAAAATGAACACCCGGCCGAACAGTTCCGGCTTCTCGGCCATGGCGCCCGTGCCGCCCGCGCCGATGGCCGACTGGGCACGACCGGTGGCAAAGGCCCCGCCCGCAACGCACAGCGCGGCGGCGAGCGCGATCCCGAGCGCGCGGATGCCCGCGCCCACCGAGATGTTCCCGACCGCCTGCGCGGCGTCCGGCGCTTCCTCCGCTGCGAAGACCGCGGGCGCGGCAAGCAGCATCGTCGCCACGAGCACGGCCGAGAGTAGACCGACGTTACTTACAAACGATCCTTTTACCATGACAGTTCCTTTCTAAACGGTTCGTAACTCCGTCCTTCCGGTTCATAAAACTTGGGCAGGAACTCGACGTAATTCAGACGCAACGAGTGGATCGTCGGGCTGAATACGCCGATCCCGATATTGAGCAGATGAATAATCCCCGCGAGAGGAATGCCGATGACGATCCCCGACCACCCCGGCATCCCCAGCACGGCGTTTGCCAGGTCCGCAAGGACTACGGACGCCAGGCCCAGCGCCATCAGACGGCCATAGGACAGAATGTTCGAGGTCAGGCCGATAATCTCCATAACGCCCATCGCAGCCATGGCGCCCATGGCGTGGACCAGCAACACGATCGCGGCCGCAAACAACAGCCCCGCCGTGAGAAGTGTCGGTCCCATGCCGCCC
The DNA here is from genome assembly GCA_029556545.1 of Candidatus Hydrogenedentota bacterium. GTDB lineage: Bacteria > Hydrogenedentota > Hydrogenedentia > Hydrogenedentales > JAGMZX01 > JAGMZX01. The sequence goes on from JAKQEQ010000084.1 coordinate 97,812, forward strand.
GGGAAGTAACCGAGAATGCCCGCCACCGCGACAAGGAGCGCGGCCAGACCCAGCAACATGCCGAGCTTCTCCTCCGCGTGCTCCCTGTGCCCGTGCCGATACCCCTCAACAGCGCCCAAAACAAGGCTGATCGGAACGTGCACAATGCCGTAGCCCACGGCAACGCCGAGCAGCACCAGCGGCTGATGCATCCGGTGAAATAGAGGATGAAGCCCGAGATACAACTCCGGCAAATTACCGAAAAACTCGCCATATACAATGCCCCAAACGATCGAGGACGCGCCCATCCACTGGGCGATGCTGAAGGCGTCACGCATCAGTTCGTTGCGACCCCACCGCCGCTTCGCCCACGCCGCTACGCCGACGATGAACAATCCGTAACCCGCGTCGCCGAGGATGAACCCGTAAAACAACACGAACGATATGGCGACTATCCACGTCGGGTCGAGCGTCCCGTATTTCGGCGGGTCGAACATGCGCAGAATAAGCTGGAACGGCTTAAATATGCCGTAATTGCGCAGCAGCGTCGGGATGCGCCGTCGGTCCAACTCCGTCTGCGGCAGTCTGCCCACCACCGCCTGCGCGCCGAAGCGCTGCTGGACCGCCCGGCGAAACGCCTCATAGGTGTCCGTCGGAATCCAGCCGTGCACCACCGTGACGAGTCGGCTCTCAGCCAGGGAACGTACGACGGACAACTGCGCCAATCGGTCCGTAATAGCCCGGTCAAGCGCATGGAGAGCCGGGCCTTGCGCCAACGAGAACTCCGCGCGCTCGACCCCCAGTCGCTCAAGTTCCGCGTCGAAGCCGCGAAGCTTCGCGTCGATGCGCCGAAGCGCCTCCTCGATGGTAATCCCCGTCAGCGTCTTGTCGGGCACATCGAGCGGTATGATGCCCCGTTCGCGCAGAATCTCGCCCACAGCGTCCCCGCGACCCGCCGGATGCGTGACCACGGCGACGATGTTCGTGCGGTCCATCATCCGCCGCGCGAGGTCGCACTCGGGACCCACGTCCCGGATGATCTGCTTTTCGAGGTCGTCGAGGTCTTCCGCCGCCGCAGCGGGGATAATCATGGCCTTTGCCGTCACCCCAAGCAGCGCGCGGCGCTCGGCCATCAACGGCGCCACGTTCTCGAGTACGCGGCGATAGTTGCGCAGGACGTCCTTATTATCCTGAATGTTCAACCGCCGCCGCGCCAGAGACCGCAACGTGCGGTGGCACATGCGCACCGTGTTCCCCCACGCTTCAATATCGGGATTATCTCCCGCGAAGTCCCGCGCCGCGGCGTCAACGGCGTCAAGCAACGGCGTCACGGCCAACAACGGCATAGCCTCGCGTGCCAGACGCCGCAGTTCCTCGAGCGTGTCGAATTCCTCCTTCCGCTCGCGCGGCAGGTGCACCCGGTGCAGGTAGCCCGGGTAGTTCTCCAGCGCCAAGGGCACGTCTTCCATGTGCATGACGCCCTGCTCCTGGAGGAACGCAATCATGGCATCGAGCTCCGACCGGAGAAAAACCACCTCGACACGTTCCATGGCGGCAATCATGTTCCACCGCCCTCCTGGCCGGCGGGCAGGATGAGCCGCAGGACCTCCTCCTTCACCCGGTCCACCTTCCCGGCGGTCTCCCGGCGAATCCGGTCCACTTCCCGTTCCGCCGCATCGAGCGTCTCACGGGCCAGGCGCTCGCGCGTCGCGGCCGCCTCGGCCCGCAGGCACGCGACTTCGGCGTTCAATTCCGCCTCCGCGCTCTGCTCCAGGGCAGCGACTTCCGCGCGGGCATCGTCGAGCAGACGTCGCGCCTCCGCTTCAGCGGCCGCGACTTGCTGCATGAGCGCCTGTTCGTGCTCGGCGACGATTTCCAATGGGGTACGTTCGTTCACACTACAACACCTGCCTCAACTTCAGATGGGAACGACGGGTGTTGCCCGCCGCAGGCCGCCGGATACGACTCTCCGCTCGCGTCGCTTCCCGCATGCGGGAAAACAGGGACAAGACCCGTGCAAATCGAAGATGCGTGCGCCGTCTCGGACCCTCTTCCGCCACAGGGCCGATCGGCTGCTCTAATTGCGAAAAACTCGGGGCGAATCATGGCAACTACACACACTCCAAGTCAACATCCGGCCTGAAGCTTGTGCCCCCCGCGAGCAGTCCCCATGAACAGTAGGTAGCGCGCCCTTCAGGCCGTTGGAGACGGGCTTCAGCCCGCGCTACTTACCTCGGCGACGATCGGGTGGTGCGCAGTCGGCCGTTACGCTATCTCCGCGTCTCACCGGTCAGGCCGCGACATCATACCGGCGTCTGTCAGCGATAAACCACACCCTCCACGACCCGACCCGGGCCGGAAAGGGAAATGTCTCGCTTGTTGACGCGTTGGGTTAACGCCCGAACCTGCCAGTTCATTCCTTATTTCGGATATCTTTGTCGAATTTTCGCGTTTAGCCGGCCGCCATCGGCAGTTCCAGCCGATTTCGCCCGAATTCCGCAAGAAACACGGCCAAGACCGATCTGATCACGGCCATGGCATAAATCGTTATTGAGAATTGTTAGCAAGCTTGCAAGGAATGAGCTGCCGCCTGTGGGTTAGGTAAACAGACCCGTTTGCGGACCCGGCGTGAGGCGGCAGCAACGTTGCGTTCCCGGTGGGCATCTTGAACCTTGGCCGGGGGCGTTGGCGCACGGGTGGGATGCGATGCGGTGGTCTTCAGCGGTCCTCTCGAGGCCGTCTCGATGAAAGGGCTAAGTGCACGTGGCACAAGTGTTTAACGAGAGCGCCAACACACTCGCGCGGGCAAGCCTCGTGGTGGCGGCGGTGGCGCTGATTGCGGGCGGCGGACTGGCGGTAGCGCTCTATCGTTCGTCCTACGTGACCCAGGTCGGCATCGCCAAAGACCAGCCGATACCGTTCAGTCATCAACGCCATGTCGCCGGCAACGGCATCGACTGCCGCTATTGCCACACTTCCGTTGAAACCGGCGCCTTCGCGGGAATCCCTCCCACCGAGACCTGTATGACCTGCCACTCGCAGGTGTTGACCGAAGCGAACCTCATTCAGCCCCTGCACGACAGTTGGAACTCCGGCGCGCCGGTCCGCTGGACCCGCGTAAGCGACCTGCCCGACTTCACCTATTTCGATCACAGCATTCATATCGCGAAGGGCGTCGGCTGCACGACGTGCCACGGCCCCGTCGATCAGATGCCGCTCACGTGGAAAGCGGAAACGTTCCACATGTCGTGGTGCCTGCAATGCCATCGCGCCCCGGAGAAGTTCGTCCGCCCGAAGGAACTCGTCTTCGACGTGAAGTGGACGCCGCCGACGGACCAGTTTGCGCAGGGGGCGCGACTTGTCGAGGAATACGGCATCAAGAAGGAACAACTGACCGACTGCTCGGTCTGTCATCGGTAGGGCGGCGCGGAAGCACGCCACCGGATATATGGTCTGGAGAACATGGAAGCAAGCGTAGAACACGCACCGGTCGATTACGAGGCGCTGCGGGCGCGCCTTGCGCACGAGACGGGGCCATTGTATTGGCGCAGCCTTGAAGAACTCGCCACGCTCGATGAATTCGACGCGCTGGTCCACCGCGAGTTCCCGAGCGGCGCGACCGATCCCCTCGATCCCGTGAGCCGGCGCAATTTCCTCAAGGTCATGGGCGCATCCATCATGCTGTCGGGACTCGCCAGTTGCGCGCGCCAGCCCGACGAGCAGATCGTCCCCTACGTCAAGCAGCCGGAGCAGACCGTCCCCGGCAAGGCCCAGTATTTCGCCACCGCGACAACGCTGGGCGGGTACGGCCTCGGTCTCGTCGCGACAAGCCACACGAACCGCCCGACCAAGCTTGAGGGACTCAAGGAACACCCCTCGTCCCTCGGGCGTACCGACGCCTTTGCGCAGGCGACGCTGCTCGACCTCTACGACCCGGACCGCCTGGACACCGTCCGCCAGGACGGCCACGAACGCGATTACCAGGCGCTTGTGTCGGCCCTGCGGCCCGTCCTCGAACGCATCGCCACGAACCAGGGCGCGGGCCTCCACCTCCTCACCGAAACGGTCACCTCGCCCACGTTCGGGCGGCAGATGGCCCAATTACGCGAGCGCTTCCCCCAACTCCGGTGGCATCAGTACGAGCCGGCAAACCGCGACAACGCGCGCCAAGGGGCGCTCGACGCCTTCGGCGTATATGTCCAGACCCTCTACGACTTCAAGAAGGCGGCGCTAGTGCTCTCCCTTGACGCGGACTTCCTGTGCGTCGGGCCGGGCCGCGTGCGGTACGCGGCGGACTTCGCCGACGCGCGCGACGCCGACAACGGCGCCATGAACCGCCTCTACGTCGCCGAATGCGCACCGACGTTGACCGGCGCGAACGCCGACCACCGCCTCTCGCAGCCGTTTTCGCAGATCGAGACGCTCGCCCGCGCCCTTGCGCGTCTCTTGGGCGTTTCCGGCGTCGAAGTGGACGCCGAAGCCGTTCGCGCGTTACCCGAAGCCTGGGTGAACGCCGTGGCGCAAGACCTGCGCGCGGCGGGCCGGGGTCGGAGCATCGTCATCCCCGGCGACGGCCAGCCGCCGGCGGTTCACGCGCTCGCGCACGTCCTCAACGACGCGCTCGGCAACGTCGGCGAGACGGTCTTGTACAAGAATCCCATCGAGGTCGAGCCGACCGATCAGACCGCGTCGTTGCGCGGCCTGGTCGAGGACGCTGCCGCGGGCCGGATCGAGTTATTGGTTATCCTCGGCGGCAATCCCGTTTACAACGCGCCTGCGGATATCGACGTGCTCGGCGCGCTCGAAGCGTTGCGCGGGAAAACGACGGTCCACCTGACCTCGCACTTCAACGAGACCTCGGCGCACTGCGCGTGGGCCGTGCCGGAAGCCCATTTCCTCGAAGCATGGGGCGACGTGCGCGGCCACGACGGTGTCGCGTCCATTGTGCAGCCCCTTATCCTGCCGCTCTATCCCGACGCCAAGTCGGCCCACGAGATACTTGCCCTCCTGCTCGGCGAGGAAAACGCCTATGGACTCGACATCGTGCGCGAGACGTGGCAGTCAACGCTCGACGACAATGCTTGGAAGACAGCGCTGAGCCGCGGGATTATCCAAGGTACCGCCGCAGCCGCCGCGCGGTTGCCGCAGCCGCCCCAACCGCCGGGTCCGCACACCCCTCCCCCGCGCTCGGGCGTGGACGTGGTCTTTCGCACGGACCCCGGCGTGTACGATGGCCGGTTCGCGAACAACGGCTGGCTCCAGGAATTGCCGCGCCCGCTCACGAAGCTGACGTGGGACAACGCGGTGCTGTTGAGCCGCGCGACGGCCGCGAAATTGGGCGTGCGGGACGAAGACCTTGTCGAGGTGACGATTGCGGGCCGCGGCGTGCGCGGCGCGGCGCTCGTGCAACTCGGGCACCCCGACGACACGGTGACGCTGCACCTCGGCTATGGCCGCGAACGGGCCGGGCGCGTCGGCGCGGGGCTGGGCTTCAACGCTTACGCCGTGCGCACGGCGCAAGCGCCGTGGTACGCCACCGGCGCGACGCTCAAGAAGGCCGGCGGGCGGTATCCGCTGGCGCGCACCGAAAGCCATCACCTTATCGAGCAGAGCGAACACGCGGGCCGCCGCCATCTGGTGCGCGAAGCGCCGCTGGCCCATTTCCGGGAACACCCCGACTTCGCGCAACACATGGGCGCGCACGCGCCCGCCGCGCATAAGACCCTGTACAAGCCCGAAGAGAAGGCGTACGACGGCTACGCCTGGGGCATGACCATCGACCTGAACCGCTGCATCGGCTGCAACGCCTGCATCGTGGCGTGTCAGTCCGAGAACAACATCCCGGTTGTCGGCAAGGATCAGGTCATCCGCCAGCGCGAGATGCAGTGGATTCGCGTGGACCGCTACTACAAGGCGGGCGGCGCCGCGGGTTTCGACGATCCCGAGGTCGTGTTTCAGCCCATCCCGTGCATGCAGTGCGAAAACGCGCCGTGCGAGCCGGTGTGCCCCGTCGGCGCGACGATGCACAGCAAGGAGGGGCTGAACGACATGGTCTACAACCGCTGCGTCGGCACGCGCTATTGCTCGAACAACTGCCCGTACAAGGTGCGGCGCTTCAACTTCTACAAGTTCGCCGACCACGACACGCCGCAACTCAAGCTGATGCACAACCCGAACGTGACCGTGCGCGGCCGCGGTGTCATGGAGAAATGCACCTACTGTGTGCAGCGCATCAACGCCGCGCGCATCGAGGCGAAACGCGAGAACCGGAGCGTCCGTGACGGAGAAATCGTGACGGCGTGCCAGTCGGCGTGCCCGGCGGGCGCCATCGTCTTCGGCGACACGCGCGACGCGGCCAGCCGCGTGGCCAAGCTCAAGGCCAACCCGCGCAATTACGGCTTGATCGAAGAGATCGGCACGCGCCCGCGCACCACGCACCTCGCGAAATTGCGGAATCCGTCGCCCGCGCTCGCGGAGTCGCGCCCGGCCCAACCCGAGGAGCACGCATAGGACACCATGGAGAACCGACTCTCACATCCCGGGTTACAGCCCGTTGCGCCGCTCATCGAGCCGGGGCACGACGACGCCAGCATCACCGCGACGGTGAGCGACATTGTGCTCGAAAAGCCGCAGCCGAAGGCGTGGTGGGCGGTGTTCTTCTTGTCCGGCGGTTTGCTTACGATACTCGGGCTGTCCACGTTGTGGCTCTTCTGGATGGGACTGGGCATCTGGGGCATCAACGTCCCCGTGGGCTGGGGCTTCGCCATCGTGAACCTCGTCTGGTGGATCGGCATCGGCCACGCGGGCACGCTCATTTCGGCAATCCTCCACCTGTTCCATCAGGGGTGGCGGACGGCGATCAACCGCTTCGCCGAGGCCATGACGCTCTTCGCCGTCATGTGCGCGGGCCTCTTCCCCCTGCTGCACGTCGGGCGACCCTGGGCCATCTATTTCATCCTCCCCTACCCCAACACGATGGCGCTGTGGCCGCAATTTCGCAGTCCGCTGCTCTGGGACGTCTTCGCGATCTCGACCTACGCCACGGTGTCCATGTTGTTCTGGTACACCGGCCTGCTGCCCGACCTCGCGACGCTGCGCGACCGCGCCCCGCGCGGAATCAAGAAGACCCTCTACGGCATATTCGCCCTTGGCTGGCGCGGCTCGGCCCGGCACTGGCACCGCTACGAAACGGCGTACCTCCTCTTCGCGGGGCTGTCCACGCCGCTGGTCGTATCGGTACATAGCGTGGTTTCGCTCGACTTCGCCATCAGCGTAATCCCCGGCTGGCACGCGACCATCTTTCCGCCCTATTTCGTGGCGGGCGCTATTTACTCGGGGTTCGCGATGGTGCTCACGCTGCTGATCCCGATTCGCAAGCTGTACAAGCTCGAAGACTTCATCACCCTCCACCACCTCGACCTGATGGCGAAGGTCATGTTGGCGACCGGGCTCATCGTGCTCTACGGGTACGCAAGCGAGGTCTTCTACGGCCTCGTCTACAGCGGAAGCGAACACGAGACGTTCATGATGTGGAACCGCATCACCGGCCCCTACGGCTGGTCGTACATCGCGCTGCTGCTGTGCAACGGCGTGGCCCTGCAATTCCTCTGGTCCAAGCGCGTGCGCACGAGCGCCGTGCCGCTCTTCATCCTCTCGATCATCGTGAATATCGGCATGTGGCTCGAACGCTTCGTTATCGTGGTCACCAGCCTCACGCGCGACTATCTGCCGTCGTCATGGGGCCATTACACGCCGACGCTGTACGACTGGGCCGCGTACGTGGGCTCGATCGGCCTGTTCTTCTTCATGGTGTGCCTGTTCGTGCGGTATCTGCCGATGATCAACATTTTCGAAATGCGGCATCTGAATCGCCACATCCGGCATGAGTCTCATTCCTGAAGGGTGAATCGCTTATGAGTGCGACACATGAAGCCACGTCGAGCGGGACCTACGGCCTCATCGCCGAGTTCCGCGATCCCGAGCCCTTGCTCGATGCGGCCAAACAAGCCTACCGCGCCGGATTCCGGCACATGGACGCCTACACGCCCTACCCGGTCGAGGGACTGGCCCAAGCCGTCGGGTTCCGCAAGAACGGCGTCGCGCCGCTGGTCTTCATCGGCGGCGTGCTCGGCGCGATCGGCGGGTTCGCCATGCAGCACATCGCGTCCGTAATCCACTACCCCTACGACGTGGGCGGCAAGCCGTTCTTCAGTTGGCCCGCCTTCATCCCGGTGACTTTCGAACTGATGGTGCTCGTGGCGGCGTTCGCATGCTTCGGCGGGATGCTCGCGCTGAACGGCCTGCCGCGGCCGCACCACCCGGTATTCAACGCGAAACGCTTCGAGCGCGCCTCGAACGACCGATTCTTTCTGTGCATCGAGGCCGCCGACCCGCACTACGACCCCGAGCGCGTCCGCGCGTTCCTCGAAGGACTCGGGGCCGTCGAGGTCTCCGAGGTCAAGGAATAAGCGCCGATGAGCAGGACAATGAGAACATACTTGAAGATTCGGCTGCGGCGGCTCGCGGCGGCCCTCCTGCTCGTCGCGCTTGCCGGCTGCCACCAGGACATGTGGAATCAGCCGAAACTGCGCGGCCTGCGCGGCAGCGAATTCTTCTCCGACGGCGCGGGCGCGCGCCCGGCCATCCAG